>JBBSBV010000028.1:0-59177 GCA_038250905.1 Acidimicrobiia bacterium
CCGACAAGGTCGAGCCGGAACTCCGCGAGCTAGTGCGCGCAATGCTCACGCCGGCCTGAACACCCGACAATGCGTCGCAGACCCGCGATAGTCGCGGGGCTGCGACGCAAGTTGGGTCAAGGGGGGCGGAACCCGTCGCAAGTGCCGGTGGTGAGGATGTTCACCGCGTTCGACGCGCCGGCGAGCAGGGTGGTCACGTCGTTCGAGTTGAACTGCCCCTCGCCGCGGCTGATCACACCGTTGAGGTCGGTGACGAACTGCTGGAGCTGGGTCTGCTGGGCGGGTGTGAACCGGTTGATGTCCGGCAGCGACTGGGCCACGACCGACTCCAGTTCCACCGCGTCGGCATAGGTGGCGAGCGGAGCGTTGCCCACGAATGTCGGCGCGGCCCCGGCGACGAGATCCTCGGTGACCTTGGTGGCGATGTCGGTCTGCTTCGCGAGTTTGTCGAAGTCGACCACCGCCACTTCGTCGTCGACGGTGTGGTAGCAGGGCCCGGTCGAGTCGCTGAAGAACACGTTGGGCACGCCGACTCCGGTGAAGTTGACGTAGTCGCTGCGACCCTGCCCGAAGATCGAACTCACGAGGTGGGTCTGCAGCGTGGAGCCGACCGCAGTTGTCACCGCGTCGCGCAGGCGCGCGCCGCCGGTCTCCGCACCCACCGCGAAGCTCGACGCTCGCAGACTCGGCAGCAGGTTCGCACCCTGGATGTCGAAGTTCACGTAGGCGATGGTCTGGGCGATCGGCACCAGCGGGTGCTGCACGTAGTACGCCGAACCGAGCAGCCCGTCCTCCTCGCGGTCCCACAACGCGATGACGACCGAACGCCGCGGTCCGCCCGGGATGCTCGCGATCGCGCGCCCCACTTCGATCGTCGCGGCCACGCCGGCCGCGTTGTCGGTGGCACCGTTGCAGATCGAGTCGGTCGCGCCCGAGCCTCGGCACGAGGAGCCGAGGTGGTCGTAGTGACCGCCGACGATCACGTACTCGTCCGGCAGTTCGCTGCCCTTGATCACCCCGACGATGTTCGTGCCCGAGGTGAAGGGCTGGCGGAAGGTGTCGTCGCCGGTGGCGGCGGTGTCGAGACCGGTCGCGCCGTAGTCCTTCAGCCGGCTGATGATGTAGTTCTGCGCGTCGACCGACGACTGCGTGGCGTTGTTGCGACCTCCGAATGCGTCACTGGCGAGCACGGTCACGTGCATCCGCAGCGGCGTGCACGCCGTCGCGGCCGCCATGACCACGAGCGCGGCCAGTACCGACAATCTCCGCATAACGCCTCCCCGACGAAAGCGGCATGGTACAGCCCACCACGGGACCGGTCAGCCGGAACTCCTACGCTGCGCGCCCATGGAAACGGTGACGATCGACGACGGCACGACCCTTGCGTACGAACAAAGGGGGTCCGGGCGCGACCTCGTGCTGGTGCACGGCATCACCGAGTCGCTCCGGGCGTGGGATCCGGTGCGACCGGCACTCGAATCCGCGTGGCGGGTGACCGCGGTCGACGTGCGCGGGCACGGCGGGTCCGACCGGCGACCTCCGTACGACGCGGGCACCGCGGCTGCCGATCTCGCCGCGCTCGTCGACCGGTTGGATCTCGACGAGCCGTTGCTGGTCGGTCACTCCATGGGCGGGGTGATCGTGAGCGTGTACGGCGGTGCCGGCTCACCCGCACGGGGCATCGTGAACATCGACCAGCCGATGGCGCTCGGCGGCTTCAAGGAAGCGCTCATGCCTTTGCGGCCGATGCTCGAGGGTGACGAGGCATCGTTCCGGGAGGCGATCGCCATGGTCTTCAGCGTGCTCGACGGCCCGCTCCCGCCGGCGGAACGCACTCGCTTGGACACGATCTCGAGCCCGGAGCAGGCGGTGGTCCTCGGCGTGTGGTCACAGGTGTTCGACCTCACCATTCCCGAACTCGACACACTGGCGAGTGAACTGCTCTCCGGCATTCGCGTGCCGTACCTGGCGATCCACGGCAGCGACCCAGGGGTCCCGTACGTCGAGTGGTTGCTCGGCCTCGTCGCCAACGCGCGTGTCGAGGTGTGGCCCGACACCGGCCACTACCCGCACCTCGTCGACCCGGCCCGTTTCGCGGAACGGCTCGACCAGTTCGACGGCGGGCTCTAGGCAACGTGCCGCGGCGACTCAGCCGGCGGGAGTCCCGCTGACCCACGCCGCGCATTCGGGAGTGAAGGATGTGGCGACGGTCGCGTCGTAGCGCGCCACTTCGTCTGCTGTGAGTTCGCCCTGCCACCGGCCGTTGGTGCCCTTGTAGAGAAACGTGTCGGCGCCACCGACGAAGTGATCCTCGAAGTCGGCGATCTCGTCGGGTCGCGCCTTCATGCCGGCGAAGGTGCAGCGCGCCACCTGCGTCGGCCAGGTCGACTCGTCGACGGCGATGTCGAGGAAGCCGGCAATGCGACGCATCTGCCCGTCGAGGTCGGCCTTCAGATCGTTGAAATGCACGAACAGCACGTTGGGCTCGTCGTGGTGCTCCCACCACGTCGCGATGTGGTCGAAGAAGAAGCGCCGGTTCATCCACCAGTCGAAGTACGCGTGGACGTCGTCGGTGGGGGGCGGACCGCCGTCGGGGAGCGGGAGCGCTTCCTCTATCGCGCTCACGATGAGCCGGTGCATCAACTCCGGTTGCATGTTCGCCATGTGGTTGAAGAACGACATGCATGCGTCCCGGCCGTCGCGTCCCACCACGATGTACTTCGCGTCGGCCGACATCGGGACACCGTCGGCGGGCGTGTGGGTCTTGATGTGACGCCGGTGGGTCTGCGCCTCCAGGCGGTCGAGGACGACGTCGATCGGTTCGAAGCGGGCGTCGATCCACGGCGCGACCTCGAAGACGGGACCCGGTGTCGGGCCGCACGGGAACAGCAACTCGGTGACGATGGTCTGGGTCCACGTCGTGCCGCACTTCGGCGGGGTGCAGACGAAGATGTCGTCGGGTCGGGGCTGGAAGTCGGCCCAGCGCCGGTTGTCGAAGATGATGTCGATGTACTCGCGTTCCGCGGTCGGCATGAGGCGAAACGTAGTGCGCGCCCGGCGGCCATACTTCGCCTTTCCCTGGAGGTGACCCGCATGACCGATCGACCTGTACGCCGGCTCCCTGATCCGGGCGCGGTCCACGACGAGCGCGAGATCGAGGCGGTGGTCGAGGTCCTCCGTACGAGCAACCTCACGATCGGGCCGAAAGTGGCGGCCTGCGAAGCCGCGGTGGCCGTGCTGCTGTCGAAACGGCGGGGCGTGATGGTGAACTCGGGCTCGTCTGCGCTCAAGCTCGCGATCGAGGTGCTCGGGCTCACGCCGGGCGACGAGGTCGTGACCGCGGCGGTCACGTTCGGTACCGACATCGCCCCGATCGTCCAGGCCGGGCTGGTGCCGGTGTTCGTCGATGTCGACCCGCACACGTACCAGGTGGACGCGTCGCGCATCGCGGAGATGATCGGCCCGCGCACCCGGGCGATCCTCATGCCGAACCTGGTCGGCAACTGCCCGGACTGGGATGCGGTGCGGGCAGTGGCGGACGCCCACGGTCTCGTCGTGATCGAGGACTCCTGCGACGTGCTCGACTCGTGGCAGCACGGCCGCCGCACCGGCGAACGTGCCGACATCAGTGTCACGAGCTTTGCTCGCGGTCATGCGATCACCGCGGCAGGCAATGGTGGTCTGATCGGGGTGAACGACGACGAACTTCTCGACCGCTGTCTCATGTTGCGCCGGTGGGGTCGGCGCTCCGAGACCTACCTGTTCGGTTCCCGCCAGGGGGAGACCGACCGCCACGGTCCGCTGGCCGACGGCACGCCCTACGACCTCACCTTCCAGTTCGAGATGGTCGGGTACAACTTCGAACCGTCGGAGATCGGGGCTGCGTACGCGTTGGTGCAACTCGAGAAGCTGCCCGACTACAACAGCCGGCGCCAGCACAACTGGAACCGGCTCCACGAACTGATGGCGGACCACGAGGAGTTGCTCGAGCGGCCCGCGATCGTGCCCGAGACGCACGCGACATGGATGCGGTACCCGTTTCTGCTTCGCGAGGGCGTCGACCGCGCCGCGTTGCAACGGGCGCTGGTCGACCGCGGCATCTCGAGCTTGATGGTGTGGAGCGGCAACATCTTGCGGCATCCCGCGTACGCGAGGATCGAGCATCGGGCGCCCGCCGACGGTCTCCCACACGCCGATGCGATCACCGAGCGGGCCC
Organism: Acidimicrobiia bacterium; assembly: GCA_038250905.1. GTDB lineage: Bacteria > Actinomycetota > Acidimicrobiia > IMCC26256 > JAENVU01 > JAENVU01. The sequence continues at coordinate 4,217 of JBBSBV010000028.1, forward strand.
TGAGCCTGCCCGCCCATCACGCGCTCAGCTCCGACGACCTCGGCTACATGGTCGAGGTCGTGGGGGAGGAGTTGGGCCGGATCTGAGCGCGCGGGATATCGGGCCGCTACTTCGCCGGCGCGGACTCCGCGGTACTCACGTTCGCCACGGTCGCGTCGGGCACGATGCGGGCCCGTGCCGCAGCATCGCCGAGCAGGTACGCACGCCAGAAGTCGGTGCTCGAGGTCATCACCATCGCGTCGGCCACGTTGGGGGTGTTCTCGTACGGCTCGGCGTGGAAGGCCCCGAAGATCGTCACGAAGTACTTGGGCGGCGCGGCGGCGGCGTAGGCGGTCCGGGCCGGCGCGAAGGGCAGCGAGTAGTCGTGGTCGGCGTGGTACATCAGCAACGGCATACGGTTCGGCGCGGTCTTTCCGCCGGCGTACGACGTCTGCGTGCCGTCCATGACGATTGCGGCCTTCACGCGCGGGTCGCGGCAGCAGGTGTTGCCGATGTACCCCCAGATGGTGGCGCCGCCGAGCGAGAGCCCGGCCGCGCCGATCCGGTGGATGTCGATGCGGTCGGCCCATTTGCTCGCGAGCACGCGGTCGAGCACGAACTTCAGGTCGGCCGGTTGGTGGACGTAGTCACCGGCCCGGGACAGCGGGCCGGTGGCCGCGCCCGTGTACGTGATCGGGAACTGGGGGGCCACCACCGCGAACCCGGCGTCGGACCAGTGCTGGAACAACTGGGTGAACTTGGCCGGGTCGCCGTCGTAGCCGTGGGCGAACACGATCAACGGACGCGGGGTCGCACTCGCCGGGAGGTACAACTCGGTGGGCAGGGTCCGTACCGGCGCCGAGCGCACGTCGACCGGATCCACTGCGGCCCGGGAGCGGTCGACGAGATCGAGGTGCACGTGCGCGGCCGGCTGCGTGCGCGGTTCCGGCGCGGGCCGGGCGCTCGGCGTACTCGACCCGCACGCCGCCAGCATCATGCCGACGATCGGGATGACGAGCGCGAGCAGGACTCGCGGCCGACCGGCCCGGTGGTTCACCATTGCCGCATCGTGCCACGTGGGCCGGGCCCGAGCGAGAAGGCTCAGCCCGTGACGCCCGCGGCGCCGAAGGTCTTGCGCAGACCGTCGGCCAACTCCTGCTTTTCCTTCGCGGTCAGGTTGGCGTTGGAGTGCATCCCGAGCCACGTGTAGTAGTCGGGCGGCATCGAGCCGTTGGTGACGGTCTCGGCAGCGTCGTCGACGTTCTCACCCCGATGCGTCGACCACTCCGAGAAGTTGAGGGCGGAGCGACCTTCGTCGACGTGTTGCTTGATCCACCACGACAACGGCGCGATGCGCTCCCACCACACGATGTGCGTCTGGTCGCTGTGACAGTCGAAGCAGGCCGCAACCGCGAGTTGCCGGGTCCGTGGACTGTCCCAGGTCGGTTCGTCGCGCGTCGACGGATTGGAGACGCGGGCGGGCACGAGTTGGATCGCGAGGAACGCGACGAGAATGGCGAGCAGCGTCCACTTCACCCAGCCGAGCCGGAAGATCTTCATATCGGCAGTTTGGACGATCCCGACCACACCGGGTACCGGCGAACGGTCGCTAGGGTCGGGACCTTGGCCTCTGCGAGTGCCATGGTCGTCGCATCCCCGACGTCGCGCCGGTTCCTCGGCCGAACGGACCTCGATGGGCGGCTCTCGAAGCGAAGGTGATGAGCATGAAACTCCAACGCGGTGACCGTGAAGTGCTGGGCACCGGTGCGGCGATCTTCTCGGGATTGGCGCTCGTCGTCGCGATGGCGGCACTGATCACGGCGGGCATGGCGTACACCCGGAGCAACGACGCCAAGGCCAAGGTCGCCAAGATCGAGGCGGCGGGCGTCATCGGCTCGACCGTCACCGTCGATCTCGAGGAATTCTCGATCAAGCGGAATCCACCGGTCGTGAAGGCCGGACTGGTGACCTTCAACGTGAAGAACGTCGGTGGCATCACCCACGAGATGGTCGTGGTCCGGGCCGCCAGTGCGGACGCATTGCCGAAGGTCACAGTGGCCGGCGACCGCTCGGTCGGGGCAGTCGACGAGGAGGCCATCTCCGCGGCGAACACCATCGGCGAGACCGGCGACGTCAAAGTCGGGGTGCACAGTACGAAGCGGTTCGTGCTCACGCCGGGCACCTACGTGATGTTCTGCAACATCGATTCGAAAGAGGCGGACGGCACGGTCATCAACCACTTCATGAAGGGCATGAGCGCGACGATCACCGTCGTGTAGAGGGCACCGGTGGCGTGCGGCCGGACTCCACCTCGATGCGGACGGTGTTCACGGTCGCGCCCAGGATGTGGCCGACGAACGGGCGGATCAACCGCCAGTAGCGGAGGAACTTGCGGCGGGACGCCGGATCGGTGATACGCGTCCGGCACTCGTAGGTGAGTTCGGACCGGTGGTCGTCGACCGGGTCGACCCGCAGGCAGCACGCGATTTTGCCCCAGCCGGGTTCGTCGAAGGCGCGGAACTCCTCGACGGTCATCGCATCGCGCCACGCGATGGTCGGCGTCCAGAACACGCCGACGGCGCCGAAGACGACTTCCCGGCCCGGGTCCTCGGCGAGGACCGACCAACCGGGGAGGCCGTCACCTTCGCCCAGGACCATGCGGGCGGGGGTCGGTTCCTCGACGTGCCGGATGCGGTTCGGGATGCCCCGCACGAACATCGCCGCGTCCATCAACGGCGAGTGCACGGTCATGAAATCGAGGTGGCGCGCCGTGTCGTAGGTGACGGCGACCGGGCCTGCGACCACGCGTGCCCGTGCCACGTCGGCGTCGGCGTCGGCGGCGTCCAATACCGCGTCGAGGAGGTGCCTGATCGATCGGAGGTCAGACGACAACGACGGCCCCCAGCGTCGTGGCCCAGGCGCGGGCCCGCGCAGCTTCGCCGACGACGAGGCGGTCGTCCCGATTGACGAGGAAGCTCTCGGGCTCGGAGATCAACTCGAATCCGTGATGGCGCAACCGCTTCGCGATGCCCTTGGATGCCCGACCGGTGATGGCAGGGTTCATGTCCACGCGGGTGTCGAACGCGGCGGCGCGGATGCCGTGGCCGTCGGGGCCGGTCTCGAACCACTCGCGGAGTCCGGGGTCCTCGGCGTCGGGGTCCAGACGGAGTTCGGAGTCGGGGAGTCCGGCGCGGCGTACGCCTTCGGCGCGCGTCGACGGCCGCGACATGGAGTGGGTATGGGTCGGACCTCCGACCACGACGAGTTCGGCGGCGGCGAGCATCTCCGCGGTGAGATTGCCGACGGGCGAGATGGCCACCGTCATCGAGGACCGAAGGCCGTTCGCGATCTGGTCTGCGATCTGATGGGTGTTGCCGAAGACGGATTCGTACACCACGAGTGCTTGCACGGTGATTCCTTCCGGGTCGGATGGTTCGTGACCGACATCACTGCCGGATGACGAGGACCGGGCACGGCGCCGAATGCACGACGCGCATCGCGGTGTTGCCGAGGGCAACCCGGGCGAGCCCGGTGCGGGCATGGCTCCCGATGACGACGATCGATGCGGGCAGATCGCGGGCGAACGCCACGATGGCGTCGGCCGGCTCGATCGCCGTGAGCAGCTTGGAGTCGGTGCTCATCTCGTCGCGGGCGAGGATGGCGACCGCGGCGTCGATGCCTGCGCCTTCGAGGGACTGTGACGGCACCCTCGCGTCGGCCACGAACGGGTACGGCGCGGGGGCCACCGACTGCACCGTCCACATGTGGAGGCCGCGCTGGCGGGCGAACGCCGCGGCGTACGGCACGATGGCCTCGGCCGAGATCTCGCCGTCGACCGCGACCACCAGGTTGCGGGCCTCGGCCCGGCTCGGCACGTAGGTGGCGTGCGGCCCGACGAGCAGGATCGGATCGTCGCTCGCCCGGGTGACCGCCTCCGCGGTGCTCCCCATGAAGGTCTCGGTCAGGGTGTTGCGGCCGTGGGTGGCCATGCAGATGAGCGACGGTTGGTGGGACCGCGCGAGCTCCACGACCGCGTGCTCCGGACGCTCGTCGAGGGTCACCTGGGTCTCGACCGGCGGTCCGACGAGGGTGGTCGCACGCTCCTCGAGATAGCGCCGGGGTGCCACCGGTTCGCCCTTCCAGATCGCTGACATCAGGATGACGGGATCACGGTCGGCCAGCGCCCGCGCGTGCGGCAACGCGAGCTCACCCTCCAGTGACCCGTCCAGCGGAACGATGATGTTCGTCATGGGTCGAGCGTGCGCCACCTACCGGGGTGGTCACCAGGGGCTTTCGTCCCGACGCACCTCCGTTAGCGTTTCCGCCGTGGCCGAGGCGCGGGACAAGATCATCGAGGAGATCGACGGCCGCGAGGTGTCGATCTCGCATCCCGAGAAGCTGCTCTTCGCCGAGCGCGGTGAGACCAAGCTCGATCTGATCCACTACTACCAGGCCGTTCGCGAGCCGCTGCTCGCCACGATGGGCGGTCGCCCCGTGATGCTGCAGCGGTTCCCGTCGGGCGCAGGTGGCGACTCGTTCTTCCAGAAGCGGGTGCCGAAGAACGCGCCGAAGTGGTTGCGGACGACGGTGGTCTCCACGCCGAACGGCACCGAATCGCAGGCGCTCGTCGTCGAGGACGTTGCGCACGTAGCGTGGGCGGTCAACCTCGGCTGTCTCGGATTCCACGTGTGGCCGGCACTGGCGAACGCACCCGAGTTCGCCGACGAGTTGCGCATCGACCTCGACCCTGGCCCCGGTGTCACCTTCCCGATGGTGCAGGAGGCGGCCGACGAGGTGCGCCGACTCCTCGGCGACCACGGCGTGGAGGGGTACCCGAAGACGACGGGCAGCCGCGGGATCCACATCTATGTGCGGCTGCTGCCGGAATGGGATGCCTACGCGGTGCGCTTCGCCGCAGTCGCCGTGGCCCGTGAGCTGGAACGGCGGCGACCGGAACTCCTGACCGCGGCCTGGTGGAAGGAAGAGCGCGGCGAGCGCGTGTTCGTCGACTTCAACCAGAACGCACCGCACAAGACGGTGTTCGGGGCCTGGTCGGTGCGCGCCTATCCCGAGGCTCCGGTTTCGATGCCGTTCCGCTGGGACGAACTCGAGTCCGTGTCGCCGCGGCGGTGGACCATCGCCGACGCACCGGCGCGCCTCGCGGCCGACGGCGATCCCTGGGCCGGGATGTACGACGCGCCGCAGTCGCTCGCACCGCTGCTCGAACTGCACGAGCGCGACATGGCCGCCGGGATGATGGACGCACCGTGGCCGCCGGTCTATCCGAAGCAGCCCAACGAACCGCCCCGCGTTGCACCCAGCCGCGCCAAGAAGCCCGCCGCCACCGACGACTGAGGCGAACTCGAACCCCCGACCGGGGCCACTAGCGTCGGTGGATGGATTCGGGGCGTCGGAACTGGCTGTGGGTGCTGCTCGCAGCTCTCGCGATCGCCTGCGTCGCGCCCTCGACCGGCGGCATCGCCGGGGCGGACCGTGGACCCGGGAGTCCAGCCGTCACGAACATCTCGGCCCGCCTCGTCGAACCGGCGGTGCTCGCGGGTGCCGATGCGTCGAACCCCGTCGTCGAATCCAACCGGGCACTCCCGGACCGGTTCGTGCGGGTGTTCGCGCTCCTGGCCGCGCTCGGCATCGCCGCGGCGGCGACCCGTGGCCGGTCGCGTCTCGGTGTCCCGGTCCGGGTCCGTCCCCGACCGGGCCGGCGCGGCGACGTGCTGGTGCGAGGCCCTCCGTGTGTCGCGTGTTGACCGCGTGATCTCGCACTGCTGAGGCCGAGCGTCTCCTGACCCCATTGTTCGTCGCCCGTTGTTCGTCGCAGCACGAACGAAGGTGGGGACGAACGAAGCGGCCCCGAGGTGCATCACGCGGAACCACGACGTGTTGCAACCGAAGGAGAAATCGTTGAGTGCACTCAATTTTCCCGTGGCGGTCCTCGCCACGGAAGCTCTCCAGTCGATCGCGATCGGGATCGTCTACGTGATCTGCGTGGGTCTGATGCTGGTGCCGGTGGTCGCGTTCGCGATCCTGATCGTCGTCGAGGCTCGCGCCACGCGTGCGGCGCGGCGAGATCGTGGTGCCACGGCCACGGCCACGGCCACGGCCACGGCGCCGACCCACGGGTTGGAGGTCGCGACCCACGGAGGCTCCCGGTGACCCCGCCGGCGGCGGTCAAGCGACCACCGGCCGGCGCCCCCGCGCGATCGGAGCGGGTCACCACCGCTCCGATCGCCATGGGGGTGGCGCTGGTGGCCGCCGCGCTCCTCGCGGTGACGGTGCTCATCCCGTCTCCGCAGTTCGTGCACCGGATCACGTTCGAGAACCACACGCCGTACCACCTCGACGTCGCGGTGACCGACGCCGGTCGTCACGGGTGGATGGGAATCGGGACGGCCGAGCGCAACCGGCGGACCGACCTCGACGAGGTCTACGACATCGGTGACGTCTGGGTGTTCCGGTACTCGGCCCAGGGCCATGACAGCCGCACGTTCACGGTGACCCGGGCGGCGCTGGAGTCGCACGACTGGCGGGTCGCCGTGCCGGACGCGCTCACCGCCGAGTTCGGGGCGAGCGGCGTGGTGGGTCAGCCGTAGTGGGCGGTTCCGTCCGGCACCTCGACGCCCAATCGGGTCCACGGGTCGCCTGGGACTCACTGCCTCTGCTAATCCATGCCCCATGACGAAGATGTGTGAAGGAAGAGTTGTGATCATCACCGGCTCCGGCCGGGGCATCGGCCGTGAGTACGCGCTGATGATGGCGGGCGAAGGCGCCAAGGTCGTGGTGAACGACGTCGGCGGTTCCCGCGACGGTGCGGGTCACTCCGAGGGCCCGGCGCACGACGTCGTGGCCGAGATCGAGGCGATGGGCGGCCAGGCCGCGGCCAACGGCGACGACATCTCCACCTGGGAGGGCGCCGGGAACGTCGTCAAGCAGGCCATCGACACGTTCGGCACGCTCGATGTCGTCGTGAACAACGCGGGCATCCTGCGTGACCGCATGCTCGTGAACATGACCGAGGAAGAGTGGGACGCGGTCATCAAGGTCCACCTCAAGGGCACCTTCGGCGTGTCGCGCTTCGCCGCGGCGTACTGGCGGGAGCGGTCCAAGAACGGCGAGACCAACGACGCCCGCATCATCAACACCACCTCGCCGTCGGGCATCTACGGCAACGCGGGGCAGACCAACTACGGCGCGGCCAAGGCCGGCATCGCGTCCTTCTCGATCATCGCGGCGATGGAACTCGAGCGGTACGGCATCACGGTCAACGCCATCGCCCCGACCGCACTCACGCGGATGACCGAGGACCTCGGTCTCGGCGGTGCGTCGGAAGAGACCAAGGCGATGATGGACCCGCGCTGGATCGCACCGCTGTGTACGTGGCTCGCGTCGCCGCAGTCGGCGGGTGTGACCGGTCGCGTGTTCGAGGCGTCGGGCGCGTACCTCGCCGTCGCCGAGAGTTGGCACCGCGGTCCGAGCACGCAGCCGGTGGACGACCCGTCCGAGATCGACGCCGCGATCCGTCCGCTCCTCGCGGCCGCCCGTCCCAACTCGGACATGTTCGGTAACGACAAGCCCGCCTGATCTGACCTTGGGGTCAGGCCGAGGCAGGGACCGGCGTCCCGGCAGCGAGCGCACCGAAGGCCTTCGCGAAGAACCCGTCCTGCTGCTCGCCGGCGCGACGGTCGACGACCGCCCCGTCCTTGTCGACCATGACGATGTACGGATACGACGTCAGTCCGAACGCCGCCGCAGCAGTCGACTTCTGATCGTCGACGAGCGCGGTGACCGCCCCCAGCTTCATGGTCTTGACCCACTGCGACGGCGGCCAGTTCACCGAATCTTGACGGGAGCCGGTCGGAACGATCGTGAGGTGGACACCCTTCGGTGCCCCGCCGACGCTTCGGAGGTAGGCCGCGAGTTTCGGCGCCTCCACGTTGCAATGCGGACACCAGTGGGCGAGAAACACGATCATCTGCGGCGTGCCGTCGGGCGCGATGGTCACGGGATCGCCCGCGAAGTTCTCACCCTTGACGGTGGGGATCGTCGACCCCACCGCGGGATCGGAACCGGAGTCGGCGAACTGCGTCAACGGCGTGCCGGTGACCGTCACCGTGCCGTACTCGTGGGCCGTGGCGTTCCCACCTCCGTTCCCCGAGGACGTCGTGTCACCGCCGGTCGAGACGATCGCGATCACCACGCCGATGGCGACGATGGCGCCGATGGCCACCCAGAACACCGGAAAGCCCGATCGCGGCGCGGGTTTCCGGGTGGGTTTCCGAGCGGGTTGCTTGGCGGGTTTCTTGGTGGGTTTCTTCGCGGGATTCATGCTGCCTCCTCGGCGGTCGGTCGTCCTGCGAGCCACATCACGGTGGCAACGAGCAGGAAGGCCGAGCCGGCCATGGTCGGGATCGAGAGGAAATGGAAGTAGCGGGGCAGAGGGAGTGCCGAGCAGGGGTTGTTCGGATCGCACGAACTCGAGCCTTCGAGGCCGGGATTCCACTCGATGAGCACATGCCAGGTGGAGATGGCGGCGCCGATCAGGGCCAGGGTGATCGCGTAGGGACGGATCGACCAGTCACGACGGATCGCGGCCACGACGAGGATCACCGCGAGCGGGTACATCATCGTGCGCTGGTACCAGCAGAGGCGACACGGGACGAGGTGGCCGCCCTCGGACAGGTAGAGCGAACCCGCCGTCGCGACACTGGCGACGAGCGCGGCCAGCGCGAGGCCTTGGGCCTGCAGACCGTCGCGTACGCGTTCCCAGAACGACGCGCCGGGCTCGGTCAACCCGAGGAGTCGACTCATCCAGAAGGCGACGACGGCGATCTCGGCGGCCAATGCCAACCAAGCGAAGATCCGGTACCAGTCGATGAGCGACACGCCGCTCAGTCTGTCGCGTTGCCTGCACGGTTTGCGGACTGTTCGGCGTCTCGCCTACGCCCCCTGCGCTTCTGTGCGAGCCGGAGTGAGTTCGCCGGGGCTAGGCGGACGTCACCGTCAGGGTGAGTTCGTCCTGGTCGACGAGGCGGACGTCGAGGCCGACCTTCCCCGAGTCCTTCGACGTCACCGTCACGGTGCAGGGCGCATTGGCACTGAAGGACGTGCAGCGGGCGTCGGCCCCGGCGGGCATGCCCCACACGGTGAGGAACTGCTGCAGGGTGTACTTCGCGTGTTTCTCCGGGCTCTCGACGTGGATCAGCCCGGTGTCGTCGTGGGTGTGCAACGCCGCGATCTGGTTGGTCTCCTGGTCGATCCCGATGGAGGCGGGCACGGTCAGGGGTGCGCCGTTCACCGTCACCGTGAGCTGCGTGTGGATGTGGGTCTCGAACGCCTCCTGGGGGAGCAGCGGCACGCCGGCCGCCGTGGTGTGCGCCACGAGCGCCTTGGACGCCGGGCTGCTGCCGCCCGAACTGTTCGAGCCCGACGTGCCCGACGAACAGGCACCGAGGGCAACGACACACGCGGCGATCGCGGTGAGCTTGAGTGGTCGATACATGGTCGCCGTGCTCCGGTTTCGTCGACGTGTGACGCCGTGCATTCTGGTCGGTCGGACGGTCCGGACCGTGGCAGGGCGGTCCGGAGGTCGCCGAGTTCGCTGGCGGCTACCTTCACGCGATGGCCACCCGGAATCCGCAGCTGAAGGCCCTCCGGCGCCACGAGGTCCCCGCCTGGTGGCGTGACGCCAAGCTCGGCATCTTCGTGCACTGGACGCCGGCGTCGGTACCGGCCTTCGCACCGGTCGACGGCGATGTCGGCGACATGCTGATGTCGGGCGACGCGCGTGCGATGGGATGGTCGCCGTACACGGAGTGGTACGAGAACTCGTTGCGCTTCCCGGACAGTCCGGTCGCGATCCACCACCGCGAGGTCTACGGTGACCGCGACTACCGGAGCTTCGTGGCCGACTGGGAGGCCGGGCTCGATACGTGGGATCCCGACGAGTGGGCGGCCACGTTCGCCGCCACCGGTGCGCGCTACGTGGTCCTCGTCACCAAGCATCACGACGGGTACTGCCTGTGGCCGACGGCGGTGGACAACCCACGCCGGCCCGGGTTCCACTGCCGGCGTGACGTCGTCGGTGAGTTGGGCGAAGCAGTCCGCGCCTACGGGATGCGCTTCGGTGTCTATTACTCGGGCGGGCTCGACTGGACCTTCGACGACCGTCCGATGGGGCAGCTCTCCGACATGATCGCGGCGATCCCGCGCGGCGAGTATCCGGCCTACGCCGAGGCGCAGGTGCGTGAACTCATCGACCGCTACCGCCCGAGCGTGTTGTGGAACGACATCGCCTGGCCGGCGGGCGGCAAGGAACTCTGGCCGCTGTTCGCCGATTACTACGCCGCGGTCCCGGACGGGGTGGTGAACGACCGGTGGATGCCGTGGAACCCGCTCGCGGGTGCGATGCGGTTCGGTCCGGCCCGTCGCGCGGTGGACGCGGGGTCGCGCAAGCAGGCGCAGCGCAACGCCGGACTCATCCCGCCCGAGCCGCCGTTCTACGACGTGCGGACGCCCGAGTACACGTCCTTCCCCGACATCCAGCGGCGCCCGTGGGAATGCGTGCGGGGCATGGACCAGAGCTTCGGATACAACGCCGCGTCCCGCCCCGAGGACTTCCTCACCCGCGACGACCTGCTGTGGTCGTTCGCCGACATGGTGAGCAAGAACGGGAACCTGCTGCTCAACGTGGGGCCGCGTGGCGTCGACGCCTCGATCCCCGACGAACAGCGGCTGCGGCTGCGATGGTTGGGCGAGTGGTTGCACGCGAACGAGGACGCGATCCGTGGCACGCGTCCGTGGGTGCGGCCCGGCGCGACGACGACCGAGGGTGCCAACGTGCGGTACACGGCACGTGACGAAGCGGTGTACGCCCTGGTGGAGCAGGCCGCGGATGTGGTCACGTTGCCCGACCTCGACGTGAGCCCGACGACGTACGTCGGCGATGTCGGAGGGAATCCACTGGTGTGGTCCGCGACCGACGACGGCCTCCGGGTCGAACTCGGGAACGCGGCGCGTGACGCCAATGCCGATCGGGGTCCCGTGGTCATCGCGTGTCGTGACGTCACCGCGCGCCCGGCGCACTGAGCAGGCTGATGGGCGCTCGCATCGGCCGGCGGTGGACCGGCATCGTGGTCACGCTTCTGATCGCGGCACCGGCGGTCGCGGCGATCGTCGCCCTCGCCGGCCGGCACTGGTGGCCGACCGACGACTTCGCCATCATCGACCTGCGCGTCCGCGACGTGTTCACCGCCAACTCGCCACTCACCGGTCTCTACAGCCGCCCCGGTTGGAACCATCCCGCTCCGATCATGTTCTGGGCCATGGCGCCGCTCTCGTGGGCCACGGGCCACGCGCCGTGGGCGACCCGGATCGGGGGCGCGGTCATGCAAGCCGTCGCGCTCGTGTGGCTCGGCGTCGCCACCGCACGCCGGAGCACGAGGTTGCTGCTCGCCGCCGGCGTGGTGTGCTCGTGCACCTATCTGGCGTCGAACCAGTGGCTGTTCCGCGAGCCGTGGAACCTGCACATCCCGGTCCCGTTCTTCATCCTGTTCCTGTTCCTCACGTATTTCGTCGCGACGGGTGAGTTCGGACAACTCATCGGGATGTCGGTGGCCGCAACGGTCACGGTGTCGACCCACATCGGGTACGCGCCGCTCGTGCTCGCGGGGTTCGTCTACGCGCTTGCGTGGACCGTCGTCGATGCTCGCCGCCGGCACGCGGGTCCGTCCGGGTGGCGTCGGACCCTTGCGTTATCGGTTGCGGTCTTCGCGGTCACGTGGATCGCGCCGCTCGTCGACGTGGTGGTGCACTGGCCGGGCAACCTCGGCAAGATCGCGCGCTACTTCGTCGGTGGGAATCACGCGTCGGTGGGACTCGGTGCGGCAACCCATTACATGGCCGACGCGTTTCGTTGGGTACCGCCGTGGCTGGGTGGGTCGCACCGATTGGAGCCGTTCACCGGTCACGCGGTTCCGGCTTCGCTCGTCTGGCTCGCGATTCCCGTCGGGCTGGTGATCGTGGGGGCGGTGGCGGCGCGCGTGAGCCGCGATCGCGATCTCGTGCGCTTGGTCGGGCTCGCCACCGTGATGCTCGCGGTCGGCGTGGTCGCGATCTCGGGGGCCGACGAACCCCGGGCGTACACATTCCAGTGGCGAGCGACGGTCGCGGCGTTCCTCGCCGTCGCCTGCGCATCGGCGGTCGTCGTCGCGATCGGGCGGCGGTACGGAACGGATGTCGCGGTGGGGCGCAGACTCGGCGTGCTGATCGGGATCGCGGTGATCGCCTGGGGGTCGGTGGTCATGACCGTCGCCGTCGTCCGCCGTCCGTCGGCGCTGCTCGCGACCCGAGAGGGCGATCTCCGAGCGATGATGAAGGTGGTCGACGCGTCGGGCGTGCCCCACGGGATTCTCCGGGTGCGGCCGGTCGGGACGTCGCTGCCGAGCCTGTTCGACGGGGTGGTGAACGAACTCGACCGGCGCGGCGTCGACGTCCGGGTCGACCCCGAGCGCGGTCGTGTGTTCGGATCCGCCCGCACGATCGCGCGTTCGGTCCAGGTCCCGATTTGGTACGTGACCGAGGCCGGATCACAGGTTCCGGTGCTCCTGGCGCGGTACCCCGGCGCCCGCGTGATCGCCGACACTTCACCGCTGGACGCAGCCGAGGAGAATGAACTCGCGCGGATCCAGGCCGACGTCGGGCGCAAGCTCGACGCCGCCGGCCAGACGGGTCGGCGGCAGTATCTCGACTCGAGCTTCGTCGGATTTCGCATCACCGGCATCCCGGGGATCACGCCGCTCGAGATCCTGCGCCTCGCGCAGCTGAACGGTCGCCTCGAGCGGGCCGGCCGGTGCCGGTGCGCGATCGTCGCCGTCCCGGCGGCCGACGCAACTGCGGCCCCCGGGACCTGACACCGACGTCAGGTACAGTCCGAGGCCATGACGACCACACCGGATCGTGTCCTGCCGAAGATCGTCAGCGTCGACGATCACGTGGTGGAGCCACCGCACGTCTGGCAGACGTGGTTACCGGAACAGCACCGCGCGCGCGGGCCGCGCGTCGAGCGCAAGCGGTGGGGACCGTTCCGGCACCTGCCCGGGGCGCGCTACGAGATGAGCGAGGAGCCCGACGGTCTCTGGGGAGACGCCTGGTACTTCGACGACAAGCTCATCTACGTCCACAAGCGGTTCGTCGCCATCCCCCTCGACGCCACGCCCGGCGGAGACCTCTCCAAGTTCGACCGCACCAAGATGGTGATGGAGGCGCTCACCTACGACGAGATGCGCCCCGGCTGTTACGACCGCGACGCTCGCATGGTCGACTTCGAACGGAACTGGGTCGACGGTTCGTTGCCGTTCCCCACGTTTCCGCGTTTCTGCGGCCAGACCTTCTACGAGCACCCCGATCGTGAACTCGGTCTCGCGTGCGTGAAGGCGTACAACGACTGGATGGTGGAGGAGTGGTGCGCGCCGTCGCAGGGCGTCAACATCCCGCTCTGCATCATGCCGCTCTGGGACGCAGAGTTGGCCGCCGCGGAGATCCGCCGCAACGCGGACCGCGGAGTGCGGGCGTTCTGTTTCAGCGAGTTGCCCCACCACCTCAAACTGCCGACGATCCACAGTGGCGGTTGGGATCCGGTGTTCGAGGTCTGCAACGACACCGGCGTCACGCTCTGCATGCACATCGGGTCGTCCTCGACGAACCCCGCCGCATCGCCGGACGCGCCGAAGGGCGTGGGCGGGACGTTGGCGTTCAACAATTCGATGGCGTCGCTCGCCGACTGGTTGTTCTCCGGCAAGCTGATCCAGTTCCCGAAGCTGAAGCTCGCGTACAGCGAGGGCCAGATCGGGTGGATCCCGTACGCGCTCGAACGGGCGGACACGGTGTGGGACCAGCACGACAGTTGGCAGCACTCGAAGGAGCTGATCCCCGAACCGCCGTCGAGCTACTACTACGGGCGGATCTTCGGGTGTTTCACGGCCGATCGGCACGGCCTCGCGTCGCTCGACACGGTCGGGGTCGACAACATCTGCTTCGAGACCGACTATCCGCACACCGACACCACGTGGCCGGACAGCCACGCCTACGTGCAGGCCATGCTCGAAGGCTTCGATGACGACGTCGCGTACAAGGTGCTGCGCGGCAACGCCATCAAGATGTTGGAACTCGATCGCATCTAGGTCGAACGCCCGGGTTCCCGGCATTCCCCGAAAGTTGGGGATGCCCGCGCGTCGGAATCGGATGAAGCTCCGGACGGGTCACGGGAGGCCCCGAACGAGGAGAACCTTCGATGACGACACTGACCGGGAATCGGACGAGTCGGCGCGGATCACATCTCAAGCTGGTGACGTCCAACGACGATGCACGCGCCATGACTGTGGCACCGACCGGACAACTCTGCGAGATCGACGACCCGAACCCCGGCCCGCGTGACGCGTCGGCGCTGGTTGCCCGCTTCGCCCGGGTCCTCCCCGGCGACGTCGAGCTCGACGGCCTCTTCTCTCTGGGCGAGGTCTAAATATCGGCTCGTCCGCTCGCGCTCCTGAGGGTCATGCCTCCGGTGGGGCTCGCTCCCGAGCTGCTCGACTCCGCTGCGCTCCGTCTCGGGCGCGGCTGACGTTCTTCCCGTGCGCTTTATACCCAGCCGCCTGAGTAGCCGAGGAACTGGCCGGTGGTGAACTGACTCGTGCCGTCGAGGAAGGCCGCGCACATGTGGGCGCACTCCTCGAGCGTGCCGAGCCGGCGCATCGGGACCTTCGCCTCGATCTTGGCCCGCACCTCGGGGTCGTCGGCGCCGTTGGCGCGGCGGAACTCCGGGAAGTCCATGAAGTTCGTCCCGAGCGCGTTGACCTGCACCCCGGTCCGCGCCACTTCGCCCGCCACGTTCTTCACGAGCATGTTCGCCGCGGCCCGCGCCGCCGAGTAGAGCGGCGCCCCCGGGGTCGGACGAGCACCCGCCGCGCTCGTGAGCATGAGCACCTGACCGGACCCGGCCTCGACCATCGCCGGAACGACGGCCCGCAGGAAGTGGTACGGCGCTTCGATGCACCCGCGGGTGACGGTGTGCAGGTCGTCGAGGGTCGACTCGGTGAAGCGGCCGATCACGATCAGTCCCGAGAACGCACACGCCGCGTCTATGTGACCGAACGCGTCGAGCGTGCCGGCGACGAGCGCGGGTGCCGCCTCGGGATCGGCCAGGTCGCGGGGCGCGTCGATGACCGCCACCTTCGCCCCGAGCCCCTCGAGCTCGGCGACGAGGCCCTCGTGCGGATTCCCGATGGCGATGTCGTGACCGCGGGCGGCCAGCACCCGGGCGATGGCCGGGCCGACGAAGAAGCTGCCGTCGGCGATGAGCGCGACGCGGCGGGGGGACTCGGAGTTGGTCATGCGGCTGACGGTAGACCGCATCCGGTGGTGTGAGCACATACGCTCCCGCAGTTCAGAGTCCTGGCCCCGACCGTGGAGACACCGGCAATGCGCGCTGCAGTCCTGGAAGCTGCCCAGACCCCCGTGGTCATCGACGACGTCGACATCCGTGCACCGCGCCGGGGCGAGGTGTTGGTCCGCATCGCGGCGTGCGGGGTCTGTCACTCCGACCTGTCGGTGGTGGACGGCTCGTTCCCCGCCCCGATGCCCGTCGTCCTGGGCCACGAGGCGGCGGGCGTGGTGGAGGCGATCGGTGACGATGTCTCGTCGGTCGTCCCCGGCGACAAGGTGGTCCTCACACCGCTCCCCGCGTGCGGGCAGTGCTATTTCTGCACCCGGAACCAGCCGACGCTGTGCGCGGTGTACGGCGCGTCGCTGTTCTCCAACCTCCTGCCCGACGGCACCAGCCCGCTCTCCCGCAAGGGCGAGATCGTGTACCGCGGCCTCGCCACCGCGGCGTGGGCCGAACGGGCGATCATGCCGGAGCTCGGCGTGGTGAAGGTCGATGCCGACGTCCCGCTCGAAGTGGCGTGCGTGCTCGGGTGCGCGGTGCAGACCGGCGTCGGCGCGGTGTTCAACACCGCGCAAGTCGAGGAGGGCGCGACGGTGCTCGTCCTCGGTGCAGGCGGCATCGGAATCGCGGTCACCCAGGGTGCGCGCCTCGCGGCGGCGGCCCGGATCATCGTCGTCGACCCGGTGGCGGAACGGCGTGAGGCCGCGCTGCACTTCGGTGCGACCGATGTGTGCGACCCGGGCGCCGACGACCCCATCGCGATGGCGTTCGACCTCACCGGCGGGATCGGCGTCGACTACTCGTTCGAGGCCGCAGGTCAGGCGTCGCTCATCGAGCAGGGAATCATGGCCACCCGTTCCGGCGGCACGATCGTGTGTGTGGGCGCGCCCGCGCTGGAGCAGGGGCTCACGATCCCGATGGTGGTGGGGTTCACCGCCACGGAGAAGAAGCTGATCGGCTGTCTCCTCGGCTCGGTGCATTCGGCGCGCGACATCCCGCGGCTGCTCGCGTTGTGGAAAACCGGGCGACTCGATCTCGAAGGCATGATCACGCAACGACTCCCGCTCGCGGAGACCGAAGCTGCGCTCGACTCGATGCGCCGCCGCGAGGGGATCCGTACCGTCCTCACGGTCGCCGCATGAGTACCTCCTCCGAGGACGACGGGACACTGCTGGAGGAGGCGCGGGTCTCGGCGAGCGACGCACTGCGTGACCTCGTCCACGCGTTCGTCCGCGCTCAGCCCCAGACCGACGAGGCCTACGCGCAGATCCAGGAGCACACCCACGAGTTGATCGCGATGTTGGACGCGGCGCCCCGGCGGGACCGCATGGCACTGATGCAGGCGGCACGTGAAGCGCACGGTGGCACGTTCCCCGTCGGTATCGCGGCGGGTGGCTTCAACGACCGCGCCGTCGCCGGACTCGCCAATCCCACCGGGGTCGACATTCAGGTCCAGCCCGGCGGCGACGAGGTGGTTGCCCAGGTGTTCTTCCGGAAGGGGTTCGAGGGTCCGCCCGGGCGTGCGCACGGCGGCATCGTGGCCGCGACGTTCGACGACGTCACCGGCTTCATCATCGGCCGCATCGGGCAACCGGCCTTCACCGGCGAGTTGACGGTGCGGTATGTGAACGCGGTGCCCATCGAGACGCCGATCGAGATGCGGGCGCGCCTCGACGGCCAGGAACGGCGCAAGCTCTTCATCTCCGCCGAGGCCACCGCGAACGGTGTGGTCGTGGCCACCTGCAAGGCCATCTACATCACCATCGACCCCAGCGTCTTCGCCGCCGCCCCCGACCCCCGCTGACTCTCTTCTCCGACGCGTTTGTCGACTCAGCTCGCCGTGGAGCAGGTGAGGCGACAAGCGCTGACGGGTTCGGAGGGTTGGCAGGCGCGAACCTGTTGCTCGGGTCCAGCAGGGGGATGCGATGCGATCGAAGGCGGCGGTGATGATCGCGTTGGTCCTCGGCGTGACGCTCGCGGCGTGCGGATCGAAGATCGAGACGGGTCGCGTCACCCGCGCGCCGGCGGACCTCACGAGCGGGTTCGCCGAGGTGAAGGTGCCGTTGCCGACGCGTCAGTCGCCGATGGTCGTCGCGGCGGGAAAGCACGTGATCGTGTACGGCGGGTATCGCATCGGGGGGTCGCAGGAAGCTCCGCGCGGTGATGGTGCCGACTACGACATCGTCCGCGGTGAGTGGAGACAGATGCCGCCGGCGCCCTTCGATCGTCCGCTCCATCTGGCCGCGGGGGTCTGGACCGGGTCCGAGGTGGTGGTCGTCGGCACACCGTGCGGGGCCACGTCCACCGACCAGGAACTGGCGAAGTGCGCAACCGGCGGGATCACGGCCGCCGCGTATTCGCCCCGCGCTGGTACCTGGCGCAAGCTGCCGCCGCCCGACGTGCCGGTCCACCCCAGCTTCGGACTCGGCGCTCCGTTCACCGGGGTCGGGATCGGTTGGTCGGGCGGGAAGGCGATCTTCGAGACCGACATTCTCGACCCGCAGTGGCGGTTCCTCGCCGTCGACCCCACGAGCGGGCACTGGCAGCAGATCCTCGCGATCGCCGGGGCAACGACCACGGACGTGGTCGGCGGCAAGCTGGTGGCAGTCGAGCTCAGCGAGGCGGCGAGCAATGGCGTGTTCGTCCCCAACCCGCTCGGGGTTGCGCAACCGCTCCGGACGTCGACATGGGACGCCGCCTCGGCATCATGGGGCCAACCGGTGTCGACGCCGAAGCCGGCATCGACCGGCGCGACGTCCGAGCGGGTGATCGGTGCGGCCGACCAGCTCGCGTACTTCCCGATCAAGGGTCCGCCGGACGGTCTCGGCCTCGGCGCGCTCTGGTACGAGTCCGGCCCGCAGCGCTGGTCCGAACTCCCGGCGTTCGGGGTGGCCAATCGGTACGACCTCGGCTCGATCGCCGAAGTCCGGGGGACCAAGGTGGTCTCGGTCGGCCCGCCCTACGGCGCGAAGACCGGGTCGTTCTTCGTGCTGCCTGCCGGTGGGTCGGCCTGGGTCGAGCGTTCGTCACCCGTAGCCGAACTCCGCGGGTTCCAGTCCCTCGACGACCTGGTGTTGGTCTCACCGCTGAGTGACCAGCGTTCCATCGACCACATGGCGATCGGACTGCTCGACCCGGCGCGTTACGTCAACGGCTCGGACGGGACGTCGAAGTAGTCCTGGTAGCGCTTGGCCCGTTCGCGCCACGCGCCCTCGTCGAGGCCGGTGTTGGCCCACGTGTAGGAGTGCACACCGTGGGTGCCCTGTGGGTTGGCGGCGAGGAAGGCGCGCATCCGGCCCTCGGTCTCGTTCGTGAGTTCCAACCCGAGCGCGTCGTAGATCGCGCCGATGGTGCCGAACGGGTCCTGCATGAACTCGGCGAACTGCAGGTCGACCACGCGTGAAGGATCGACGACGCCGTTCTCCCGCGCGTCCACCGAGCGGTCGAGTCCGTCGATGATGTACTCCGCGAACTCCGTCGCGGCCTCGGGGATGCTGGTGCGGTCGGTGGCGAGTTCGCGGAGCTTCGCGACCAGCGACGAGATCGACGCGAGGATGCGCAACGGATCGCGGTGGGTCTGCACGAGGATCGCGTTCGGGTACTCCGCGAGGAGTGCCTCGAGCGACCAGATGTGTCCCGGCGACTTCAGCACCCAACGGTCGGTCGGGTGGTGCGACTGGAGGTGTTGCAGGAAGATCCGGTGCCAGCGGTACAGCGGCGCCATGTCGGCATCGTGGAGCAGCCAGCGCCCGTACGACGGCACGCGGTACGCGGTGGGGAAGATCATCGAGCGGAACTCGGAGCCGGTGATGCGCACGCATTCCTGCGGGAGTGACGCTCCCATCGGATGCATGGCGCGAAAGCCGGGCAGGACCATGTCGACCATCGCGAGGGTTTCGTCGACCTGCGCGATGCGCGGGTCGGTGGTGTAGGTGGCGGTTTCCGGTGGCGGGCACGGAAGGTCGACTTCCCACGTGAGCGGCACGCGGCTTGCCGGGTCCTGCGCCAGGAGGTCGTGGAGGATGGTCGTGCCGGTGCGGCCCTGGCCCACGATGACGATGGGCGGGACGACGTGGACGTCGGCCACCTCGGGGTGTGCGTTGCGGTACGCCATGATGCCGAGGCGGTCGCGCAGGTACCCGGTGATCTCGCCCGGGACCATCACCTGGCCGATGTCGTTGAGTTCGGCCTCGCGATCGAGGGCGTCGACGAGCACGTCGAGCGCTTCCCGCCATGTGGGCTCCCCGAAATCTTCGGAGCCGGCCTCGGTGCAGGCGGCGTCGATCAGCGGTTCGAGGTCAATGGCCATGACTCGGACCCTAGTGATAAACGAACGTTTCCGACTCCGGAGGTAGCTATGGCGATGGACGACAGCGAGAGCCGAACCGCGTTCGCAGCGTTGCTCACGACACTGGGTGCGGTGGCCGACCGCTACGCCGGGGAGGAGTGGGGCATCGCGGGCGCGGACGACACCGCAGGCGCGCTGCGCGCCGTCGCGCATCTGCTGGAAGGTGGGCTGCTCGGCCACTTCGAGGACGACCCGACCACCCCGGTGTTCCGGCCCATCGTCAGTTCCACGCGCAAGAGCCTGGGCGACAACGCCGACGCCATCTACTTCGACACCGCGGTCTCGAATGCGTACCAGTACCGCGTCACCGGCAACACCGACGGTGCGATCTACACGAGCTTCACGTTGGAGGAAGGTGGCGGGAACGGCGGATTCCCGGACCGCACCGGGGGCATCATCAACGACACTCAGTTCGACGTCGACGCCGAAGGCAACTTCGCGCTCACCCTCGGCGGCCCACCCCAGGACCGCAACTGGATGCCCCTCACCGACGCCACCACGCGCATCACGTCGCGCCACTACTGGGAAGAGTTGTGGTCGCCGGGCGCGGCACCGGTGCGCGACGTGAAGCTCGCGGTCGAGGTGATCGGCAACACCGAACCGCCACCGCCGCCATCAGACGCGTCGGTCGCGGCCGGGCTCCGGCGGGTGGCCAACTACGTGGCGTCGCGCACCGTCGGCATGGGGCCACCGGGATCCCGCGTGCAGCCCGCGTTCGTGTCCACCGAACCGAACGTCTTCCCGGCGCCGTGCACGCCGTCGGACCATCCGCTCGCCGCGATCGACGCCGCGTACTCCATGGCGCCGTACGTCCTCGGCCCTGACGACGCACTCGTCATGCGGGCGCGGTGGCCCGAGTGCCGGTGCGCCAACGTGATGCTCTGGAACCGCTATCTGCAGACCTACGACTACGTGCACCGCTCGGTGTCGCTCAACCGCAAGCAGATGCAGCTCGACGACGACGGCTGGTTCACCGTGGTGATCTCGCACCGCAACCCGGGGGTTGCCAACTGGATCGACACCGAGGGCAAGTGGTTCGGTCTCGTCTTCTGGCGGTTCATGCTCCCCGAAGGCCCCATCGAGACTCCGCAGGCCACGGTCGTCCCGGTCGCATCGCTGACGCCCTGACCGGGTTACTCCTCGGTGATGGCGTAGTGGGCGACGTAGTTCGCGAAGGTGGCGCGGACGTGGTCCTCTTCGAGGCCGACCGACTCGAACGTGTAGGTGTGGGCACCGTGCTTGGCTCGCGGTTTGGCCGCGAGGTAGTCGCGGATCCGCGTGTCGTGGCCGGCGGGCCAGTCGAGGCCGAGCTGCTCGTAGAGACCGTGCAGGTTGGCGACCGGGTCGTCCATGAGGTCGAGGAAGTGCGAGTCGACGATCTGATCGGCCGGCACCGAACCGTCGGCCCGTTGGGTGATCGCGCCCTCGAGGAACATCTGGTACGTCATCTCCATGAGTGGGCCGAGCGCCTTCACGTCGACCGTGTCGCTGCGCATGAATCGCAGCACCCCGAGCAGGCTGACGAGCGACGCGATGAAGCGGCGCGGGTCGCGATGCGTGTGGATCACGAGCGCGTCGGGATACTCCGCGAAGAGTTGCGGCAGGGTCGACACGTGTGCGGGTGACTTGAGCAACCAGCGCCGCGGCTCGGCAACGTCGCCGTCGGCCGAAGGGTCGCCCGCATGCTGGAACGTCTGGAGCATGCGACGGTGCAACCGGTAGACGCGCGTGAGCGTGTCGAGGTGCTCGAGTTGCCAGCCGGTGAAGCTCGGCGTGTCGTATTGCATCGACCAGTACGGACCGGCGAAGTCGTAGGCGAGGAAGTGCACGCACTCGCACGGCAGGTCGGACGCGAGTTCGTGCATCGCCATGAACTCGGGATGGATGTCGGCCCAGAACTCCTGCTCGCTCTCGGCGAGGCGTCGCCGCTCGGCTCGATCGGCGTCCGGGTCGGCGAGCCGGGGTAGCGGTTGCACCGCCTCCCAGGCCAGCGGCGCACGGAGCGACGGGTCGAGTGCGAGCAGCTCCAGGAGGATGGTCGTCCCGGTACGCGGCGGCCCCACGACGAAGAGCGGCGCGGTCACCGGTTCCGCTCGCACCGCGGGTGTGCGGGTCCAGTGGTCCTGGAGCCGTAACCAGGTCTGGAGCATGCGGACGAGCTCGGCCCGGGTGAGGACCCGACCGAGGTGATGGAGGTCGGACTCCGCGTCGACCGACCCGACGAACTCACGGAAGCTCGTCTCCCATCCGGTCCAATCGGCGGTCCCGAGGTCGTCGAGACCGGTCGAGGCCCGGGCGACGGCCAGCAGGTCGTCGGCGTCGAGCGGCACCAGGATCCGGGGGTCGCCGACCGCGTCGCCGAAGAGGTTGAGGCGTCGCACCCAGTCCGGGTGTCGTAGCGCTTCGGTCATTTGCCCTCTTTCCCGTGAGAAATTCCGAAACAGTCAAGTTTCCGGTCAGATTTGGTCGAAACGAATGAAGGGGCCCATCACCGTCGAAAGGGGTCACGGTTGAGTGCGAACGAAACGGCGAAGGCACCGACCAAGTTGACCTTGGACGAGATGGTCGCGAGCCGCACCGCGCCGAAGCTACCGGCCGCACCGGTATTCAGCCGCGAGGTGATCACGGTGCCTGCCGGTGGCCGTGGTCGCAAGGGCACCGCGGATCTCGAGGCCGCCGCCCTCGCGAACGCCGAAGCCGCCGCGGAAGCCCGCCAGGTGGCGCTGGCCCAGCGGGCCGCGCTCGAACAGATCGCGGCCGACCGGCAGGCGACGGAGAAGCAACTGGCCGCGTTGCGGCGGACCATGCTCGAGGAACGGTCGGAGCACGAACGACTGGTCGCGCAGGCCCGGTTCCGGGCGACCCAGGAGGAGCGGCGCCGGGCCGAGGTCGTGACCGGCCCGACGCCAGCCGATCCGGGTGTCGCGCCGGAACCGGCCGGCCTGTCGGGGGTCGCGAGTGTGGCGGCGTCCGCGCCGTCGACCGGTTCCGGGTTCCGCACGCTCCAGACCCAGTTGGCCGAGCGCGCGGCTGCCGGCGAAGCCCATCGGCAGCGACTCCTCGAAGCCCTCCGGGAGCGGGACTCGGCCCGCCTCGAACTCCAACGGGTGAGCGACGCACGGATGCACGCGGAGCGCCGGCTCGAGCGGGTCACCGAGGTGCTGCATCGCGCGACGAGCGCCGGCGGCCCACGTCCCACCGGTGACGACGGGGTCGAGGAGCAGCACGTTCGCGCGTTGCGCGACGAACTGGCGGTCGCGGTCGCCCGCGCGAAGTCGGCCGAGGCCCGGACCAACGAACTCCGTGACGAGATCGACACGGTGAAGAGTCAGCGGGTGTCGACGATCGAGTCGCTCGACGCGACGCGTGCCGACCTCGACGCCGCCCGCGAGGAACTCTCGACCGTGCTCGCGAAGCTGTTCGCGGTGGAAGCCGAACAGCACATGGACATCTCCGCCGACCGCCTGGAGGCGGCCGAGGCCCAGGCGCAGGTGGTCGCCGGTGAGGTCGCGGTGGCCCGCGAACGGGCGGGGGTGGCCGAGGCGCGTGTCGCGGAGGTGACGGCCGAACTCGAATCGATGCAGGCGCGGTACGACGAGGCCGACGGGGTGCTCACCGACATGCAGTCGGCCTTCGCCGATGCCCGCAAGGAGGCCGACGCCGCCGTCGCCCGCGCCGCGGAGTTGGGCGAGCGGACCGAGCGCCTGGAGGCGGACCTGACGCTCGCGGTGGCCGCGCAGCGGGAGGCCGAGGCTCGCTGGCAGGCCACCGAGGGCGAACTCGAACACGTCGACGGAGCCCGCAGCGAACTCGATACCTACGTGGCCGAACTGCGGGAGGCCCTCACCCGCAACGAAACGCGAGTTGCCGAACTCGAACGCCAGATCGCGCAGGACGAGCGGGACCACGCCCAGAGCGTCGCCGCGCTCGAGGCCCAGCTCGACGGCGCGATCGCCGAGCACGGGCAACACGCGGTGGACCTCGAAGCAGTCCACGCGGCGACGTCGGCCGAACTCGGATCTGCGGTTGCCCGGGCCGATCAGCTCGCGGGTGATCTGCGTTCGCAGGAGGAACGCGTCCACCAACTCGACGCGGCGCTGGCCGCGACGACGGCCGAACTCGGCGAGGCGGTCGACCGCACCGACAAGTTGCGGCGGCAAGTTGCCGAGCGCGATGCGCGGGTCGAGGACCTGCAGACCCGCTTCGACGCCACCGGTGCGGAGCGCGACGCGCTGGTCGAGTCGCTCGAAACCGTCCGCGCCGAGTTGGAGGCCCGGACCGAGATCGGTGGTCGGGCCGAGGATGCGCTGGCCTCACTCCAGGTCGAGCACGACAACCTCGTCCGTGAGCTCGCCGACGCGCGGGTCGCGGTGGAGCAGGTCCAGGCCGCGGTGGCGACCGCAGAGAGTTCGCTCACCACCGCTCGGGCCGAGCGGGACGTGGCGGTCGCCCAGGCCGATTCGTTGACGCTCGAACTCGCGCAACGGAATCGGGACTTCGAAGCGACCGAAGCGCGGATCGCCGATCTCGACCAGGAGCGAGTGTCGGTCGATGCGGAGCACGGCGATCTCCTCTCGCGCCTCGAAGCCCTGAACCGCGAACTGGCGAGTGTCCGCGACGAGCGGGACGAGCTGGTCCGCGACGGCGACGCGCACGCCGAACGCGCGGGGCAGCTGGAAGCCGAGCTCGGAACCGTCCGCGCCCGGGTCGAGGAGCTCGAGGCGAACCGCTCGGACGACCGCGTGGCCACTGAACAGGCGGTCGCCGAAATGCGGAATCGGGCCGAGACCGCGGGTGCCCGCGTGGTCGAGATCGAAGCCGAACTTGCCGCCCTCGGTGACCGCCACGCGACCGCGCTCGCCGAGCTGACCGACGAACTCGATGCCGCCCGCCGCCGGGCCGAGGCGCTCGACGTCGACACGGCCGGGCGGCGTGACCGCGAGCACGAGATGTACGACGCGCTCACCACGGCCCGCGCTCGCGTGGTCGAACTCGAGCTGGCGCTCGCCGAGACGTCGGCGGCGGCGGCTGCTGCTGCTGCCGCGGCCGTCCAGGACATCGCGATCGACGTCCGGGAACCGAACCCGCCGGGCGACGCGCCCGAGGCCGCACCGAAGCCGCCGGCCCCGCGCGACAAGGCCGCCCGGACCGAGAAGCGGGCCGCGCCCGCCGAACCCGCCCGTCCGCTCGGTCGCTCGGTGGCGCCGATCGTCGTGCCGGACGCCGGTGGGGAACGGGCGCCGGTCGATCTGCGCCGGGCCGTGTTCGCCAGCCTCACCGAACTCGCCGGCGACGGGTGATCCGATCGGTCAGCGGCCGGCGCGCCGGGTCAAGTGAGGTCGTCGCCAGTGAGCACGGCGGCACCGAGGCTCGGGAAGACCTTGGCGACCTTGCCGAGGAGGTACTCGCCGTACGTGCCTTCGAAGGTGTGGACGCTGGTGTGATCCCATCGTTGGGTCCGATCGTCCGCTGGTTCACCCACGTGGGGGAGAGCACCGATCCGGGCGTCCCAGTCGGGGTCGAAGAAGAACGGGATCGAGATCCGGTCTCCCGTGGGTGGGGCGTGCACCCGGTGCGCGGTTGAGCGGTACTTGCCGGCGGTGAGCCGGTCGAGCATGTCGCCGATATTGCACACGAACGCGTCGGGGTTCGGCGGGATCTCGATCCAGCCGTCGGGGCCGTGCACCTCCAGGCCGCCGGTGGAGTCCTGCCAGAGCATCGTGAGGAATCCGTAGTCGGTGTGTTCACCGACGCCGTATTCCGGCGCGTCGACGGTCGCCGGTGGATAGCGGAACAGGCGGAGCAGGATCACCGGGTCGGTGAACCACCGGTCGCGCAGGGTGGTGGCGTCGAGCCCGAGTCCTACCGAGATGGCCGCGGTGAGGTGCTGCCCCAAACGTTCGAGGGCGTCGAGATACTCGAGCACCGTCGCTCGCAATGCCATCGGATCGTCGGGCCAGATGTTCGGACCGTGGAGCGGCACCCCCGCCGCGACGCGCCCGTCGGTCGGGGGGAGTTCGCGGCCGAAGTAGTACCCCTCCGTGTGGTCCGGCGCGCCGGAGGTGAGTTCGCCGTGGAGCGGGAACCATCCCCGCCACGCGGTCCCGCCGCGGACCATCGCGACCCGTTCCTTCTCCTGCGCCGGGTGGGCGAAGAACTGGTGCGCCAGCCGACCGAGTCGGAGACACAGGTCGGGGTCGATGCCGTGATTGACGACGGAGAAGAACCCGACCTCGCGACACGCACGGTCGATGTGCCGCGCCACGTCGTCGACCCCGCGCCCATCGATGATCGGCGCGACGTCGATGACGGGGACACTCGCCACCACGGTGGGCTCAGACGCGCCGGCCCAGGAACCCGGCGAGCTGGTCGGCGGCGGTGGCACCGCCCTCGTGGGCCGGGCCGAACGGGGCCTGACCGTCAGGGCCACGGAACTGGTCGGGGATCGACGCCTTGGCGCCTTGGAGCAGCTGTGCAGCCAACTCGGGCGCGAGGTCTGCGTTCTGACCGGTGGCCCGGGCGAGGTCCCAACCGTGGGTGAACTGGTCCGTCGTGGCCAGACCCAGGAACGCGGTCGCAGGGAACGTGCCGAAGGGGAGTTCGATCATCGTGTCGAGCGCGCCGGGCGCGTTGAAGGCCGCGACCGCCGCGGCGATGCCCTCGTCGTACGCGGCGAGGAGATCGCCCTGGGTGTAATCGGTGTCGTTGGCCGCGGCGGGGTGCTTGCCCTCGTTGACGCAGGCCGCGAAGTAGTGGCTGCCGCCGACGATGTGGTTGACCAGCGCCCGCACGTCCCACGACTCGCAGGGGGTCGATGCGTCGAACTGATCGGGGGTGACGTTCGCGAGCACCGAGCGGGTGCTGGCCATCGCCTGTTCGAGACCTTCGGTCGCCATGATGGAACTCCTTGGATGGGGGACCGTGACATTACGAGCGGGGGGCGACGCCGTCGAACGGTGGAACTCCTACGCTGCCGCGCCGTGGACCTCTTCGACGGCGCCCTCTTCGACGGTGAGGCAATGGCCGACGGTTACGCCGCCGCGCGTCCGCCGCTGCACGTTCCGATCATGGGACGGGTCGCAACCGCGCTGGGCTGGTCGGGGCCGGGGGGACGGACCGTCGTCGATGTGGGCTGTGGCGCGGGTGCCTCGACCGCGGCGGCACGGCCGTGGTCGGGCCGGCTCACGGGGATCGACCCGGCGGCGGCAATGGTGGCGCGCGCGGCCCACCGCCACCGCGACGCCGGCTTCTGCGTCGCCTCGGGGCTGGCCCTGCCCTTCCGGCCCGGTGCCGTCGACGTGCTCGTTGCTGCCGGTGCGCTGAACTTCGTCGACCTCGCCGCGTTCCGGGCCGAGGCGGCGCGGGTCCTGGCGCCCACCGGGATAGTGATTGCGTACGACTTCGCGACCGGCCGGCGCACTCCGGCAGATCCGGCGCTCGCGGTGGCCTACGCCGAGTTCGCCGCGCGCTGGCCCCGGCCGGTCGCGAACCGTCATGCCGTGGACCCCGGGGTACTGGCCGCGGCCGGATTCGACGTCGGCCCGCACGACACGTTCGTGGTGACGCTGACGATGACCGCGGACGAGTACGTGCGCTACCTCATGACCGAGACGAATGTGATCGGTGGCATCGCGCGCGGAGACGATCGCGACGACATCGGACGCTGGTGTCGGGACCGGTTCGCCCCAGTCCTTGCCGCTCCGCGCCCGATCGAGTTCGACTGCTGGTTTGCAGTAGCCGGTCCCGGTAGATCAGGCGATCATGCCAGTGAGCAGTGACCGGAACATGATGAGGTCGTCGGGGTCGTCGGGTTGTTCCATCTGTCCGTACGCCATACCGCGCGTGCTCGTGCGGACCGAGACGATCGCGAACCGGAGCGCGCCGTAGACCTCGTACCAGTGGAGATGCTGGGGCGCGTACCCGGTCCGCGCCTCGTACTCCGAGCACACCGCTTCGGAGGTCATGAAGTCGGGGAGGCCCGGCATGTCGAACCTCTCCGCGAGGTCCTGGAAGAAGCGGTGGAGGAACACCATCCACGCCACGTCCACCTCGCGCGGGCCGACGGTGGCCATCTCCCAGTCGAGGACCGCGACCGGGCTGAAGTCGCGGTACAGCATGTTGCCGATACGGCTGTCGCCCCAGTTGAGTACCGGCTCGGGTTCGGGGGGTCGGTTCGCCTCGAGCCACGCGAAGGTCTGCTCGATGAGCGGGTACTGCACGCCGTCACGCGCCCACTCGTAGTACTCACGCTGGCCCGCGAGCTGTGCGTCCATGGCCGACGCATCGTTCGGCGCGCCGGTGATGAACGTGAGGTCGGCATTGGTGGGATCGATGGTGTGCACCTGGGCCAGCACCTCGACCGAGTTCGAGATCATGGCATCACGCTGCTCCGGGGTGGCGTCCATCACCCAGCCACCGAACACGTACGGCGGCACGTCGGCCGGGGCCTCGCCGTCGACGCGTTCCATCACGAGGAACGGTGTCCCGAGCCACGCCGGATCGGTCTCGAGGTAGCGGCACACCGGTGCTGGTGCAGTGGTGCGCTCGCGGACGAGGTCCATGCACCGGCGTTGGAGATCGAGGTCGTAGCTCTGGAACACCGGGTAGACGTCGGGCATCGGTGCCAGGCGGGCGACGAGGCGATCCCGCTCGCCCGACGGGAGCACCACCGTGAAGAGCGCGGTTTCGCTCGACATCCCGTTCCCCGGTTCGCCGACGTCCTCGACCCGCGCGCCTTCGCCCATGGTGTGCACCACCCAGCGCGCCAGCGCGGGTGTGGTTTCGGCCGGATCGCGCCGCCACGGTGTGGTGAGGGTCTCGGGGTCCATGTCGGCCATGTGATGGTTCGCCTTCGCTGCGGGCTGGAAGTTCGGCCGCCGAGATTGCTCGCTCGGTCGGTGGCCGGTCAACATCGTCGCTCGGTGCGGCGATCAGCGGAGAGGGTAGGGCCATGGTGACGGCGACCGTGCTCGCACTCGTCGCGGCGCTGCTCCACGCGGGCTGGAACCTGCTGATCAAGACGGCCGACGATCGGGATCTCGCGGCGTGGGGCCAGTTCGTCTTCGGTGGTGTGGTGCTCCTCCCGGTGCTCTACTGGACCGGCCTTCCGGCGGCGGTCACCGTGTGGTTCCTGGTCCCGTCCGCGATCATCCACGTCGTCTACGTGCGTGCGCTCGTCGCGGCGTACGAACACGGTGATTTCTCACTCGCGTACCCCTTGGCGCGGGGCGGTGGCGCGTTGACCGCCGCGCTTCTCGCGGGAGTCGCGCTGGGCGACGGTCTCGGGCCGGCCGGGTGGGCCTCGCTCCTCGTGGTGACGATCGGGCTCGCATCACTCATCCGACCGGGGACGCCTCGGATCGAGGTGGTCTACGCGCTCGTCACCGCGGCGCTGATCGGCACGTACACGGTGATCGACGCCGACGGCGCCCGTCATACGTCGAATGGTTTCACCTACGGGGTCGTCCTCACCGCGTTGAGCGGAGTGGCGCTGACCATCTCCGGAGTCCTGCGTGGGCGCGGGCCTGCGTTCCGCGCGTCGTTGCGCGGGAGTTGGCCCCGCTACGTGATCAGTGGCGTCTGCCTGGCGACGGCCTACTCGCTCGTGCTGGTGGCGGTTCGGTACGCGCCGGTGGGCTACGTCGCGACGCTGCGGGAATCGTCGGTGGTGCTCGGCGCCGCGCTCGGCTGGTTGTTGCTGAAGGAACGGCTCGGCGGGCGACGGTTGGTGTCCGCCGCCGTCGTCACCGCCGGCCTGATCGCGCTCGTCCTCTCGCAGTGACGTCGCTCGCCCGGTGTCGGGTCGCCGTCAGTGCGTGGAGAGGCTGACCGGGAGCGACTTCAGCGCGTTGTTGAGGTTCGAGCGTTGGCGACGCGGCTCGCCGGTGAGTTCGATGGTGGGGAAGTGGGCGAACAGTTCCTCGAAGAACACCCGACCTTCGAGCCGGGCGAGGTGGATCCCCAGACAGAAGTGCTCACCGGTGCCGAACGAGAGGTGCGGGTTCGGGTCGCGACGGATGTCGAACGCCTGAGGCCGCACGAACACGTTCTCGTCCCGGTTGGCCGAGGTGTACATCATCGCCACCTTGTCGCCGGTCCGAATGGTGACGCCGCCCAGGGCGGTGTCCGCGGTAGCGGTGCGGCGGAAGTAATGCAGCGGGTTCGCGTAGCGCAGGATCTCCTCGAGCGCGTTCGGGATCAGGCCCGGGTCGGCCCGCAGCTCTGCGAGCTGCTCGGGGTGCTGCAGGAGTGCGAGCAGGCCCGACGAGAGCATCGTGCGGGTGGTGTCGTTGCCGGCGGTGACGAGTTGGACGAAGAAGCTCCCGAACTGGACGTCGGTCATCGGTACGCCGTCGACCTCCACCGCGAGCATG
This sequence comes from Acidimicrobiia bacterium, assembly GCA_038250905.1. Lineage (GTDB taxonomy): Bacteria > Actinomycetota > Acidimicrobiia > IMCC26256 > JAENVU01 > JAENVU01. The sequence goes on from JBBSBV010000028.1 coordinate 34,368, forward strand.
AGCGAGGTGAGGTCGTCGGTCGGCTCGGCGCGACGCTTCCCCGCGAGCTCGATCGCGTACATCGCCATCTCGACGGTCGCCCCCATGGCCGCGTCGGCGGCGTAGCCCGCGGCGATGTCGGGGTCCTGGCCACCGGAGTTCATCTCCGACCACGCATGGATGCGGGGCCAGTCCTCGCGCGGGATGCCCATCAGTTCGCCCACCACCTGCGACGGCAGTTTGGCGCAGACGTCGTGCACGAAGTCGACGTCGCGGTCGGCTCCGTCGCGCATGATCTCCCGGCAGATCTCCCGGATGCGGACTTCGAGGCGGGCCATGACGCGCGGCGCGAAATGGGGTGACGCGTTCCGGCGGTAGTTGAGATGGCGCGGTGGGTCCATCGCCAACAACATGTCCTGCATCATCGCCAGCGACTCGGGTGGGAGATCCTCGAGGACCACCCCGCCGGTGGCCGCCGAGAACAACACGGGTTCCCGGGCGACGTGGACCAGGTCGGCATGGCGCAGGACCGCCCAGTATCCCGGTTGGCCCGGCATGTCCTGCCAGACGACAGGTTGCTCCGTGCGGAGCCGGGCGAAGAGTTCGTGGGGAGGGCCCGCGACGTAGCCGTCCGGGTCGTAGAGATCGAACGTGGCCGTCACGGGCCCTCCTCGGTACTCAGATCGTGGCTAGCAAGTCCGCGCGTCGAGCCACGCTACCGGGAGCCAGCCGCGCTCCAACGCCTGCACGGTCTGGCTGGTGCCGAACGTGTTGACGGGTGGGAACGCGTCGTTGGGGCTCACGATGTGACCATCGGTGGCTTGGCGGTTCCGCAGGAAATCGAGCGGGTTGGCGTACGGCGTCGGCGTGAGGGTCGCCGCGACGGTGTTGCGCCAGCATGCGGTGGTGACGTCGAATCCGGCGGCCGTGATCGCGAGGACTGCGCTCGACGTCGAGTTCGGATCGTTCTTGCTGAACGACTGCCAGGCGCCACTGGTGCGTTGGCGCAGGGCAAGGAACCGCAGACCGGCGAGGAGGTCGGGATCGGTCTTGGTGACCTTGGCGGCGACGAGGGCCTGGATCGCCAGGGATGTGGTGTCGATATCGGCGTCGGTCGCGGTGGGGTCGCCGGCGAAGTCCCAGCCCCCGGACGCCTCTTGCGCGTTCCGGATCAGGGTCAACGTCTTGGCCGGCACGGTGCCGGGGACGAGCCGTTTGGCGAGCGCGGCGTACAGCGTCGCGTTGAACGCACCGTAGGAACCGTCGGTCTGCGCGCCGGCATTGAGCACGGACACCAGGTTCCGGGCCCCGTCGGACTGCGGGTCGAACGCTTTCGGGTCGATACCGAGTGGCGCGGCGACGAGCACGATCAGCTTCGCGGCCTGACCGGCGCTGAGGGTGCCGTCGGCGAAGTCGTCGAGCGCGTCGAGCGCCGACTTCCCGCCGGTCTTGGCGGCCGTCACCGCGGCCAGGGCTTTCGCGGAGTCCCAGGTCCCACTCGTCTGGCCCCGCTCGCCGAGCGCCACCACGGCGTCGGGGGTCTCGAAGCCGGGGAATCCGGCGACCTCGAACGAGCCGTCGGGTTGCTGTTGGGTCTTGATCCAGTCGGTCGCCTTGGTGACCACCGGAGGGTTGGCCGGGTCGTTGAACCCGGTCCATTTACAACCGGCGAGCGCGATCGCCAGGGTGAGCGCGCTGAAGAGCACGCGGCGTGAAGGGGACATCTCTACCTCCGTGGGCCCCTTTCCACGAGGGCCCGTGTGTCGTGCCACACCAGTGGCGACGGGTAAGGAACACCGGTAGCCCGGTGGAGCCCGGCGGGGATCTGGCTCTCGCTCCGTCCGGGGACGGGGCGATCACAGTTGCGGGTCAGCACCGGAATCACACCGGTTTCTCCCGTTCCGAGTTCGGGCGGGACACTACGGCGGGTGGCGGACCCGGACAAACCGGATGGAGTCGACCGGCGGCCTAGCCTCTCGGCCCGACGAGGGGGACGGCATGGGGATCATTCGGAAGCGTCACGTGGTCGCGGCACTGGCCGTGGGTGCGACCGCGGCGGTGGTGTCGTTCGGCATCGCCGGCGCGCACGACACGAAGCCGAAGCACCACGGCAGCAAGAAACACGGCAACCAGAAACACGGCAACCAGAAACCGGATTCCTCGGCCATGGCCGGCATGGACATGTCGGCGTCGACCAAGAACGACAAGGGCCTGTCGCTCCTCGTCAACGGCCATCACCACCGGATGGTCGACGAGCAGGCGTTGACGCCGACCGAACGCGCCACGCTCAGCCATCAGATCGAAGCCACCATCGCCACCGCGAAGCGGTTCCCGACCGTGGCCGACGCGCTCGCCGCGGGATACCAGCGCACCGGTCCGTACATGCCCGGCATCGGCGCGCACTACATCCACCTCACGGGTCAGGGTCTCAATCCCGACGGCGTGATGGACGACAGCGATCTCGCCGACCCGCTCGCCATCGTGTACGCGGGGACCGACCCCACGTCACCGATCGCGGGTTTCATGTACTACTCGATGAGTCCGAAGGAGCCCGCGGGGTTCGCCGGGGGCAACGACGTGTGGCACTACCACGCCGACCTCTGTCTCAAGTACGGGGCCGACGGCATCGACGCGCCGTACGGACTCGACCATTCGGCCACCAAGAAGCAGTGCGAGGCGGTGGGTGGACGGCTCATGCAGCAGACGCAGTGGATGGTGCACGTGTGGTCGGTCCCGGGGTGGGAATCGCGCCAGGGCCTGTTCGGCGAGGTGAATCCGGCGCTGATGTGCCCCGACGGCACCTACTACCAGTACGCGCCCGAGCAGTGGTCCAAGCACCCGCTCAACGCGTGCAAGAGCGTGGCCTGACCGCGTCGACCTAGCTGGGGTCGTCCGGGTCCGCGGCGTGGGCGCGGAGATCGTCGAGTGATGCCCACTCGAGGACACGCGCGTGCGTGGCGCGGAGCACGACGGCAGGGGCCGCGCCGGCCGTGAACGCCTCCACCCATCGGTCTGCGCAGAGACACCACTGATCACCCGGCTGCAACCCCGCGAACCCGTACTGGGGCATCGCGGTCGAGAGGTCGTTGCCCGCTGCCTTCGAGAACTCCAGGAACTCGGCGGTCATGACCGCGCACACCGCGTGCACGCCGGCATCCTCACCGCCGGTGTCGCAACACCCGTTGCGGTAGAAGCCCGTCAACGGATCCAGGCTGCACGGGGCGAGTTCGGTACCGAGCACGTTCTGGGCCATGACGTCATCATGGCTCGTTCGCTCGCGCTCCTCCTGGTCATCCCTTCCGTGGGGCTCGCTGCCTCGCGGCTCGCTCCGCTCGGGAGTGGGTGCGTTCGTTGCGGCGTTTCCTAGTTCAGGCCCCAGGCGTGGAGGTGGTTGTCGTAGGCGCCTTCGAAGAGTTGGCCGTTGACGACGACGGGCTGGGTGAACATCGGTGCGGTCACCTCGCTGCCGCTCGTCCAGAGCTGCTGGCCGGTGGTGGCGTTGAAGGCGTGGAGGTGGTTTGCCCCGCCGTCGGCGTAATAGACGACGCCGTTGCTCACCGATGGTGCTCCGGTGATGAACGAGCTGATGCCCGCTGTGGTCTGCCACGCCAGCGCCAGGTTGCAGTTGGCGTCGAGCTTGAGCGCGAGCATGCCGTGTACGAAGGCGTTGTCGGGCGTACCGGTGGTGTTGGCCACGTAGACGAGTTGAGTCTCGGGCGAATACGCAGCGACTCCGATGAACTCGTTCACGGGAATCGGTGTGTGCGCAGCGTCGGAGCCGATCGCGACCACCAGCCGCTGGCGGTAGCCGTTCGCGATGTTGTTCCGGTCGTAGAGATACACCGAGCCGTTCTTCTGCAACGCGACCAACTGCGGCGGGCCCCCGGGCTTCTGGAACAGGGTGGGGGTGGAGCCGAAGTCGTCGTCGCCGATGTGCACGCCCGGCGCGTGCTCGGCCACGAGCTGGAGCGATTCGGTCAACCGGATGATGCTGTCGCCGGATTCGGGGTTGGTGAAGATGTTGCCGGTCGCGCCGTAGACGTTGCCGTCCGCGGGATCGATCGAGATCCCACCCCAACCCCAGATCCCTCCGCCGTCCGGTCCGTTCGGGTCGCCGACGAAGTACTTGGTCACCGCACGGGTTGCGATGTCCACCCGGATGACGCTGCCGTGGTACGGACCCTGGTCGCAGTGGCTGGCGGTCACCGCGTAGAGGTGGCCGTTGAACAGGTTGGTCGCGCCGTAGGTGGAGTTGTGGACCGGGTCGGCGATCACGGTGACCGGCCAGCCGGACGCGATCGCGCCGGTGGACGGGTTGAGCGCGTACATCTTGCCGGCGCCGCCCATCACGTAGACGCGGTTGGTCGCCCGGTCGAAGGTCGCCGAACCCTGCACGCCGAAGGTGTTGCCCGGGGTGTCGGGGCAGTTCGCCACGTGCGAGCCGACGTTGCGGTGCCAGAGGACCTGGCCGGTAGTGCTCACCGCGTAGAACTCGCCCAACTCGGTTCCCACGTAGAGGACGTCGCGCTTCGCGCCGTTGATCGGGATGTCGATGGCGAGGACCGGCGCGTCGTTGATGAAGCCGCCGAGGTCGACCGACCACTGTTGGTGCAGGCTCCCGACGTTGGCGGTCGAGATGCCCTGGTCGATCGGGTTGCTGCCGTTCCGTTCCACGCCGTTGCCCCAGGTCGACCAGTCGGTCCGACACGACGCGATGGCCAGGCACGCGACGACGACGGCCAGCACGGTGCGTGAGCGCGGGCGGAAACGGGTCATCGCTGGTTGTTCCTTCGTTCGGGCGTCCGGACCTCGACCATATTTCGGGCGGCGCCGGAAGGCGGTGATACCGACCACGAAGAGTGGCCAACCGGTCTATCCGGATTCGCGACCGTCCGACGTGGTCCAACGCCACGAGACCGAGACGCGCGGTCCCGTCCGCGCGGTCTTGGGCACCGTGTGTTCCCAGTCGCGCTGGGCCGCACCCCCCATCACGACGAGGTCGCCGGAGCCGGGCCGGAGGTCGATCGACGGGCCACCGAGGCGGGGTCGGACGAGGAACGGGCGGCGGGTGCCCAGAGTGACGATCGCGACGATGGTGTCGTCGAGCGCCCGCAACTCACGGTCGGCATGCCAGGCAACGCTGTCCTGGCCGTGGCGGTAGTAGTTGAGTCCGGGCCGGCGGAGGCGGTGCCGGTACCTCCGCTCGAGCGCGCGTTGCATGGTGGGCAGGCTCGGGTCGAACGGTGCATCGTCGGCCCGGGCCCAGTACGACAGACGGGGATCGTCGAGCACGCGGTGCCACATCTTGCGGCGGCCCTGACGCCAGGGAACCCTGGCGATGAGGCGGGTCGCGAGTACGTCGCCGCCGACGAGCCATTCCCGGCTGACGTCGACCCAGGAAGCGGCATCGAGCGCGATCCGCTCGGTGGTCGCACCGGTCGCGAGACGCGGGTCGATCGAGCCGAGCAGCGTGGGCTGGTGGACGGCGGGCTGGTGGACGGGGGGCTGATGGACGGCGGGCGGTCGGGCCACCCCGTGATGCTACCCGAACGTCTGTTCGTCAGGCCGTCACGTGGTCAGGTCGCGGTACCGGCCTCGGGGACGAACCGCCAGCCGTCGCCGTCGACCCGCACCCGTCCGGCCGGTCGGGCGGGGAAGTGGGTCCCGATGAACAGGACGCCGGTCTCGGCGGCCACCGCGAGCATCCGGCGACGGGTCTCGCGGGCGAGGTCCGCGTCGGCGTCGCCGATCTCGGCCCAGTGGGGTGCTGCGCACTGCACGGGGTGGTGGAGGAAGTCGCCGGTGACGAGCGCGCGCTCGCCGGCGGATTCGATCCACATCGAGACGTGACCGGGCGTGTGGCCGGGGGTGGATTCGAACCGGAGTCCGTCACCGAGGTCGGCATCCGGTGCGACGAGATCGGCGAGGCCGGCGTCGATGACGGGTTCGATCGAATCGTGGAAGACGTTGATCATCATCGGTTCGTCGACGGTTGCGCGTGCGAACGCCATCTCGGCCTCGGTGTACAGGTGACGTGCGTTCGTGAACGTCGGGACCCAACGGTCGTCCAGGAGGTGGGTATCCCACCCGACGTGGTCGGCGTGGACGTGCGTGTGCACGACGGTGTCGACCGCCCCGGGCGTGAACCCGGCGGCGGCGAACCGCTCCATGAACGGCCAGACCTGCCTGTCCCAGAAGAACTGGGCCCGCGGCTTGAGGTTGCCGACGCACGGGTCGACCAGCACCGTCCGGCCGTTGGTCTCCACGATGAGGGCCTGCGTGCGCATGGCGATGTTGCCCTGCTCGTCGGCGAAATCCGGGATGGCCCACGGATGGGCGAGCACCTCGGCCGCGGTCGCCCCAGGGAACAGGAACTCCGGTGGGAGATGGAGGATCTCGTCCTCGACGACGCTGGTGATCGTCGCGTCCCCCACGGTCCAGCGCTGCGCGATGTTCCTGTTCCCGGGGTCGACCACGATGCCCAACGTAACGGGCGGGCCGGCAGGCTGTCGCCCGTTGCGTTCCCGGGAGACTACGTGCCGGCCTCGATGTCGGTGCTCGGGTCGGGTTGGTACAACCCGAAGTCGAAGTGCTGTCGAACGACGAAGCCGATGCGTTCGTAGAGTCGGATGGCGTCGGCGTTGTCGGTCACCACGTGGAGGAACGGCGCATCCCCGCGCGCGGTGATCGCCTCTGCAGCCGCGGCGGTCACGATCGCGCCGAGTCCGCGCCCCCGTGCGTCGGGGTGGGTCGACACCGCGCTGATCTCGACGTGGCCCGGCAGCCGGATGCGTTGGCCCGCGGCGGCGAGCAGTCGACCGTCGACGCGGATGCCGAAGAAGTCGCCGAGTTCGTGGGTGCGCGCGGCCCACGGCCCGGGCTTGGCCACACATACCAGCTCGGTGAGTTCGGTGAGGTCGTCCGGTCCCAGCGGCACGACGGTCGCAGTGTCGACCGCGGCCGTGCGCTCCAGCACCATCTGGAGGACGGCGAAGGACCCGAGGCGCTGCCAGCCGGGCGGCGGATCGGTCGCGGTGGTGAGGAGTGCCGGCGCGGTCCCGCCGAGGAGCGTGGCCAGACTCTGCCAATCGAGCGGCTCGGCGTCGTCGGGCAGCGCGGAGAACACGGAGTACTCCGGGCGGTACCGAAAGGCCCGCCCGGCACCCTCGGCTACCGTGGACTGCGGTCCGGTCAGCGCATGCCAGACCGGGTTGTCGAGGGGTTGCACCCGCTGATCCTCGCACCCGAAACCCACCCGCGGAGCCCGTTTTCCATGAGCGTCATCGAAGCGTCGCAGCTCGACGAGACGTTGGCAGCCATCGACCGCGACGGCTACGTCGTCGTCGACGGCGCAATCGAGCCCGAACTGGTGGAGGCGCTCCGCGACACGATCCGCCGGCTGCAGACCGAGTTGGACGTCGGTGTGGGGGAGTCATCCTTCGAGGGCGAGCACACGCGCCGGATCTACAACCTGCTCGCCAAGGACCCGGTGTTCGCGCGGATGCCGGTACACCCGCGGGTGTTGCCGGTCGTCGAGCGGATGTTGGACCGGGACTGTCTGCTGTCGGGGATGACGGCGATCGACCTGGGCCCGGGTGAGATCCCGCAACTCATGCACGGCGACGACGGCATCATGTCGCGTCACCTCCAGCGGCCCCACGCGCCGATGATGGTGACGAGCATGTGGGCGCTCACCGATTTCACGGCCGACAACGGCGGCACGTGGTTCGTCCCCGGGTCGCACCGGCGCGCCGACGTTCCTGCGGCCGACGGCTCGTTGCCGGCTGACGTCGAGGTCCGGTCGCTCGAGGTTGCCGCCGGTGGCGTGATGATCTTCCACGGGAGCCTGTGGCACGGTGGTGGCGCCAACCGCACGGCCGACGAGTGGCGGCTCGGTGTCAACGTCCAGTACTGCCCGGGGTTCGTACGCCAGCAGCAGAACCCCTACTTCGGCATCCCGGTGGAGGTCGCCGAGACCTTCTCGGATCGCCTGCTCGGGTTGTTGGGGTACCGCCTGTACCGCGGCGTGATGGGGCACATCGACGGTCGGAGCCCGGGCGAGGTGGTCTTCGGCGCGCGCCTGGCCGAACAGGCGTACCGCGACGCCGAGGCGCGCCAGGCCCGATGACCGGATCCGTTGGGGCAGACCACTCGGCGCCTCAGCCGGTCGGGACTGCACGCAAGCGGCGCAACCGCACGATCGCGAGGCTCGTGGTCGCCGTCCTGTTCTGCGGACTGGCGCTCGTGTCGCTCACGGCGGTGTTCGTCGAGACCCGCGCCGGCCAACGGGTCGACGACGCGGCACTCCGCGGTCGGGTGGTCGAACACCCCAAGACCTCCGGTCGGTCGAATCGCCTGCTGCGCACGATCTCGGTGGGGTCGCTCGCGTTCTTCGGGATCTCGTTGATGGGGGTCGCCCTGGTGCGCGGTCGTTGGCACCTCGCCGTCGGGGTCGGCGCGGTGATCGTCGGTTCCAACCTCACGACGCAGTTGTTCAAACACGCGGTGCATCGCCCGCACCTGCTCCTGGGGCCGATCAATCCGATCCCCTTCAACACGCTGCCATCCGGTCACAGCACGGTGGCGGCATCGCTTGCGGCGGCGCTGGTCCTCGTCGTGCCCGTCCGACTCCGGCCGCTCGCCGCGTTCTTCGGTGCGCTCTACGCGTGCGGGATCGCGGCCATGACCCTCGCGGCCGGGTGGCACCGCCCGAGCGACGCGGTGAGTGCGTTCGCGGTCGTGGGGATCTGGACGTTCGGCGTGAGTGCGCTCCTGGTGTGGATGCACGGGACCGGGTCGCCGCGTGTGTCCGAGGGTTTGCCGGGACTCCTCATCGGGATGATCGTCGTCCTCGGCGTCGCGTTCGGTGCCATCACCCTGTCGACCACCCTCGACACCGCCGACGGATTACACGCCGTGCGCCTCGGCCTCGCCTACGTGGTCGCGCTCGGTTCGATCGTCGCGGTCGGCGTGGTGTTCATCGTGTCCGAGGTCCTGCTGCTCCGCGGCGTGAGCCTCGACGCGCCCCGACGCGATCGCAGCGCCTGGACCTAGGGCGTCAACTCTTGGCGGGCTTGGTCGCCTGCATCTTGTGGACGACGCGGCGCATCACCGGGCGCGGGGCGAGGCGCACCGAGCCGGCCATGATCCGGTTGAGCAGGCCCGGTACCGCCACGACGTTCCCGGCCTTCATCGCCTTCACCCCGAACGCCGCGACTTCGGCCGAGGTGGGCAACTTCTTGTTGGCCACGAGCGGCGACAGTTCCATGTCGGCCGCGGCCTGGAACCCCGACTCGGTCGGACCGGGACACAGTGCGGTGATGGTGACGCCACTCCCGCGTACCTCTTCGGCGATCGCCTCGGTGAACGACAGCACGTACGCCTTCGTCGCGTAGTACACGGCCATGAGCGGTCCCGGTTGGAACGAGGCGGTCGAGGCCACGTTCATGATCCGGCCCGCCTTTCGCTCGAGCATGCCCGGCAGGTAGGCGCGGGTGAGAGCGGTGAGCGACGCGATGTTCAGTTGGATCATCGCCAGGGTCTTGTCCGGATCGGCCTCGGCGAAGGGTCCGAAGTCGCCGACGCCGGCATTGTTCACGAGCACGTCGACGTCGGGCACCTCGGCGCAGATCTTCGCGACCGCTTGCGGGTCGGCGAGGTCGGCGGCGATCACCCGCGCGCCACCCAACTCCTCGGCGAGCGACTGGAGCTTGGCCGCGTTGCGCGCGACGAGGACCAGGTCGTGGTCGGGCGCGAGCACCCGGGCGATCTCGAGGCCGATGCCGTTCGATGCGCCGGTGATGAGGGCAGTGGTCATGGTCGTTCCCGTTTCTCTCGGAGTGGGCTCAGCGGGCGGGCGCGTCGCCGGCCACGGTGGTGCGGTGCATGGCGCGGCGCGCGTCGCGCACGTCGCCCATCACCATGTGCTGCGCGCACCGGTTGTCCCAGAACGCAACGTCGCCCACCGCCCAGCGCCATCGGCAGGTGAAGGAGTCCTGGGTGGAATGGGCGAACAGGAAGTCGAGGAGTGGCTTCTGCTCGGCCGGCCACCAGTCGGCCAGGCCGACGGTGTACTGCGCGTTCACGTACAACGCCTCGCGCCCCGTTTCCGGGTGGCGACGGACGACGGGATGGCGTTGCGAACGGTTCGCGTCCTCACTCGTGTGCACCGTCATGCCGGCGAACAGGTCGTGGACCGCCTGCATCTTCGGGGAGTACGCGTCGCGCGCGCTGTGCACGCCGTCGATGGCGCGCAATGCGGTCTGAAGACCGACCGACAGGGTCTCGAACGCGAGGTACTGGTTCGCCCACAGCGTGTCGCCGCCATAGGGCGGGATCTCGAGCGCGTGGAGCATCGAACCGGCCGGGGGCTCGGGCAGGAAGGAGAAGTCCGAATGCCAGATGCCGCCGAACGAGAAGCTCTGGGTCTCGGTCGCCTCGCGGACCACGGCGATCACCTCGGGGTGCTCGGCGATCGGTTCGATGAAGGGCACCGGGCTGTACCGACCGAAGCGATGGCTGACTGCGGCCTGCTGTGCCGACGAGAGTGCCTGGCCGCGGAAGAAGACGACGATGTGGTCGAGCAGGGCCCGTCGGATCTCCGCCACCGTCTGGTCGTCGAGTGCGTCGGCGAGGTTCACTCCGGAGATCACCGCGCCGCCGACCCCGGTGTACGGGTCGACGGTGATGCGCTCGTACCGGTGGCCCGGTGGGGCGGCCGGCACGGGGACGAGGGGCAGTTCGGTCACCGTCATGGGCCGGAGCCTAGGTGCGGCGGCGGTCAGCGGAGGAGGTCGACCAACGCCGCGCGGGTCGCCTGGCGTTCGTCCTCGGTGCGGGCCGCGATTACCAAGCGCAGGTCGGTCGCGCCGGCGGCGGCGTAGTCGGCGAGACCGTCGACGATCTGACCGGGTGAGCCCGCGAGGGTGAGGTCGGCGCCGCTGGCTACTCCCTCTCGATCGAGGGCCTGGCGGTAGCTCGGGAAGTTGTCGTACATCACGCTCTGTTCGCGGCCGTGGGCGCGGATGCCGTCGGGGTCGTCGGTGACGCACACGCCGACGAGCGCGACGATGCGCGGCTGCGGCCGGCCGGCGGCTTCGGCCGCGGCGTTGATCAGCGGCGCGATGTGGCCGGCGATGGTCTTCGGTCCGCACGAGCCGAGCGACGTCCCGGCCGTGTACCGCCCCGCGATGTCGAGCATGCGGGGTCCGAGTGCGGCGATCAGCACGGGACACGGATCGGCCTCGATGGTGAGCCACCCCTTGGCGAAGACCTGGGTCGCCTCGACATCTGCGGGTTCACCCGCGAGGAGCGGTACCAGCGCACCGAGGTACTCCTCCATGCGGGTGGCGGCCCCGGCGTACCGCTCGCCGAAGAATCCTTCCACGACCATCTGGTGGGAGGTGCCGATCCCGAGGGTGAAGCGCCCACCGAGTGCGCTCTGCGCGGTGCGCGCCGACGCTGCGAGGGCGAGGGGATGCCGCCCGGTGATCGGCACGACCGACGTCCCGAACTCGGCGATCCCCGGGAACTCCGCGCCGACACTCGCCAACGCGACGATCGGGTCGACCCCGAACACCTGCGACAACCAGAAGCTCTCGAACCCCGCGGCCTCGGCCCACGCCGCGTGTTCCCGGACTTCGGCCACACTCGTGATGCCCGTCCCCGCGCCGTACCCGATCCGCGCGTCGATCCCGGAGGCCATGCGCGCCGAACCTACTGCGCGCGGGCCGAAAAGCTGAGGAAATTCAGGAAGAATTCGCAGCCGAGCCGGCAACGGGAGACCGGACCGAGGAGCCGGTCGGCATCCGAGCCATACGCGGGTTTCACGCCTGCTCCAACATTGCATTCCACTCGTCTCGATGCATTTCCAACACGGCCTGATCGGACCGCATCCGCTCCACGTGACCGTCGGCGATCATCCGGACGAACGCCGGTTCACCACGCGCGGCCCAGGTCTCGATGCCGTCGATGCTCGCGACCATCCGGCGTGCGACGACATCGAGGAATCCCGTGCGATCGTCGATGTCATAGCGCTCGCACAGGATCCGCAGGCGGACGGCCGGATCGCGCGGCGCGCCGAGTTCGTGCACCAACGCGGGATCGTGGATCGGCGCGAACGTCCACGCGGCGAACGCGACGTCCCATGCGCGCGTACCGGGCCCCGCCAGGTCCCAGTCGATGATGCCGACGACGCGACCGTCGCGGACGACGATGTTGTACGGCGCGATGTCGTTGTGGCACACGATCTGAGCCGAGTCGAATGGGCCGTCGGTGAGGGGACCGGAACCGAAGCGCCATGTGTGATTGCCGGCGGGCCGGAAGTCGGCCACCGCGTCGTGGTGCTCACGCAGGATCGCCGCCACTTCGACGAGGGTCGCATCGGCCCACGCCCACTCGGGCCACGGGTGCGTGACCGCGGTCTCGCCCTCGATGAACGTGAGGATCTCGCGGCCCTGCTCGTCGACACCGAGGACCCGGGGTGAGTACGCGAAGCCGAGTTGGTGGTTCGGGGCGACCGATCGCGGCCGCGGCGGCGGGCGGCCGTTCCGGTGGATCGGGCCGATCTTCGCTTAGGGTCACGACCATGACCGATCTTCCTCCGTCCCCGACCGTCGCTCCCGCCGACGGCAAACTCGGCGTGCTCTGCGTGGGGCTCGGCGCGGTGACCACCACCCTGATCGCGGGCGTCGAACTGGCCAAGCGCGGCCAGGAGGAGCCGGTCGGTTCCCTCACTCAGATGGGCACCGTCCGCATCGGCAAGCGCACCGACGACAACGTGCCGCGCATCCAGGATTTCGTGCCGCTCGCGAGCCTCGACCAGATCGTGTTCGGGGCCTGGGACCCGTATCCGGACGACGCGTACACCGCGGCGAGCCGCGCCGGCGTGCTCGACCAGGGGCGCCACCTCGAAGGTATCGGCGACGCGCTGCGCGCCATCCAGCCGATGAAGGCCGCGTTCGACGGCAACTACGTGAAGCGCCTCGAAGGCACCCACGTGATGAGCGGCGCGTCGAAGCGCGAGATGCTCGACCAGATCCGCGTCGACATCAACACCTTCAAGGACGAGAACCTCTGCGACCGCCTGGTGATGATCTGGTGCGGCTCGACCGAGATCTACATCGAGACCGGGCCGGCCCATGCCGATCTCGCGTCGTTCGAAGCTGCGATCGATGCGGAGGATCCGTCGATCGCACCGTCGATGCTCTACGCGTACGCCGCACTCCAGGAGGGGGTGCCGTTCGCGAACGGCGCGCCCAACCTCGCGGTCGACACCCCGGTGCTGCGCAAGTACGCCGAGGACAACGGCGTGCCGATCTCGGGCAAGGACTTCAAGACCGGTCAGACCCTGTTGAAGACCGTCCTCGCGCCGATGCTCAAGGCGCGCATGCTCGGACTCTCCGGCTGGTACTCCACCAACATCCTCGGCAACCGCGACGGTGAGGTGCTCGACGACCCCGAGAACTTCAAGACCAAGGAGGTCTCGAAGCTCGGTGTGCTCGAGGACATCCTGGAACCCGAACGGTTCCCTGCGCTCTACGGCGACGTGTACCACAAGGTCCGGATCAACTACTACCCACCGCGCGGCGACAACAAAGAGGGCTGGGACAACATCGACCTCTTCGGCTGGATGGGCTACCCCATGCAGATGAAGGTCGACTTCCTGTGTCGCGACTCGATCCTCGCCGCGCCGCTCGCACTCGACCTCGTGCTGTTCATGGACCTCGCGCAGCGCGCGGGAATGGGCGGGATCCAGGAGTGGCTGAGCTTCTATTACAAGTCACCCCAGACGCCGCCCGGCCTGTACCCCGAACACGACCTCTTCATCCAGTTGACCAAGTTGAAGAACACCTTGCGCTGGATGATGGGCGAGAACCCGATCACCCACCTCGGGCAGGACTACGACGATCTCGAGGTCGACGAGAACTGACACCGCCGGGGCTGGCCGGGGGATCGCCGGGCAGTCATGATGCGTCGGTGATCAAACGGGTCTTCAAGAACCTGAGCCTGCGGAACGACGACGTTCCCGCCGCGAGTACACAGTTGGAGCGCAACGGCTACGCGGTGATCGCCGCGGTCTTCTCGCCCGCCGAGATCGATTCCATGCGCGCCGAGATCGACGCCGCCTTCGTGCACTACCCGATCGAGCGCGGCCGGAGCGACGCCGCGGAGTTCCGGTACGAGATGCTGAACCGCAGCGCCGCGTGCCAGGCCGCGGTCGGGCATCCGACGATCCTCGCGGTGATCGAACCGCTGCTCGCCGAGGACTGCCACGTGATCGCCAACACCGCGTGGCGCAACCCGCCCGAGTTCCCGGGCGGACCCTGGCACTGCGACGCCGGACCGCACGTGCCCCGGGCCGAAGGCATCGAGTGGGACGACCGCATCCCGTACCCGGTGTTCGCGATCGGTGCCCACCTCTACCTCAAGGACTGCACGGTCGCCGACGGTCCCACCGCGGTGGTGCCGGGGAGCCACCGGTCCGGCCGCCTGGCGCCGTTCGACCGTCTCTGGGACGACGACCTCTCGTACGACGGCCGCCCGCCCGCGATGCTGACCGCCCGCGCCGGTGACGTGGCGATGTTCGTCTCGGACTGCTGGCACCGGGGCCTGCCCGCGTCCGGCGGGACCGGACGCGATTTCCTCCAGGTGCACTACGGGCGGAGGGACATCGCCCAGCGGATCCGCACGACGGACACCGTGCACCACCTCAGCGTCGATGCGGTTGCTCGGGCCCGGGCCGGGTCCGAGCGGGCTCAGTCCTTGGTGGGACTCCACCCTCCTGTCTTCTACGACGGGTAGGCGCCTCGTCGGGCCCCCCGAAGGGCCCCGGTGGGAACGCCGGACGAGGCGCCCGAGATCGAGCGGTTCGTGTCGACCCGCCTCCCCGGTGACCGTCACTGCTCACGGGGACTCAACACCTCGACCTGCCTCAGTCGTCGCCGCCGCCATGGCCGCCGTGGCCGTGCGCACCGGACGGGGCCGATGGTGCCGACGGCGTCGGTGCGCCGTGGTGGGCACCGTCGCCCTGCTCGTCCTGACCCTGGTCGCCGTCGTCGTCGGTCGCGCCGGACGCGGTGGGCGGCGGGGTGGTCGGGGCGACGGAGTCGTCACACTCGCCCTCGTGGTCGTGTGCCGCGGCCGAAACTGCCGCGCCGTGGCCCGGACCCGGGGGCGTGTCGTGGGCGACCTGGGAGACGTGCTCACCGTGGGTCGTGCACGTGGCCGGGTCGACCACCGGCGGATCGGTGGGCACGGTGGTCGGGGGATCGGTGGGCGTGGTGGTGGGTTCGGTGACCGGGATCGTCGTCGGTTCGGTGGTGGGATCGGTGCTCGGCTCCGTGGTGGGGTCGCTCCCCGGATCGACCGTGACCTTCGCGGTCGGTTCCTTCACGACCGCGGCGGCGGCGACGGCGAAGCCCCCAAGGGAGACCGCGGCGATGACCGCACCGGCGACCTTCACGCGTAACAGCTGAGACGACCCGATGCTCACGACCAACTCCTTCTCGACGGTATGGAGGGGTTATCGGCACACCAACCGCTCAAACTGGAATATTCACGCCAACCGCTCGGCGCGGAGCGCACTCCGACGCACTTTGCCCGCGTCGTCGCGCAGCGGATCGGTCACGAACTCGAACGTGCGCGGGATCTTGTACCGCACCAGGCGGTCGCCGAGATGGGCGACGAGGTCGTCGCCGGTGACCGGCGCGGTGGCCTGCACGATCGCATGGATGCGGTTCCCGAGGTCGTCGTCGGGGAAGCCGATGACACAACTCGAACCCACCGCGGGATGCTCGTCGAGCGCGGCTTCGATCTCCGCCGGGTACACGTTGGCGCCGCCGGTGAGGATCATGTCGGCCGAGCGGTCACCGAGGTACAGGTAGCCGTCCGCATCCATCCGGCCCATGTCGCCGAGCGACTCCCAGCCGTCGTCGGTACTCCGCGCCTCGGCCCCCACGTACCGGTAGGTGGTGACGCCCGCCGGCGCGCGCATGAACACCTCGCCGTGCTCGCCACGAGGCATCTCGTTGCCGTCCGGGTCGAGGATCTTCATCTCGCCGACGATGGGACGGCCGACCGAGCCGGGATGCTCCAACCATTCGTCGCCCTTGATGACGGTGACAGCCTGCGCCTCGGTCCCCGCGTACAGCTCCCAGATCTTCTCCGGCCCGAGCCACTCGATCCACGCCCGCTTCAGCCAGTCGGGACACGGCGCCGCGAGGTGGAACACCACGTTGAGCGACGAGAGGTCGTAACGGGTCCGGTCCTCCTCGGGCAGCTTCCAGATGCGCTGCATCATCGTGGGCACCGCGTACATCCAGTCGACGGAGTGCTCCTCGATGAGCGCGAGCGCGCGCGGCGCGTCGAACCGTTCCATCACGATGATGTGATTGCCGATGAACAGCGCGGCCACCGAGAAGCTCAACGGACCGTTGTGGTACAGCGGCCCGCTCGCGAGGTGCACGCCGTCCTGCGTCATGCCGAACGCGACCGCGGTGAGGCTCACGCCTTCGGTCACCGACGGCCCGCCGGCCACGATCAGCTTGGGGCGCCCGGTGCTCCCGCCCGACGTCGGCGCCTTCCACGACGCGGCGACCTTGAGCGGCAGGGGCTCGTCCGACAGGTCCGACGACGGCTCGAACCCCGCGGGCACACACGTACGACCCGGGGCGTCGAGGCCCACGACGAGCGACGGGTCCGCCAGTTCGACGATGGCGTCCAACTCGAGGCGCGGCAGCTTGGCGCTCACGGGTGCCGGGGTCGCGCCGAGCTTCCACACCGCGATGGTCGCCTCGAACCACTCGATGCCGTTGGGGAGGCCGATGGTGACGAACGAGTCCTGGGTGACACCGAGTTGCGCGTAGGCGCGGGCGAGCCGGTTGGTCCGCCGGTCGAGTTCGCGACGCGTGACCGTGCGCGTGGCGTCGGTGACGGCCGGGCGGTCGGGATCGGCGGCGGCGAGCGCGGCGAGCGTCACCGCGAACGGCGTGGGGGCAGGTGGCGTCGGGGCGGAGGCGGTGGCGTCGGGCATCCCCGCACGGTATCCAAGTGTTGTCGCCGGCGCGATCGATCGGCGCCGGCGGCCTCGGACGGATCGCGACCGGGCGGGCGTGACTACGCTTCGACGCTTGCGTCCTGGGGGACGTCCTTGGGGGAGAGGTGGCTTCATGAGTCGGAAGTCGATGCGGGCCCAGATGGTGCGCGGGCTCGAGGCGGCCAGCGCGCGGCTCGGGTACGAGCTGCAACCGATCCAGAAGCCGCCCGCGATCCGCCCGAACGTCGTCCCGCCGGTCGTCACCCCACTCGAACCGGCGTGGCCGCTGCCGCGCCGGTCCGCCGTCACCGACGACGAGATCCGCGCCGGGTTCGCGGAGTTCGACCACTGGCACTACGCGTACGCGTTCGAAGGCGGGGTTTCCTTCACGGCCAAGCACGAGGTCCAGCGGGCCATCACCGACGCGCCCGAGCGGCCGTTGCAACGGTTCCGCCACTTCATGCCCGACCTGCTCGCCGCCAACGGTGGATCGATCGAAGGGCTGCGGGTCCTCGACATCGCCTGCAACTCGGGGTTCTGGTCCATCCAGTGTGCGCTGCTCGGCGCGCAGGTGACCGGCTTCGACGCGCGCCCCGAGTTGGTGGCCCAGGCGAACCTGGTCAAGCGGATCGTCGGGGTCGACAACGTGGAGTTCAAGGAGTTGAACTTCTTCGACATGACGCCCGAGGCGCTCGGCGGTCAGTTCGACGTGGTCATGAACCTCGGTGTCCTGTACCACCTGCCGCAGGCGCTCGACACGCTCGAACGGACGCGCGCGATGGCGACCGGGCACATCGTCCTCGATACCGGTGTCCACACCACCACCAACGCTGCGGTCTACGTCCGGTGGGAGAACCCGTACGACATCCACGCCGCGGCCGATCCCGGGATCGTGGCGCTGCCGAGTCGGAGTGCCGTCGACTTCATGCTCGAACACATCGGGGTCTCGAGTTGGTACGAGATTCCACTGCGCTCCGACGACATGCCGCTCGACTACCAGCGCCGCAGTCGCACGTCCTGGATGATCACGGTCTGACCGCGGCCGGGCGGATCACGTCATGAAGGTCCACGTCATGACCGGCGGGACCCCGCTCCGCGAGTTCGCCACGTTGGCGCGCGACGCGGCCGCTGCCGGATTCGCCGGCCTGGTGATCACCGAATCCGGACGCACGGCGTACCTGTCGGCGGCCGTCGCCGCGGTGGAAGACGTCGACCTCGATCTGGCGACCGGGGTCGCGGTCGCGTTCCCGCGCAGTCCGATGGTCACGGCCGCGACCGCGTGGGAGTTGGCCCAGGCATCGGGTGGGCGCTTCCGCCTCGGTCTCGGCACCCAGGTGCGCGCCCACATCGAGCGCCGCTACTCGGCGCAGTTCGAGCACCCCGGGCCCCGCCTGCGGGAGTACGTGGAGGCGGTCAAGGCCTGCTTCGCCGCCTTCCGCGGGGAGCGCCTCGACTACCACGGCGAGTTTTACGAGCACACGCTGCTCCCCGCGATGTGGTCGCCGGGGCCGATCGACGTCGCCGATCCGCCGGTCGATATCGCGGCGGTGAACCCCTGGATGCTGCGCACGGCGGGATCGACGGCCGACGGCGTGCACGTGCACCCGTTGAACTCGCTGACCTACCACGAGCAGACCCTGCTCCCGAACCTGGCGACCGGCCGCGGCCCGGCCGGGCTCACCGACTTCACCGTGTTCGTGCCGGTGTTCACCGCCGCGGGTGACACGGCGGAGGAACGGGCCCGCTGGCGGGAGACCACCCGCACGATGGTCGGCTTCTACGGGTCGACGCCCAATTACGCGTTCGTCTTCGACCAGATCGGCCGCCCCGGGATCACCGATGCCCTCCGCGCTGCACAGAAGGCCGGCGACCCGGCAGCCATGAACGCGGTGATCGACGACGAGATCCTCGACCGTTTCATCGTCGAGGGGACGTGGGACGAGATGCCCGATCGCATCGTGGATCGGATGGCAGCGCTACGCGGCACCGACGTCCAACCCGTCCTGTACCACGCGGGCATGACGTACCGCCGCGACCCGGAGACGTTCGCGCGCTTCGGCGCGCTCGCGGCCGCGCTGCGCGATCGCTGATCTTCGGGGGTCAGGCGCGCGCCGCGTCGGTTCGGCCGAGCAGGAACGCCGCGTTGTCCGAGAACAGTCCGGGCGACCGCTGTGGATCGGTGCCGTACCGACCGGTGGCGGCGTAGTCGGGCAGCGGAGTCGCAGTGCCCTCGGAGTGGGGGAAGTCGGAGCAGGCCATGAGGAGGTCGGCGCCCTGGAGTTGGCCGCGCAGATGCTCGGGCAACTCGTACGAGAACGACGACACGCGCACCTGCCGGCAGAAGTACTCACTCGGTCGCATCGCCAACGGTGCCGGTACCGAGCCGTTGAGCCGGGCAGTGAAGTCGTATCCGCCGTCGAGCATCATCAGGTACATGGGGACCCAGACCGCGGAGAGTTCGACGATGCCGATGCGCAGTCCGGGGTGGCGTTCGAGCGTGCCGTTCACGATGAGGTCGGTACAGGCGAGCGCGGCGGCGGTGTGGAGGAAGACCGACTCCACGACCGGGACGAAGTCGGCACCGTCGGCGGGATACCACGCGTCGTCGAACACGCGCGGCTGGTCGGCCACGTGGAAGACCGGTGCGATGTCGTGGTCGACGAACGCCGACCAGGCGTGGTCGAGGTCGGGATGGGACAGCGGTCGGCCGTCGACGGTCGCGGGCGCGATCATCGCGGTCTTCACGCCGGCCCGTGAGAGTTCGCACAGCTGCCCGTCGAGCCACTCGAGATCGCGCAGCGTCACATGGCCGACCGGGGCCAGGCGGGCGTGCGCGGCGACGATCGCGCACCAGCGGTTCCAGGCGGCCATGTTCGCGAGGAGCGCGGGCACGTCCCCGGACAACCGGCGCTCCCAGAGCAGGCCGTAGTTGGGGAACAGCATCGCTTCGGCGACGCCCATCGCGTCGAGGCGGGTGACACGCGCCTCCGGCTCCCAGTGGTCGCGGGGGAGCGCGTCGTCGTACCGCACGAGCGGCGGCTCACCGCGCCGGGCGCGCGCGTGGCGGTCGCCGATCTCGGCGGTTTCGCCCGGGGACTGGACCAGCGCGAGTGCCAGTCGGGTACCGCGCCAGGTGAGCCACGAGTTCCCGACCGCATCGTCGTCGATGCTCAGCGCGTCGGCCCGGGCCCCGGGGTCGATGTAGTCGCGCCACATCGCCCGCGACTCGACGAGATGCTGGTCCGAGTCGATCACCGTTATCGCTTCCCCCCGGTCGCGTGTCCCGACGATTGTGGCCCGTCACTGACGCCGGCGTCACCTTTCGCGCGCCGTGACCGTTCGGGTCGCTCGGCTACTGCTCGGACATCACCGCAATGAAGTCGGCCGCGAGGTCACGGGTCGGCTCGGGGGTCCCGTCGATCACCTCGACGGTCACCTGGTGGATCCGACCCGTACACCGGAACGGCGCGACGTAGCCGGGCCCGACCGGCGGGCCCTGCTCCCACCCGCAGGTCATGCCCGCACCGCTGATCGAGTGGCGGACGGGCGTCGTGCGCGCGATCTCGCCGGCGCCGACCTCGACACCGTCGACGAAGAGCTGCGCCGTGCCCGAGAAGTCGGGGCGGGCCTCGAACTGCATGATGAGCGCGTGGCGACCGGGCGTGACCGTGACTCCGGACTCCACCTCGTACTGGTCGCGGCCCACGTAGTTGGACGCGTACCGCAGGCAACCGTCGAGCACGTGGAACGACCACCCGCCGAGGACCGTCCCCATCGCGAGCAGGGTGCCCTCGAAGCCCGTATCCGGGACGTCGACGGTGGCGACGATGCGGTGCGAGCGCCCGCGGGTGTTGATCGCGTTGTTCTCGGGCACCGGATGCGGCGACGGGTAGTAGGTGGCGCGGCGACGTTCGTGGAAAGGCCGGCGGGGAGACTCCAGCGCGGCGAGGGGACGGTTGTCGAGCGGGAGCACCTGGTAGCGACGGGCTTCGGACCACCAGAGGTCGATCATCTCGGCGAGTCGACGCGGCTCGTCACGGGAGAGGTCGACGGTCTCGCTGGGATCGAGGCGGACGTCGTACAACTCCCACACGTCGTCCTCGAACGGCGCGTCGGGGTCGAGGCCGTCGTCGTACATGTGGCCGAGTGGTTTGAACGTGACCGCCTTCCAGCCGTCGTGATAGATCGCGCGCGACCCGAGCATCTCGAAATACTGGGTGGTGTGCTGCTCCGCGGCGTCGGGCGCGTCGAGGAGGTAGGCGAAGCTCGTGCCCTCGATCTCGGTCTGGGGGATGCCCGCGACCTCGGTGGGTGGCTCGATGCCGATCAGTTCCAGCAAGGTGGGGAGCACGTCGATGGCGTGGGCGAACTGACTGCGGACCTCCCCGCGTGCCGCGATGCCGCGCGGCCAGCGCACGATGCACGGATCGGCGACCCCGCCTTCGTGGACCTCCCGCTTCCAGCGGCGGAACGGGGTGTTCCCGGCCATGGTCCAGCCCCACGGGTAGTTGTTGTGCGTGGTCTGCGTGCCGATCTCGTCGATACGGCTGCGCAGTTCCCGGCGACCGGCGGGCACGCCGTTCCAGAGGCGCGCGTCGTTGATCGATCCGAGCGCGCCGCCCTCGGCGGACGCGCCGTTGTCCGAAACGACGACGACCACGGTGTTGTCGGTTTCGCCGATCGCCTCGATGAAGTCGAGGACGCGCCCGATCTGGGCGTCGGCGTGGGAGAGGAACCCGGCGAAGCACTCCATGAAGCGGGCCGCGACCTTCTGGTCCTGCGGCTCCAGCGACTCCCACGCCGGGACCCACGGTGGTCGGGGCGCCAACGTGGTGGTGGCGGGAAGGAGGCCGAACGCGAGTTGGCGGGCGAACGTCTCTTCGCGCCAGACGTCCCAACCGCGGTCGAACCGGCCGTGGTACTGCTCGATCCACTGGGCCGGTGCCTGGTGGGGTGAGTGGCACGCGCCGGTGGCGAAGTGCAGGTAGAACGGCGCGTCCGGTTCCACGCTGCGGAGCGCGCCGAGCATGCTGATCGCCTCGTCGGCGAGGTCCTCCGAGAGGTGATAGCCCTCCTCGGGACTGCGGGGCGGTGCGACCGCGGTGTGGTCGCGGAACAGGTTCGGGACGAACTGATGGGTCTCGCCACCGTGGAAGCCGTACCAGTGACGGAAGCCGCGTCCGCACGGCCAGGACGAGCGGGCCGCCGCGAAGTGGGTCTCGTCCTCCGGGGTCAGGTGCCACTTCCCGACCGCCAGGGGCACGTACCCGCGCTCGGCGACGATCTCGGAAAGGAAACCGTTGGCCGCCGGGATGATCCCGTTGTGGCCCGGGAACCCGATCGCAAGATCCGCAACGCGGCCCATGCCGTTCGAGTGGTGGTTGCGCCCCGTCAGCAGACAGGCGCGGGTGGGTGAACAGAGCGCGGTCGTGTGGAAGTTGGCCAGGCGTACTCCGCCCGCCGCGAGCGCGTCGATGTTGGGAGTCGCGATGTCGGAGCCGTAGCACCCGAGCTGCGCGTAGCCGACGTCGTCGAGCACGACGAGCACCACATTGGGGGCGCCGACGGGTGGGGTGGGATCGGGCGGCCACCACGCTTCCGAGTCGCGCCACGAGTCGCCGATGGTCCCCTCGAACGTCATGGCGCGCACATTAGAGGGAGGTCGTCGACGACGAAAAAGACCCGCCGTGAGCGCGGCACGCTCACGACGGGTCTGCTTCCGGAGTGCTGGGACTACTCGGCGATCAGGTCGTCGTCGTCACGACGGCGGGCCGCCATGACGATGAGCCAACCACCGATCACGGCGAGGAGGCCGAGGAGGCCGAGCTCCTGCGCTTCGGACCCGGTGAACGCGAAGCCCCCGGTGAACGCGAAGCCACTGCCGGACGGCTTGTAGGCCGCGTCCGAGGTCATGGTCTCGCCGGCGACGTTCATGGTTGCCGTGTTGGTGATCGCGCCGGAGCCGGTGATGTTCGTCTTCACCGTGACGGTGCTGGAGGCACCGACGGCGAGATCCTCGGCGTGGACACACGTGATGGTGGAGGTTCCGGTGCAACTCCACCCGGTCCCCTCCGCCGATTCGTACCCGAGGCCCGCGGGGAGCTTGTCGGTCACGGTGATCGGTCCCGGGTACGCGGTGTTCCCGGTGTTCTTCACCGTGATGTCCCAGGTGGCGACCGAACCCGCGACGTCGGCCAACTTCTTGTTGAGGGTGACTTCGGCGCTGGTCACGGTGGGCACCGTGGCGCTCGAGGAGCTGTGGGCCGCGGGGCCGTTCGGCATGTCACCGCTCACCGTGGCCGTGTTGTCGATGCTGCCCCGGGCCGCGTCGGCCGCGGTCACCACGTAGGTGGCCGTGCAGGTCAGCGAGTCGCCGGGCTGGAGCGTGGCGCCGTTGGCCGGCGAGCAGTCGAGGGCACTGAGTCCGGGCATCGGGTCGGTGATCACGACATTGCTCGCGGTCACGGTGCCGTTGTTGGTGGCGACCATGGTGTACGTGACGGTCTGG
The DNA here is from genome assembly GCA_038250905.1 of Acidimicrobiia bacterium. GTDB lineage: Bacteria > Actinomycetota > Acidimicrobiia > IMCC26256 > JAENVU01 > JAENVU01. The sequence goes on from JBBSBV010000028.1 coordinate 57,890, forward strand.
CCTGTGGTCACCGCCGAGTCGGGCGACGCGGTCTTGGTGAACGTGAGGTTGTCGGTCTGGTCGGCGTCGACGGTGGCGCTGTCGGTCGCCGTCACCGGGTTCGACGCAAGGTCGGTCCCGGTCGCCGTCGCGGTGTTGACGATCGAGCCGGCGTCCACGTCGGCCTGGGTCACCGTGTACGTGGTGTCGCAGTGCATGGTGGCAGCGGGGGCCAGGGCGGCCGGCGCGGCCGGGGTGCACGTGATGGCGCTGAGTCCGGTCATCGCGTCGGTGACGCCGACGGCACCGAGCGGTGTCGTGCCCGTGTTGGTCACGTCGAACCCGTAGGTGACGGTGTCACCGGCGACGACGCCCGAGGTGGGCGACGCCGTCTTGACCAGGTCGAGACCCGCCGTCTGTCCGACGAGTACCGATGCCGACGCGCTGTCGGTCACCGGGTTGCTCGAGGGGTCGGTTGCGTCCACCGTCGCGGTGTTGCTGATCGTGCCGGCGTTCACGTCGTTCTGGGTGACCGTGTAGGTAGCGGTGCAGGTGATGGAGTCACCGGCGGCGAGCGTCGCACCGTTGGCGGGCGTGCAGCTGAGCGCGCTGAGCCCGGTCATCGGGTCGGTGATGGTCGTGGTGTCGAGGCTGACGGCGCCGGTGTTCGTGGCCGTCATGGTGTACGTGACCGTGTTACCGAGGGCGAGGTCAGACGCCGGCGAGCCGGTCTTGGTGAGTGCGACCGATGCCGTGGTGTCGGTGGTCACCGTGGCGTTGCCGGTGTTGACCACCGGTCCGTTGCTCGGGTCGGTGCCCGTGACGGTGGCGGTGTTGTCGATGGAACCGGCATCGACGTCGGCCTGGGTGACGGTGTAGGCGGCCGAGCAGTTCATGGTGGCGTTCGGTGCGAGGGTCGAGCCGACGGCCGGGGTGCAGGTGATGGCGGAGAGGCCGGTCATCGGGTCGGTCACGTGCACGTTCGTGAGCGTGGTGACCCCGGTGTTCTGGACCGCGAAGCCGTAGGTGATGGTGTCACCGGTGACCACGCCCGAGGTGGGCGAGGCGGTCTTGGCGATGCTGAGCGACGCGGTCTGGTCGGTGGTGACCGTCGCCCCGTCGGTGTTGGTGACGGTCGCGTCGTCGGGGTCGAGGCCGTCGATGGTGGCGGTGTTGGTGACGGAGCCGGCGTCGACGTCGGCCTGGGTGACGGTGTAGGTGGCCGTGCAGGTGATGGTGTCGGTCGGGAGCAGAGTGGTCGGGGTGGCGGGCGTGCAGGTGATGGCCGAGAGGCCGGTCATCGGGTCGG
>JBBSBV010000029.1:0-58957 GCA_038250905.1 Acidimicrobiia bacterium
CCGCGTAGTGCTCACCGTCGACGATGGCGAGGTTGAACTCGACGAGTCGGGCGAGGGTGCGCACGATCGGCGCTCGGCGGCCTCCGCCGCCTCCGAGCCCAACGGTGCGCCCGAGCATCTCGAGCGGGACTTCGAACGCGTCGCCTTCGCGCGCAAGCCACACGGAGAACCGGCGCAGCGCGAACACTCCGGACGGGCCCAGCACCGTGAGCCAGAACGTCTCGACGTAGTCGCTGCGCGGGTCGTAGCCGATCGCCTCGATTCGATCGTCGCACCAGGCACGGACCGACAGTGGGTCATGCGATGCGATCCAGTCGAGCAACTCGGTCGATCCGTTCATGGGAAGCCTCCTCGGTATCAGAATAAATATGATGTTCGGACGTTCGTCAACCACGAGTCCGTCGGCGGTGCGCGCTCTTTGACACTTCAGTGTCAACTCGCTCTGCTGCTCCCGGAGGGAGCGGCGAGTCTGTGTCGCGTACCGGTGTGCGTCGTGCGCATAGGACCTATGTGGAAACAACTTTCGAACAGCGAGACGGCAACTGGACTCGTCGAGCCACGTTGAGCGTGAGCGAGACGGCGAACGTGCTCGGAGTCAGCCGCAATAGCGTGTACACCGCGATCCGCGCCGGCGAGGTACCGTCGATTCGCGTCGGACGCCGATACCTGGTGCCGACCTCGTTGCTCGCCGAGCTGCTCGGCCTCTCGTCCGATCGATCACCGGCAGGGTCGGACACTCCTGGAGAGCCGGACTCATCGCAGCGTGTCGACACGTCGCTGCCTCTCTGAGATCGAGCTCGGGAGGAAGCTGTGCGCGGACACGTTGCGAAGAAGGGCAACCACTACTACGTCGTCATCGACAACGGAGTTGATGATGCCAGCGGGAAGCGTCGGCAGACCTGGCAGGCCGCAGGTGTAACGCGACGAGGTGCTGAGCAACTCCTTGCACAGATCCTCGAGAGTCGCCGAACCGATACGTACGTCGAACCTACCCATCTGACCGTCCGCGACTACCTGGTCGACGAATGGTTGCCCGGGGCCAAGACGAGACTGCGGCACAGCACGTACGACTCGTATCGCCGCAACGTCAACCGGCATGTTCTGCCGAAGCTCGGACGGATCCGACTGCAGAAGCTGAGGCCCGCGGATCTCACCCGCTTCTACACATCACTGCTCACTGACGGGAAGCGCGACGGTGACGGGCTCAGTCCCAAGAGTGTTCTGAACATCCACCAGATGCTCCGCAAGGCACTCGAAGACGCGGTACGCCACGACTACGTGCCGCGAAACGTCGCCGCAAGCGCGACCGTCCCGCGTCCCGCGGGCAGTCGCCGGCGCGAGATGGCCTTCTGGACCTCCGACGAGCTTCGCAGCTTTCTCGAACAGCACATCAGCCACCCGATGTTCAGTGCTTGGTTCGTCTCCGCGAATACCGGCATGCGCCGTGGCGAGCTCCTCGGTCTCCGATGGCGAGACGTCGACCTTCGAGCCCGACGAATCGCGATCCGCCGGTCAATCGTTGCGGTGGGCTACGAGATGCTTGAGTCGGACGCGAAGACTCAACGCAGCGAGCGCGTCATCGACCTCGATCAGCGAACCGTCGAGATCCTGAAAGCCCATGCTGCGCAGCAGCGGGCCCTAGCAGCCATGCTCGGCCACGATGTCCCCGAACTGGTGTTCACCAAAACTGACGGGAGCGCGATCCATCCCGACCTTTTCACTCAGGCCTTCAGCAGACGCGTCCGTCGCGCCAACGTTCCTCGCATCCGGCTCCATGACCTTCGCCACACGCATGCTTCCCTTCTCCTCCAGGCCGGCGTCTCACCCAAGGTCGTAAGCGAACGACTTGGGCACGCCACCGTCGGGTTCACAATGCAGGTCTACGCACACGTGATCCCGGGAATGCAGGCCGACGCCGCGGCCGCGTTCGGCGACCTCGTCTTCGGCGGACCGGGTCACGACCCGGAAGACGACGAATGACCCAGCATCGCAAGGCGAGTGGATCGCTACAACGCCAGTAGCGCGCCGGATCTGAGAATGCCGTTCCACTCGACCTCGGCGAACGGTCCCGACGTGTCGCGCTCGTAGGTGAGCTCGCAGCCGACGCATCGGTAGCGCACGGGTGGTGCGCTGCCCATCTCGTCGCCGACGAGGGGCGCGAGCGGCTCATCGCAGGACGGACACGGTCGATCCATGGCGGCGGACAGCCAGCCTGCACACTCGGGTTCTTCGTTAGAAGGCGCGCGACACGATTTCGCGATCGCGTTAGAAGTTCCGTTAGAAGTCGGGCTACGAACCGGACAAAAAGGAAGAGGCCCTTCCAGCGGAAGGGCCCCTGACCTGCTGTTTCGATGGTGGCGGGGGTAGGATTTGAACCTACGACCTTCGGGTTATGAGCCCGACGAGCTACCAGACTGCTCCACCCCGCGGCGTGGAAGTCATGGTAGTCAACCGCCGGTCGGCAGCGCACACCGGAATCTCACGGAGCCACTCCCCCCGCCCGGCGGCCACCGTACGATCCGCCCATGTTCATGCTGCGCTTCGATATGCGCGCGCCGGCATCGGGTCCGGCCACCGCGGCCGACCTGTACACCGCCGCGATCGACATGGCGGTCTGGGGCGAGGAACACGGTGCGCTCGCGGCGATCCTGTCCGAGCACCACGCTTCGTCCGACGGCTACCTCCCGTCGCCCATCGTCCTCGCCGCGGCGATCGCGGCGCGCACCGCCACGATCCCGATCACCGTCGCCGCGCTCCTCGTTCCTCTCCACGACCCGATCCGACTCGCCGAGGACATGGCGGTCCTCGACGTCATCAGCCGCGGGCGCGTGTCGTACGTCGCGGGACTGGGGTACCGGCCCGAGGAATACGCGATGTTCGGCCGCACGCTGGCCGAACGCGGGCGTCGCATGGAGGAATGCCTCAACGCACTCCAACAGGCCTGGACCGGCGAACCGTTCACGTTCGAAGGTCGGCCGGTCCAGGTCACGCCTCCGCCCCTGACCCCCGGCGGACCGTTGCTCATGTACGGCGGCGGCAGTGCGGCGGCCGCCCGGCGCGCCGCGCGCTTCGGGTTGTCGTTCTTCGCCCAGGTGTCGGTGCCCACGCTCGAGACCGTCTACCGAGACGAATGCGCGCGGCTCGGTCGCGATCCCGGCATGTGCATCCTGCCGGCGCCCGGCGGTGCCACCACCATTTTCGTGGCCGAGGACGTGGACGAGGGCTGGGACCGGTACGGCCCGTTCATGCTCCATGACGCGCAGATGTACGCGTCGTGGCTGCTCGACGCGGCCGCGGCGAGCAAGTCGGAGGCACGCACCATCGACGACCTACGGGCGGAGGCCGGGCCGTACCGTGTACTCACGCCCGAGCAGGCCGTCGAGTACGTGGGGACCTTCGGCCCGCTCACCGTCCATCCCCTCTGCGGCGGCTGCCCACCCGATCTGGCGTGGTCGTCCCTGGAACTCGTCGCCACGCGCGTGCTCCCCGCCCTCGGTTGATCGACCGGCGCCCTCAGCCGGTGACGACCGGAGTCGCCCCGGCCAACACCGTGGCCGGAGTCACGCGCAGGATCTGGTCGTCCACGCCGTTGCTCGTGGTCACGTAGAGGGCGAGGTCCGGGCCGACGACGGGGGTCCGGAGCCGACCTCGATCGGTGAGGCCTATCGACGTCGCGGTCGTGCGCCAGCCGTCGCTCGAGAGTTGGATCCACCGGAGTTGGCTGCCCTTCAACGCGGTCAACACCAGACCACCGTTCCACGTCCCCCACGCCGCGCCGTACAGGAAGGTCCCGCCCGCGGTCGCGATGGTCGGGCACCCCGACGACCACGACGCGCCGATGGCGTAGGGGTACCGGGCCGTGTCGGTCATGGGGGTGTTCTCGTCGTAGGCGGGGTCGCCGAACGCCCGCGGCACCGGATCCCATCCGTAGTTCCCGACGACGAGACGGTTCACCTCGTCGTCGCAGCCCGTGCCCTGCTCGATGCCGAAGGCCTGATCGCCGCGGAACGCGAGACCCTGCACGTTCCGGTGACCCCACGACTGGATGCGCGGATCGAACGGCGGGCTCGCGTTGCCGGGCGCACCCCGACCGTCCTGGTCGACCCGGAGCACCTTGCCCCCGAGCGACGTCGGACTCTGCGGGTTGGTCCCCACCGCGGCGTCCCCGGTTCCGACCCAGAGGTACCCGTCGGGACCGAAGCGGAGCCGGCATCCGGAATGCCGTCCGAGATCGGCCACCGGATTCACCGGGATCCCCGTGACGATGTCGGTGCGGCCGGTCACCGATCCGTACCCCGGGGCCAGGGTCAGCCGCGCGATGCGTACGTCGGGCCCGCTCGTCGACGCGAAGCACACGAAGAGTCGGCGGCTCGTCGCGAAGTCGGGAGCGAGTTCCGTGCTCATCATCCCGGCCTCTGACGCCACCAGGAGATCCGCGGGCTTCCACTCGAGGATCGTGCGGCCACCGGCCGAGATCGTGAGTCCGTTGGGGCGCTCGGTGTACACCATCGCCCGCGCGGGGTTGGCGTCGGCCGGAGTCCAGGTGACGTCCCACGGAATGGTGAGACCGCCCCGAGCGACATCCACGTTCAGCGGCGGCGGAGGGACGCACGCGACGGTGACGAGCGCCGCCGCGGCAATGAGGCCGTACCAACGTGTCCGCACGGTGGATGTCTACCCGCACCGGCGTCGGGCAACCACCGATTCCGGCGTGGGTGTCGCCCGATCCAGGAACCTGGGCGATTCGTCCCTTGTCAACCCGGGGCCGGGCCGATCGGCAGGGTCGATCTCGCAGCAGAGATCGATCCGGTGTCGATCCGGGGTTCGCCGTTCGTAGTTCTGGTGAGCGGTGCACCGGGCGCCACTGATCCGACCTACTTTCGCGACACCGAGCCAAGGAGAAACCGAAATGGCGCAATACCTGATGTCCATCTGGCACGACGAGGAGTACGAGGTCGACTTCTCGAGTCCCGAAATGCAGCAACGCGTCGCCGAAGTCAGCGCACTCAACGCGGAACTCCAGGACACCGGCGTATGGGTCTTCGGTGCGGGGCTCCTCCCGGCATCGTCGGCCACGGTGGTCCGGTCCGACTCGGGCAACACCTCGATGACCGACGGCCCCTATGCCGAGTCGAAGGAGCAGATGGGAGGGTTCTACGTGATCGAGGTCTCGGACTTCGACGCCGCCCTCGAGTGGGCACGCAAAGCCGCCGGCGCCTGTGGTGGACCGATCGAGCTGCGCCCGATGCAGGGGTGACCGAAACCCTCGACGCCGTCTTCCGCCGCGAAGCCGGCCGCTGCACCGCGACGCTGATCCGCGTCCTCGGCGACATCGACCTCGCCGAGGACGCGGTCGCGGAGGCCTTCACGATCGCAGCCAAACAGTGGCCCGAACACGGCATCCCACCGAACCCCGGCGGCTGGATCACCACCACCGCCCGCAACCGCGCCATCGACCGGCTGCGGCGCGAATCGACTCGTACCGATCGCCACCTCGCCGCCCACCGAATGCACACCGTTGCCATGGATGCTGACGACCACCCCGATCTCGCCGACCTCGACGCCTTCGTCGACGTCGTTCCGGACGATCAGCTCCGGCTCATGGTCCTCTGTTGCCATCCCGCGCTCGCGATCGACGCGCAGGTCGCACTCACCCTGCGCCTGCTCGGTGGACTCGAGACCGCGGAGATCGCGCGTGCCTTCCTCGTGCCCGAGGCGACCATGGCTCAACGCATCGTGCGGGCCAAGCGCAAGTTGCGCGACAACCACGCCCCGTACCGCATCCCGCGCCCCGCCGAACTCTCGGACCGCCTCCACGCGGTGCTGACCGCGATCTACCTCATCTTCACCGAGGGACACACCGCGACCTCGGGCGACGCCTTCGTCCGCGTCGACCTCTCGGGCGAAGCGATCCGGCTCGGGCGCGTGCTCGCGGAGCTGGCGCCCGACGAGCCGGAGGCCGTCGGGCTGCTCGCCCTGATGGTGCTCACCGAGTCACGCCGCACCGCGCGTACCGACTCGGACGGCGCGATGGTGCGCCTCGCCGACCAGGACCGGACCCGTTGGGACCGCGACCTCATCACCGAAGGGCACCGGCTCGTGCGCGCGTGCCTCCGGCGGAACCAGCCCGGCCCGTTCCAGATCCAGGGCGCCATCGCCGCGGTCCACGCAGATGCGTCGACGGCCGACGCCACGGACTGGTCCCAGATCGTCGCCCTGTACGACCAGCTGCACACGCTGCGCCCCGACCCGGTCGTCGCCCTCAACCGCGCGATCGCGGTCGCCGAGCTCGACGGACCGGGAGCGGGTCTCGCCGCCCTCGACGCGGTCGATGCCGAGGCGCTCGCCGGCTACCAGCCGTACCACGCTGCACGCGCCGACCTCCTGGCTCGGGCCGGACGACGCGCCGACGCGATCGACGCCTACGACCGCGCCATCGCACTCACGGCGAACCCGACCGAGCAGGCTTTCCTCCGCCGCCAACGCGCGACGGTCAGTTGAGCACGCCGATGACGCCCCGGGCAGTGAGCCAGATGCCGCCACCGAGGAGCACCCAACTCAAGACGGTGTCGCGGTGGGTGTCCACATAGGTACGGATCCGATCGAGCCGCGCCGCGGCACTCCCCGGTGAGCGGAGGGCGAGGACCTCGAGGACCCCGATACCCGCCGCCGTCGCGATCGCGAAGAGGAAGATCCAGAGCAACGAGTCGGCGACACTCATGTCGTCACGCGCGATCTCCGCGACTCCGGCGAGCATGACCGGCCAGGTCTGGACCGCACCACCGAGTACGAACGCGCCGGGCGCGCGCATGGTCGCGATCCGCCGCTGCCATCCGGGAACCGGCTTGTCGACCGCGACCGGTTCGACCGGACCGCGCAATCGGCGGCGGACCCAGAGCGTGAGCAGTACGACGCCGAGCGCGATCTCGATGCCGTAGGTGACGTCACCCGAGGAGCCACCATCGTGCAGGTGGACAGAACCGCCGACCGCGAGTGCGGCGGAACCGATGAGCATCACGGTCGCGATCCAGCCGGCGATGAACGCGAGCCCGTTCTTCGGACCGCGATCGGTGGCCAGCATCAGGCTGAATGCGATCAGGCTGAACGGTGAGACCGCGGCGGTGAGCGCGAGGACCGCGAGGGTCCCGAGCGACGAACTCGTCACACCGACTCGAGCGACCCACGATCACTCGGCACGCCGGCCGCGAGGATCTGGATCACCGCCAACCCGACGAGCGCCACCACCGCGAAGGCAAGGATGACGAGTCCGGTCGGGCGCTCCCAGACGAGGAGCAACACCAAGAGCACCGCGACCAGTCCGATCCGCAGCCCCTTCGCGTTGGCGCCGAACCACGTGGCGACCGGGCCGGGAGCACCGGCACCGTCGTCACCGCCGACGTGACCCATCGCCCGGTTCCATTGGCGGCGCACCGCGGCCGCCGGTTTCGACGGTCCGGCAAGCCAGGCCGCCAACCAGACGAGGAGTCCGATGGCGAGGAGCGCGCGTAAGCCCCGTTCCACGAAACGCGTGATGGTGTCGAAGATGGCTGCCGCGGCCGCATGACTCTGGGCCGCCGGAAGACCGTCGAGGTAGACCGTGCGACCGAAGCCGTATCCGATGAGGCTCGCGGCCATCGCGATCGTGATACCGACCCCGACCCGGAGCAGGCCCTTGCGGCGCTGCGGCGCGATGACGATGGCCAACCCGTACAGGAGGAGCGTCAGGATCGGGAGCACCCACGCGAGCCGGTCGAGCATCCGCGCGTAACTCTGGATCGACTTCAGGTCGGACGAGTCGATCAGGACGAACCGGAAGTCGAGCCGGCTGACGTCCACGTTCTTGGGCACGCCCACGCCCAGGGTCCCGAGCTTCTTGGCGAGCGCGGTGGCGAGCGGCGCGAGGTTGAGCACGACCTTGCCGTCGGTGGTCGTCAGCGCCGGACCCTTCCGGCCGGTCAGCGCGTTGACGATCTGGTCGTGGGCCCGCTGGTTGGCGACTCTCCACACCGTGTCGAACTGATCCGACTCGAGGATCTTCAGGGCTGCGGTATGCGACAGCTGGGTGGCGGCGGTGGCGATCGGCGCGGCGAGGAACTGAGCCCGTTTCGGCAGCGCGTCCTTCGACCGCTGTTCGATGTCGAGCGCGTCGACCACCCCTTGGGAGACACGCGTCGCCACCGCCTCGCGCACGGCCGGGTTCTTCGAGAGGGGCGCCACGGTGTCGACGTAGCGACCCGAATCGAGCACGAGGTTGCGCACCCATACGGTTGCGCCCGCGAGTGGCAGCAACAACGAGGCGATCACGATCAGCACGATCGATGCGAATGCGCGTCCCCGTGGTTTCGGCGCGTTCACCTCCGGGGACGCCGGTTCCTGCCTCATGTCATTGCCCACTTTCGCTCAGTGCCCGATCGGACGCGGCGTCATCATTACTCCCCGGCGCGGTCGGTGCGTGACACTCTGCGATGGCTGGGTTACCTTGCCGCGGATTCAACATCGAACGGGTAGGAGGTCCACCCATGCTCGCAGACTTCGGCGTCGGCCAAGTTGTCCTTTCCATCTTCTGGTTCTTCATCTTCGTGTTGTGGATCCTGCTGGTGTTCCACGTGATCACCGACGTGTTCCGCAGCCACGATCTCGGCGGCGGCGCCAAGGCCTTGTGGCTCCTCTTCGTCATCGTGTTCCCGTACCTCGGGATCTTCGTGTACCTCATCGCACGCGGCGGGAAGATGCACGAGCACGACGTGGCGGCGTTCCAGGCGAACGAAGCGGCCGCCCGGGACTACATCCGGTCCGCGGCCGGAACCACCGGCAGCGCGGCCGACGAACTCACCCGGCTGGCCGAACTCAAAGCGAACGGTGTCATCGACGACGCCGAGTTCCAGGCGCTCAAGGCAAAGGTCATCGGCTAGCTCCGCCGCGTTGTCGAGGCTTCACACAAAGTCGCGGCGTTGCAGCCAGCGCATCGCAACCCAGCCGATGATCGGTGGGATGTACGCCGTGACGAGTCGGTCGGTCATCACTGCCGCCGTCGCGATACTCGGGTCGACGCCGAGCGCAGTGAGTCCGGCGGTCAGTCCTGCCTCCACGACCCCCATCCCGCCGGGCACCGGGATCACGCTCGCGAAGAGCGACACCGCGGTGTTCACGAAGAGCAGCTCGGCGAGCGAGACATGCGTGCCGTACGCCGCGAGCGATGCCGACAGGATCAGTACGTTGATGGTCTGGGTCGCGAGCGATCCACCGATGATGAGCAGCAACTTTCGGGGTGACGTGAGCACCGACCACACGTTGCGACCCGTCGTCACGACGGGCGGGATCACCTTCGCCCGCAACTTCGGCACGAGCGCGATCACGCCGATCAACAACGCGAGGCCGACGATGACCACCCCGACCAGACCGACGTCGTGGGAGCCGCCGCCCGAGCCGGACTTGATGCCGAGGTCCGACAGCGAGATCTGGTCGGCCACGACACTGCCTGTGAGGAGGAGCACCACGATCTGGATCAACGAGTAGCCGAGGCCCGGGAGGGTTCCCGACGCGATCGCGGTCGGCGCCGGAATCCCCCGCTTCTGCAGGAACCGGATGTTCATGAGCATCGTCCCGACCCCGGCCGGGGTCGCCAGATTGAGGAACGACCCGGCGCACTGGGTCATCGTGAGTGGACCGAGCGGGACATCGGCCGCCGGCGGGAGGCCGCCCAGCGCGCTGATCGCGTAGGTGATGTTGGTCAAACCCCAGAGCCCGAACGCGACCAGCACCCAGGCGAAGTTCGCGGTGCGGATCTGACTCCAGAGTTCGGCGGGGTTCCCGATGACCCCGAGCAGGGCCCACACCCCGAACGCGGTGAGGGCGAACATCCCGATGTTGCCGGGACTCACCCGCCGCAACTCCTGGATGTCCGGAGCCTCGATCCCGGACGCCGTGGCGATCCGCTCGCGGAGTTCCGCCATCATTGCCTTGAGCCCATGGGTCGACGTGCGTACCGATCGGGCGAGCACTCCGGGCTGGAGGTACGGCAGCGTCGCGCCGAGCGTCTCGGTGCCGAACCCTGCGCACGCGGCCGCGACCGCCCGATCGTCGCCGACGATCTGGGCCGTGCCGACGAGAAGGGAGGCCACGTCGGCGCCGAGTCGAGAGTCCGGCGCGCCGGACGAACCCGCCGAGAAGTCGGCCAGCACGGGACCGGTCGCGGTGAGCACCACATGGGAGGCATCGAGGTGGCCGTGCGCGATCCCCGCGGCGTGGAGTGCCGCGACCTGCGTCCACACTGCTTCGAGCGTCGCGTCATCGACCCGGGCGACGTCCGCATCGGCGAGCATGACGCCGTCGACTCGTCGCGTCGCGATGACGGCGGCGCTCGGGCCGGCCACCCCGACCTCGATCAAGTTCGGTACGGCAACCCCGGCCCGCTCGGCGCGCAACAGCAGGTAGGCCTCGTGTTCCACTTCCTGGAGTCGACTCGTAAACAGGGCCGGACCGGAGTCCCGGTACACCAAGAACCGGAACGCCTTCGACAAGAGGCGCGCATCACGCTCGTCGCGTCCGATGACCGTGACGTCGACCGGCCCGCCCTCGGTGCGGCCGAGCACGACGGTTCGGCCGATGCCCTGAATAGGTGCGAGTCTCAGGTCATCGGCGTCGACGCCCAACTCGTTCAGAGCCAGGTCGATCTGCGGGAGGGTCGGGCGGCCGCCCGGCGACCCTAAGGCGAGGTGCACGAGCGCGGCCACGGCCAACCCGAGCGCGAGTCCGCCGACGACGTCGTCGGGGCCTGCACTCCCGCCGATCACCGCGGCCGGCAGCGCCAGGACGACGAGCAGCATCCCGACGGCGCGCATCGCGCGCGACAGGTAGGGCGCGGCGCCCGCGACCACCGCCGCGATCACCGCGATCGGAACGGTGGGGAAACTTGGCGAGTCCTGGGTACTCGCGACCGACGACGCCGCGCTGCTCACCGACGCGCCGTCCACCAGGAACGCGAGGCCGCGCCCCAACAACCACGCAGCACCGCCGGCCAGGAGGAGATCACGGGCCAGGCGGCCCCGACGGGCGATGAACGAGGCAACGACCACGAGTCCGACGGCCCAGATCGCACCCAGCCGAAGCAACGCCGCCAAGAGACCGTCGAGACTCGCCGGGATCTCGCCGGCCAGCTGCGCCAACGCCCGGTCGAGTGACCCGGGTTCGGTCGAGTGCAGCGCGGTGGCCACGACCACCCCGATCGCGACGACGAGCACGACCGCGTCGGCCGGGCGGCGCTGGTAGGGCTCCTCGGACGCTCGCGCGAACGCGTTGCGGCCGAGGGCACGCGTCCGTCCCACGCGGGTGAGCCGCGCCACCTCGGTCACGGCTCGTCGTCGGGCCGCGCGATGGCTTCGAGACGGGCTTCGAGGTCGACCGGCGCCGGGACTGCATGGCCCTGCCGTTCCTCGCTCCGATACCAGAACGCCGCGTTGACCGATGCCGCGGCGGTGATGATCCGCCCGAGCATGTAGGCCCACAGCAGGAGCGCGAGCGACGCGCCGATCGCGCCGTAGGTCTCGGACTTCTTCTGGATCTCGTAGGTGAACCAGTAGATCGTCGCCGCGTGCAGCGCGACGCTGCCGATCCCGACGACGGCCGCCCCCGGCATGAGTGCCCACACGGGACAGTCGGCGCGCGGGAGCCACCACGAGACGAAGAGCCACATCCCGAACGGGACGAAGGCCGACAGCAGGAGACCCAGGATCCCGAGCGCCAGGGACTGCTCGCGCAACGCCGATACCGCGACCCCCGAACCGAGCGCGGCGGCGATCACCGCGACGAAACCGCCCGCGGCACGGGTCGCGCTCGACAGCTTCGGCACCGACACGCGCCAGATCAGGCCGTGGGTGATCCGAAGCACCTTGACCGCGGCCCGGGACGCGAGCAGCAGCGCGAACCCGCTCACGAGCAACGCGGTGATGCGCGATCCGGTGGAGAGGTCCCCGGCCCCCTTGACCGCGCTGGCGACGAGGCCGGTGATTCCGACCGATTTCGAGATCCCCGTGGGGTTGCCGTCGGTTGCGTCGGACGCGAACCCGAGACCCACGACGAAGAAGAAGACGAACGGCACGAGGAAGAGGAAGATCCGGAACGCCACCGCAGCCGACAGCACGCCACCGCCGGAGGCCGTGTCACGTTCGAACGCGCGGAACACCGTGTCGATCGCCCCGGAATGCGGACGCGCATCCTCGAGGCGGCGCCGGGTGTCTTCGATCCGCACCGCCATGTGGTCCCGCTGGTCACGCAACCGTCGCGACAGCGACCGTTCTTCCGGGTCCTCGAAGACCGGACCCGACTCGTCGCCGCCGGCGCTCATGCGTCGACGTCCTCTCCCTCGACTTCGTCGACCTCCCCGCCACCCCGGCGCCGCCGAGGACGACCGAGATTCGATACGAGGAGCGCCACCACACTCACGAGGTACAACTGCCCGAGCAACGCCTCCGAGATGGCGAGCATCCGGCCGAGGTTCAATCGGGCGGTCAGGTCGCCGTAGCCCGTGGTGGTGAGTGTGGTGAAGCTGAAGTAGACGAAGTCGACTGCACCCTTGGAATGGGACTGCACGAAGAAAGGCCCGCCGACGATGTCGATGATCCGGTACACGTACGCGAAGAACACGCCGAAGAGCAGGTAGATGCAGAGCGAGGCGGCCACCGTCTCGAAGTCGATCTTGGCGTGGGTCAGCACCCGCCGGACGATCACGACCGGACCGATCAACGCGAGCAGGGAACCGGCGACGCCCGGCCCGACGGACTGGCGGTCGACGGTGGTCGACACGATCGTGGCAAGGAGTGCAGCCGCGAGCAGGACGTACGCCAGCCGAACCGTGCGCGGTGAAACCCGGGACGCGTGCAGGATGACGATCATGGTCAGGCTCTGGACCGCGACCACCGCCACCTGTCCGATCCGGTGGTCGCCCGCCGCGGCGTAGGTGATGATCGAAATGACGATGAGCAACGCCGCGAGCGTGTAACGGTCTTCGAGTTTCGCCAACGGAGAGCCCTGCGGTGTCGGCACGACTGGCATCGTAGGGCGTTCGTTCGCGGCCCCCGCGCTCCACGGATCCGACATCCGATCGAGACCGGAGGGCGCATACTGCGACCCTGCAAGACTCGCGTTCGTGGCCGACATCTCGCCGCGCCCGGTGCGCGTGCTCCCCCGCCGCTCGACCCCACCGGCCGACGGTTTCACGGCGGCCGCGCGGCGCGCGTCCGATGTCGGCGTCGGCATCGTGAGCCTGTCGACGAGCGGGATCCGGGCCGTGTTCGACCGGTTCCTCCCCGCCACCGGGTACCCCGCCGACCCGTCGGCGGTGCGCCAGGTCGCCAGAGCCGCGACCGGGGTCGCGCTCGTGACCGAACAGCAGATGTTGGCCCTCAGCGGAAGGATCGAACGGCTGACCGAGCGCGCCCTCGACCGGGCGCGGGGACTGCCCGTCGTACGCGATGTACTCGTCGGCATCGACTCCTCGATGACCCGGTGGGTCGAGCGCGGTGACGCCGAGTTGGAACGCCGTCAGGCGGTGGTCACCGGTCTGGTTGCCCGCCTCGTCCCGGCCATGCTCGACGAGATGCTCGAACGGATCGACTTCGCGGCCGTCGCGGCGCGGATCCCGGTGGCCCAGATCATCGACGCGATCGACGTCGACGCCATGCTCGCGACGATCGATGTCGACGCGCTGGTCCAGCGCGTCGATGCCGATGCACTCGTGCAACGGGTCGACGTCGAGGCGCTCATCCAACGCGTCGATGTCGAGGCGATGCTGCACCGCGTCGACCTCGGACCCATCGTCGCCGAGGTACTCACCGAAGTCGACGTCGGAGGCATCGTCCGGGAATCGACCGACTCCATCACCACCGATGCGGTCGACAGTGCCCGCCTGACCGCGATGCGCCTCGACGGCTTCGTCGCCCGCATCGCGGACCGCGTGCTCCTCCGTGGGACCACCGAGCGGGCCAACACGACCGCGGTCACCGAAACCGCCGAAGACGCGGAGGCGCCATGAGCAAGACGATCCGCGACGATCGGGCCCTCGCCCTCCAAGGCCGGCGCGCCGGCTTCGTATCCCGGGTTGCCGCCGACGCGATCGACTTCGGCGTGGTGCAGGTCATCTTCGTGAGTGTCCTTGTCGGCGTCGCCACCGTTCGGTTCCTCATCGAACGCACCAATTTCCACGTCGGGTCCCCGGCGTTGGGTGTCACGGTCGTCGCCCAGTGGCTCATCCTGGTCCTGTACCTCGGGTCGGGCTGGAGCACGACCGGGCGCACCATCGGGAAGACGGTCCTCGGACTCCGGGTCGGTACGCGCGACGGCGCGGTGCTCAGTCCGGCCCGCGCATTTCTCCGGGCGGTGTTCTGCGCCTGCTTCTACCCTTCGCTGCTCTGGATCTTCTGGAGTCGGTCGAACGCCGCGCTCCACGACGTCGTATTCCGCACCCGGGTGGTCTACGACTGGCGCGGCGGTGCCATACCCACCACCGATCCCCACCACCGATCCGAGAGCCCCCGATGACCGACACCGGCCGCACTCCCCTCGACGTGCGGAGCGCCGCCGGCCGCGCCCGGCGCACGGGCGTCCCCCGAGGCGCGCACGCCGAGTGGACGGCACCGCCGGACCGAGCGGACCCGGTGCGCCTCGTCGAGGCGGCGAACGAAGACCGACTGCCGGATCTCGTGCCCGTACGCCACGGCCGCATGGGCGTGAGCGCGTTCACGTTCTTCCGAGGTACGGCCGAGATCATGGCGAGCGACCTGGCGTCGACCCCGCACACCGGGATCACGGCCCAACTGTGCGGCGATGCCCACCTGTCGAACTTCGGGCTCTACGCCAGCCCCGAACGCAGCCTGGTCTTCGACCTCAACGACTTCGACGAGACCATCGTCGGGCCGTGGGAATGGGACATCAAGCGACTGGCGACGAGTTTCGAGATCGCCGGGCGGGACGTATCCATGTCGGCGGCCCAGCGCCGGGCGGCATCCAGCCAGGCGGTGCGGTCGTACCGCGAGCACCTGTGGACCTACGCGTCCATGAGTCCACTCGAAATCCGCTACGACCGGCGCGACCTCCGCGACATCGTGGCGCTCGCTTCCACCGCGGCGGAACGCAAGACCCGGGCCGAGGCCGAGCGGCACGCCCGGAAGCGGGACGCGACCCACCTGCTCCCCAAGCTCACCGAGTTCGACGGCACCACGTATCGCATCCGGGACGCGCCGCCGCTCGTGTTCCATCCGCCGACCGAGGACTGGGAGCATCTCGTCCACGACTTCCTCGATGCGTACCGGGAGTCGTTGCGGCACGACGTGCGGTTGCTCTTCGACCGGTACCGATTCGCCGACGCGGCCGCGAAGGTGAGCGGCGTCGGCAGTGTCGGCACCCGGTGCTTCATCGCGCTGTTCCTGTCCGACGACGACCAACCGCTGATCCTGCAGGCGAAAGAGGCCGGACCCTCTGCACTGGGTGTCGCACTCGGTGCCGACCCTCCGGAGCACGGGGGCGAGCGGGTCGTCACCGGGCAACGGGTCATGCAGGCGGTGAGCGACATGATGCTCGGATGGGGCCGGTCCGACGCCGGTCGTGACTTCTACGTGCGCCAACTCCGGGACATGAAGTTCTCGGTCTCGACCGACAGCGTGACTCCCGCCCAGCTGACGAAGTACGCCGAGTTCTGCGGCTGGACCCTGGCCCGGGCCCACGCCAGTTCGAGCGACGCCGCGACGATCGCCGGCTACCTCGGACACGGCCCCCGGTTCGACGAGAGCGTCGCCGCCTTCGCGGTGGCCTACGCCGAGCAGAACGAACTCGACTACGCCTGCTTCGTCGAAGCGATCCGCACCGGTCGCCTCGAGGCCACCGTCGGCGCCTGAGCGCCCTGGTCGCGGGCCCGGCCCCGAGCGCCTACCCTTCCCCCGCTCCTGCCGTCGCAAGATCCGAGGCCACCATCAAACGCATCCTGCAACCGCGCGTGCTGGTCCCGATCGTGACCGCGGGTCTCGCGCTGACCGGCCTGGCCGTGAGCGCCCCCGTCGGCGCCGCGTCGACCCTTCCGGTCGTGAGCTTCCCGAGCACGGTGCTCGGCCAGGTCGAGGGCAACAGCGGATCGACCAACGTTGTGGTGACCGCGTCGCTGAGTCAAGCGACCGTGTCCACCGTGACCGTGCACTACGCCACGGCCAACGGCACCGCCACCGCGGCCGACCTCGATTACGTGGCGGCCAGCGGCACCCTCACCTTCCCGCCCGGTTCGACGACCCAGACGGTGAACGTCGCGGTGAACGGCGACACCAAGCTCGAGGACTACCAACGGTTCACGGTCAAACTCACCACGCCGGTCGGGGCCAGGATCGGGCACGCCGCGCAGATCATCGAGATCCGCAACGACGAGCTGCCGAAACTTGCCTTCGCAGGCCCGTCGGTCACCGAAGGTACCCCCGCGCATTTCGCGCCCAAGCTCACGCAGGCGTATTACCAACCGCTCTCGCTCACCGCCCAGACTGCGAACCGCACCGCGACCGCACCGAGTGACTACACCGCGACGTCGGCGCCGGTGACCTTCGCCGCCGGCACCAAGATCGGCAGCCCGGTGGACGTCCCGACGATCGCCGACGGCATCACCGAACCGAAGGAGACGTTCGCGCTCACGGTGTCGGGTCCCGGTGTGGCGGCACCGCTCACCAAACTCGCGACCATCGCGGCGAGCGCGGGGATCGCCACGTGCAACACCGGGCAGGCTGCGCCCGCGCACTACGAGAAGGTCGTGGTGTTCTCGTTCGAGAACCGGCGTTGGGCCGACGTCGGCGGTACCGGCTTCACCGCGATGCCCTACGCCCATTCACTGGCGACGTCGTGCTCGTACTTCAGCACGTGGACCGAGGCGAACACCGGCCAGAACTCGGCCACGCAATACGTGAGCCAGGGCCAGGGCGACAACAACCACACCGTGCTGAACGACTGCGCGCCGAGTGCCACGTGCCAGTCGACGGCCGACAACATCTTCCGGCAGGTCCGCACCGCCGGGAAGACCGCCATCAACTATGTAGAGGGCGCCACCGCTCCGTGCAGCGCCACCGGTAACGCGGCCAAGCACATCCCGGCGCTCTACTACCGCGGGGCCGACGATGCCGCGAACTGCACTGCCCAGGTTCGCCCGTACTCCGAGTTCAATCCCGCCAACCTGCCCGCGTTCGCGTTCGTCACGCCGACGCTCTGCAACGACGGTCACGATTGCACCAACGCAGTCGTCGACCAGTGGATGCAGCAGAACATCGCACCCGTCATCGCATCGGCCGACTACCAAGCCGGCAAGGTGCTCATCGAGATCTGGTACGACGAGGACTCACCGGCGCCGAACCTCTACATCTCCCCGAGCGCACATCCCGGCCCGTTCGCGACCGCCGGCATCGGATACGCGTCGACCTTGAAGTTGTGGGAAGACGCCCTGGGCCTGCCCTGCCTGGCCAACGCCTGCACCGCCCCCGACCTCCGGCCGGTCACCAACCTCTGACGGTCAGGAGACGGCGGCGACCTTCTCGGCGCTGCGCTCCCGGCGTCGCTCGGTGCGGGCCGCGGCCTTGCCGATGCGCGCGATGTACGCGACGAGCGAGTCTCGGGCCGTCGCGGCCTCGGCGGTGAGACCGTCGAGGTTCTCGACGTCCCAGCGTTGCAGGACGATGGGCACGAGGATCTGGTGGTAGTGCACCGAGAAGTCGTAGACGCCGGCCTCGGCGATGATCCGCGCCTGGCGCGCGAAGTTCTCGATGCCGGTTCCGGGCATCGCGAACCCGCGCACCACCCTTTCCATCGCCATCACCATCTCCGACGGGTGGCGGGCGAGCGCCTCCGTCGCGACGTCGCGGTAGAAGAGGTGATGCAGGTTCTCGTCGGTGGCGACACGGATCATCACCGCGCGCCCGGCCGGGTCTTCGAGCAGTTGGCCCGTGTTCCGGTGTGAGATGCGCGTCGCGAGTTCCTGCAACGTGGTGTAGACGAGCGCGTCGGCAACGGCATCGAAACTCGGTGCTTCGCCGGTGGACACCTGTTGCATCCGGCCCCGTTCGAGCGCGACCGGGTCCACCGAGCGCGTCACGGTGAGGTAGTCGCGGATCACGATCGCGTGCCGGCCCTCCTCGGCCGTCCACCGCCGGGTCCACTCCGCCCACGGACCGTCGACGCCGGCGCTCATCAATGTCGCGAAGTAGTACGGCAGGTTGTCCTCGGTGAGCAGGTTCACGACCAGCGCGCAACGCGCGGCTTCGGAGAGCTGGACCTCGTTCGGGTCCCACTCGTCGGTGGCCGTGAAGTCTCGACCGCGACTCCACGGGACGAGATCGTGCGGGAACCATTCCTTTGCGTTCTCGAGGTGCCGTTCGAGCAGCAGCGCCACCGTCGGCTGGAGATCCGAGGGGAGATTTGTCATCGTCATTCCTCCCAGGCTGCCACGTCTCCGGCGGCAATGCTCAACAGCGCAGGGATGTCACCACCGGGAGGTGATCCGATCCGGTGCGGCGCAGGTGCTCGGCCAGACGTCGGCCGGGTTCGGGCACGGGCCAGACCCCGGAGTCGAGCACCGCACCGTCCACCGGGTCGGCCCCCCGCACCATCACGTGATCGAGGCGCGCGATCGGCGCGTAGTCGTCCGCCGGGCACGCATACGGATGGGTCGGTTCGAAGTGGGACAGTTCGGTCAGCGCATCGGCGAAGCCGTGGGCCCGGGCGATCGCACCCAGGTCGGTGCCGATCGTGTCTTCGTTGCAGTCGCCCGCGACGACGTCGACCGTCCGGGCCTCGGGCCCGAACGCCGTCAGCGCCACCGGGAGTTGGACCCGGCGAAGTTCCGGGTGGTCGGCGTCGAGGTGGATGCTCATCACCCGCACGCGCTGTCCGGAGGCGACGTGGCGGGCCTCGAACGTGACCGCCACGTTGCCGTCCTCGGAGAGACCGACCGCCGCCGTACGGACGTCGGACCACGCATCCGAGCGCCACACGATCGCAGTTCCGTTCGGTTCCCACGGGTGTTCCGGAGTCGACCACCCGGACCAGAGATCCGGCCCGTTGGCGACCTCGTGGGCCGAGAACCCGTCACCCAACGCGTCGAGCACCACGGCAAGGTCGGGCGGCGTGGTCTCCTGCAGGCACATCACGTCGACATCGAGCCCGGCCAGCACGGTCGCGACGAGTCGGGCCCGGGCGGTGCGATCGAGGAGCGCCGGGTCCAGATCGGCCGGGTAGAACGCCGGTGCGGCCCACGGCGCGGCCAGGACGTTCCACGTGACCACCCCGATCCGACCGTCCGCCATCACCCCAGGCTCTCACACGAATCTCAGCTGATTGAGGCCGAGTTCTCAGATGGTGGTGTCATCCTGACGGTCGCCCGTCGTCCCGGGCTGCCCTCCCGGAGGTCTTCATGCACACTCGTCGTTTCCCGTCCATCCGCCTCGCTGCAGTCGCCGCCACCCTCGTGATCGCGGCGGCCGCGTGCGGTTCGAGCAGCTCCAAGGCCGCGAGCACCAACGTCGCGTCGCTCTCGAAGAACGGGAGTTCCTCCTCCGGCGGCACCCAGAAGTCGACGACGGTCAGCCCGGCCGAGTTCCGCAAGCAGTCGCTCGCGTACGCGCAGTGCATGCGGGACAACGGCGTGACGGCCTACCCGGACCCCCAGTTCGACGCGAACGGGAACCCGCAGTTCAACCGCAGCGACGGCCAGGGATTCGACGCCCTGCGGAACAGTCCGAACTTCGACAAGGCGCGCACGGCGTGCGAGAGCAAGCGCCCCGACTTCGGTTCGCAGTTCCAGCGCACCCCCGCCGAGCAGGCGGCGTTGCGCAAGAACCTCTTGAAGTACGCGAAGTGCATGCGCGGCAAGGGAGTCGACTTCCCCGACCCCACCTTCGACGCCAACGGGCGACCCCAGTTCACGCGTGACGGCGCACCCGGTGGCGCCCAAGGCCAGAACCGCAACGACCCGACGTTCCAGGCCGCGTCGCAGGCCTGCCGCCAGCAGGTGGGCGGCAACCTCGGTCGGGGTCCCGGCGGTGGCGGTGGTCCGGGCTTCGGTGGCGGACGCGGATTCGGCGGGGGCCAGAACGGCGGCGCCCAGCCGCCGAGCAGCTCCGGTTCGCAGACGAGCACCAGCGCCAACTGATGACGCGGCGGCGCTGGGTCGGCGTGGTCGCGGCCCTGATCATCATCGGTGGTGTGGTTGCCGGCGTCGCGGCGACGAACTCGGGTTCCTCGGGTTCGGCGTCCGCGGCCGCCGCGAAAGCCAAGGTGTCGACCAGCCTGCAACCGGTGCAACGCCGCACGCTGGCGACGACCCAGGACGTGAACGGGACGATCGGGTTCGGAACCGCGACCACCGTCTCGCTCGGCAGCGGATCCTCGTCATCGTCGACCACCTCGGCGGCGACGAGTGCTACCCGGAGCGCGACGACCGCGGCGACGACGGCCGCCAGCACCAGTAGCGGATCCGGCACGATCACGGCACTCCCGGCGATCGGATCGACGATTCAGGCCGGTCAGTCGCTCGCCGAGATCGACGGAACGCCGAGCGCGTTCCTCATGATCGGCACCCGGCCGGTGTGGCGCACCTTCACCAGCGGCATGACCGACGGACCCGACGTACTGCAACTCGAGCAGACCCTCGCGTGGCTCGGATACGGCGGCTCTCTCACGGTCGACTCCACCTTCACCAGCGCGACCACGAGCGCCATCGACGCGTTCCAGCGCGACCGCGGGCTCACCGAGACCGGTGCACTCACCACTCAGCAGGTGGTGTTCCTCCCTGGCCCAGTGCGGGTGGCATCGCAGAGCGCGACGATCGGCGGCTCGGCCAGCGGCGGGATCCTCACGGTGACCGGTACCACGCCCCAGATTCACATCGATCTCGACGCGTCACTCGTGGCCTCGGCGAAGGTCGGCGATGTGGCCGCGGTCGACCTGCCGAACTCGACCACGGTCAACGGCACGATCTTCGGGGTCGGCGCCGCGACGAGCACCACCGCGACCGGCCAGGGCAACCAGGGCTCGACCACCACCACCACGGTCGGAGTGACCGTCGTCGTCCCGGGCACGGACCTCGCGCCGTTCGACGGCGCCGCGGTCGTGATCCACCTCGTCACCGCCCAGGCGACCGACGCGCTCTCGGTACCGGTCAAGAGCCTGTTGGCCCTGGCCGAGGGCGGCTACGCGGTGGAGCGGGTCCGCGGCGGCGTCCACCAACTGGTGAAGGTCACCCCCGGAACGTTCGCCGGTGGGTTCGTCCAGGTGACCGGCGACCTGCGGGTCGGTGACTCCGTCGTGACACCGTGAACGTCGTCGATCTCGTCGACGTCGTCAAGACCTACGACAGCGAACCGCCCGTGCACGCGCTCCGCAACGTCGACCTGACGGTCGCGGCCGGTGAGTTCGTGGCCGTGGTCGGGCCGTCCGGGTCCGGGAAGTCGACGTTGCTCAACCTGGTCGGCGCGCTCGACCGACCGACCTCCGGGGTCGTGCGGATCGCCGGTCAGGACATCAGCGCGCTGAACGACGCCGAGTTGAGCGGACTCCGCGGCCATCACATCGGCTTCGTGTTCCAGAGCTTCAACCTGATCGACGGACTCAACGCGGCGGACAACGTCGGACTCGGACTCGTCTACTCGGGAGTTCCCGCCTCCCGGCGCAACGCGCTGGCGCGCGAGGCACTGGACCGGGTCGGACTCGCGGCACGGGCCGACCACGCGCCGGGCCGCCTCTCCGGCGGTGAGCGCCAACGGGTGGCGATTGCCCGGGCCCTCGTCGGCGAACCTGCGTTGCTGCTGGCCGACGAACCGACCGGGAACCTCGACAGCGTCACCGGGGCGTCGATCATCGAGACGTTCCAGCGCCTCCACCAGGACGGTTCCACCATCCTCATGATCACCCACGACCAGACGCTCGCAGCCGCCACGCCTCGGCAGGTCACGATGCACGACGGCGAGATCGTCGCGGAACCGGTGCCCGCGTGAGTGAACCGACGCCTGCCCCGACCGACTCGGCGCGGCTGCGGAGCCGGCTCCTCCCGCGCGACGTCTTCGGCGTCGGGACGGTCGGTCTCCGGACGCGGAAGTTGCGCACCGTCCTCACCGCGACCGGGATCGCCATCGGCATCGCGGCTCTCGTGGCAACGATGGGGATCTCGTCGTCGAGCCGGGCCGACCTCGGTCGCCGACTCGACGCACTGGGTACCAATCGCCTCGAGGTCCAGGCCGGTGCGTCGTTCCAGCCCGGCACGACGCCCGCGCTCGGAGACGATTCCGTCGTCATGATCCGCCGCATCGGACCGGTGCAGTACGCGAGCGGGATCACCACGGTCAGCGCGACCGTACGCCGCACGCAATACGTCAGTGCCAGTGAGACCGGCGGCATCAGCGTGCAGGCCACGGACGCCGATCTCGCCGCCACGCTCGGGGCCGGAGTCCGCGAAGGTCGCTTCCTCGGCGCGGCCGACATGAACCTCCCCACCATCGTGCTCGGTCCGGGCGCGGCGAGCACGCTCGGAATCACCAGCCTCCGCGACGGCCCACTCGTGTACGTGAACGGCACCTGGTTCACCGTCGTCGGGATCCTCGACTCGGCGCCGCTCTATCCGAACCTGGACACCGCTGCGTTCATCGGTGCACCGATCGCGGAACGCTTGTTCAAGACCGCGGTGGCACCGTCGAGCGTCTTCGTCGTGACCCAGCCCGGCCAAGTCGATCCGGTGACCGCCGTGCTGGCCGCGACCGCCAACCCGCAGAGCCCGGGTGAGGTGCAGGTCTCGAACCCGTCGGACGTGATCAAGGCCAAGAACGCGGCCGACAACACCCTCACGGCGTTGCTCCTCGGTCTCGGTGGTGTGGCGTTGCTCGTGGGTGGCATCGGTATCGCGAACGTGATGGTCATCTCGGTCCTCGAACGCCGCACCGAGATCGGCGTGCGCCGCGCGCTCGGAGCGACCAAGGGTCACGTGCGATCGCAGTTCCTCGTCGAGGCGATCCTGCTCTCGACGCTGGGTGGCGTGCTCGGCATCCTGCTCGGCGTCGGGATCACGGTCGGGTACGCGGCGGTCCAGGGCATCACGTTCTCGATGCCGGCGGTCGCGGCACTCATCGGTTTCGGTGCCGCGATCGTCGTGGGTGCCCTCGCCGGGATCTCACCGGCCGGACGGGCGGCCCGCCTGGCGCCCGCCGACGCGATCCGCCCCGCCTGACACCGTTCGGCCCGCGGTTTCGGGACCGATTCGGGGCAAGTATCCTGGTTCGGATGCTGAACGCTGGGGGAACGTCGACGCGCCGCCGCGGGAGAGTGCTCGCGCCGATCGCGGTCGTGGTCGCACTCTCCGCGTGCGGCGTGGGCAAGTGGTCGGTCGCGCCCACGGCAGCGCCGGTACGCGCCGTCCATGCGGCGCTGCTGAAGAACGGACACGTCCTCTTGATCTAGGGCTCGGGGAACGACCCCGACCTGTTCGCGGCCGGCACGTTCACCACCACCGAGTGGGATCCCGTGGCCAACACGTTCCGCTCGATCCCGACGCCCTACGACATGTTCTGCGCCGGCCACGCGGCCCTGCCGAACGGCTCGTTGCTCGTCGCCGGCGGTACGAGCGCGTATCCCAACCAGGCCGGATCCCTGAGCTACAAGGGTTCCAACCATGCATACGAGTTCGACGTGGCGACCCACAAGTACGTGCAGGTCCCCGACCTCGCCGAGGGACACTGGTACCCGACGCTCGTGAACCGTGGCGACGGCACCGTCATCACGGTGGGCGGCCTCGACCAGAACAGCGTCCTGCAGAGCCACATGCAGATCTTCGACTCCACCGGCAACGGCGGCGCCGGCACGTGGACACCGCAGGTGACCACCGCGAGCTTCTTCCCCCCGTATCCGGCGCTGCACCTGATGCAGGACGGCCGCTTCCTCTACAGCGGCGTGTCCACCTTCGGCGACGGCAGTGACGACGCCGGGATCTGGGACGCCACCGCCAACACGTTCACCTCCGTCGCGGGCCTCCCCGACCGCTACCGCCGAGACATGGGCGCGTCGGTCATGCTCCCGCCCGCGCAGGACCAGCGCGTGATGGTGATGGGCGGTGGCAGCCACCCCGACGGCACCGTCGCCGCAACCGCGAGCACCGGCATCATCGACCTCAAACAACCCACGCCGCAGTACGTCGCCGGACCGCCGCTCAGCGAGTCGAAGCAGTACGTGAGCGCGGTGATCCTGCCGGACCGCACGGTGCTGCAGACCGGCGGCACGAACGAGAGCTACCTCGACCGAACCCAGAGCGACTTCAAGTACCGGTACACCGCGCAGATCTTCCACCCCGACACCATGACGTGGGAGGACGCGGCGAAGCCCACCGTCGGCCGCACCTACCACTCCGAGGCGCTGCTCCTTCCCGACGGTCGGGTCGCGACGTTCGGCGGGAACGCGTCCGACATCGGGACCCCGTACGAGATGCGCATCGAGATCTACACGCCGGACTATGTGGCCAAGGCGCGCCCGGTGCTGACCCTCGGGACCGCAGCCAAGGCCATGACACGCGGCGGCGCCTCCAGCTTCCAGTCGAGCGTGCCCCTGAAGTGGGTCGAGTTGGTCCGCCCCGGTGCGGCGACCCACTCGAACGATCCCGATCAGCGGCTCGTCGATGTGCCGTTCACCCAGACCGGCACCACGGTGAACGCCGCGCTCGACGCGAACCCCAACCTCACGCCGCCCGGCTGGTACATGCTCTTCGGTGTCGACCCGGCCGGCACCCCGAGCGTGGCCACCTGGGTCCACGTGGCCTGACCGTCCGCGGTCAGCGCCTCGACGGCATCAGGCGCGGCGTCAGGCCCGGCGCCGGGCGCCGGGGTCGGCGATGCCCGGCGGCGAGTACCCCGCGTCGGCCCAGCCGAAGTTGGTCCCTGGCGGGACGATCTCGTCGATCCGGTCGAGCACCGCGGTGTCGAGCGCCACGTCGACTGCGCCGAGCTGCGACTCGAGCTGCTCCATCGTGCGCGGGCCGATGATGGCCGCGGTCACGGCCGGGTGGTGGTTCACCCACGCGACCGCGAGGTGCGGGAGCGGCACGCCGAGGTCGTCGGCGACGGCACCGAGCGCGTCGGCCGCGTCGAGCTTGCGCTGGTTCTCGGGGCGGTCGAGATCGAACCGGTCAGGCACCATCGCCGAGCGCCGACTCGTGTTCTCGGCACCGTGGCGCCACTTGCCCGAGAGCCAGCCACCACCGAGTGGACTCCACGGGATCACGCCCATCCCGTAGCGCTCGCACGTGGGGAGCACGTCGGCCTCGATGCCGCGCACGAGGATCGAATACGGCGGCTGCTCACAGACGAACCGTTCCCGGGCGCGCTTCTCCGCGGTCCACTGCGCCTCCACGATCTCCGACGCCGGGAACGTGGAACTCCCGAGGTAGCGCACCTTGCCGGCATGCACGAGATCGGTGAGCGCGCCGAGCGTCTCGTCCACATCCATCGTGGGGTCGGGCCGGTGGATCTGGTACAGGTCGATGAAGTCGGTCCGGAGTCGGCGCAGGCTGGCTTCGCACTCGCGGATGATCCAGCGACGCGAGTTGCCACCCTGGTTACGTCCCGATCCCATGGTGCCGTGCACCTTCGTGGCGAGGACGACGTCGTCGCGCCGGCCGACGAGCGCCTCGCCCACGATTTCCTCCGACTCCCCCGCGGAGTAGATGTCGGCGGTGTCGACGAAGTTGATCCCCGCATCGAGCGCGGCGTGGATGATCTTGGCGCTGTCGGCGTGGTCGCGGTTACCCCACGCTCCGAACATCATCGTGCCGAGGCACAGCTCGCTGACCTCGACCCCGGTCCGACCCAAGCGGCGGTACTGCATCGTGGTCTCCTCACGTCGACGCATCTCTCGTGTCGGGCCAGCCTCGCAGACGACACCCCTCCCATGCTCCCGGCGCCGGGGGTTCAAGGAACCAGGTAGCTTCCCGCGCATGGCGTGGCCCCGAGATCTGCCCGGCATCGGGACGAGCCTCACCGATCGCGACCGATTCGCCCTCGCCCATCGGATCCTGGCGACCGAAGGCTGGCAGGAGAACCTCTCGGGCCACATCACGTGGGACCGCGGCGACGGCACGTTCTGGTGCACGCCCTGGGGTCGGTGGTGGGAGGAGGTGCGCGCCTCGGACGTCATGACCGTGGACGCCGACGGACGCGTGCTCGACGGCCCGTGGGACGTCACGCCCGCGGTGCACATCCACACCGAGATGCACCGCGCCCGGCCCGACGCCACGCTCATCGTCCACGGCCATCCCTTCGCCGCGACGGCTCTCGCCTGCATGGGCGAGCCACCGGTGATCAGCCATCAGAACTCGTGCATCTTCGACGGCGGCCTGCTCACCGTCGACGAGTACGCCGGCACCGTCGAGAACCCGGAGGCGGGCGCCGCCCTCGCGCGGCGGACCGGGACCGCGATCGGGATCCAGCTCGCGCATCACGGTGCGGTCGTCCTCGCCCCGACGATCGAGGAGGTCGCCTACCTCGGTGCCACGTACGAGCGGATGGCGCGCTTCACCCTCGCCGCGCTCCAGGCCGGCAACCGACCGCGACCGTTGCCGCTCGGACCGGAGGCGCGCGACGCGCTCCGACGCGAACTGCACACCAACGCTCCGACCGTGTACTGGAACGGCGCGGTCCGCGCCGCACTGCGGACCGACCCCGACGTCGTCGACTGAACGGAGCACGCCATGGGCATGTCCCTCGAAGACCTCGCGGCCTCGAAGGCGTTCGGCGGCAGCCAGGGCCGGCGATCCGCAGTCACATTCCTGCCTGAGCCCGCGCCGCGCGAGCGGTGGACCCCGATCATCTCGGTGGACGACCACGTGGTCGAGCCGCCCGATGCCTTCGTCGATCGGTTCCCCGCGAAGTTCCGTGACGATGCACCACGCGTCGTCACCACCGACGACGGTGGTGAAGCCTGGCTCTGGAACGGCGAACTGCTGCCGAACGTCGGGTTCAACGCGGTCGCCGGTCGGCCGACCGAGGAGTACGGCTTCGAACCGACCCGCTTCGACGAGATGCGACGCGGCGCCTGGGACGTCGACGCCCGCATCGCCGACATGGACGTCAACGGGGTCTGGGGCTCGCTGTGCTTTCCGAGCTTCCTGCCTGGGTTCGTGGGCCAGCGGCTCACCACGTGGCCGGACGATCCAGAACTCGGGCTCGCGGCCATGCGCGCCTACAACGACTGGCACCTCGACGCGTGGTGCGGTGCCGCGCCGGACCGGTTCGTCCCCAACCAGATCACGTGGCTGCGCGACCCCGCACTCGCGGCCGCCGAGATCCGTCGCAACGCCGCGCGTGGCTTCAGGGCGCTGAGCTTCTCGGAGGCGCCCGAGAAGCTCGGGCTGCCGTCGCTCCACACCGGATACTGGGACCCGGTGTTCGCGGCGTGCGAGGAGACCGAGACGGTGGTGTGCCTGCACGTCGGATCGTCGGGGTCCTCGCCCATGACCGCGCCCGACGCACCACCCGAGACGGTGGCCGTCCTCTTCTTCGCCTACGGCATGTACGCGGCTGTCGACTGGCTGTACTCGAAGGTGCCGGTACGTTTCCCGAAGCTGCGGATCGCGCTCTCCGAGGGTGGCATCGGCTGGGTGGCCGGGCTCATCGACCGGCTCGACCACTGCTTCAAGTACCAACTCGGGTACCTCCCCACCTGGCGGGACGTCGACCTCACCCCGAGCGAGGTGCTGCGCCGCAACTTCTGGTTCTGCGCGATCGACGACACCTCGGGGTTCCTCACCCGCGACGTCATCGGCGTCGACCACCTCCTCGTCGAGTCCGACTACCCGCACGCCGACTCGACCTGGCCCGACACCCAGCCCCGTCTGCGCGAGCAACTCGCCGGGGTACCCGCGGCCGAGGTCGCCAAGATCTGCTGGCAGAACGCCACCGAACTGTTCCGCATGCCCACTCCCCCGGAGGCCCGACCATGATCCGACCCCATCCGCTGCGGGCCAACCGCTGGTCGGCCGCGTGGCTCGCGCTCGCGCTCGTCGCCGGGACCATGGCCGCGACGCTCGGCGCGTCCACGGTCGCCGGTGCCCACGACGCGCACCGTGCACCCCCGCTGCTCCCCCTGCACGCCACTCGCGGTCCGGGCGCCGCGATCGTCGACTCCTCCGACCGCCAGGTGACGCTGCGCGGCGTGAACGTCAACTCGCTCGGCGACTATTACCAGGCCGATCCGAAGCTGCCCACGGTCGTTCCCGTGAGGCGAGCCGACTGGGCCCGGATGGCCGCACACGGGTTCAACGTCGTGCGCCTCCTCGTCTCGTGGTCCGCGCTCGAACCACGGCCCGGGCACATCGACCGGCAGTACCTGCACCGGGTCCGCCGCACCGTCGACGAGGCCGCCCGGTACGGGATCTACTCGGTGATCGACATGCACCAGGACGCGTGGGGCAAGTACATCGCATCGCCCCCGGGGACCGTGTGTCCGACAGGTTCGGCGCCCGCCATCGGATGGGACGGCGCGCCGCAGTGGGCCACCATCACCGACGGCGCGAGCACCTGCGCGCGCGGCAGCCGCGAGGACAGCGACGCGGTGCTCACCGCGTGGGACAGCTTCTACGCCGACCGCGCCGGGATCATGACCCACCTCGTCAAGGTCTGGTCCGTCGTGGCGCACGAGTTCCGGCACCAGCCTGCCGTCGCCGGTTTCGACCTGCTCAACGAGCCGAACCAGGGTCGCGACCCCAACGTGCTCGTGAATCTCGCCACCTACTTCAAGCGGGCGCTCGGCGCGATCCGCGCCGGGGAGGGTCGGGGTCGGACGCTCCATCACGTGGTCTTCTTCGAGACGACGGTGTTCGGCACCGCGGTGGCGCCGTTCTCCGACGACCCCAATCTGGTGTTCGAGGGCCACAACTACGGCGAGTCGATCGGCTCGATCCCGATCGACGTGATCTTCGACTACTTCCAGTCGCTGGCCACGAAGTACGGCACCGCGCTCTGGATCGGCGAGTACGGCTGGTTCTCCGACCCGGCCGCCAACCAGGAACGACTCGGCCGGTTCGCCGCGAAGGAAGACACGCTCCTCACCGCAGGCGACGCGTGGTGGCAGTGGCGCCAGGCGTGCGGCGATCCGCACAGCGTGGGCCACCCCGGCGGGACGCCCGACGCGGTGCTCGTCCACTTCCAGCGCAACGGCTGTCCCGGCGACCACAACCTCGGGGTCGTGCCGGAGTGGGCGTGCACGTGGCGTCCGTACCCCCGGGCCGCGCCCGGCCGCCTCACCGAGCGGCGGGCCGAGTGCACCCGAGACGCCACCGTGGCGGGGACCACCACGCGGCCGGGCACCCTCGACCTCTGGTACCCCGGTCCGGTCCGGCCGACGGTGACCGGATCCGGCTTCTCGCGCGTCCACGCCGACCAGGTGCGGGGCGGGTGGATCGTCACCGCGCGCGTGCACGGCAGCTACCGGGTGCGCGCCGACACTCCGCCGTGACCCTCTCCGAACTCGTCGCGGAGCACGCGGCCCGCCGGCCTGATGCACCCGCCTTCGTGGGGACTGACCGTGTCGTCACGTGGCGGGACTACGACCGGATCGCGACCGCGTTGGCAGCGACGCTCGGGCGGTCGTACCCCGAACGTGGGAGTCGCCTCGCGGTGCAGATGCCCGACGGTCCCGACGTCCACCTGCTCTACCTCGCGGCCGAGCGCGCGGGTCTGGTCGTGGTCGGGATCGGACCGCGCGCCGGACCGCGTGAGGTCGACCACCTCGTGGCCGCGACGGGTGCCGTTGCGCTCCTCACCTCGACACCGGCAACCGACCCCGGCTCGGGCCCCGTTGCCGACCCCGGGTTCACGGCCGACGAGTTGTGGTTCCTCAACTCGACGTCGGGCACCACCGGTCTGCCCAAGATCGTCATGCACCACCAGGCGCGGTGGTTCGCGTTCCACGATCTCGCGGTCGAGTCCGGTGGGCTCGGTCCCGAGGACGTCTTCATGAGCGTGCTGCCCGCGCCATTCGGCTTCGGGCTCTGGACCGCCCACTTCACACCGAGCATCCTCGGGGCGCCGTGCGTGGTGCCCGACCGGTTCTCGCCGGAGACCGCACTCGCTGCGATCGCCGCCCACCGGGTGACCGTGCTCGCCGCGGTGAGCACACAGTTCGTCATGATGCTCAACTCGCCCGCGCTCGACCACCACGACCTCTCGAGCCTGCGGGTGCTCTACACGGGCGGTGAGATGGTGCCGTTCGCGCGGGCGGCGGAGTTCGAGGACCGCACCGGCGCGCGGGTGCTCCAGTTCTACGGATCGAACGAGACCGGGGCACTGTCCGCCACCCGGCTCGACGACGACCGCGACACCCGCCTGCGCACCGCCGGGCACGTGATCGAGTCGATGCAGGTGCGGCTCCTCGATCCGGAAACCGACGCCGACATCACCGCGTCCGGCGGCCCGGGCATCGGAGCGTGCCGAGGCCCGCTCACCTGCCTCGGCTACTACGCCGATCCCGCGGCCGACGCGCAACTCCTCACCGCCGACGGGTGGATGCGCATCGGCGACCTCTGCACCATCGACACCGACGGTGTGCTCACCGTCGCGGGCCGCACATCGGACTTCATCATCCGCGGCGGCAAGAACGTCTCCGCCGCGCAGGTCGAGGACGAGGCCGCCTCCCATCCGGCGATCGCGTTGAGTGCGGCGGTGGCGATGCCCGACCCGGTGTTCGGCGAGCGGGTGTGCCTCTACGTCGTCGCGCGTGCAGGCACCGAGGCTCCCACCCTCGCGGAGCTGTGTACGCACCTCGAGGCGCGTGGGGTGGGGAAGGAACTGTGGCCCGAACACCTCGTCGTGATGGCCGACGACCTCCCCCGCGCGTCGGGCGGCAAGGTGGCCAAGTCCGACCTCCGCGCCCGCGCCGCCACCCTCACCACCTTGCGTCAAGAACCCACCCAGGAGGTGGAACAGTGACGCAAGTTCAGTACATGGACTCGAGGAGGGCGACGAGGGCATCGACGCCGCCGGTGGGGACGTAGCCGGTGGCGCGGCCGGCGTCGAGGGTGGCCTGGGCGACCGCCGGGAAGTCGGACGGATCGGCACCCACCTCCCGCAGGCGCGTGGGCAGGCCGAGTTCGTTCACCAGCGCAGTGACGGAGTCGGCACCGTCGGACACCGAGGGTGCGTCGAACGCGGCCGCGACCGCTGCCGAACCGGTCGGGTTCTCGGCTTCGATGTAGCGCATCACCGGCGGCAACGTGATGCCCGACGTGATCCCGTGCGGCACGTCCCAGCGGGCGCCGATCTGGTGGCCGAGCGTGTGCGAGAGGTGCACCCGCACGTTGACCACGCCCGCCATGCTCATCCACCCGGCAATCTGCGAATCGAGGCGGGCATCGAGGTCGGTGGGATCGGCGGCGGTGCGGGGCAGCGTGCGCCGCAGGGTCCGGATCGCCGGCGCGGCGAGCGCGTCGGTGACGGGATGCGCGCGTGGACCCCACATGGCCTCGCACGCGTGGTCGACCACCTTCATCCCGGTCGACAACCAGAGCTCGCGCGGCGTCTCGAGCGTGACGACCGGGTCGAGGACGATCGCGAACGGTGCCATCGCGGGATCGACGACGTAGGTCTTGACTCCCTGGACGTCGCCGGTCATGCCCGAGGCCGGTGTCCACTCCCCCGACGACAGCGTGGTCGGCACCAGCAGGTGCGGGATCGGTTCGGTGCGGGAGCGGACCGCGACGATCTTGGTGGCGTCGGTGACGCTCGACCCGCCGTACCCGATCAACAGGTCCGCGTCGCACTCACCGACCATCGCGATGGCCGCGTCCACGTCGACGCGCGGAGCGTGCGCGCGCATGCGGGGAAACGTGGCTACGTGACGGTCGCCCAGTGCGGCTTCGAGGGTGGCGATCAGATCGGTGCCGGTGGCGAGCGACTGCCCGGTCACGATCATCACCCGGCGGGCCCCGAGTTCGGCGACGATGGCTGGGATCTCGGCGACCGCGCCCGGCCCGTGGACCACGCGGTCGATGGCGGGGAACCGGAACGTGCGGATCGACGTCCGGTCGGTCACTGCCACGTCATTTCCATACGGCGAGACGGTCGGCCATCGGGTCGTCACGGATCCCGCACTCGACCCCGAACTCCATCACCTGACCCGACGCGAGTTCGGGCCAGCCCGGATCCCCCGTGCGCGCGAAGGCACACCACGCACCGGTCATGGCATCGATCAGCGCGGCCCCGGCTTCGGGGAGCCGGTCGCTGCCGGTCCACGCGTCCCAGCCCAGGCGGTCGAGGGAGTCGAAGGTGAACGGCAGATCCGCGGCGTGACACGCTCGCAACGGCAACCCGTCGGCCCGCGGCGCGACCTCCCAGGTGAACAACGACCGGAAGGTGCGACCCTGGTGGGCCTCCGCCATCGCGACCGCCGGCAGGAGCATCTCGCGGTCGGAGAAGATCGCGGCCCACACGTCCATCGGGTCGAGGCCGACCATCTCCTGGTATCGCTGCACGATCGCGCTGCCGTCGGAGCCCAGGTAGCGGTCAACCCGTTTGCGCATCTGCGCGTCGGCGAGCGTCGCCTCCGCCAGGAAGAGGCGCATCTCGTCGCGCGTCGTACCGATCACGAGGTCGACGGCGGCGCCGACGCCGGCCGAGAACGCGTCGACGGGCCGCGCGGTGAGGGTGTCGTCGTCGACACACGGATGGAACGGCATCCGGGCCATCTCCATCAGGAGCGGGATGATGGTCTTGCCCTGCGCCTCGATGATCCGTTGCCACGGGACCGTGCGGGGGTCGTCACCGTCGAGGCCTCCGACGAACACCTCGGTGACCCGCTCCACCTCCGCCCGGGTCCGGGTGTAGTCGGTCGCGCCGCTCTGCGCGATGACCCGACCGAAGCGGCCGGGTGCCGTGCCCGCGGCGAGGAGGTGGAGCGCCGAACCGCCCCCGGCCGACTCGCCGGCGATGGTCACGGCGTCCGGGTCGCCGCCGAACGCCGCGATGTGAGCGTGGACCCAGTCGAGTCCGCTCTGCTGGTCACGCAACCCGCAGTTGGTGTCGCCGATGCCGAGGTACCCCAGCGCGCCGACCCGATACGCGACGGTCACCACCACCATCGGTCCGCGCGCCGCGAGGCGGGCGCCGTCGATGGTCGGATCCGCGGTGGTCCCGGTGAGGAACCCCCCGCCGTAGAACCAGACGAAGACCGGGTGCGGACCCGGGGTACGCGGCGCCCACACGTTGAGGAAGAGGCAGTCCTCGGCCGTCGACGCGGGGGTCGTGTCGCCCGGCACCGAGTTCGACGCCGGGAGTTGCGGTGCGGCCGGACCGAAGTTCGTCGCGTCGACGTCGCCGCGCAGGGACACCGGGTCCGGGGCCAAGAAACGCGGCGCGGTGGCGTACCGCAGTCCGAGATACGCGTCGACCGAATCGGGGATCGCAACGCGGCCGTGCACCGTCGCCGTATCGAGCGCTACGGATGGTTGGTCGGGCACGTCCGCAGGGTAGCGGTGCCGTCCCGCCCCGCTATTGCTTCCCGTTCGCGAGCGGATGGCGGGAGAAGAAGTCCCACATGATCGCGTCGGCGTCGATGCTCATCGTCGTGTGACCGACGAGCGACGCGATGGATTGCGAGAACGCACTGCCCGGCCACGTGTGGCCGCCACCGGTGACGCGATAGAGCACCGTCTCACCGGCCGCCGGGCAGTCGAATGCGATCCTCGTCACGTCGGCGGCGACCGCGGTCTTCGTACTCCGCGCGGCACAGCCGTTGCGCTTCGCCCAACCGGCCATGATCGTGGGGATCGAGTCGCCCGACCGTGCCTTCAGCGCTTCGGGCGTGAGCGTGTCCCGGAGCTTCTTGCCGGATCCGTCGGCCGCCGGGAGATCGAGCGCCTGCTTCCCCAGTCCGCCGTCGTAGGAGACGAACCCGTCGGCCGTTCCGTGGAACGCGACCATCGGCACCGGGCGTTTCGGGGCACAGCCCTTCAGGTTCCGGGCGCCCGCCACCGGCGCGACCGCGGCCACCCGGTCGCTCATGAAGCACGCGGCGGCCGATGTCATGAACGCCCCGTTCGACAACCCGGTGACGAACACCCGATTGGTGTCGATGCAGAGATCCCGCTCGGCTGCGTCGAGCACGTCACCCAGGAACGCGAGATCCTTCGAACCGCGCTCGGTATCCCAACGTGGTACCGGACCCGTGCCCTGGGGCGTGAGCGTGACGAACCCCTTCGCGTCACCGAACTTCTCCAGCCCGGTCATCATGAGGTGGACGTCGGCACCTTCCGAGTATCCATGGAGGTCGAGCACCAGGGGCACCGGCGTGACGCCATCGTGCGCGGGCGGAACGTCGCGGTGGTACCAGCGAGCATCCCCGCCGGAGGTGAGGTCCTGCCTGGTGGATCCCGCCGCGACGCCCGGGCTCGCCCCGCCGCAGCCGTTCGATTTCGCGGCCCGCACCGAACTCGGGTCCACCGGCTCCGTTCCGACACCGGTCGTCACGCTGCGGGCCGACTTCGTACCGGCCTTGCTCGTCGACCCGCTGGTGCAGCCGACGAGGACCACACCGACTGCCAACGATACGACGACGCGCATTCGTAACTGCATGCATCCCCCAGATGTGCGAACGGAACCCGGCACGTTACGGGCCGAGCGTCTCCCCGCGGAACCGGTCAGCCGCGTTCCGCGCATTTGACCGCGGCCGCGCCTACCTTGAGGAGGCGCTGGTCGCCGACCGGCGTGCCCGCCATGCGATTGCAGACCATCGCGACCGCGAGGCCCTTCGAGGGATCCGCCCATGCCCCCGAACCACCGAGGCCGAAATGGCCGAAGCCGTTCGCCAATATGCCGCGGTTCGTCGCGGCCATGTGGTAGCCGAGCCGCCATCGCATCGGGAACCCGAGGATCAGGTCACGCGCGGTGGTGCGGACCGCGGTGGCGCGCCGCAGGGTGGGCGCGGAGATGAACGGTGCACCGTCGACGTCCTCACCGGTGGCGAGCACCGAGTACATCTGCGCGAGGGACCGGGCGCTGAAGACACCGTTCAGCGCGGGGATGTTCGCGTCGTAGATCGTGCCGGCCTCGATGAGTTCGGGGAGGCCGTCGATCAGGAACGCGTCGATCGGCATCCGGAAGCGGCGGAACTTGTCGAGTTGCTCGATGACCCGTTCGGTCTTGTCGGGGTCGGGCCACGAGGTGAGCAGGGTCGCGACGTGCTCGAGGGCCGGACCCCGGGCGCCGATCGACATGCCCCGGAGTCCGAGGGGCGCCACGATCTCGCGCTGCACCACCTCGTCCACCGTCAGCCCGGTGATGCGGCGCAGCACCTCACCGACGAGGAACCCGAACGTGATCGCGTGGTACCCGTGACGCGTGCCCGCGGGGTACGCGGGCGGGGCAGCCGCGAGCGCTTCGGTGGTGCGGTCCCAATCGAGGAGTTCCTCGGCGTTGTCGATGATCCCGCGGACCCGGTGCATCCCGGCCGAGTGGTCGAGCAGGTGCGCGACGCGGATGTCTTCCTTGCCGGCCGCCTTGAACTCGGGCCAGTAGTCGCCCACCGGCGCCTCGACGTCGAGCAGACCCCGGTCGGCCAACCGGTGTGCCGCGGTCGCCACGACGCCTTTCGACGTCGACCAACTCATGGCGGTGGTGTCGCGCCCCCAGGGCCGGCCGTCGGGATCGCGGGTCCCGGCCCAGATGTCGACGACCTTCTCGCCCCGGAAGAACACCGACGCCGCGCCGCCGCCCCCACGCTTGTGCAGGAGCGTTTGACCGAACGCGACCGCGACGTCGGCGAAATCGGGACGGACGAAGCCCTGCATCATCGGAGAATCCTCGCACGGCCGGACCACGCCATGCCCATTGCCGGGTGAATCGGTGGTCAGGCAGCCAGCGCGGCGGCCGCGGTCCCCATCAGGTCGAGGAAGTTGTCGCAGTAGAACGCCCGGCGCACCGACTCGTCCGCATCGCCGAGCGACGCCTCGAACCGCTCGTAGGGCTTCCGGCCACCCTCCACGTGCGGGTAGTCGGAGGAGAACAGGGCCACCTCGGGCCCGGCCTGTTCGATGATCCAGCCGACGTCCTCGGTGGGGTACGGGGTGAAGCGAACCTGACGGCGGACGTACTCCGACGGCCGCAGCGAGAGCGCCTGCAACCGGTCCTCGTGCCGGTGGAACGCGTCGAACGCGGATTCCATCTGGCGCATCCACGACGGCACCCAGATCGCGCCCTGCTCGATCACGCCGATCCGCAGGTTCGGGAACCGGTCGAGCACACCGTCGAAGATCAGGGTGGCGAGGGTCTGCGCCGGCGGTCCGGGGATCCCCATGTAATCGACCGAGCGGAAGTTCTCCTCGCCGCCGTGGAAGTCGGGCGGGACCGGGAGGCCGTTGCGGAAGTACGCCGCGTCGATGAGGTCGCCGGTGCCACCCACGTGGAACACCACCGGGATCCCGGCGGCCTGGGCCTGGGCCCAGACCGGGTCGAGCGACCGGTGGCTCGGCGAATGGTCGGGCGGGCAGCCCGACGCCACGAGCAGGGCCGCCGCGCCCATCGCGATCGATTCGCGCGCCATCGCCTCGGCCCGGTCGAAGTCGACGAGCGGCACGTAACACGTGGGCAGCAGGCGGGCGTCGACCGAGCAGAACTCGACCATTCCCCGGTTGTGTGCGCGCGCCGTTCCGTACGCGAGGTCGAGATCGCCGCCGTGCTCCCAGTCGTGTAGGCGACGGTTGTGGAACGTGTTGAACATCAACTGGCTCTGGAAGCCGAGCAGGTCGAGGGCGCGCGGACGGTCCTCGGGGATGAACGAACCGGTGGCCGCAAAGTTCTTGCGAGCCATGATCTCGGCCGCCTCGGTGGCGCGGTACTCGTCGGACGCGTGCTTGCGGGCGATCTTCTCGAACGCCGAGTTCAGGTCGCGGAGTTGTTCGTCGGGGTCGCCGGTCTGTTGCAGTTCGTTGCCGCCGGCAAGCGACAGCGGCGCAATGCGGTCGCGGACGGACGGGTCGGCGAAGTCGCGCAACCAGGTGGGCGTCTCCATGATGTGTGCATCGGCGTCGTGGATGATGCGCCCGCTCACGTACGACATCGACAGTCCCTCCCGCAAACGCCCGACGGTAGCCGCGTCAGCTCAGGGGGTGAAGGGGCCGCCGGGAGCGAACGCGTGCGCGGCGAAGCGCTCGCCGATGCGGAGGTATCCGTCCCCGTCGGGATGGAGCCCGTCGGGCAGGGTCGGTGCGTCGGACGCGCCGAACAGTTCGAGCCCGTCGAGGTAGTGCAGGTGTTCGTCACCCCGGTCACGGCGGCCGGCGACCACGTCGGCCAGGATCCCACGAATCTGGCGCAGCGTGAGGCTGAGCGCCCGGAGTTCGGCGGGCCGGTCGGTGATCACGCGGAAACCACCACGGCCGTCGGGCACCGTCGGGCCGGGATGGTCCTCGGCCATCGGACAGACGATCGGCGACACGACGAGGATCGGTACCCGGGTCAGCTGCTCCCGCAGCGTGTCGAGGAAACCGTGGACCGCGGGAGCGAAGGTCCGCACCGTGAGGCTGTTGGCGTTGACGATGTTGATCCCGACCTTGAGACTGACGAGGTCGGGACGGGTCTCCACGATCGACCGCGCCACGAACTGGTCCAGATGGCATTGCCCGGCGAACGCGAACTGGCGCAACTCCACGTCGCCGGCGCGCGCCGCCACGGCGGGCCACACGTCGCTCGGACCGTGCGCCTCGATGCAGTGGCTGATCGAACTGCCGTAGTGGGCCCAGAGGCGTTTCGTGTGCTCGGGCGCCAGCACGCGGGCACCGTCCGCGACCCGCAACGCGCGCAGTTCGCTCGCCGCGGCCTGCGGCAACCAGATCTCGACCGCTCGCACCCCGTCGGACTCCCGGGCCGAGTCGGTGTCGATGTCGAAGCGGAGGAAGGCGGGATCACCGCGCTCGACGATGAGGTCGAAGGTCGCAAGATCGGCGATGAGTCGGGTCCCGAAGTCACCGGTCACGCGCTCCACCCGCCGACCGTCGACGAGCAGGTCGTACGCAATCGTGGGCGGCGGCGACCCGACCACCGCGAACCCTGTGGGCATCGCGTCGAGTTCGATCCACGGCGAATCGGTCCGGAACGCGATCCGTACGCCGGAGCCGAGCGTGACCATGAAGTCCATGAACAGGTCGGGGATCTGCGGTCGGGTCCAGGCCGGCAACCGCCGCGGCGCCATTCCCGACTCGGTCCGTTCCCGGTCGAGCGCGCCGATGATCTCCACCGGGCCGTCCGTCAACGACAGTTCCACGCTCGCCCCTCTCCACGTGACGTCACCACCGGTGCGCAGAGTACGGCCTGCCTCGGACTCTCCGGGGCGTCGCCCCCCGGGAAATCGCGGGCGCGACCGTCCCGCACCTGCGACGATCCCCCGATGGGAGACATCTATACACACGGACATCACGAATCCGTCCTGCGCAGTCACCGGTGGCGCACGGCCGAGAACTCGGCGGGGTACCTGCTCCCCCACCTCGCGGCTGGTCAGCACCTGCTCGACGTCGGGTGCGGGCCGGGGAACATCACGATGGACCTCGCCACGCGGGTGGCGCCGGGTCGCGTGCACGGCGTGGATGCCGCGACGGATGCGATCGAGGCGGCGCACGCCGTGAACGACCGGCCCGAGCAGGTGAGCTTCGCGGTCGACGACGTCTACGGCCTCGACATCGCGGACGACTCCTTCGACGTCGTCCACGCGCACCAGGTGGTCCAACATCTCACCGCGCCGGTCGACGCGCTGCGCGAGTTGCGGCGCGTGGTCGCGCCCGATGGCGTCGTCGCCATCCGCGACGCCGACTACTCGTGCTTCTCGTGGGCGCCGCTCGACCCGTTGCTCGCCCGGTGGAACGAGCTGTACCACGCCATCGCCCGCCACAACGACGCCGAACCCGACGCGGCGCGGTTCCTCCTCGGATGGGCGCAGCAGGCGGGCTTCACCGACATCGCGGTCTCGAGTTCGACGTGGACCTACGCGGATCCGGAATCACGCGCGTGGTGGGGTGGCCTGTGGGCGGACCGCGTCGTGCAGTCGTCCTTCGCCACCCAAGCCGTCGAGTACGGCCTGTCCGACACCGACGAGTTGGCCGCCATCGCGGCGGCGTGGCGGAACTGGGCCGTGCAGCCCGACGGTTGGTACGCGGTGCTCCACGGCGAGATCCTCGCCCGCGGCTGACGCCGCGAGGCAGCGAGCCCGACGAAACCCCTCCCCGTCAGGAGTGTGAGCGAACGAGGCGTCTAGGTGACGGGGAAGCGCACGTACTCGTCGATCAGCGTGAGCCCGAGATCGGCGTCGCGCGGCACTTCGACACCACGCCGCGCGCTCACGTCGGCGCGCAGCGTCTCGAGGATCGCGTCGAGGGTGAGGTCGTCGGTGTGGTCGCGCCACCGGTCCCGCTCCGCCTCCGACGCGAAGCAGTACGCCTTCCACGACACCGAGAGCCGCAGGTCCGACCAGTCGTAGTCAGCCAGCACAGCGCCGTCGGATCCGCGCAGGACCCAGCGGTCACCCTCCGAGCCGAGGCCACAGCCCGGCCGGATCGCGGGCATAGCGTCGGCTGCCACCGGCGCGACCCGGTCGACCCCGTGGAACACCGAGTCGGTGTCGAGGACCAGCGCGGTGTTGGTGCGGATGGGGTGGTGGACGACCGGACCGTCCGGACCGTCGGGCCAATATGCGAGTGCGCCCCCGGCGAGGTCGGAGAACCACGCGATCCCGGTGGCGATGTGGAGCCGCCAGTCGTCGAAGCATCCCGAGTGGTGCATCACGACGAGCAGCCACTGCGGCACGGTCTTGCGGCTCACACCGCGGAACTCGGGCACATCGGTGTGGACCGCGAGTTCCTGGCCCGGGACCATCAGGTTCGCGTACGCGATCTGCGGTTCGACCACCGGCCGACCGTGCACCACCCGGGCCGCAGCCGCGAGCCGTTCGGAACGCAGGAACGGCGCGATCGCCGGCGTGAACATCTCGCCGCCGTACGCGTACTCCTCGCGGAAGTAACTGGTGCGAGCGGCCAGGGTGCCGATCCGCTCGTCGGCCCCGTGCAGGCCGCCCGACGTGAGGAA
Organism: Acidimicrobiia bacterium; assembly: GCA_038250905.1. Lineage (GTDB taxonomy): Bacteria > Actinomycetota > Acidimicrobiia > IMCC26256 > JAENVU01 > JAENVU01. The sequence goes on from JBBSBV010000029.1 coordinate 40,104, forward strand.
GTTGCGGACGCTGTCGTGGCGCGGCGCGAGCCCCGGGCCCTCGGGGATCTCGAGCGGCTCGTGTTCGCCGTAGGTGCGATAGCGCCCGAAGTGGGTGCAGAGCGCGACGACCGCGTCGGCATCGGCGAGCGTGAGCAAGGGGGCGACGGGGACGATCACGTTGGAACCGAGCATCGATGCAGCGTACGGGCTCAGCCGCGGTCCGGGGTCAGGACCCCCTGCGCCACGAGTGCGGCACGCGCGCCCTCCACTCCCCGCGCGTGCTCTGCTGCGAACCCTGCCGCGCGTGCGCCCTCGACGTTCACGAGGTTGTCGTCGAGGAACAGGATCCGGGCCGGGGCGATCCCCGAGAGTTCCGCCACCCGTTCGAACAACTCCCGGTCGGGCTTCAGCACGCCGAGTTCGTGGGAGAGGAACCGCGGCTCGAAGGTGGCGAAGATCCCCCAGCGGGAGAACTGGTCTTCGGTGTGCAACGAGTTGGTGTTGCTCAGACAACCGACCGCGACCACCGCGCCGACCTCGGCCACCAGGTCCTCCGCGCCCGGCATCGGCCCGACCGGCCAGACCCGGAAGGCGGCGAGAAATGCGGCTGGGGTGACCGGCAGGTCCCACTCGTCGACCATGCCCACCGCGAACTCCTCGGCGGTGCACTCCCCCCGCTCGAACGCCCGCACCCACGGACACGAGAGCCAGCGTTCCCACAACTCGTCCTCACCGGCGATGCCCGAAAGTCCCTGCATCGCACCCACACCACTGAGTTCGATCAGCACCCCGCCGAGGTCGAACAGCACGAGGTCGAACCCGGCGATGCTCATACAGCAGCCCGTCCGCCGTCGATGCTGACGACCGTTCCGGTGATCGACCGCGCGTCGGCCGACATGAGGTGCACCGCGAGCGCCGCGACCTCCTCCGGTTGCACGAGCGTGCCCAGCGGAACACCGGGGAGGGCGCGGTCGATGTGGCCGGGGATTCCGACCGTCATGGGCGTCTCCGTCACACCCGGCGCGATCACGTTGACGCGGATGTTCCGCGGTGCGAGTTCGATCGCGAGGCTGCGCGCCAGAGTGTGCACCCCGGCCTTGGCCACGGCGTACGCGAGGTTGCCGGCGCCGGGCCGGATCGCGAGTGAGGACCCGGTCGCGAGGAGGACACCGCCGTCGTCGCCGTTCAGGTGGGGCAGGGCGGCGCGAAACGTGAGGGTCACGCCGGTGAGGTTCACCGCGAGCACGCGGTGCCACTGGTCGAGGTCGAGATCACCCAGCGCCGCCGGTGGCGGCAGGATTCCCGCGTTGGCGTACGCGACGTCGAGTCCGCCGAGTTCGTCGGCGCATTCGTCCACCGCGGCGCCGATCGCGACCGGGTCCGAGACGTCGGCCACGCGCATGATCGCGTCACCACCGTGGGCGCGAATCTCGTCGACGAGCAGCGCGAGACCCGCGTCGTCGAGGCCGACCGCCGCCACCGCGGCGCCCTCGGCGGCGGCCCGCATCGCGGTGGCCCGACCGATCCCGCCCGCCGCGCCGGTGATCAGCACGACCTGTCCGTGGAGCCGTCCGGTTCCCGAATCCGTCACCGCACCCCCACCGACATCCCCACGCCCACATCCGGCATCGTACCGACGACCTCCCGCTTCCGGCTTCCGGCGCCGGGAACGCGTGGACACCGGCGCGTTCGATGCGTCGGAACGATCGGTGACCGGCCGCTAGGTTCGGCCGGCATGGATCTGCCCTGCGTGTGGGACGCACCCCGACCGTACGTCCACCCTTTGACCACACCATCGGGCGCGGTGCTGAGTGTGGAGGCTCCGGCCGACCATCCGTGGCACCACGCGTTGTGGTTCACCGTCAAGTTCGTGAACGGCGAGAACTTCTGGGAAGAGTACGGCGAGTTCGGTCTGCTGCGGGCCGTGGCCGTGCGCGAGACCGACGACTCGGTCGAAGCCGATCTCGAGTGGATCGCGCCCGACGGCGATTCGGTTCGGCTGCGCGAGACCCGCACCATGACGCCCGTGCCGATCGATGCCGACGCGTACGCGATCGACTGGACCGAGCGGCTCTCGGTGGCGGCCGACACCATCCTCGACCGCACGCCGTTCACCACCTGGGGTGGCTACGGCGGGCTCACACTCCGCGGCGCACCCGACTGGACCGATACCGTCATCCGCCTCGACGACGGCGTGGCACGCGACCGCGCCCTCGGCGAACCCTCCACCTGGCTCGCCCTCGACGGACAGGTGCAGGGTCAACCAGTGGGAGTCACTCTCAACAGCCACCCCGACAATCCTCGGTCGCCGTCGCCGTGGTACGCGAGCACGCGGGCCGACACGTACGGCGAGGGGTGGGCCAACTTCGTCAACGCCGCGTTCCTATGGGCCGAACCGCTCACGCTGGCCGCCGGTGACCGCCTTGACCTCCGGTACCGCGTCATCGTCCACGACGGCGAATGGAGCACCGAGCGGATCCAAGCCGCCTACGCCGACTGGGTGCAGTGACCGTCGACAGCCACACCGCCGGCACCGACCTGCTCGAGTTCGTCACCGCGACGGTCGGCCACCTCCGGGACGCCCACTTCCCCGACTGGCAGATCCCCCGCACGTTCGCCGGGCATCGCGTCGATCCCGACGTGCGGGCCGACCTGCTCTATGCCCTGACCCACCTCGCGACCGGCGGCGTCACGACCATCGCGGGCGACCCGATCGACGACGTGATCGCCCGGCTCCTGACCGGGGTGAACGGTCGGGACACCCACACGTTCTTCTCGTACCGCATCGCCGAGACGCTGCTGCGAGTCGGTCCGTTTGCCGGCAACCCGCTCCTCGACCGGTGCACCGACGAGCAACGTGACCAGGTGGCGCGGGCCACCGACAGCCGCGACTGGATCGAACTCCTCGACACCGACATCCTCCCCCGCAACTACGCGGCGGTGCTCTCCCGCTGCGAGTTCGCCCGCCAACAGCTCGGGCTCAGCGAGGACCCGGCCGTCCTCGACCGGCTCATGGAGCGGCTGGCCGAACTGCTCGACCAGAATCCGCGCCGCTTCCTCGACGACTCCAACGACGCGTCCGGCCGGTACGACATCTACACGGCCGACATTTGGCTCTTCTGCGAGCCCCTCGCCGGACGACTCGGCCCGCGGTGGGAGGACGGTGCGCGTGCGGCGCTCGCGCTCGTCGACACCGTCGCCGGACCCGATGGTGCCGCGATCCCGTGGGGCCGCTCCACCGGAGTGCTGGCCACCGCGCTCACCGTGGAACTCGCCGCGCTCGCGCAGGCGGCGTCACTCCGTACCGACCGGACCGAGGCGTGGCTCCGCCGCGGCGTCGATGCCGCGCGCGCCACGCAGCGCCGGTTCGATCCCGACGGCGTGGTCGATGCGCACCGTCGCCGAAACCAGGACGAGTACCGCGGCCCGTTCCGCCGTCTCCAGCTGACGCTCGACGTGCTCGGCAAACTCGCGTGGGCGGGTACGGCACTGCAGGCCGCGCCGCCGGTCGCCAGGGCATCCGCGCGCGCCACGTACCGGACCACCGACGCGGTGATCGAGTTCGACGCCGGTCGTCACCCGGCGGTGTGGGTCCATGCCAGCCCGGCGCAACACCTGGTCGTGCCGTTCGTGGGCGCCAACCGGAGCCACTACCTCCCCGCGCCGCACGCACCCGGAACCTTCGAGGTCCCGGTCGACAACGAGCAGGTGGTCTGGGCCCCGCTCGTACTCGACCGCGGCCGCCGCGCCACCACCGCCGAACTCCCCGACGAGTTGACGCACCAACCGCACGGCGTGCACGCCCGCTGGAACCGGCTCGAAGTGATGGGCCGCGGCCTCGACGGCGCGAAGCCCGAACCACTCGCGGGCACGTGCACGACCACCTACTCCGTGGCGCGGCGAACCGTCGTCGCCGACCACACCCTCACCTTCGAGCGCACGCCCGACGCGATCGCGCTCGTCGTCCCCGAGACCACTCGGGCCCCGCTCTCGGTGACGCTCACCGCGGACGCGCCCGCCACGACGAGCCGCGTCGTGGTCGACGGCCTGGCCGAGTGGGCGTCGCCGTATTCCGGCCTCGTGGCGATCCATCAGATCGACGTCGAACCGGCCACCCACGTGCACCTGCGCGCGACGGTGACGCCGAAACTCCGCGTCGCCTCCACCGCGCACGGCCACTGGTACGACCGGTTGCTCTACGCCCCGATGCAGGACCGGGTCGTGGGCCTGGCCGCACCCCTGGGCGTGCTGGCCGACGGCACCACCGATCTCGACGACATCGAGTTGCTGCATCTCCATTGGCCCGAATGGTTCGGCTTCGACGATCCCGCAGTGCACGCCGGGCTGGTGGCCACCCTCGCCGACCGCGGCATCCCCGTCGTGTGGACCGCGCACAACCTCACGCCCCACGATCGCAATCCCGAGGTCTACGACCCGATCTACCAACAGTGGGCCGACACCGCCGACGCCGTGATCCACCATTCGGAGTGGGGCCGTGACCGAATGCTGGCCCGCTACCGGTTCCGGCCCGATTGCCGCCACGAGGTGATCGCGCACGGGCACTTCGGCGAGCTCTGGCCGCTCGCCACCACGCTGAGCCGGGCCGAGGCCGAGACACGCCTCGGGCTGGCCCCCGCGCCGCTCCGCATCGGTCTCGTCGGCGCGCCGCGCGTCGACAAGCGGGTGGTCGAGTTCCTCGAGGGCGTCAGGCAGGCGACCCGCACCGACATCCAGGTGGTGTGCTGGTCGCTCCGCATCGACGAGTCGGCCCCCGACGACGATCGCATCGCGGTCGCCGAGCACTACCGGGGCGTGAACGACGCGGTGTACGCGACGCGGCTCGCCGCGTGCGACCTGCTCGCATTCCCGTTCGACCCCGACGGTGACATGCTCGCCACCGGCACCATCGCCGACGCGATCGGCACCGGCACCCCCGCCCTCGTCTCGGACTGGCCGTTCCTCACCGAGATGCTCGGCGACGCGGGTATCCGGAGCGGCCACACCGCCCCGGAGATCGCGGCCGCGCTCGACGCGCTCACCCCCGAGTCGGTGGCCCGAGCGGAGACGGCGATCGCCGCGCTCAAGTCCGAGTTCGACTGGGCACCGCTCGCCACCCGCACCGCCGACCTCTTCGACCGCGTCGTCCTCGCCGAGCCCTAACCCCACTCCACCCCCGACCCCAAACCCCGAGCGCTTGTCGACTGCGCGGGTCTCAGGCCCGGTAAGTCGACAAGCGCTCGCAGAGTGGGAGGGGTTACGGGGCGGTGGCGAGCATGGTGTGGAGGGTGGCGGCGTCGCGGCGAAGTGCTGCGGGGTCGTCACCGGCAACGAACTCCAGGTAGGCCACGCGGTCGCCGTCACCGGCGGCCGCCAACACCGCAGCCCAACGCGCCGCGCCCTCGTCGAGCGGCCGTCGGTCCTCGGCTGCGGCCCACTCGTACACATGGAGATGCAGCAGTCGGTCGCCCAGCGCGCGCACCTCCGCGGCATCGGACTCCGAGGTGGTGGGCGCCCGCCAGTACGGCGGCTGCCAGTACGTGAACAGGTTCGGACGCCCGACGTCGTCGAGGAGTGCCAAGGCGCCGGCGACGGTCGCGGTCGCGGTCCCGCCGTGGAACTCCAACCCGAGGTGGAGGTGCCGCGCGGCCGCGGCTTCGGACGCGGCGACCAGCGCGGCGACCAGGCCGTCGTACTCGTGCGATCCGGGCCTGACGCCGAACCCGGCCCACACTCGAACCGTCGGCGCACCGAGCGCGACCGCGGTGTCAAGCACGGCTCGCACTTCATCCGGACCGGGAAGCCCGGCGGCGAACAGATACGACCCGTACGACGAGCACCGACAGCCGGCCGCCTCACTTGCGGCGCGGGCCCGCGCGATCGCGCTCGCATCCTCCGGCGGCACGTGGACGTCGGCACCCCATTCGATCGCGTGGAGCCCGCACTCGGCGGCCAGTGCGGCGACCTCGTCGACCGCCGACCCACGCAACGTCACCGAGCAGAGTCCCGGCTCGATCACGTCATGCCCAGGGTCACGGTCACGCGATGCGGTCGATGTCCGCGGCCACCACGGGATAGCGGGGTGGCTCGCCGGCGACGAACCGTTCCACTTCCTCCACCGCCAACTCGGAGAGCCGGCGCAACTCGTTGCCCATCGCCCCGGCCACGTGGGGAGTCACGAACGCGTTCGGCAACGTCAGCAGCGGATGCCCCGCGGGCAACGGATCGGGCTCGGTCACGTCGAGCACCGCCGCGAGCCGGCCGGACTCCAACTCGGCGACCAGCGCGTCCTGGTCGATCAGCGCGGGGCGGGCGGTGTTCACCACGGTCACACCGTCGTGGAGACGCGCCAGCTGCGCGGCGCCGATCATCCCGCGGGTCGCCGGGATGTCGGGCGCGTGGATCGAGAGGAGGTCGACCGACGAGCAGAGCGCGTCGAGGTCGTCGACCTTCTCCACCCCCATCGCGGCCGCGTCGGCCGCGGTGAGGAACGGGTCGTACACCGAGATCACGATGTCGGTTGACCGCAGCGCGTCGATCACCAACCGGCCCACGAACGACGCGCCGACGATGCCGACCCGCGCCCCACGGTTGCCGACGCGGCTCAGGTTCAGGGGTACGGTCGCCGCGGGATCGCGTTGGAGTTCACGGACGAGGAACACGCCCTTGTTGGCGAGCAGGATCGCGGCGACGGTGTACTCGGCCACCGGGACCGCGTTGGCAGCCGCGGCCGAGGTGACGACGACGTCGCGCTCCCACACCGCGTCGGTCACCTGCCACTTCACGGTCCCCGCCGCATACGCGAACAGTCGGAGACGCGGCGCCCGGGCCAGGACCTCACCCGTGAGAGTGGGACAACCCCAGTGCCCGACCAGGATCTCGGCCTCGGCGAGCAACGCGTCGGCGCGCGGGTCGTCCCACGCGGCCAGCGGCACGCGGTCGAGGATCCGACCGGCGGCGTCGAGTCGTTCGAGTTGGCGCGGACTGAAGAGGTGCTCGACCATCCCGTCGAGCATCCCCAGCACGATCGGTGGTCTGCTCACGTGCGGCTCCAGCGGCGACGGATTGGGGGCGGGACGGGGGTGGGTCGGCGGGCGCATATTCGCACGAACCACCCCCACCACGTTGCGTGACCAGTGACCACCGTGAGAGGGTGACCGCCGCTCGGGAAGGGGCTTTGCATGCGGAAACCGGTCGTCATCGCGTTGTTGCTCGCCATGGTCGCGACAAGCTGTCGTGTGCTGCTCACGCCGGATCCGCCGGGCCCACCGAGTCACGACGGCTTCGTCAACGCCGACTACTGGGCCGCGCGCCAGAACTCGTTCCTCGACTACGCGTCCACCCAGTTCTCCGCCGGGTCGCCCACCAACCTCATCGCCAACGCCGAGCACGCGCGCCGGACCGGCACCCCGTTCAACACCGCGGGGATCACCGCCGCCGACTACGCCAACTCGTTCTCGCGGATGGACAACTTCGTCGACACGTCCGACTTCGACCTCACGTACATCATGAACCTCTGGTACGGCTACCGGGACCTCCTACCGGCCGACCTCAACGCGGCCATCGAGAGCCACATGCGGTCGTTCAAGTACTGGTACACCGACCCGCAGCCCACCGGCACCGTCGACCAGCGCTACTACTGGTCGGAGAACCACCGGCTCCTCTTCCACGCCGACGAGTACCTCGCCGGTCAGGCGTTCCCCGACGCCACCTTCGGTAGCGACGGCAACACCGGCGCCTGGCACAAGGAACGAGCGCGCGGCTTCATCGACAAGTGGCTCACCGAGAAGGCGAACTACGGCTTCACCGAATGGCACTCCGACGTCTACTACCAGAAGACGTTCGACGCGCTGATCACGGTCGTCGAGTGGGTGGACGACCCGATGCTCGCCCGCCGCGCGTCGATGGTCCTCGACCTGTTGCTCTTCGACATGGCGCTCAACCTCCAGAAGGGCAACTTCGGTGCCACCCACGGCCGGTCCTACATGAAGGACAAGAGCGTGGCGACCGACCAGGACGTGTTCAACATGAACAAGTTGCTGTTCGACGACACGTCCCTGCCGTACAACTCCACCAGTGACCCCGGTGCCGCACTGCTCGCCCGCGCGCACAAGTACCACGTGCCCGCGGTCATCCCGCGGGTCGGTCAGTCGAAGCACACCAGCGTCGACCAGGAGCACATGGGCATACCGCTCGACGCGGCAGCGCCGGTCGACCACAGCCAGACCGGCCTGCTCGGCCACTCGTTCACCGATCCGGCCGAGGTCGAGTTCTGGTGGGAGAAGGGCGCCCAGACCGCCTGGCAGATCGTGCCGCTCACCCTCGACACGCTCGATGCGACGGGGCTGTGGGAGTCCGACTTCTACAAGCCGTTCAAACCGATCGCCGATCTCACCGGCGGCGACCGCGTGGTCGCGCAGAACCTCTCGCAGTCCCTCGAACCCATGCTCGGCTTCGCGCTGCTCACGGCGGTCGACACCTACACGTACCGCAGCAACTCGGTCATGCTGTCGACCGCCCAGTCGTACCGGCCGGGTCGGGTCGGCGAGCAGACCCAGGTGTCACAGGCAACGCTCGACGAGAGCGCGATCGTGTTCACGACCCATCCCAAGAACGAGCCGCAGTCGGGGACGCAGTGGCCTGACAGCGACGGGTACTGGACGGGCACCGGATCATTGCCCCGGGCCGCGCAGCACGGCGCGCTGTCGGTGAGCCTCTACGCCCCGACCTTCGCCAATCCCGGCCCGCCCCTCACCGCGTTCCGGTATCTGGACTACACCCACGCGTACTTCCCGCAGGAGAAGTTCGACGAGGTCACCCAGAGCGGCAACTGGACCTTCGGCCGCAAGGGCGACGGCTACGTGGCGTTGTACTCCTGGCGGCCCGTGCACTGGCGCACGTATTCGGACCCGGCGATCTTCACCCACGGTCTGACCCAGCCGTTCGACCTCGTCGCCGACGGTGGTGCCGACAACGCGTGGTTCACCCAGGTCGGTGACGCGACGAAGTTCGGCAGTTTCGCGGCGTTCCGCACCGCGGTGCTCGCGCACACGCCGGCGGTCACGCCGCGGCCGGCGAACGGGGACCTGCCCGGCGGCTTCGACGTCGCGTACGACTCCCCGACCGAGGGCCGGGTCACGTTCGGCACCACGGGCGACCTCGCGGTCAACGGTGCGGCCGTCCCGCTCGACACCGGGAAGCGCTACGACAACCCATGGGCCCTGGCCGACTTCGGGGCGCAGCAAATCACCATCGCGGACAAGGCCGGCGCACTGAAGCTCGACTTCGCGAAGGTCACCCGTTCGGTCAGCGCGATCCGCACGCATCCCGGGAAGGGCCACAACGATCACGGTCACGGTCACGACCACTGACGCCGGGGAGTGGGTTCGCGCCCACCGCTAACCTCCGAGCCGTGATCGACCGGAGCTTCCTCGCGTCATGACCCACGCCCTCGGTATCGACGTCGGCACCACCAACGCCAAGGTCGCGTTGGTGGACGACACCGGCCGCCTGATCGCCGCGGCGGCCCGTCCGATCGTCACCCACCGCGACGGCGACGTGGCGGAGCAGGATCCGGGCCAGCTGTGGGGCGCGGTCGTCGACGCGATCTTCGAGGTCGTCCGCGCCGCACCCGAGGCCGCCGCCGACATCGCCCACATCGGCGTCGACAGCCAGTACTCGTCAACGGTTCCCGTGGACGGCGACGGCAACACCGTCGGTCCGCTCGTCATGTACCTCGACCGGCGCGGCACCGACCACTGTCTCGCCATCTTCGGTCGCGAGCCCGACGCCTTCATGACCTTCATCGAACACCACGGCATCCCGCCGGTCGGGGGTGGCGTCTCGCTCTCGCACATGCTCTATTTCCAGCTCGACTGCCCCGAGATCCACGCCCGGACCGCGGCGTACCTCGAGCCCATGGACTTCGTGATCTCCCGGCTCACCGGGGTCATCGCCGCAAACCAGTGCACGCAGTTCACGTCGCTGCTCATCGACAACCGCACGCTCGACGTACTCGAATACGACCCGGAACTCGTGCGCATGAGTGGCGCCGACCCGCGCACCCTGCCGCCGCTGCGCCCCGTCGCCGAACCGATCGGACCGCTGCTCCCGGCCGTCGCCGAACGGTTGGGCCTGCCGCCCACCGCGCTCGTGCACGCCCCGATCAACGACAGTCACGCCGGGGTCATCGCCACCGGGGCGCGCCGTGCCGACCGGGTCGGCCTCATGATCGGCACCACCTCGGTGCTGCTCGACATCACCGACCATCACGGCACCGACCTCGACCATGAGGTCCTGTCGATGCCGAGCCCGTTCCCGGACGAGTACATCGTGTGGGCCGAGAACGGTCTCGGGGGCAAGGTGGTGGAGCATGTGCTCGACCACATCGTGCACGCCACCGACGAACTCGGCGACCACTCCACGCCCGACCGGTTCGCCCGCCTCGACGACCTGCTCGCGGGCGTCGCGCCCGGCAGCAACGACGTGCTGTTCCTCCCGTGGCTCGCGGGTTCGCTCGCCCCCACCGCCGATCCCAACATGCGCGGCGGGTTCATCAACCTCTCGCTCGACAGCGAGCGCCGCCACCTGGTGCGCGCCGTGATCGAGGGCATCGGGTACAACCTCGCCTGGCTCCTCCCGATCGTGGAGGCGTTCAGTGGCCATCCCGATCAGGAGATCGTCTTCGGTGGTGGTGCCGCCCGCTCCGCCCAGTGGGTGCAGACCCTCGCCGACATCTTCGACCGGCCCGTCGCCGCCGTCGCCAACCCCCATCAGGTGATCGCCCGCGGGACCGCGCTCCTCGCGCTGCAGCGCGGTGGGATCCTCACCGCCGACGACCTGAACGAGACCGTCGAGGTCGCGCGGCGCGTCGAGCCCCAGCCCGAATACCGCGCCACCTACGAGCGACTCCAGACCCAGTTCGTCGCCGCGTTCGAAGCGCTCCGCCCCATCTACGCCGCCCTCAACAGCTGACCCCAAAGGACTCTTCGATGTCTGCTTACCCCTATGCCGACCGATTCCCCGTGCTGCGCGGGATGCCGTCGGAAGGCCGCGACCGCAACTCCATCATCAACGAGTTGCGTGAGCTCGCGACCGCCGAGGACAAGACGTGGGAGACGGGCAAGTGCTCCGGCACCATGTACTGCGGCGACCATGACCACTACGACTTCATGAACGAAGTGTTCGGGATGTACAGCCACATGAACGTGCTCCAGCGCGACATGTGCCCGAGCGCGACCCGGTTCGAGGGCGAGATCATCGCGATGGCCCTCGACCTCATGCACGGCGACGCCGCGCAGAGCGCCGACGACGGCCCCGTCGGCCTCATCACCTCCGGCGGCACCGGCAGCATCCTGCACTCGGTCCTCGCCTACCGGGAGTGGGCCCGCAACGTGAAGGGCATCGCGCACCCCAACATCATCAAGCCCGAGACCGCGCACCCCGCGTTCAACAAGGCGTGCCATCTCGTCGACGTCGAACTTCGCCAGGCCCCGATCGACCCGGCCACGGCGCAGGCCGACGTGAACGCCGTCGCCGACCTCATCGACGAGAACACCGCCGCGCTCATCGGCTCCGCGTGCAACTACGGCTACGGCACCATCGACCCGATCGCGGAGATGGGTCAGCTCGCACTCGATCGCAACATCGGCCTGCACGTCGACGGTTGCCTCGGCGGCTTCATTCTCCCGTGGGGTGAGCAGCTGGGCTACGACATCCCGGCGTTCGACTTCCGCGTCCCCGGCGTGACGAGCATCTCGGCCGACACCCACAAGTACGCGTACGGACTGAAGGGCACGTCGGTCCTCTTGTTCCGGGACCGCATCCTGCGCAACGGCCAGTACTTCTACCTGACCGACTGGACAGGCGGGAAGTACTGCTCCCCCGGCATCGACGGCTCGCGCTCCGGTGGTCTCCTCGCCGCCACGTGGGCGGGCATGGTGTCGCTCGGCCGCGAGGGCTACCTCGGGTACGCGAAGCAGATCTTCGAGACCGCGTTCAAGATGCAGGACGCGGTGAAGTCGCACTCCGAGTTGCGGCTGATCGGTTCACCGACGTTCTGCTTCAGCTTCACGTCGGACGAGTTCGACATCTACCACGTGAACGACTTCATGCGGCTGCGCGGGTGGCGCTTCAACGGCCAGCAGTACCCGAACTCGATCCACATGGCGGTGACGCGGCCCCAGACCCAGAACGGCCTGGCCGACACCTTCGCCGACGACCTCGCCGAAGCTGTCGTGTACGCGGTCGAGCACAAGGCCGAGCCGGCCAAGAGCAGTGCCATCTACGGCGGCGTCGCCGGCGGCGCAACCGCGGAGGCCACCGCGTTCATCGAAACGATCATGGCGTCGATGATGGACGAGCAGCAGGCCCTCCCGCCGGTCCCCGCCTGACCCCAATCACCTTCTGCATTTGGAGCTGAGGCGCAGCTGCCGCTCACCACCCGACGACCGTTTGTCGACCCAACGAGCCTCAGACGCACTCAGGCGACAAGCGCTGCGGACATTGGGAGCGATCAACAGATCTAGTTCGGGAGCCAGTTCCAGCGGCGGATGACGCGGTAGTCGTGCTCGGCGCCGAGCACCGAGATGGAGCCGGAGTCGAGGCCGAGCGCCTGGCCGGCGGTGGGCGGAAGCCCGACCGCGTACGCGGTGAGGATGCGCAGGATGTGGGCGTGGGCGAAGAGGAGCACGCGGCCGTCGACGGCGGCGCAGCGATCGAGCACCCGCGCCGCCCGAGCCGCGACATCGGCCAGTGACTCGCCCTCGACGACCGGGTCCTTCCACACGCTCCAGCCCGGCACCTCGGTGCGGATCTCGGCGGTCGTGCGCCCTTCGTAGACGCCGTAGTCCCACTCCCGGAGATCGTCGAGGACGACCGCGTCGGCGAACCCGCAGATCTTGGCGGTCTCCCGCGCCCGGGTGAGCGGACTGGTGAACGCAGCGGCGAAGAGTTGCCGGTTCAGCGGTTTGACCAACGCGGCCGCCTCACGCCGGCCGTCGCCGGTCAGCGGGATGTCGGTGCGGCCGGTGTGCTGGTGCGTTCGGGTCCACTCGGTCGCGCCGTGGCGGACGAGCCAGACCTCGTTCACGGGCGGGTGCGGTGCTCGACTCCGTTGGCACTCGCCACGAGGAGGTCGGTCGCGAGGCCGAGGAACAGGCCGTGCTCCACGATGCCAGCGCGCCGGTCCAGCCGGTCGGACAAGCGAGCCGCGTCCTTGATCGGCGGGAATGCGCAGTCGAGGATCCAGTTGCCCTCGTCAGTCGTGTACTCGGCACCACCACCGGCGCGCCGGATCGCGACACCGGCGCCCAGGTCGTCCAGGTAGTCGGACTCGGGGCGCCACCCGAAGATCGCGACCTCGACCGGCACGGCGACACGGCCACCGAGCTGGTCGGTGAGCTTGCTCTCGTCGACGACGATGACCTCGCGGACGCTGGCCTGGGCCACCATCTTCTCGCGCCAGAGCGCGCCGCCCGCGCCCTTGATGAGGTCGAGGTTGGGGTCCACCTCGTCGGCGCCGTCGATGGTGAGATCCACCACCGGCTGCTCGGCCAACGTGGTCAGCGGCACCCCGGCGACGAGGGCCGCGGCCTCGCTGGCGCGCGAGGTGGGGATGGCGACGACGCCATGGAGCTGCCCGTCGGCGATGCGGGCGCCGAGGGCGCTGATCGCGAATGCAGCGGTGCTCCCGGTGCCGAGGCCGACGACCATGCCGGACTCGACCCACGACGCCGCGAGTTCGCCAGCGGCCTGCTTCTGCTCGTCTTGGTTCATGCCCGAGTCTCGCTTGTGGAGCGTGCGATCACCGGATTGTGCCAGCCGCCGTCCCGGTTGATGAGGGCATCGGCCTGAGTCGGTCCCCAGGTTCCCGGGGCGTACGGGATCGCGGGTGCATGCTTGGTCAGGACCCGATCCACCACCCGCCAGGCCTGCTCGACGCCGTCTTCCCGGGCGAAGAGGAGTCCCTCGCCGCGGATGGCGTCGCCGAGCAGCCGCTCGTAGGGGGTCATCTCGTCGGGGAACTCGTTACACAGCGCGAGCTCGCGCGAATCGCCGACCATTTCCTCGCCGGGCAGCTTGGCCCGGGCGCCGATCGCGATCACGATCTCCGGGCTGAACTGGAACCGGACGTAGTTGCCTTTGCCCTCGGGCACGACGCTGTCGGTGAAGACCTGTTGGGGTGGGGCGAGCAACTCGACGTGCACCTCGGTGCTGCGCACGGGCAACTCCTTGCCGGCCCGGATGTACCAGGGAACCCCGGCCCAGCGCCACGAGTCGATGTGCAGGCGGCAGGCGGCGTAGGTCTCGACGTCGGAGTCGGACGCCACTCCGTCCTCGTCGCGGTAGCCGTCGAACTGACCTCGCACGAGATCACGCGGCGTCATCGTCTCGACTGCCGCGAAGACACGCTCCTTGCCGTCACGCAACGCGAGGTCGCCCATGCCGAGCGGTGGTTCCATCGCGAGCAGCGCCACGATCTGGAACAGGTGGTTCTGCACGACGTCACGCAGCGCGCCGACCTCCTCATAGAACTTGCCCCGGCCGCGCACGCCGAAGTCCTCGGCCATGGTGATCTGCACGCTCGCGATGTAGTTGCGGTTCCAGATCGGCTCGAGGAACGAGTTGGCGAACCGGAAGTAGAGGAGGTTCTGCACCTCCTCCTTCCCGAGGAAGTGGTCGATCCGGTAGACGGCCGATTCCGGGAACACCGAGTGGACGATCACATTGAGCGCCTCGGCACTCTCGAGGTCGCGACCGAACGGCTTCTCGACGATGAGTCGCGCGTTGTCCGCCGCACCCGACTCCCCGAGCGACTGCACGACCGGCCCGAACAAACTCGGCGGGATCGCGAGGTAATGCGCAGGCGCGTGCGCGCCCACGTTGTCGAGTGCCTTCCGGAGCGCAGTGAACGTGGCGGAATCGGTGTAGTCGCCGTCCACGTACTGCAACGAGTTCATGAGGTGGTCGAGCGCGGCCGGATCCTCCGGACCTCCGTGCTCGGCCACACTGGCCCGGATCCGCTCCTTGAGACCGTCGAGGGTCTGGCCGCCGCGCGCGACACCCACGATGGGTACGTCGAGATGACCGTGGCGCGCCATCGAGTACAGCGCCGGGATCGTCATCTTGTAGCCGAGGTCGCCGGTCGCACCGAACCAACAGAGGGCGTCGGCCCGACCGCGGCCTCGCTTCGTATTGGGTTTCACCAGCGCGGGTTCGGGAGTCATCCGGGGGAATCCTTCGGGCCGGGGAACGGGAGGATGCGCTCAGGACTTCTCGGCATGACCACCGAACTCCTTACGCATCGCGGAGAGGATCCGGTTCGCGAACTCCGACTCCTCACGGGACTCGAACCGGTCGAACAACGCGGCCGACAGCACGTGGATCGGCACTCCCTCGTCGATCGCGGCGAGCGCGGTCCAGCGCCCCTCACCGGAGTCCGAGACCCGACCCGCGAACTCGTCGAGTTGGGGCGACTCCGAGAACGCGTGGGCCGCCAGGTCGAGCAGCCAGGAGGCCACCACGCTCCCGCGGCGCCATACCTCGGTGACCGCCGCGAGGTCGAAGTCGTACTGGTAGTACTGCGGGTCCCGCAGTGGGGTGGTCTCGGCGTCGTGGTCCTGGGCCGTATTCCCCACATTGGCGTGGTGCAGCACGTTGAGGCCCTCGGCGTACGCCGCCATCATCCCGTACTCGACGCCGTTGTGGACCATCTTCACGAAGTGGCCCGCGCCCGCCGGACCGCAGTGGAGGTACCCGTTCTCCGCGGCCGACGGGTCGCCGGTGCGGCCGGGGGTGCGGGGCGCCTCGTCGACGCCCGGTGCGATCGTCCGCAGGATCGGATCGAGGTGTTCCACGATGTCGGTCTCGCCGCCGATCATGAGACAGAAACCGCGCTCGAGCCCGAAGACCCCGCCGCTCGTGCCGATGTCCACGTAGTGGATGCCCTGCGGCCGGAGCGCGGCGGACCGGTCGACGTCGTCGCGGTAGTACGTGTTGCCGCCGTCGATCACGATGTCGCCGTCGGACATCAACGCGGCGAGGTCGGTGACGGTGTCTCCCGCGAATGCGGCGGGCACCATCACCCACGCGGCGCGCGGCACCGTGAGCTTGGCCACGAAGTCCTCGAGACTGGTCGCCGCAGTGGCGCCCTCGCCGGCCAGCGTCTCGATCATCGCGGGGTTCACGTCGAAGACCACACACTCGTGACCGGCGCGCATCAGTCGCCGTACGAGGTTCGCCCCCATCCGGCCGAGTCCCACCATTCCGAGTTGCATACGTGTCTCCTTATTGCGTGCGGAGTTGCCGGTACCGGCGGATCAGGGCGTTGGTCGACGAGTCGTGGTCCAACGGCGCGTCGGACTCCAACTCGGGGACGATGCGTTGCGCGAGTTGCTTGCCGAGCTCCACGCCCCACTGGTCGAACGAGTTGATGTTCCAGATCGCACCCTGGGTGAAGACCTTGTGCTCGTAGAGCGCGATCAACTGCCCGAGCGTGAACGGCGTCAGCTCCTCCATCAGGAGGACCGACGACGGATGGTTGCCGGCGAACACGCGGTGCGGTACCTGCGCGTCGGCCACGCCGTCGGCCACCACTTCGTCCCGGGTCTTGCCGAACGCGAGCGCCTCGGGCTGTGCGAGCAGGTTGGCGACCAGGAAGTCCTGGTGTTCACCGAGCGGTTCGGCGGCGCGCGCCACACCGATGAAGTCGCACGGGATGAGCTTCGTCCCCTGGTGGATCAACTGGTAGTAGGCGTGCTGGCCGTTGGTCCCGGCCTGTCCCCACACGATCGGACCGGTCTGGACCGTCACCGGCTCGCCGTCCCGCGTGACCGATTTGCCGTTGCTCTCCATGTCGAGTTGCTGGAGGTAGGCGGGCAGGTGCGCGAGGTACTGGCTGTAGGGGAGGACCGCGAGGGTCTCGGCACCGAAGCAGTTGTCGTACCAGATGCCGATCAGTCCCATGAGCATCGGCAGGTTCGACTCGATCGGCGCAGTCCGGAAGTGCTCGTCCATGGCGTGGAACCCGGCGAGCATCGAGCGGAACTGCTCGGGCCCGATCGCGATCATCAGCGGCAGTCCGATCGCGGAGTCGAAGGAATACCGGCCACCGACCCAGTCCCAGAACCCGAACATGTTGTCTGGGTCGATACCGAACTTCGTCACCGCCTCCGCGTTCGTGGACACCGCGACGAAGTGCTTCGCGACCGCGGCCAGGTCACCGAGTTTCGCCAGGGCCCACTCCCGCGCCGAATGGGCGTTCGTCATGGTCTCCAACGTGGTGAACGTCTTCGACGCAATCACGAACAGCGTGGTCTCGGGGTCGAGATCGCGGGTGGCCTCGCGGAAGTCGGAACCGTCGACGTTGGACACGAACCGGTAGCGCATCCGGCGGTCGGAGAACGCGGCGAGGGCGGTGACCGCCATCCGGGGCCCCAGGTCGCTGCCGCCGATCCCGATGTTGACCACGGCCTCGATCCGCCGGCCGGTGTGACCGGTCCAGTCACCGCTGCGGACCCGATCGGCGAAATCGCCCATCCGGTCGAGGACGGCATGGACCTCGGGGACCACATCGACGCCACCCGCTTCGATGACCGCGCCGCGCGGCGCACGCAGCGCGATGTGCAGCACCGAACGACCCTCGGTGATGTTGATCGGGTCGCCGCGGAACATCGCGTCGCGCAGTTCCTCCACGCCCGCGCGTCGCGCGACGGCGGCGAGCAGGGCGATGGTCTCCACCGTCAGCCGGTGCTTCGAGTAGTCGAGCACCAGCCCGTCGACCTCGGCGACGAGGGTCTCGCCGCGCTGCGGATCGGCCGCGAACAGGTCCCGGAGATGCCGGTCCCGCAGCGTCTCGTACTGCGCGAGCAGCGCCTGCCACTCCGGAGTTTCGCTGATGGCGACCATCCGGCGATTCTGTCACGCTCCCTCGCGAGGCTGGTGACGCCAGGTCACGTGTGCAAAAGGGCCGCTCATCCGAGCTTGACCCAGCGGCGCAGCCCGAGTGTGTCGAGGAGGTCGGTGAGCTGCGCGGTGAGCCACGACATGCGGTCGAGCAGGAGCAGGACCCCGAAGAACATCAGCACGCCCGCCGAGAACATGGTGATGGCGCGTGAATGCCGGCGGAGGAACTGGAGCGCGCCCGCCGAAGCACCGAACGCCATTCCCACCGCGAGGAACGAGACGCCCATCCCGATGGAGTACGCGGCGAGCAACGAGACCGCACGGGCCGACGTCTGCGTGGCGGCGGCACCGAACACCGCGGCGAGGACCGGGCCGAGGCACGGCGACCAGCCGAATCCGAACGCGGCACCGATGATCGGTGCGCTGGCCCATCCGAACCGACGGCTCGCGTGGAACCGCTTCTCCGGATAGAGGCGCGGCGCCATCAGGACCTGCGACCCGATGAGGTAGAGCGCCATCACGATGATCAGCGCGCCCGACACGCGTGTGAGCGTCTCCTGGTTGTCGAACGCGGCCTGGCCGATCGCACTCGCGGCGAGCCCGAGGATGGTGAAGACCGTGCCGAAGCCGAGAGTGAAGAGCGCGGTCGTTCCGGCGATCCGGCCGAAGTTGGCCCGCTCCCCCGATTCGAGTTCGGGGATCGAGACCCCGCTCACCATGCTCAGGTAGCCCGGGACCATCGGGAGCACGCAGGGCGAGAGGATCGAGACGACGCCACCGCCGAACGCGACGACGATCCCGACGTTGGCCGCCGACACTGCGAGGAACACGCCGTGAGGTTACGGCGACCCCTTCCCCCAACAATGGTGGGGGGAAAACCGCCCGAGGGCCGGTGGGACGGAGCCGTCTGGTTGGTGGGGGGGGGGGGGGGGGGGTGTCCGTGGAGGCGGACCCCCCCCCCCGGGGGGGGC
>JBBSBV010000030.1:0-58572 GCA_038250905.1 Acidimicrobiia bacterium
CCCCCGGCGGCGGTGGCCGCGAGGTCGAGGTACTGGCCCACGCACAACTCCACCCGGAGTTCGTCGTAGAGCCTTCGGGCCTCGGGTGAGAGCGCGGCCACGAGCATGTCGGCGTAGACGAACGCGAAGTCACCGACCAGGATCGCCACGCCTTCACCGAAGCGGCGCCCCTCGCCGCGCCAGCCGGCGTCCCTATGGGTGGTGATCGCCGCCGCATGCACCGACGGCCGACCACGACGCCGGTCGGCGTTGTCCATCACGTCGTCGTGCACGAGGGCGAAGGTGTGCAGGAGTTCGAGGGCGGCACCGACGTCGACCACGATCGGGTCGGCCGGATCGCCACCGGCACCGACGAACGCCCAGTGACAGAAGGCGGGTCGGAGTCGCTTGCCGCCGGCCATGACCAACGACTGCAGTGCCTCCAGCGGTGCCCGCAGGGTCTCGTCGACGAGGGTCCAGCGGGCGATCTCGGCGTCGAGGAGGCGCTGGACGCGGGCTTCGATGGCGTCGCCCACCCGGGCCAGGCTCGGCGGCGGCGTCGGGGCGACGTCGACGCGCTCGGACATGCCCGGCACCTTAGAACGCGCGTTGCGGTGATCCCGGTGCCCGAGCAACCGGGTCCCGGCCGACATGGGTACGATCCGAGGCTGCAGCGAGGAGGCCGCATGTCCGACATTTCTCTCCCCGAGTTCACCGCGTCCGCGACGACGTTCCTGGATGCCAACGCGTCCAAGCGCAGCGAGGCGAAGTTCGTCTGGGGTGAAGGCTCCGATCGGGTCGGCTTCCTCGACGAGAAGACGCCCGAGCAGGAGCATCGGGAGGTCGACGCCGCGAAGGCCTGGAAGCAGCAGGAGTTCGACGCCGGGTTCGGTTGGATCACCGGTCCCACCGAGTACGGCGGCCGGGGGCTCCCCAAGGAGTACGACCGCGCCTACCGGGAGATCGTCGGTCAGTACGCGATTCCTTCCCAGAGTCCGTTCGGGATCGGCCTCGGCATGGTGGCGCCGACGATCCTCGCCCACGCCATCCCCGAGGTGCGCGAGCGCTACCTGCGCCCGCTGTGGCGCGGCGAGATCATCGGCTGCCAACTCTTCTCCGAGCCCGTCGCCGGGTCCGACCTCGCCGGGATCCAGACCAAGGCCGAGCGCGACGGCGACGAGTGGATCCTCACCGGACAAAAGGTGTGGACCTCGGGCGCGCAGTACTCCGACATCGGCGAGATCATCACCCGGAGTTCACCCGACAAGCCCAAGCACAAGGGCCTCTCGATGTTCCTCGTCGATATGCACGCCCCGGGCGTGGAGGTCCGTCCCTTGCGCCAGATGACCGGTGGCGCGTCGTTCAACGAGGTGTTCTTCGAGGAGGTCCGGGTCCACGATTCGCACCGCCTCGGTGACGTCGACGAGGGCTGGACGGTCGCGCTGACCACGCTGATGAACGAGCGGGCCTCGATCGGTGGCGGGAGTGCCGGTGGCGGATCGATGAGCCTCACCCGGTTCCTCGAGATGGCGAAGCACTTCGGCGTGGACAAGGACCCGATCGTCCGCCAGGGCCTCGCCGACGCCATGATCCGCGCTTCGGTCGCCCGCTATACGAACTTGCGGGCGATGGAGAAGGTCCGGGCCGGCCAGTTGCCGGGACCCGAGATGTCGATCGCGAAGCTGGTCCTCACCCAGAACATGCAGAAGGTCAACCAACTCGTCGGCGAGATCCTCGGCCCGCGCCTCGTGGCCGACACCGGCGAGTGGGGCACCTATGCGTTCAACGAGATGGTGTTGGGTACCCCGGGTATGCGGGTCGCCGGCGGCACCGACGAGGTGATGCGCAACATCATCGGCGAGCGTGTGCTCGGCCTCCCCAAGGAACCACGAACGAACTAGAAGGGCCCACCGAGTGCAACCGTTCGAACGGCTTCGATCACTCGCCCGTTGGTCCGACGCCGACGACGAGGAAGCACTGCTCGAAGAAGCGGCCGATTGTCTCGCGGGATTCGCCGACGATCCGTTCGGTGTGGTCATCGCCTGCCGGCGGTTGCTCGCGTATCACCCGACGGTGGCGCCGCTCTGGTGGCTGTGTGCTCACGTGCTCGGCGCGCCCGACCCCCACGAGGGTGCCTGGGGCGCATGGCGGGACCACCGCTCGGATCCCACCGGTGCGCGGTTGGCGGGCGCGCTCCCCTTTCCCCACGAACAGCCGGTCGCAGTCATCGGCTGGCCCGATGTGGTCCGGGACGGGCTCGCGGAGCGCATCGATCTCGAACTCCTCGCCGTCCGGTCCGGTCGGTCCGACCACCAACTCTCGCGTCGCCTCCGGGCCTCGGTGCAGCTGGTCCGGGTGATCGACGAGTCGGAGTTGCTGGTGCTCGAGCCGTCGCACATCCTCGTGGCGCCGGTGGCGTGTGGCGACGGACGCGTGTTGGTCGCACCCGGCACCGTCGAACTGGTGGACGCCGGTCGGAGCGTGGGCGCGAAGGTGTGGCTCGCCGTGGCGCGCGGATACGCGCTGCCCGGCCGATTGCTGGACGCGTTCGACCGGGCGTGTCACGAGGCACCGGGCGAGGCAGTCCCCTACGTCGTGTGTGATGCCTCTCCGTTCGATGCCGTGGTCGGACCGACCGGTCTGGAAGGACTCGGCATCCTCAACCACCGGGCCGACTGTCCCGCCGCCCCGGAGTTGCTGCGGGTCACGTGATCCGCGCCTCGGCGCCCGGGGCTGGGTACCGTCGCCCGATGGCTGAGACGAAACCTCCGGTGCCGGCCGCGGTCTGCGACCTCTCGACCGTGTGCCTGGTCTGCGACACCCCGATGCGCCAGGAACATGCGCACTACCGCTGCCCGGCCTGCGGGTGGCGCGATTCGTGTTGCGACGGTCCCTACTGATCGACGCCGAGCCCGCTGCGCTCGATCATCGGAACCGAGCCGTCGCGGTGGCGATCGTGGCGTTGCAGCAGGCGTCGTACTCCGTCGAAGCCGAGCTGATCGGCTTCGACGGGATCCCGGGCCTGCACGAGACGGTCGACGACGTCATGGCGCTCGACCTCGAGTTCGCCGGGACGCTCGACGCGACGGAACTGGTCGGCATCGTGGGCTTCCGCCGCCTCGGGCGGGTCGTCGACATCGACCGGCTCGCGGTCGCGCCCTCGGCGTTCCGGCGCGGGGTCGGGCGCGGCCTGCTGGATGCGGTGCACCGCGCCGCGCCGGCGGCCGAACGATTCGTCGTCAGTACCGCGGTCACGAACGTTCCAGCCGTCGGGCTGTACGAAGGTGCGGGCTACGTGCGCATGCGGACCGAGCTGATCACCGGCGTCGAGGTTGCACACTTCGCACGCGAGGCGGTCGCCCTCACGTAGCGGGCGGCCGGGTACCTTGCGCCGATGAGCGGGACCGGGACCGAGCGGGAACCCTGGGCGCGGGTCGCCTTCGGGGTGACGGCATTGGTGGTGACCGCCGGGTTGGTGCTCCAACTCGTACTGGCGATCTTCCCGGTGGTGTGGCTGATCTACACGATGATCCGCGGTGCGATCGTCGAGGACCGGTTCGGCCGGCCCTACTACCCCTACGAGTTCCTGCGCGCCGACCTCCACGGGTACGCATACGTGGCGATCGCGGCGACGATCGTGGCGGTGTTGTTCTTCGTACTGTCGTTCGGGGCCGTCGCGCTCGACCGGCGCCTGCCCGGCATCGAACCCGTCACCGCTTCCTGACGTTCAGACGCGCGGTACGTCGGAGTCG
This sequence comes from Acidimicrobiia bacterium, assembly GCA_038250905.1. Lineage (GTDB taxonomy): Bacteria > Actinomycetota > Acidimicrobiia > IMCC26256 > JAENVU01 > JAENVU01. The sequence continues at coordinate 3,732 of JBBSBV010000030.1, forward strand.
GGCGGCTCGATGGCCGGCGGCCGCGGCGCGGTCGACGGTCCGGCGGTTCCCCGGACGTCGATGACCCGGCCGTAGACCGCACCCGACGCTCGCGTGTAGCGGTGGCGGCGCGCCCAACGGCGGGGGAAGTACCGCACTACAGGGATCAGGAGCAGGAAGCCGATGGCGTCGGTGACGAATCCCGGGGTCAGGAGGAGTGCTCCCGCGCTCAGGATCAGGACGCCGTCGACCAGTTCGGCGGCCGGGACCTCGCCGGCGCGCAGTTGCGCCTGGGCCCGGCGCCATGCGCCGAGGCCTTCGCGCTTCACCAGGATTGCGCCGCCGATCGAGAACGCGATGAGCAGCAGGATGGTGGGGAGGAAGCCGATCCACTCCCCCACGCGGATGATCACGAACAGCTCGACGAGCGGTACCACGACCAACGCGAGGATCAGGACGAGGACGATCACAGACCCAGCGTAGGGCCCGCCGCGCGGCGGATCTACGCGTTGAGGGCCACGATGGGCGGTGTCTCCTCGGCGCTCACGTCGATGGCGTTGTTGCGCACGAGGTCGTCGATGCGGTCCATCTGGCGGGTGAGGGCGCGGTTACGCGTGCTCGACAGGTCGTCGAACGCCTTGGTGACGGTGTTGAGGCCGCGACCCAACGCGTCCATCTTGTCGGTGAAGGCGCCCCACTGCTTGGTGAAGTCGCCCAGGACCTCGAGGATCTCCGAGGCGGTGCGCTCCATGCGGAAGTTCTCGACCGACTGTCGCACGACGGCGAGCACCGCGAAGAGTGTCATCGGCGAGCACATGATGATCCGCTGGCGCAGGGCCTCGTCGAGCAGCGCGTTGGCGTGCTCCTGCACGAACGCGTACAGCTGCTCGTTGGGGATGAAGAGGAGCACACAGTCGACGCTCGAACTCGAACCGTCGGCGTAGTTGCGCCCGGCGAGTTCCTTCACCTTGCTCCGCACGTCCTTGAGGAAGTCGTCCCGGAACCGGGCCTGCTCCAACTCCGACTCCGCGTTCACGTACCGCAGGTAATTGTCGAGGGGGAACTTCACGTCCATGTAGAGGATCGCGTCCTGGGGCAGGAGGAACGTGAAGTCCGGAATGCCGGTGCCGTGCTCGACCGACTTCTGCTTGCGGTACTGCACGCCCTCGACGAAACCGGCGAGGCGCAACACGTCCTCCGCCATGCGCTCGCCCCACTGGCCGCGGGTCTTGGAGCTGGCCAGCGCCTCGCGCAGCCCCTGCGCGGTCTGGGCGAGTTCGGCGATGCCGGCTCGCTGTTGCGCCAGTGCGCCCGAGAGCTGGTCGATCTTGGCGCCGCGGCCGGTCTCGAAGTCTCGGACCAGGGCGGTGACCTTGCCGAGTTGCTCCTGCATCGAGACGAACTGCTGCTCCATTTGGCTGCGTTCGTGGGCGAGCGTCTCGCCCGCGCGTTCCCGCTCGGAGTCGAGCAGCGCCCGGTTCGTCTCGATGAGGTTCCCGAGCGCAGCCTGCTGCTGCTGGGCTGCGGTACGCGCGATGCGGTTGGCGATCTCCTCGGGGTCGGGGCCGACGGGTACCGCTACCCGGCCGCGCTGCACCACGAGTGCTGCGCTCCCGGCGGCGGCGCCGATCACGATGACCACGAGCAGGGCGACGAGCAGGATGCTGATCATGCGCAGCAGCGTCGCACGAGGGTGTGACACTGCCTCCCAGGTCCGCCTGGTATCTGGTACCCGCACCGCTCGGTTGTGCGCGCGTTCCCGGTGCCGGAAACGGACAAGGTGTCAGGAATCGACGGTCAGAAGGTGCCGCCGTCGACGGTGATCTTGATGCCGGTGAGGTAGGTGCCGACGTCGGTGACGAGCGCGTGGACCACCGACGCGACTTCCTCCGGCGTGCACACGTGGCCGAACGGTGACCCGGCGTCGAGGGTGTGGATGTCCTCCACTCCCATCGCACCCTTCACCAGCCGGCGACCCATCTCGGTCTCCACCAAGCCCGGTGCGACGACGTTGACGTGGATGTTGTTGCGGCGCTCTTCCTTGGCGAGGGTCATCGCGAGCGCCTCCAACCCGGCCTTGGCCATCGTGTACGGCGCACCGTTCGCCTGCATGTGGGTGGTCGCGACCGACGAGATCATGATCACGTCGCCGCGCCCGCCGTCACGAGAGGCCGCGTCGCGCATGCCCGGAACGAACTGCTGGGCGAGGATGAACCCGGCGAGCGTGTGCGTGCGCCAGTTGCGCTCGACCTCTGCGATCTCGGTCTTCACCACGCTCTGCCCGCGGGACGCGATGCCGGCATTGTGCACGAGCAGGTCGATCGGTCCGAACTCGTCGATCACGTTCGCGGCCATCGCGGCACAGGCGTCGGCATCGTCGACCGACGCTGCGAACGCGGCCGCGCGACGCCCCATGGCCTCGATGTCGGAGACCGTGGCCAGCGCCGATTCCTCGTCCCGCCGGTAGTTGATCGCCACGTCGGCACCGTCGGCGGCCAAGGCGAGCGCGATCGCGCGACCGATCCCCCGCGATCCCCCGCTGATGAACGCGCGTCGTCCGTCCAGTGCACCCATGCTGAGCTCCGATCAGGTCGTGAAGTTCACGGCGTGAAGTTCGGTGGCCGCTTCTCCATGAACGCGGCCATGGCCTCTTCCATGTCGCCCGCGAAGCTGGAGAGGATCTGCGTCCGGTTCTCGAGGTCGATGCCGGCCTGCATGCTGCCGATCTCGAGCTGGCTCCACATCACCTCTTTGGTCATGCGCACGCCGAACGGTCCGTTGGCCAGGATGAGTTCGGCCTCGGCGAGCGCCGCGTCCATCAGCCCGCCGTCGCCCGCGACCGAAGTGACCAGGCCGATGCGCAGCGCCTCGTCGGCGTCGACGAAGCGCCCGGTCAACATCAACTCGTAGGCGCGCGACGCGCCGATCAGCCGCGGGAGGAGCCAACTCGTGCCGATGTCGCACGCCGAGAGTCCGACCTTGATGAACGCGACGTTGAACCGTGCGGCCTGCGAAGCGATGCGGATGTCGGAACCGAGCGTCAGCGCCAGTCCCCCGCCCGATGCCGAGCCGTTGACCGCGGCGATGATCGGTTGGGGCTGTGACCGCATGAGCGGGATGAGGTTGGCGATGTACTGCTGCACCTTCATGCCCGCCTGCGGGCGACCCAGTCCTTCGAGGTCGGGGAGCTTCACGCCCTCGGCGAGATCGAGGCCGGCGCAGAACCCCGGTCCGGCGCCCGTGATCACGATGACCCGGCACGAGCGGTCGTCACGCAACTCGTTGAGCGCGGCGTAGTAGCCCGCGAGCAAAGCAGCGTTCATCGCGTTCCGGCGCTCGGGCCGGTTGAAAGTGATGCGGGCCACCTGGGGCACGGGCCGGTCCACGAGCACCGCACCGTCGCCGTATTCCGTGTTGGTCATGACCCGATCCTGGCCGTCACGCTCGGGCCGACGCCAGACGCTCGGCCCGGGTGAGCATCCCGGGTGATCCGAGCCGGGCAGTCCACTCGGCGAACTCGGCGGTCGGTCCGGTCCAGCGCCACTCGTCGACCGTACCGACGGGATGGTCGGTCCGCAGCGTGGCGATGAGTCGAAACAGCTCCGCGTCCTCCCGCTGCTCGCTCAGAGTGGTGGCCAGTTTCACCGCGCCGCGTACGTCGACGGCCCAGTCCTTGGCCAGCGCGGGGATCGCTTCGAGATGCAGGTAGTGGCCGAGGACCGCACCGGCCGACTTCGCGCCCCAGCCCGGCAGGCCGGGAAAGCCGTCGGCGGTGTCGCCGACCAAGCCGAGATAGTCGGGAATCGACTCGGGCGGAACTCCGAACTTCTCGCGCACGCCCTCGGCATCGCGCACCTCACTCTTGCGGCGATCGAACTGCACGATGCGATCGCCCACCACGCTCTGCCCGAGGTCTTTGTCCGGAGTGCAGATCAACACCTGCTCGACCCGCGGATCCTCGCCCGCGACGCGTGCACCCGCGGCCATGCCGTCGTCGGCCTCTTGGTCCACCATCGCCCACACGGTCACGCCCAACGCGCGCAGAGCATCTTCGAGGAGGGGGAACTGTGCGAGGAGTAACGGTTCCATCCCGGCGCTGGTCTTGTACCCGTCGTAGAGATCGTTGCGGAACGACTCCACCACGTGGTCGGTCGCGACGGCGACGTGGGTCGCGCCGTCTTCCAGCATCATGAGCATCGAGCCGATGACGCCACGCGTGGCCGCGACCTCCATCCCAGCCGGGTCGAGGTGCGAAGGGACGGCAAAGTGGTGGCGGAACAGTTCGTAGGTTCCGTCGACGAGATGCACCTTCATGGGCGCATCGTGGCACGTTCGGCGCGGCCGGCTCAGCCGGGGCGCACACCCCACATGAAGGTGTCACGCCAGGCGGGGGCGATCTTGACGACGTCGCCGGTCTGGGGGGCGTGGATCATCATCCCGCCGCCGATGTAAAGCCCGACGTGGTGCAGGTCGCTGTAGAAGAGCACGAGGTCACCGGGCTGCAGCTGCTGCCACGTGACCTTCGGGAACATGGTGGCCTGGGCGCCCGAGTAGTGCGGCATCCGCACCCCGGCGGCGGCCCACGCGGCCATCGTGAGGCCGGAGCAGTCGTAGGTGTTGGGACCGGCGGTGGCAAACACGTAGGGCTTGCCGAGCTGGGAGCGGGCGAACGCCACCGCGGTCGCCGCACCCGAACTGACCGACGGACCGTTCCCCGGCGAGGGCGGCGGGTTCGACGGGCCGGGCGGTGGGTTGGACGGCGGCGGCGCGTGCGCGACGGTCGTGGTCGTCGTGCCGCTCGATCCCGAGGCGGGATTCGCCGCCGAAGTGCTCCCGGCACCCGACGTGCTGGTGCCCGGCGCGGTCGTGGCGAGCGCACCGGCACCGTCATTGGTCGACTGCACCTGGCGGGCGGCCGCCTCGGCTGCGAGCGCCTGCAGGGTCCGCTTCGCCTTCGCGGCCGCGGTGACGTCCTGCCGGAGCATCTCGCGGACGTCGCGCTGGCTGGCCTGTTCCCTCGCGAGGGTCGCGAGTTCGGACCGGAGCGAGTCGAGCAGGGTGCGATCGGGGCGTTCGGCGGCGTCGAGGTAGGTACTGCGCCGGTGCGCGTCGGCGATCTGGTTGCCGCGCGCGATCGCGAGCGGAGAGTCGACGATGGTTCCCTGGTAGAGCGCAGCCGCCCGACCGCGGGTGCGGGCCCGGACGAGATCGACGCGCGCCTGGGCCGCGGCGATACGCCGGTCGGTACCTTCGAGCGCCGCGGTGGCCCGGTCGACCTTGACCCGGGCCAGGTTGTAATGCTCGGCCGCGATCTCGAGGGAAACGGCGGTGGGCGGAGTGTCCGTCGGCGCGGCACTGGCACCAATGGGTGCAATCACGGAGGCCACGGCGACGGTCACGACCGCCAAACGACCGAGGAACCAACGTGGGGAGATCAGAAAACGCGACGGCACATCGCCAATATCGGCGTGTCGTCACCGGGGAGTTGAGCACGGTGCGTGAGAAATGGGGTGACATTCATCACCCTCGGTCAGATCACTGGCTCCAGAACCGCATGGAAAGGTGCAGGGCGGTCGGAAACGGTCCGGCAGCCGAGCAACACCCCGACCGCCATCGCGTAGACCGCGGTCGCCCCGGCCACGTGCACCATCACGAGCGCCGCCGGCACGTTGGTGAAGTACTGCACGTACCCCACGCCGGCCTGGGCGACGAGCAGGACCAGGAGCCACGTCACCCGGCGGTATAGCAACGCGGAGGCGCGGGTCCGGATGAGGACTACGAGCAGCGCGACCACGAAGGCGAGGAAGATCATGACCGTGGTGCCGTGGACCCGCGCGGCGGAGGCGACCTGGATCTCGAGGCGGGTGGCGCGGAGCGAGATCTTGGCCGAGTTGCCCGCGTCGCCCGAGTGGGGCCCGGCCCCGGTCACCACGGTGCCGGTCACCAGGACTGCACTGGCGAGCACGACCACCGCGACCGCGAGCCGTTGCACGATCGCGGGGACCGAAGGCGCGGTGCGAGCGTCGTCGGGGATGCCGGCGCGCCAGACGAGGACGAGCGCGTTGGCGAGCAGGAGCGCGGAGAGGAGGAAGTGTCCCATCACGAACGGCGGGTCGAGCAACTTCTTCACGACGAGGGCACCGAGCAACGCCTGGGCGATCACCCCGACGACGAGGCCCCACGCGAGCCACGTGAGATCCCGACGGCGCGGCGTGCGGACGAGCGCACCGAGGACGGCCACGATCACCGCGACCGACACGAGGCCTGTGATCATCCGGTTGACGAACTCGATGAGGCCGTGCACGCCGACGGCGCTCGTCGGGGTGAGGCTGCCCGAGGTGCAGTTCGGCCAATCGGGGCACCCGAGTCCCGATCCGGTGAGTCGCACCGCAGCACCGGTCACGATGATCGCGCCGATGAGGGTCGCGGCGACGACAGTGATGTTCCGGAACTGTCGGGGTTGGAGGCGGACTCGACGCATCGCCCGAGCATCGTACGGGCGGAGGTCACACGTAGGCTGATCGGGTGCGGAGGGTCTTGTTGATCGGTCTCGTCGCCCTCACCGTGGTGCTGGTGGTGATCGCCGTCGCGACCCGCAAGGACGACAGGCCCACGCGCCCGGCGCATTCCGTGCGGGCCGAGGCCCCCGCGACCACGTCGAAGGTCACGACGACCACCACGATCCCCCGCCGCGGGAACGGCCAGGCGGTCACCTTCGCGTTCGGTGGGGACACCCACTTCGAGGGCGGGCTGCGGTGGAAGTTGGACAACGATCCGAACGGGATGTTCGCACCCATCGCGCCCACCCTCGGCGCGGCCGACATCGCCATGGTCAACCTCGAGACCGCGATCGCGACGGGTGGTTCGCCGGATCCGAAGAACTACAACTTCCGCGCGCCGCCGAGCGCGTTCGGGGCGCTGCTGAGTGCCGGGGTCGACGTCGTGACCATGGCCAACAACCACGGCCGTGATTACGGACCGGCGGGACTCACCGAGACGCTGGCCGCCAAGGCGCAGACGCCGTTGGTGGTCCTCGGGATCGGGAACAACGCGGACGAGGCCTACCGCCCGTGGCGCACCGCAGTGAAAGGCCAGCGCATCGCCGTGTTCGCGGCCACCGATGTGCTCGACGACTGGTTGATCACGCCGTGGACCGCGACCGATTCACAGCCCGGTCTCGCGTCGACGAAGGGCACCAGCGTCGATCGCCTGGTTGCGGGGATCCGAGCCGCGCGACTCGATGCCGACACCATCGTCGTGTACCTCCATTGGGGTGTGGAGGGCAGCTCGTGTCCCTCGCCGCGCCAGCAGGAACTCGCGCAGCAACTCGCCGATGCCGGGGCCGACGTTATCGTCGGGAGTCACAGCCACCGAGTCGAGACCGGCGGACGACTCGGGACGGCGTTCGTCGACTACGGCCTCGGCAACTTCGCGTTCTACAACGAGTCGGGTCCGGCGGGGGTCACCGGTGTCCTGAAGCTCACCGTGACTGGTCGCGACGTCGACGCGTACGAGTGGGACCCCGCCCGTATCCAGGGCGGTATCCCCCACCTCTCGAGCGGTACCGCGGCCGACGCGGACCGGGCCGCTTTCACATCGCGTCAGGCGTGCGCTGGCCTCACTCCCTGACTCTGGGACGTCCCGCGGGACACCCCGGGTTCGAGTCACGTGCCGCTTGGGTGTCAGGGGTGCTTTTGAGTGTCCCCGGGTGGCTGCAGAGCGCTTCCCAAGCGGGCAGTCTCTACGGATGACCTTCGGCGTTCCGAGCACCGTCGTGCCGACATCAGACGAGCGCGAGTTGCTGTTGCGCTTCCTCCATCGACAGCGCGAGGAGGTCGTGGCGGCAGCCGAAGGACTGTCGAATAGTCAGGCACGCTGGACCCCCGACACTCGGTTGCTGCCCATCGCGGGGATCATCAACCACCTCACCCATGCCGAATGGCGCTGGATCGAAGGGCGCTACCTCGGACGCGAGTTCCCGCCGCGGACGGACGAGTTCCGTGCAGAAGGTCTCGCTATCGATGACGTGTGCGCCGCCTATTGGGCGCAAGCACAGAGAACCGACGAGATTGTCCGGGCGGCTCGATGCTGCCTGTCTCGGACGTGAGGGCGAGTGGCCTCCAGCTCACGAGTTGCTCGGTCTCGACGAACCACTCGCCTTGAGGTGGGCGGTGCTGCACCTGATCGAAGAAACGGCGCATCACGCGGGTCATGCCGACGCAACGAGAGAGATGCTCGACGGAAGAGTCATGCGCCCCAAGGGGCGATCCGCGGACCCACGGATTTTCCGGTCGCGATCCGCGCTTCGAGTAGCGGAACGGCGGAGCCGCAATAGCGACACCCGGGCACGTCGGGGTGGCGTCGCCGATGTGCCGGGATCACGGCAGCCGGTGGAGTCGTCGCTCAGCAGGCCCGTCAGCGGTGACAGGCTCAGTCATTTTCGACCGCTGAACGCGAGGGTCCCAAAATCAATGTGGGTGCCTTTTCGGGAATCGGCTTAGGTATACAGCTGTATAGCTAAGCGGAGTTCCGGAAACCGGGGCTGTATGTGATCGGTCCCGCGATGCCAGCAACTGATCCGGATCGGAGCCCGCCGACGCAGTTGTCATTGACCCTGCTTCGAGTGTTATTCCCGCGCCCTTGGGTGGTCTCGAACACCAGCATGCCGCCTCGAACGGCGGGCACCACACGGTTATCGTTCCCGAAAACGGAGGCACGGATTTGAGCAAGAACCGGCTCGTCCACACAGCGCTGGTGCCCGCAGCGCTCTTGCTGCTCCTGGCGCTGAGTGGCTGCGGATCAAGCTCGGGCGCTGCTGACGCTCCAGCCCACCCAAGATCTGTTTCGCTTGGTCGGTGGTCGCCTGTCGTGGATTCTTCAGGGAAACTGGTTACTCGCGATGGCAAGATCGTCCTCATTTCGTCAGGCTCGCCAGCGGTCCATCCCACTCCCGTCCCGTCAGACGCTGTGCTGCACGGCAGCGTCGCCCACGGCGCGGCGAGCGCACGGGCAGCCGACCAAGTGGATGCAGCGGTGCAGAGCGGTCATGCGAAACTCGTAGCCGTGTCGGATCCTTCGCTCGACAGGTACTGCCTCCCGCATGCTCTCGCCACTCACTCGTGCGACATTGGTTCCAGCCAAGCAGGTAAGAGGTAACCGAGTCCCGTAGCAATCCTCGGGTGTCACTCACGAACGCTTGGGTGCGTTCCCGTACGGTGCTCCGGTTGCGTCAAGGCGTTCACTGTCCCCAAAGCCACGACAGAGGTGGTTCTGGGCCAGTGAACGATTCGAGCGACATTCCCGTGCCCGTCCGTGCCGTCGCGAATGTGCCGTGGTGAGCAGTCGGCATCCGAAAAGTACGATCCGGTCATGCAGGGGTGGCGCCGCGTGGCGCTAGCGATATTCGCGTCGGTGGTGCTTGCTGCGTGTGGGTCTTCGGGTTCCAACCGTACGTCGCCACTTGCGTGTCGCGTCTTGCGGCTCAGCGATGCGAAGACCTTGCTGGGCGCAAGCGCAACGCGTACTGGACTCATCGGAAATGGTCGCAACGTCTGCACCTATGCATCGGTTGGAAGCGTCAGCACCTTGGCTCCTGCTGCGATCGTGCTGCACCTGACGCCGCCTCGGGCCGGATCGACATTGCCGCAACTCATGGCCACGTTTTCCCGATCGTCCATCGCCCGGCCGGTTCGTTTGAAGGGCCTCGTCGGCGATGCGTACTGGCTCGTTGGACATCCGAGTGCGACCGGCCCTGCGGGGTCGGCGCCGCCTGCAGCGCGGAGCGAGGGCATGCTCGTCTTCGCCACTGGCGGCCAACTCGTTCAGATCGATGTCGGTAACGGCACGTCCGACCTGAACACTGCGAAGCGCGCTGGCGAGACCGTGACGAACCGCCTGAGCTGACGGCAAGCCTGCCGGGGAATCCTTGGTGTGCCCCTGGGTGATCCGGCCTGCTCTCCCGGCGCAGAGCCCCGGGAGGTGTTGGTGACGGCCTCGACCGTCGGTACTGGGTTCGGCGCTTCAAGATTGCACGGCCAACGGTGTCTTCCAGAAGAGCCAGTCGAAGACTCCCCACGTTGTCCCGGCCATTGCAGCCGCCGCCGCGTTCTAGGCCAATGTCGGCGGTGTCGGCGGTGTCGGCGGTGTCGTCGGGTGGCGCGCAGTGGCGCCCGCTCGCGCCTCCGCGTACGCCAGGGCGATGAGCACCGTCAGCAGGATTGCGGCCGCGATCGCGACCCCGCTGCCCGCCGCGTAGGCAGTCTCGGAAGGTCCGATGCCGCGCTGTGCAGCGTCGTTGGCCGTCTTGATCGCGGTCAATGCCGCGGCGGCCGTGACGGGAACCATGGCGCCGCCCAGGAGCAGCGCAACCAAACGCGCGCGAGCGGATGACATGAGCGAACAGCCCATGGCCCCGAGCGCACCGCACACGATCACGATCGCGAAGGCTCCCGCGCCGAAGGTCGACGTGTGACCTGTCGCGAGGTTGCGGTAGGTCGCCCACGGCAACGCGACGGTCGACGCGAGCAATCCGCCGACGAGAACTCGTGCCCACCACCGCATCCATGCCTCCCTCGGGACGGTTGCCCAACCGTATGCGTCCGAGCGTCGGTCGCCCAACACCGAACTGGCCCGACCGATCCCGGGTCGCCTGATCAGCGGGGCCCGAGATCCAGTGATCCGACGTCCGCCACGCGCCCCGGCGCGATGGGTTCGGTCGTTCAGCAGTCCATGTCGTAGGTGATCCACGTGGTGCGGTTCGCGACCCGGTCGTAGACCGCCCGTGCGGTGTAGTTGTCGTCGGCGGTGGTCCACCGGACGACGTCCCAGTCCCGCTTGATCGCGAGGAGTGTGATCTCGTCGAACAGGGCACCTGCAATACCTGATCCGCGGCGGTCGGGGGCGACGTAGATGTCGTCGAGATAGCCGTTGGTCACGCCGCGAAGCGGTCGGACCCACTCCCGGAGATGTGCGATGCCGACCAACTCTCCGGCCTCGCCCCCGTCGTCGTCGGATGCGACCGCAACGAGGCACTCGACGGTCCGCTCCTCATGAATCCACCGCCAGATCTGTTGCTGATGCGCGTCCGAGGTGGGCCAGTGGTAGAAGTCGGCGTAGCCGCGAAACAACTTCGTCCACGCGTCGAACTCGTCCACCCGGACGTGCCGTACATTCCAACGCGCCGGAGCCGATGCATCGTCCATCCCGCTGAGCGTAAAGACTCGGAGCGCCGTACCACCGCGAGTTTGGAGGTCCTCCGGGCTGCGAGTTTGGGGCCTCCGCCGCTCCGGAGCGAGCGCAGGGTGTCCCGACCTGATCAGTCGGCGCGTCGGGCGGCGACGAGGAGGAAGAGCGGTCGGTTGCGCTCGTGTTCCCAGTCGGGGTGCTCGGCCAGCTGCTCGTCGTCCGGTCCCCACTCCTCGAGGTCCGTCACGACGAATCCCGAGTTCCGGAGGAGGGTGAGATACGTGGCGATCGTGCGGTGCTGCTTGCGGACTCCGGGGGTCAGCCAGTCGGTCGTCCGGGGCCCCTCCACCAGGTAGTCGTCGAGCGGCCAGACGGTGTGGTCCGGGCCTGCATGCGCCCACTCCGGGTTCGACGGTGCGGTGTAGATCGGATGCTCCACCGAGAACACGAACGGCGCGCCGGGGATGAGGGCCTCGGAGATGCGTGCGAGCAGTCCCGCGAGGTCGCTCACGTAGTGGAACGCGAGCGAGCTGTAGGCGAGGTCGAACGACGCGGGCGCGACGTCGAGCGTCTCGAGGTCCTGGCCCACGTAGGTGATCCGCGAGTCGTCGGTGTCGGACTCGGCGCGCGCCAGCATCCGCTCCGACACGTCGACACCGAGGACGGCTGCCGCGCCCGCGTCGACGGCCCAGCGCGCGAACCACCCGAACCCGCACCCGAGGTCGAGCACGCGTGCGCCGTGCAACTCGGGAAGCCGAGCGCGCAGCGCGGGCCACTCCGGCGCGCCGTCGAGCCCGTCGACCGAGCGGGGCAGCTGCGAGTAGATCGAGAAGAACTCCGCGTCGTCGTAGATGTTCTGGGTCACGGGATCAGACGGCGGCGTTCGGGAAGGGAATCTCGGGGCTGTCGACGCCGTCGTCGCGCACCACGCCGCATGCGTTCAGCGCGAACGACACGAGGTGGTACTGACCGATGAGGAACACGAGGTCGAGGATCTGCTGCTGCGAGAAGTGTGCGGCGAGGGTGTCCCACGTGACATCGGTGATGGTCGACCGGTCGTGGCACTCGTCCGTGGCGCGCAGGGCCGCGGCTTCGGCTTCGGTCCAGCCGTCGGCGTCCGGACCGTCGGCCACCCGTGCGATGTCGGTGTCGGTCAGACCGACCGCGCGTCCGACGACCACGTGCTGGCCCCACTCGTACGGCGCGGAGCACTTCCACCCGACCCGCAGCACCACGAGTTCGCGGGTGCGGGGGTCGAGGGTCGACTTGGTCAGCGCGTAGGTGGCGAACACCAGCCACTTGCGGAGCAGCGTCGGATGGTTGGCCACGGTGCCGAAGACGTTCAGCACCTCGGCGTCGTCGCCGCGCAGGCGCGACAGCTTGCTCAGGAGTTCATGGGTCTCGGCGTCGGCGTCGGCGAGCGAGACGGGAGGGATGCGGGGTTCCATCGGGGCAGCGTACGGTGACGCCATGCCGAGTGTGGACTACGACGAGTTCGCCTACTTTGCCGACAATGCCGCCGAGGTCGGGCTCCCCTATCCGGGGCCGCCGACGGTCGAGCGGGTGACGGTGGAGGTCGAGCCCGGTCGCGCAATCAGCGGCTTGCGCTGGGGTGACGGTCCATCGGAGTTGGTGCTGCTCCACGGGGGCGCGCAGAACGCCCACACGTGGGACACGGTCGCGCTCGCACTCGACCGACCGCTCCTCGCACTCGACCTGCCGGGGCACGGGCGTTCGGGCTGGCGGGAGGACCAGGCGTACTGGCCGGCGCCGAACGCGGAGGCCATGGCGGTCGCGATCCGCGCGCTCGCCCCCGACGCCGGGGCCGTCGTCGGGATGTCGCTCGGTGGCCTCACCGCGCTCGAGCTGAGCCGGTTGGCGCCCGACCTCGTCCGCCGGCTGGTGCTCGTCGACGTCACGCCCGGGGTGAACAAGGAGAAGGCGTCCGCGATCACCGCGTTCATCTCGGGGCCCGAGTCGTTCGCGAGCTTCGACGAGATCCTCGAGCGCACGGTGTTGTTCAACCCGACGCGCAGCGAGTCGTCGCTGCGTCGCGGCATCCTCCACAACGCGGCCCCGAGGCCCGACGGCACGTGGTCGTGGCGCTACGACCGGTTCGTGTTGAAGGAAGGGGCGTCGATCCCCGACTTCGGGAATCTCTGGGATTCGGTCTCGGCGGTGCAGGTGCCGTTCATGCTCGTGCGCGGTGCCGATTCCCCCGTGGTCGACGACGACGACGTGGCCGAGGTCCGCCGCCGCCAACCGGCGGTGCGGGTCGAGTTGGTGGCGGGGGCCGGCCACAGTGTGCAAGGAGACCAACCACTCGTCCTCGCCGAACTGCTCGCCGACTTCGTGGTCTGATCGTGGACCACCGCACGACGTCCCATCCGGCGGAGGCACGGTTCCGCAGCCGCAGCCTGTGGCTCGACACGGTCCCGGATTCACTGGCGCCGCGGACCGCCCTCACGGGATCGATCGAGGCCGACGTGGTGATCATCGGTGCCGGCCTCACCGGCCTGTGGACCGCGTACGAGTTGCTCGTGCGGGACCCGAGTCTCGACGTCGTGGTGCTCGAGGCCGAGGTGGCGGGGTTCGGTGCCTCGGGCCGCAACGGTGGCTGGTGCTCCGCGCTCTTCGCCGGCAGCCGGGCCGCCACCGCCGCGGCGCACGGACGCGACGCGGCCGTTGCACTGCAGCGCGCGATGTTCGCCACCGTCGACGAGGTCGGCCGGGTGTTGGAAGCCGAGGGTATCGACGCGCACTTCCACAAGGGCGGCACGCTGGAACTCGCGACCCGGGCCCCGCACGTCGAGCGACTCCGGGCCCATGTGGACGAGGAACGCGCGTGGGGCTTCGGCCCCGATGACTACGTGTGGCTCGACGCCGACGACGCGCGCGCCCGGGTCAATGCCGAGGGCACGCTCGGAGGCATCTACACGCCGCACTGCGCCCGGGTGCATCCGGCTCGGTTGGTGCGTGGGCTCGCGCACGCTGTCGTGCGTCGTGGCGGCGTGATCCACGAACGGAGCCGGGTGGTGGAGCTCGCGCCCCGACGCGTTGCCACCGCGGCCGGCAACGTGAGGGCCGAGAGCGTGATCATCGCCACCGAGGGCTACACGCCGGGGCTGCCGGGTCACCGGCGGGACGTCGCTCCGGTGTACTCGCTGATGATCGCGACCGAGCCGCTGCCGGCACGGGTGTGGGACACCATCGGCTGGGACGGGCGGGAGACCCTGGCCGACGGGCGACAGCTGATCATCTACGCGCAGCGCACGGCCGACGATCGCATCGCGTTCGGTGGTCGCGGCGCGCCGTACCACTTCCACAGTCGGATCCGTGACGACTTCGACCGCGACCCCGCGGTGTTCGCCGAACTCCGCCGCATCCTGGTGGAGTTGTTCCCGGCGGTGGCCGCTGCCCGCGTCACCCACGAATGGGGCGGCCCGCTCGGTGTCCCGCGCGATTGGTACTCGTCGGTGGGGTACGACCGCACCAGTGGCTTCGGATGGGCCGGTGGCTACGTGGGTGACGGGGTGAGCACCACCAACCTGGCGGGCCGCACGCTCGCCGATCTGGTCCTCGCCACCGAGTCCGAACTCACGTCGCTCCCCTGGGTCAACCACCGGTCTCCGCAGTGGGAGCCCGAGCCGTTGCGCTGGTTGGGGATCAACGCCGGGCTTCGGCTCCCCCTGGGTGCCGACCGGGTCGAGGAGCGCACCGGCCGCCGGTCCCGCTGGCGCGAGAAGCTGCTCGGCGCCCTGACCGGCTGACCGGCGCACTCGACCGAAACCCTCGACCCGATGCTCGCGACCGACTCGGCTCAGCCGGTGAGGACGGGTCGGCCGCTGGCGAGGTCGATCTTGGTGCTGAAGAGCAGTCGGCTCGCCGGGTACCCGACGTTCGGTTCCCGGTAGGCGTGATACGCCAACCGGTAGTCGCCGGGGGTCACCTGGTACACCGAACCGCCCCCCGGCCCGGCGATCGCGTCGTGGGAGCCCATCAGCGGAGCCGCGCCCGCGTGCTCGCACGGTCCCATGGGGCTCGCGCAGTGGACCACGCCGATCGCGTACCGCCGGCTGTTCCAGTCGTTGGCGGAGAAGAAGAGCCAGGCGCCGCCGGGGGTGACGAGCATCGACGGCGCCTCCACGTTGTTCGCCTCCCATCCGACGGTCGGTGAGAGCAGCTGCTGACTGTCGCCGACGAAGCTCAGGCCGTCCGCCGCGAGTGGCCGGGCCATGATCGTGTTCGGGTGCTCGTGGACCCACAGCAGTATCGGCGAACCGTCGGCCTGGAGGATCGGCTCGGGGTCGATCGCGTCGCGTTCGCCGCATTCGAGCGGCGCGGCCGATGTGTCGACGTAGGGGCCGGTGGGTGAAGTCGAGACGGCGCGGGAGATGCACTGACGTCCGGAACTGCTTTCGCGCACCGTGTAGTACATGACGTAGCCCCCGGGCCGGGCGAGGACGGCGGGCGCCCACGTGCGGCCCCACCCGGCCCAGTCCGGGAACCGACCGAGCGCGTCGCCCTTGGTGGTCCAGGAACCGTCGGCCTGGCGTGCCAGCACCTGGACGGTGCCGCCGCTCGCGTTGGTCCCGAACGCGTACTGGTCGGTGCCGACCGTGAGGACGTACGGGTCCGGGAAGTCGAACCCGTATTCGGGCGTCGGTCCGGCTTCACCGCCCTGCGCGGCGCGGCACGCGGTGTCGACGCTCTGGAGTGCGGCGGTGACGGCACCGGCATCGTGCCGTTCGAGTGCGTCGAGCGCCCGGCCGGCACCGTCGAGGCACTGTTGCACGACGACGACCTCCGCGTTCTTCGCGTCGCGAAGTTGGCTGGTGGAATCGCGATCGACGGAGAGCGTCGCCAGTTGGATCTTGCGGAGGTCGAGCGACACCTGGGCCGCGTCGCGGATCGCTCGGACGCGACGGGCCTCCACGTGGTCCTGGCGGAGGCGGGCCTGTGCGGACGCGAAGCGTGCTGAGGTGTCGGCGACATTGCCTCGCATCGTGTTCAGCGCCCGGACTGCGTCCGTTCGATCGTTCCACGCCGCGTTCACGTGCCATGCGGTCGTCGCGAGCGCGAGCACTGCGACGGTTGCCACGATCAGCGTGTTCCGTCTGGTCACGCCCCCACCGCCCGGCACGCACTACTGACGCGGTTGAGGGTGTCCGGGCCGCTGGGATCGCCGACGCTGATCTGGTTGAGCGCCCGGTTGATGCCGTCGAGACATTCACGGAGCCGGCCCACCTGGCCACCGGCCAGATACGCACTGATTGCGGCATCGTCGCGTTGGCGCTGGACCAAGGTGATCTGGCCGGCGAGGTCCTCGGTGAGACTCACGAGCTCCTCCGAGGCATGCCGGGTGGCGAGGGTGTCGGACTCGACCGCGCCCGAGGCCGAGGCCGCGGTCCGGAGTCCCTGCCGGATCCGGCGCAGCTGGTGGATAGCCGCGACCCGGTCGGCGCGGGCGGTGCTGCGCTCGGCGATCAGCTCGGCCCGCCGCCACCCACCGAAACCGACGAGCGTGAGCACGATCACGATGATTGCGATCGTGATGCGCCTGCCTGCCAGCATGCGAACAGTCTGACCGCCCGCCACCCGATCACCCGGTCACGAGCGCCTGCCGATTCAGGTGTGTGCCGTCGGCTGCCGAAAGACCCCGAGTGGAGACGGTGACTGCCCAGTGGTCCGATCGCTCGTTCCGGGTGATGGGGACGACCGCGCGCCTGTTGGCATTCGGTGGTGCCCCGGAGGCGACGGACCGCGCCGAGGACGCGTTGCACGCCCTCGAGGCGAAATGGTCGCGGTTCCGGCCGGAGAGTGAACTCAATCTCCTCAACGCGGCCAGTGGCGGACGCCCCGTCGTCGTTTCGCCCGTGACCTTCGCGCTCGTCGCCCGCGCCGTCGACGCGTGGCACCGCACCGACGGCACCTTCGATCCCACCGGACTCGACGCAATCCGCGCCTGGGGGTACGACCGGGACTTCGGCGATGTCGCACCGCTGGGTGGCGAACTGGGCGAGATCGCGGTCGGCCCGTTCGCGGGCTGTGCCGGCGTCGAGTTGGACGCCACGGTGCGGGCGGTCACCCTGCCGCCCGGCGTGACGCTCGACCTCGGCGGTATCGGCAAGGGCTATGCCGCGGATCTCATCGCCGACGAACTCGTCGCGGCAGGCGCAACCTCGGTGTGTGTGGACCTCGGTGGTGACCTCTGTGTCCGAGGGCCCGGACCGTACGACGGCGCGTGGGAAGTCGTTTTCGACGACGGTGCGCTCGCCGCACGGTGGGGACGGGTGCGCTGCGCCGCGGGCGCGGTCGCGACGAGCACCCGGCTCAAGCGGCGCTGGCGGCGGGGGGCGCAGGAAGTGCACCACCTCCTCGATCCGGCGACCGGCGCACCCGCGGCGTCGGGGGTGGCGAGTGTGACCGTGGTGGCCGGCGAGGCGTGGTGGGCCGAGGTGCTGGCCAAGGCGGCGTTCGTCCGCGGGGTCGAGTCCGGCCGCCACCTGATCGAGTCGGCCGGCGCGGACGGTGTGTTCGTCACCGATGCCGGCAACGCGGTCGAGACCGCGGGCATGGGCCGGTACCGGGTGGAGTCGACTACGTCCGGTACAGGTACTCGCTCGTCGTGAAACTCCGGAGCGACTCGAGTTCGAGGAATGCCATCACGCTCGCGAGCATCTCGTTGAGGTTGCGCTTCATCAACTCGGGATCGTCGCCGGCGCAGTAGAAGAGCATGGGGTCGGTCATGTGCTCGGCCGACGGCCACGCCTCCTCCACGATCCCCTCGATCGGCGGTGCGTCGGGCGTGATCGGTCGCGCCACGGCGTTGCGCACGTAGCGCATACGGGGCTGCATCGCCTCGGAGACCGGCGACTGCACCGTGTGCCAGTGCGTGATCCACTCGTCGGCCGTCATGTGCGCGGGCCGACGCAGCAGCGTGACCATGACCACGCCGGGTGACCGCTCGCCGTCGGGCCAGTCGCGGATCCGACCGTGTCCGTTGCCGCCGTAGTCGGTATACATCGATTCCGTCACCAGGTAGCCCGCGATGTGGTCGCTGTGCTCGCGCAGCACGACCTCGAACGGCGCGCGGTCGTCGTAGCGGTCGAGCCACAGCGACACGAGCGCGAAGGGCTGGACCTCACCGTCGGGCGGCGGCATGGGCACCGGCACCTGCGCGTCGGCGTCGTCGACCTGGACCGACAGGCCACGCGGGTCGAGCGCGAGCAGGGCCGGCACGATCACATCCCGGACGACCCGGCCGTGTTCCGCCGGTTCGAGGCCGGCCCGGGGCCAACACAGGTACTGCAACTTCTCCATGGTGCCGACTCTGGCACGGAAGCCGGGACGCGCCCAACTCCCGTGCCCGAGCCGGGCGTGAGCAGCGGGTCAGGCGTCCTCGGCCGGTACCAGCGCCCGCCAGGCCAGCGCGCCGATCACTCCACCCACGATCGGGAACACGATGAAGAGCCAGAGCTGGCGCAGCGCCCAACTTCCCTGGAACACCGCGGTGGCGATACTCCGGGCCGGGTTCACCGATGTGTTGTCCACCGGGATGGTGATGAGGTGGATCACGGTCAACATCAGACCGATGGCGATACCGGTGAAGCCGGCGGGCATCGACCTCCTGCTGGTGCTCGCGATCACGAAGATGAAGAGCGCGGTGAAGACGATCTCGACCGCGATCGCCGCGCCGATCCCGAAGTGCCCGGGTGAATGCGCGCCGTACCCGTTCGACGCGAAGCCCGTGAGTTTGGCGCTGAAGCCGGCATGGCTGTTCGCGATCAGATAGATGACGAGGGCGCCGAGGAGGCCGCCGATGATCTGGCCGCCGAGGTAGAACGGCACGTCTCTGCTCTCGGTCTTGCGGATGACCCAGAGGCCGATGGTCACCGCCGGGTTGACGTGACACCCCGAGATCGAACCGATCGCGTACGCCGCGCAGAGCAGGGCGAGTCCGAAGGCGAGGGCGACGCCGAGCACACCGACCGAACCGTCCTGAAGGAATCCACCGGTGGCGAGGACCGCGGTGCCGGGTCCCCCCACGACGAGGATCATGGTGCCGATGCCCTCGGCGAGTGCGATGCGTGCTGGCTGTTTCATACGGATTCCGACTCCTGTCCGGCTCCGCCCGCCTCCGCAGTGTAGGGACCGAACCCAAGGGCGGCGAGGGATCCCGACGCCCGCGGAGGCTCCTCTTCCGCGAGGACGCGCGCCAGGTCTTCCGCGTCGCGCGTGATGCCCTCGAAACCGCGGGCGGCGGCCGCGTCGCCCACGACGAACGTGGTGATCCCCGCGGCCGCGACCCGCGTCGCGAGTTCGGGCTCCCCCGCCGCTCGGGTACCGACCACGACCGCGGCCGCCGCGACGACCGGTTCGGCTCCCGCGGCCGTCACGGTGAGCGAGTCGGCCCGGATCTCGACGACCTCGGCCTCGGCGAGCAGCACGATTCCGGCCGCTTCACAGTCGGCCACCATGCGGAAGCGGCCGGGCAGTCCGAGCTCCGCGCCGAACACACGCGACGCCTCGACGACGGTCACCGCCGCGCCGCGCCCGCGGAGGGCAGCGGCGAGCGTGAGTCCCGGCTTGCCACCGCCGAGGATCGCCACCGAGTCGGGCGGACGGGCGCCGGGCGCGAACCACGCCGTCGTCGATCCGGGGGTGACGACATGAGGGAGGTCCCGGCCCGGGACCGGCGGCGCGGTCCAGCGGGGGCCGGTCGCGATCACGACCGCGTCGGGCCGGGCCGCAACCAGGTCGGCGACGGTCGCCTGGTGACCGAGTTCGACGGGGATCGCGGCGAGGGTCACCTCGGACTCCAGCCACGCCCGGTAGCGGTCCAGGACGGCATCGGCGCCCTGAACGTCACGCAGCACCCCGCCGAGCGTCGCGCGGGATTCCCAGATCCGGACCCGGTGTCCCTGCGTCGCGAGGACGCGTGCGGCTTCGAGTCCGGCCGGTCCGCCGCCCACGACGATCACTGATTGCGAACGCCGGGCGACCGGGAGCACAGCGTCGTCCTCGCGGCCGGTCGCGGCATTCGCAACACACGCCAGCGACTCGTTCACGAAGATGTTGCCGATGCAGCGGTACTGGTAGAGGCAGGGGCGGATCCGCTCGGGTGTGTCGGCCGCGAGTCGGTTCGGGAGTTCGGGGTCGGCCAGGAGCTTGCGGGCCATGGCCACGAAGTCGGCCCGGCCGGCGGCGAGGACCTGTTCGGCCTCGTCGGGTTCGAAGCGGCCGAAGGTGATGACGGGCACGCCGACCAGCCGGCGGACCGCGGCCGCGTACTCCGAGAGGTCGCCGACGCGGTGCGGCGCGTAGGAATCGGTGGGTCCGGTCGCGACGTCGAGGCTGGCGTACGCGGTCACGTGCACCGCGTCGAGCCCGGCCGCGACCGCGAGTTCGATCACCGCGAGTTGGTCGTCGAAGGTCTCGCCGTCGGGCTTGTGGTACTCGAGCGCGTTGATGCGCATCCACAGCGGGTAGTCGTCGCCGACGCGCGCCCGGATGCCTGCGATGATCTCGAGCAGGAGGCGGGCGCGGTGTTCGACGGGTCCGCCCCACTGGTCGTCCCGGGAGTTGATCGACGGGCTCAGGAACTCGTCGATGAGGTAGCCGTGGCCCGCGTGGAGCTCCACGCCGTCGATCCCGGCTCGTCGGCACCGATCCGTGGCCGACGCGAAGTGTTCGACGACGCTGGCCAGGTCGGTATCGGTGGCCACCCGGTACTCGACCTTGGCCGTGGGCGACGCGTGGGGGGCCATGAACCCGGCGATCTCGGCGTCGGTCACCATCATCGAGAGCCGATCGGGCCGTGACCGTTTCGGGACCGCGGGCACGAGCATCGGGTGACCGCGGGCGATGTCGTACCGCGCGAGTGCGCCGTTGTAGGTGAGTTGCGCGGCGACCGCCGCGCCGTGCCGATGTACCCGGTCGGCGAGTGCGGTCAGCCCCGGGAGGTACCGGTCGGCGGATGCCGCGACCTGGCGCGCGTCGACGCAGCCGTCGGGATATGCCACGGCCACCGAGCCGACGAGAAGGAGCGCGGCACCCCCGCGGGCGCGCGCCTCGAAGTACGCGAGTTGCGCGTCGGAGATGCTGCCGTCCTCGTCGGCGAGGGAGTCCCCCATCGGCGCCATGAGGATCCGGTTCCGCAAGGACAGCGAACCGATCGTGCCGGGCGCGAGGAGGTGGGTGAAGTCAGACACGGGTGAAACCGATCGGGCAGGGGGCGGCGGCCCGGGCGACGCCGCCGATTTGGGACGGGCGGGGGGATGCGCCGGCGAACTCCGCGGTGAGGGTGTACCGGTCGAGCAGCGTGGTGAGGACCGCAGTCATGACCGCGAGTGAGAACGGCTGGGCCGGGCACGTGTGGGGCCCGTGCCCGAACGCGGTGACCAACTCGCGGTGCGGGCCACCACCGCGGCCGTCGCGGATCCGGCGGCGGTTCCACCGTTCGGGGTCGTAGGCGCGGAGGTCGTCGGTGGCGAGATTGGTGAGCGGCAGCAACGTCGCCAGGGTCACGCCGGGTTCCACCCGCCAGGTGGCGATGCCGTCGTCCACGTTCATGGGCGTCAGCACGGCCCGCAACATGATCGACCGTTGCGCGATGCGCGTGGATTCGAGCGCGCAGCGCTCGGCCAGGGCGGTATCGCCGCCGCGAACCGCGCGGGCGAGATCGGGACGCTGGATGACGTCGATGAGCAACCAACCGAGCGCGGAGAAGAGGTTGGACATGGAGCCGAGGTGTACCAGGATCACGTCGCGCGCGATGCCCCGGGTGCGCTCTGCGTCCGGCGCGTCGTCCCAGGTGGTGATGATGCGTTGGAAGTGGTCCGCCGGCGGCGCGGGATCGGCGTCGCGGGTGGCGACGGCGGTCGCGATGATCGATTCGGCCGCGGCCATCGCGGCCCGCTCCGCCGCGTAGTCGTTCGCGGCCACCTCGGCCATCGCCCCTGGATCGACGAACGCGGCGGCACCGTCGAGCGCGTCGAGCGCCGTCACCAGCTCGTCGAACCGTGCCGAGGTCCCACACGGCCCGGCCCAGGTGGCGAGGCCGATCCGGTGCCCGAGGCGCCGGGTGAAGTCGAACGCGTCGACGGTGCCGGAGGTCCCCAGTTCCGCACACGCGGTGTCGATCGCGGCGCGCACGACATCGAGGTACTGCACGACGTCGTCGCGGGCGAAGAGGTCGTGGGGGAAGGTGCGCCGGTCGCGGAACAGTTCGGGTGGGAGCTTGCGCCGGAGCATCTGCCAGTCGGCGATGCCCTTGCTCGCGTCGGATTCGGCCGCCGCGTAGAAGCTCTGGACGCCGACGGCTGAGAACAGGAACAGGAACGGCGAGCGTGCGCCCTCGATGACGAAGGTGTCGCCGAGTTCGGCGCGGGCGGCGGCGATCGCCGCGACCGGGTCGGCCACCTCGTCGTCCCACGGCAACCGGGTGTCGGCGAGCGGGGGCGCGGGCGTGACGAGGCTGGCCATCTGCACGCCGCATCATGGCGCAAAGCCGGAGGTGTCAGACTCCGGCCATGAGCAGCCATTTGATCCAGCATTCGCCGCGGATGTCGCTGGCGCCGTACCCGGTGCACCCGGTGACCGACGACGTCGAGGCCGCGGCCCGCCGGCACCCGAACAAGGTGGCGTTGATCGACGGGGTCACCGGCGCGACCGCCACGTTCGCCGAGGTGGTGACCGCGGCCCGCCGGCTGGGCCGCGTGCTGCAGGACGAAGGGGTGGGCGTCGGCGACCGGGTCGGGATCGTGGCCACCAACTCCCCCGAGTGGGCGATCGCGTTCCTCGGGACGCTCTTCGCGGGCGGCACCGTCACCACGCTGAACCCGCTCTACACCGAGCGCGAGATCGCGGAGCAGTTCGCCGACTCGACGCCCACATCGGTGTTCGCGGTCGAGGCCACCGCGGCGCCGGTACGCGCGGTGTGGGGTGACCGTGCGAACTTCCATCTCACCGACGACGTGTGGGACCTCGCGGCCAACGCCGCGGGCGACGTGCTGCCGGTCGAGTTCGACCCGTTCACGCATCTCGCGGTGCTGCCCTATTCGTCGGGCACCACCGGGGCGCCCAAGGGCGTGATGCTCTCCCATCACAACCTCACGAGCAACGTGCGCCAGACCCTCGGGTCCGGACTGATCGACGGTTACTCGGTAATGATCGACTTCCTGCCGTTCTTCCACATCTACGGGATGGCCGTCCTCCTGTTGCCCGGACTCGCCGCCGGTGCGACCCAGATCACGATGCCGGCCTTCGACCCGGCACGGTTTCTTGCGCTCGTAGAGGAGCACCGGGCGACGCTGCTCATGATGGTGCCGCCGGCGCTGCTCGCCCTGGCCAATGCCGACGCCGACGCCGACCTCTCGAGCGTGCTGTACATCAACTCGGGCGCCGCGCCGCTGCCGCTCGACGTCGCGCGGCGGGTCACCGAGCGCTTCGGTGTGACGGTGGTGCAGGGCTATGGGATGACCGAGGCCAGCCCGGTCACCCACATCTCGCTGCTGGGACGGCTGAAGGAGGGCACGGTCGGGCCGCCGGTCGCCGACACGCGCCAGAAGGTGGTCGACCTCGACACCGGCGAGACACTCACGCACGGCGAGATCGGCGAACTGCTCGTGCAGGGCCCGCAGGTGATGCAGGGCTACTACGGCCGCCCCGATGCCACCGCCGAGACGATCCACGAGGACGCCGAGGGCCGTTGGCTGCGGACCGGTGACATCGTCTCGGTCGACGCCGAAGGCTACGTGACCATCCACGACCGGGCCAAGGAGATGATCAAGTACAAGGGGTACCAGATCGCGCCGGCCGAGTTGGAGGCGCTCATCCTGGAGCACCCCGACGTCGCCGACGTCGCGGTGATCCCGAAGGACTGTGGCACGGCCGACGGTGAGTTCCCGAAGGCGTTCGTCGTGCGCCGAGCGGGATGCGAGCTCGACGCGGCCGCCGTGATGGCCCACGTCACCGCCGTGGTGGCGCCGTACAAGAAGGTGCGGGAGGTCGAGTTCATCGACGCCATCCCGAAGAACCCGAGCGGGAAGATCCTGCGCCGCGAACTCAAGGCCGCGGAAGCCGCGAAAAGCTGACCTTGCCGACGTTTCGCCGCCGCACGGCCTAGATTCGGTTTCGACCGACCATCCCGGAAAGCAACGGAGCGAAACTGATGCCTGTACCGACCCCCGCCGAACTCGGACCTCTCGCCGCCCTCGCCGGCAGCTGGGAAGGGACGAAGGGCCTCGACGTCTCGTACCACAACGCCGACGGCGCGAATGGCGACACCGTGTACCGAGAGAAGATCACCTTCAACCCCTTCGGTCCGGTCGACAACGGCAGCCAGCAACTCTTCGGCCTCGACTACCGCATGGCGTGCTGGCGCAACGACGAGCCCGATCCCTTCCACACCGAGATCGGCTACTGGATGTGGGATGCGGCCGCCGGCCAGGTGATGCGGTGCTTCATGGTGCCGCGCGCAACGGTCGTTATCGCCGGTGGCACCGCAACCGCCGACGCGACGTCGTTCACGATGACGGCCGAACTCGGCTCGACGACCTACGGCGTGCTCGAGAACAAGTACCTCGCCGAGAACGCGAGCACCACGAAGTACGAGTGCACGATCACGGTCACCGGTCCCGACTCGTTCTCCTACGAGGAGACCACCACCTTGAAGATGGCGAAGCTCGGCGGCGACTCGATGGCCCACACCGACCGCAACGAGATGCAGCGGGTCAAGGAATAGTCGGTCCGCGGGGACCGCGCCGCGTGGCGCGGTTGCCGCGGTCTTCGCAGGCGTCACGCGTAGGGTTTGGTCCATGGATCAGCTCACTGCTCTGGGCGTTGCGCGCAACGAGTTCGAACGACGGCTGCGCGTGGTCGGTCCGGGTGACTGGGACCGGGCGACGCCGTGCGTCGAATGGAACGTGCGCGATCTCGTGGTGCACGTCCTCGCCGGGGTGCGGATGGCCGCCGCCCTGATCGACGGTTGCTCCCGCGAGGATGCCGTCGCGATCCTCGCCGCGGAAGCGTTCCCCGACGACGTCGGCGCCACGTTCGGCGAGTTGGCCGACGCGCAGGCCCGCGCCTTCGCCCAGGACGGCGCCATGGAGCGCACCTGCGCGCACCCGGCGGGCGACTTCCCGGGCACCGTGCTCCTCGGATTCCGGATCGGCGACTACACGCTCCACGCGTGGGACCTCGCCCGCGCGATCGGTGCGGACGAGACCTTGCCCGATGAGTTGGTGAGCCACGTCTGGGACGCGATCCAGCCGATGGTTCCCATCATCGGCACGATCGGCGTCTTCGGTGAGGGTCCGAGTGGCACCGTGGCCGAGGACGCGCCGCTGCAGACGCGACTGCTCGACGCGATGGGCCGGCGCCCCTGACGCGTTCGGCCTGACGCGTCAGCCGTCGAGGGAGAACGGACCGCGACCCATCTGGTCGCGCACGCTGACCACGGTCGGGTTCGTCAACGAGCGACGTTGCCAGTTGGCGCCGTCGACCACGAGGGTGTGGCCGGAGACGAACCGCGCGTACGGCGATGCGAGGAACGTGGCGGCCCACCCGAGTTCCTGCACCTGACCCACCCGCAACGCCGGCTGGCACGGGTCCTTGTCGTGCGTGCGTTCCAGGTTCGACTGGATGTCGGCCGTCATGTCGGCGTGCGGGAAGAGTCCGGGGACGAGTCCGTTCACCTGGATCCCGTACGGCCCCCACTCCACCGCGAGGGTCTCGGTGAGGTTCTTCACCCCGGCCTTGGCCGCGGCGGAGTGCGCGAATCCCGGACCACCGGTCCACGCGTACGACGCGCCGACGTTGATGATCGAACCCGGGGTCCGGGCGTCGAGATGACGACGCGCGAACTCGCGGCTGCAGAGGTAGGTGCCGGTGAGCGTGATATCGACCACGGTGCGCCACGCGTTGGGCGACATGTCCTCGGCGGGCACGGGGAAGTTCGCCGCCGCGTTGTTCACCAGGACCTGCGGGAGCCCGAAGGCGCCACCGGCCGCGTCGAACATCGTGGCGATCGAGTCCGCATCCCGGATGTCGCACTCCACGGTGAGCACCGGCGCGCCGATCGCTTCGATGGCCTCCTGACCGGCCGCGAGGTGTTCCGGTTTCCGGGACGCGATCACGATGCTCGCGCCGAGGCGGGCGAACTCGCTCGCGATGGCCTTGCCGAGGCCGGTCCCGGCCCCGGTCACGACGACGGGAACTCCGCGGTAGGTGTCGGCAGGCAGGGCACTCGCCCCGACCGCGGGTGGGTACGGCAGACCTTGCAGATCGTCGGACATCGTTTCCTCTCGCCCCGGTTCAGCTTCCCGTGTAGTGCGGCGGCCGGTCCTCGGCCCGTGCGGCGCGGAACTCGGCCATGTCGTCACTGCGACTGATGTACGTCTGGCCGATCATCTCCTGGTCCATCGAGGTGCGCAGCTCCGGCAGGGCCAGGTTGCGGATGATGGACCGCGCCATCTTGACCGAGACCGCGGGTTGGCCGGCGATCTGCTCGGCAATCTCGCGTGCGGTCGAGTCGAGATCGTCGAGCGGCACGATGCGCGAGATGATGCCGTGGGTCAGCGCCTCCTCGGCCGGCAGGATCCGGCCGGTGAGGACGAGGTCGCTCGTCAGGCCGTGGCCCACCATCTGGAACAGCGCGCCCATCCCACCGGTGTCCGGGATCACGCCGTAGGTGAGCTCGGGGAGCCGGAACCGCGCGCCCTCGGCGGCGATGCGGATGTCGCACAGCATCGCCCGTTGGAACGAGCCTCCCATCGTCCAGCCCTTGTGGGCCACGATGATCGGCGCGTCGAGGTCCCAGACCTGCTGGATGCCGCGGTGGCCGCGCCGCATCAGCTCGTGGTGGCTGAGCTCGCTCCGGTTGTTGCCGATGGACGAGACGTCCCGGCCGGACGAGAACGACTTGCCCTCACCCCGCCAGATGATCGCCCGGACATCGGGGCGGGTCTTCAACTCGGCCAGCGCGTCGAAGAGTTGAAGGTCCATCGCGTCGTCGAACGCGTTGTGCGCGTCCGGGTTCTGATTGGTGATCGTCGCGATCGGCCCGTCGTAGGTGAGATCGATTCGGGGTGCCATCGCGCCGAGTCTGTCAGGCCGGCCCGACGTCCGTGGGGAGATCGCCGAGGAGGAAGCGCGGCCCCGAACCGAGCCGCGACGCGCGGTCCTCGGGGTTGTACAGCGCGCAGGCGCGCAGCGACAGGCAGCCGCAGCCGATGCAGTCGCCGAGCTGGTCGCGTAGCCGGACGAGGGACGCGATCTGCTCGTCGAGGCGAGGACGCCAGGCCCGCGCGATGCGGTCCCAGTCGGCCTTGGTCGGGGTGCGCTCCTCCGGAAGCGTGGCCAGCGCAGCTCGGATCTCGTCGAGGCCGAGGCCGACCGTCTGGGCCACCCGGATGAACGCGAGCCGGCGCAACACGTCCCGGTCGTATCGCCGCTGTGCGCCGTCGGTCCGGGTCGACGTGATCAGGCCCTCGCGCTCGTAGTACCGCAATGCCGAGGTCGCGATTCCGGTCCGATCCGCAACCTCGCCGATGCTCAAAATTTCGGTCGCTCCGCTCGCACTCCTGATTGTCATGCCGTCGTGGGGCTCGCTACGCGCCCTGTTGGTCGCTCCACTCGCCCTCCTACTTGTCGTGCCCTCGTGGGGCTCGTTCCGCGACTGCTCGCCTCCGCTGCGCTCCGGCTCGGGAGTTGGTGCTGGCCGTAGGTCACGCGTTCCTCCTCAACGGATCCTTGACATGAAGTTGACTTCAGGTTCTACCGTAGCCGCATGTCGACCGTCGCGCCCCGTATGACCGCTCCGTCCGACCTCTACGAATCCCTCGGCGGGACCGCTCGCTCCGACGCCGACCTGCTCCACGCCATCGGCGAGCGGCTGCAGGTCCCCCGCGAGGAGCCGGCGAACTCGTTCGTCCTGCATGCACCACTCGAGTTGCTCGCCCGCGCCGCGCTCCTCCCCTGGGTGCGGACCGAGGGGCGTCAACTCGCGCGGCTCCGCATGGTGGCGGTGCTCGCGGAGTACGAGGCCGAGCCCGCGGCCGACCTGAATGACGAGCCGCTCCCGGTGACTGCCGATGCATCGACCAGCGCGGCCGGGATCGTCACCGCGCTGATCGCCGCCGACCTCGCCGCCGCCGACCGGTGGGCTCGCAGCTTCGCGGCCTCCGCGCGGCCGCACGAGTTGACGCCCCTCCTCGGCGCCGCCGTGTTGCCGTCACTCGCGGCTGCGGGTCACGCGTCGATCTTCCTGTACCTGTACCCGCGGGTGGCGCCGCGCGGCGAGGCGACCCTCGGGCTGATCCGGCCGCTGGTCCGCGAACTCGCGCGGTACCCGGAGCTTCGGCTCGACTGGATCGCGGACCGGTCGACCGCCGGCGCAGGTTCTGCGGGGGCGCTGGCCGAGGTGATGGCCCGCGTGCCGGTGATGGGCGTCCCGGGGAGCACGTTCATCTATCCGGTGATGCACCAGGTCGACCACGCGGGGGTGGCGGCCGACCTGCTCGGGACGGGTCTCGACGGCATCGGGATCGACGACGCCGAGCGCGTGCTCCTGCGGGCCGCGGCGCGCGCCATGCTCGTCGGGACCGAAGAGCACGTGCCGTACGGATGGACCCACGCCCTCACGATGAGCCAAGCCGCCCTCGCGGTTGCGCGCGGGAGTCTCGACCCCCAACTCGGGATCGACGTCGCCGGCACCTACGTGGTGGGGATACTCGCGGCACTGGCGACGGGCCCGCTCCCCCGCGAGGTCGCTTTCGACCACCCCGGCGGGACGTTCCCCGACGCGATCGCCGCCGGCCGCGAGGCGGCGGCGGGCTGGGTGTGGAACGCGCCGGACGACGCGATCGCCGGACTTCGGAGTGACCTGGCCACCCGGGCCTCCGCGAATCGCGACGCCCACGTCGTGAAGTACGTGCTCGCGTGTCTCGACCAGGCGGCCGCCGATCCCGAAGCACTGCGCCTCTACCTGGCCGCAGCGGCGGCACTGCTCGGCCACTGGTCACCGATCCACGACGCCGACGACCCACTCGACGCGCCGGGCGGCGAGACGCAGCGGTAGGTTGCCGGCTGCCAAGCGAGCGGAACGCAAACTCGGCTCCGATCCGGACGAGCCAGCGAGCGAGGCGATCGAAGACGTCCAACGGGCCCGGAGGATCACGATGAGCACGACCGACCGCAAGCCGGCGAGCGCCGTCACCGCCGAGGCGAACGGGGCCGTCGCCGCGACCTTGCCCAGGACCACCGACGACTTCGCCGACGCGACGCGCGGGCGGATCGCCCCGCTGCCGGGGCCGGTCGTCCATCCGACGTTCGGCCACGCGGTCTGGGACCCGGCCGACTGGGAGTTCATCACCGGCGACGCGCCCGCCTCGGTGAACCCGAGCCTGTGGCGCCAAGCGCAACTCAATGCGATCCACGGCCTGTTCGAGGTCGGTGACGGCGTGTACCAGGTCCGCGGCGTCGACCTCTCCAACGTCACGTTCATCGCGGGTGACACCGGCTGGATCGTGATCGACCCGCTCACCGCGTCGGAGACCGCTGCGTTCGCGCTCGAACTGCTGCACGCGCACCTGCCGGCGCGTCCGGTCCACGCGGTGATCTACACGCACAGCCACATCGACCATTTCGGCGGGGTGCGCGGCGTGATCACCGACGCCGACGTGACCGAGGGTCGGGTGCAGGTGATCGCGCCTGTCGGGTTCCTCGAGGCCGCGATCAAGGAGAACGTCGTCGCGGGGCCGGCCATGCTGCGGCGGGCGAGCTACATGTACGGCCGCCTGCTGCCGGGTGATCCGCTCGGGCACGTCGACTGCGGCCTGGGCAAGGCGATCCCGCTCATCGGGACGAGTGGGCTCATCGCGCCGACCGTCGAGATCACCGCGACCGGCGAGGAGATGACCGTCGACGGGGTGCGGTTGCGCTTCCAGTACACCCCCGACACCGAGGCACCGGCGGAGATGAACATCTTCCTGCCCGACCGGCGCATGCTGTGTATGGCGGAGAACTGCAGTTCGACGCTGCACAACGTGTACACGCCACGCGGCGCGCAGATCCGGGACGCGCTCGCGTGGAGCAAGTACATCCACGAGTCGATCGACCTGTTCGCGGATGAGACCGACATCGTTTTCATGAGTCACCACTGGCCGCGGTTCGGTCCCGAGTCGGTGCGCAGGTTCATGGCCGAGCAACGCGATGCGTACCGGTGGATCCACGACCAGACGATGCGGCGCGCCAACCACGGTGATACGCCACTCGAGATCGCCGAGACCCTGCGTCCTCCGCCCGGCATGGACGACCGGTTCCACGTCCGGGGCTACTACGGCACGTTGAGCCACAACGCGAAGGCCGTCTACCAGCGCTATCTCGGCTGGTTCGACGCCAACCCCGCACACCTGCACGGGCTCCCACCCGTCGAGGTCGCAGTGAAGTACGTGGAGTTCATGGGCGGCGCCGACGCGGTGATCGAGAAGGCGAAGGGATCGATCGCCGCCGGCGAGTACCGGTGGGCGGCCGAGGTCTTGAACCACGTGGTGTTCGCCGAACCCGACCACCGCGAAGCCCAACTCCTCCAGGCCGACGTGTTGGAACAGCTCGGCTACCGCGCCGAATCGGGACCGTGGCGCGACTTCTACCTCACCGGTGCCCACGAGCTGCGCCACGGCGCGGCACATCTGGGCGGGTCCTTGGCGTCGAGTCTCGACGTGTTGCGCGCGATGACCACCGAGATGCTCGTCGACCTGATGGGGGTGCGACTGAACGGCGACCGGGTCGGCACGGACGAGGTGACGATCAACCTGACCGTGACCGATGACGGCGAGCGGGGTGCGATCGGTGTGGTGCACGGCGCGCTGCACTTCACGCCCGGTCGCCACGTTGCGGGCGCGGCCGTGGAGCTGGCGGTGTCGCACCTCGGGCTCGCCCGCCTCGCGAGTGGATTGGTCGCCCCGACCGACCTCGGCCCCGAGGATCTCCGCATCGACGGCGCCGCCGAGGAGCTGGACCGGTTCCTCTCGTGGCTCGACACGTTCGACGCGAGCTTCGCCATCGTGACCGCCGACTGACGAGCATGCGCGAGTACACGGGGTACCAAACGCTCGACGTCCACCGGAGCGGTCCGGTCGGCTGGCTCGTCTTCGACCGTCCGGATGCCGGCAACGCGATGGACGCGACGATGCTCGGCGAACTCGAGCGGGCCTGGCGGGAACTCGACGCCGATCCCGAGGTGCGGGTGATCGTGAACACCGGGAACGGCCGCGCCTTCCAGACCGGCCTCGACGTCGGCCAGCTCGCACGCGATCCCGATGCGCTGCGGGAACAGTCGCGCCGGACGCGTGACAGCACGTTGCGGCTCACCGCATGGCACAACCAGGTGGCCAAGCCGGTGCTCGCGGCCGTCAACGGCGTGTGCGCCGGCGGAGGGCTGCATTTCGTCGCCGACGCCGACATCGTGATCGCGGCCACGACGGCCACGTTCCTCGACCCCCACGTGTCGATCGGTCAGGTCTCGGCGTTGGAGACGATCGCGCTCGCCAAGCAGTCGCCGATGGAAGCAATCACCCGGATGGCGCTCGTCGGTCGGTACGAGCGGATCGACGCCGCGCGCGCCATGGAGCTCGGGATCCTCTCGGAGGTGGTCCAGCCGGATCTCCTCCGCGCCCGCGCCCAGGAGATCGCGGCCACGATCGCCCGGAACTCGCCGGCCGCGCTCGCCGCCACCAAGCGTGCGCTGTGGGGCGCGCTCGAACTCGGCCTCACCGACGCCTGCCGGGCGGGGGCGCGGGAACTCGTCGGGATGTGGGGTCACCCGGACCAGAGCGAAGGGCCCGCCGCGTTCGCGGCCAAACGGGAGCCGATTTGGATGGCTCCCGACACGTTCGCCGGGTGATCGGCCAGAATCACCGATTCCCCGCACCCTGAGGAGCACCACGATGCCCGCGTCCGACACCCGCGCCCCCGAGGGCGACCTCGCCACGTTCGAGCGGTATTCGTTCTCGAACGGCGGGACGACCCACGACATCTACCGCAAGGGCGCGGGTCCGGTGGTGGTCGTGATCACCGAGATGCCCGGGATCTCGCCGTACGTGTTGGGCTTCGCCGACCGACTCGTCGCGATGGGGCTCACCGCGGTGCTGCCCGACCTGTTCGGCACGGCGGGCCGGGATCCGTTCGCCGGGTCGAAGGCCTCGATGGCCGGCTACGTGACCAAGACGTTCGCGCAGGTCTGCATCAGCCGGGAGTTCACCGCCTTCGCGCTCGGGAGTTCGTCGCCGATCGTCGGCTGGCTGCGGGCATTGGCGCACCAGGAGCACGAGCGCGCCGGCGGTCCGGGCGTCGGAGTGGTCGGCATGTGCTTCACGGGCGGATTCGCGCTCGCGATGGCCGTCGACGACCTCGTCCTCGCCCCCGTGCTCTCGCAACCGTCGCTGCCCCTCATGATCACGAAGTCGCGTCGCCGGGCGATCGACACCAGCGATGCCGACCTCGCAATCGTCAAGGGTCGGTGCGACCGTGAGGGGCTCCAGGTTTTGGGCCTGCGGTTCCACGGCGACCCGTTCGTGTCCGGTGAACGGTTCGACTTCCTCCGGGAACGGCTCGGCGACGGCTTCGTCGGCGTGGAACTGGATCAGGCCGACGGCCATCCCGACAGCGACCAATCCAAGCACCACTCGGTGCTCACCGGTGATCTCGTCGACGCGCCGGGCGAGCCGACCCGTCAGGCGCTCGACCAGGTCCTCGACCTCTTCCGCACCAAGTTGCTCGCGCCCGCTTAGCTGCGGTGTGATGCTCGAGCGCCGACTCGAACGTCACCCGCTCCCGAGCCTGCAGAGGCGAGCAGCGCGGGAGCGAACCCACGCCGGGCATGACGTTCAGGAGGGCGAGCGAAGGACCGAGGAGTCAGCCGAGGGAGTCGGCGAGGTTGGGTCGTTCCCGAAGCGAGCGCTTCACCTCGGCGAACCCGGGGAACGTCACCACCTCCCAGAGCGCGTCCCACAGGCGGGTGGCGTCGGCGCCGCGCGGCACGCTGCTGATCACGGGCCCGAAGAACGACTGCATCTCGCCGTCGCGCGTGAAGCTGATGATCGGGGTCCCGACGTCCTTGCCGGTGCGGGACAGCGCCTCGTCGGTGTCGGCCTGGATCTCGGCGTCGAACCGCTCGTCGTTGGCGGCGGCGACGTACTCGTCGCTCAGGCCGATCGAGCGGAGGTAGTCGGGGAATCCCGCCTCGAAGTGGTCGACGATCTCGTCGCGCCGGCGGTGGACGTGGATGTCGCCGCCGACCTGGGTGTACAGCGCGCCGATCTCGTCCCGCTTGCCGTCGGCCCGGAGCTTCGCCGCGACCCGGAGCAGCTTGAGACCCGATCCGTGCCCGGCGATGTATCGCTCCGGGAAGTCGGTCTCGTACGACTTGCTCGCGTTCACGAGGCGGAGGCTGATGAACCGCCAATCGACCGTGAGGTTCCGCTGGCTCGCGACCTCGGCGATCCACCGCGACGTGAGCCACGCCCACGGGCACACCGGGTCCCAGAAGAACTCCACGTCGTACTGCGATGGCATCGTCGACCTCTCGTCGTCGGGTGCGTCGGGGTTGGGCGGATCGGGGTTGGGTGGATCGGGCACGCTAGCGACCGGCCCGGTACCCGCTGGAGGGACAAGTCACGCCTGGCACCCGATATTCCGAGCGGCCGCCGCCCGGGGGCACCGGCGACGACGGCGGTAGGGTCCGGCGATGAGTGATCGTTGGAGCGAAGGTGACATCCCGGACCTGACCGGTCGCGTGATCCTGATCACCGGGGCCAACAGCGGACTCGGGTTCGAGGTCGCACGCGCCTGCGCACAACACGGCGCGCACGTGGTACTCGCGTGCCGCAACCGGGCGAAGGCCGAGGCCGCGCGCGACGCGATCGCGTCGGCCACGGCGAACTCGTCGCTGGAGATCCTCGACGTCGACCTGGGCGACCTCGATTCGGTCGCCACCGCGGCCGCCACGTTCCGGGCCGGTCACGACCGTTTGGACGTGCTGGTGAACAACGCGGGTCTCATGGCGATCCCCCACCAGACCACGGCCCAGGGATTCGAGATGCAGCTCGGGGTGAACCACCTCGCGGCGTACGCGCTCACCGGACGCCTGCTCGACCGCCTCCTCGCCACCGAGGGCTCGCGGGTGGTGGCCGTGAGTTCCGTGGGCCACAAGCCGGGAAAGATCGATTTCGACGACCTGCAGAGCGAGCGGCACTACGGGCCGTGGCAGGCGTACTTCCAGAGCAAGCTCGCGAACCTGCTCTTCACCTACGAGCTGCAGCGAAAGCTCGCGGCCCACGGCGCCTCGACGATCGCGGTGGCGTCACATCCCGGTGGCTCGGACACCAACCTCGGCCACGAGCCGAGTGGGGTCCTGGGTCGACTCATGAACATGGCGCGCCCAGTCAGCCAGTTCGTCATGCAGCCCGCGGCGATGGGTGCGCTCCCCACGCTCCGAGCCGCGGTCGATCCTGCGGTGGAGGGTGGTCAGTACTACGGGCCCGACGGGTTCATGGAACAGCGCGGTTACCCGAAGCTGGTCGGTTCGACGAAACGCTCGCACGACGTCGAGGCCGCGCAGCGACTGTGGACCGTCTCCGAATCGCTCACCGGCGTCGGCTATTCCGCCCTCGACTGACCACGGCCGGGACTGACGACGGTGGCCGAGGTGAGCGATCTGGTGGACCTGGGAGTCCTGGCCCGTTGGATGGACGACCAGGGGCTCCAGTCCGGTCCCGTGGTGAACGTCGAACCGATCAGCGGCGGCACCCAGAACGTGTTGCTCCGGTTCACGCGCGGTGATCGCGAGTTCGTCCTGCGCCGCCCGCCACCGCACAAGCGGGCGAACAGCGACGAGGCGATGCGGCGCGAGGCGCGAGTGCTCGCCGCGCTCGCCGGGACCGACGTCCCCCACCCGGCCCTCATCGCGTCGTGTGCAGAACTCGACCCGCTGGGCGCGGCGTTCTATCTGATGGAGCCGGTCGCGGGATTCAACGCCACCCTCGGTCTCCCCGAGCCCCACGCGTCCGATGCGGCGCTCCAGCGGGCGATGGGATTCGGGATGGCCGACGGCCTGCTCGCGCTGGCCCAGGTCGACGTGGACGCCACCGGGATCGCGGACCTCGGCAAGTTCGACGGCTGGGCCGAGCGGCAGGTGGGGCGGTGGCGGTCGCAACTCGACAGCTACCGCGAACTCGACGGCTATCCGGGCCCCGACATCCCCGGGGTTGACGAGGTCGGCCGCTGGCTCGACGCGCACCGACCTCCCGATGTGGTCCGCGGGCTGATGCACGGCGACTACCACTTCGCCAACGTGCTGATCCGACCCGACGCGGGCGCGCTGGCGGCCATCGTCGACTGGGAACTCGCCACGATCGGCGATCCCCTCCTCGACCTCGGTCACCTCCTCGCCACCTGGCCGATGCGCGACGGCGCGCTGACGCCGATCGGGGTGAACGCGCCCGGCCTGCCCGGGCCCGGCGAGATCATCGAGTACTACGCCGCCCGCACCGACCGCGACCTCACTCATCTCACGTGGTACCGGGTGCTCGCCTGCTACCGACTCGGCCTGATCCTCGAGGGCACCCACGCGCGCGCGTTCGCCGGGCTCGCACCGGTCGATGTGGGTAACAATCTCCATCTCATGACCGTGTACCTCCTCTACCAGGCGCTGGAGCTCATCGCATGAGCGTCGACCTGCGCATCCGGCGCGACGACGATCCGCAGACCGTCACCGCGACGGAGTTCTTCGACGAGTACCTCCCCGCCCGCTTCCTCACCGAGACCGACATCGTCGCGTCCACCGGGCGGCTCGACCTGCGCCCGCTGGCGATCCGCGTCGGGGACGTCACCTGGATGGTCTGGCGCGACACCACCGTGCGGGTCGCCCGCGCGTCGGCGACGACACCCGAAGCGGTGGAGACCTGGGATCTCACCGAGGGTCAACTCGCCGACATCGTCACCGACCAGGTGACTCCCGTGGGGCTCATGACCTCGGGCGCGTTGGTGCTCGAACGTCAGCGGATCGCTCGGGTCATGGACTGGTGGCTGGTCTGGCGGGCACTGCTCGACGGCCGGACCGTGTACGCACCGGGTGACGTGACCGTCGACGACGACCTCACTCGTTCGTTCTCACTGCACGACCCGATCGCCGCCATGCGCGCGTTCCTGGAGACCAACGGCTACCTGCATCTCCGCGAAGTCTTCGACCCGGCGGACATGGAACGGATCAGTGCCGACATGGACACGGCCGCACCGACCTACCGGCCCGACGACGGCAACAGCTGGTGGGCGACCTTGGGTGACGGCACGCGGCGAGTGGTGCGGATGCAGCACTTCGACGAGCACTCCCCGACCACCGCCGACCTCCTGGCCGGGACGACCTACGAGTCGTTGGCGTCCATTCCCGGATGTGGACACAGCAGCGCGTGGCGCAGCCCGAACCATGTCGAGGCACTGTTCAAGCCCCTCGGGGTCACCGAAGGCATCTCCGACATTCCGTGGCACAAGGACTGCAGCCTCGGCCGGCACAGCTACCAGTGCTGCGGGCTCACCGTGGGCATCTCGGTGACGGGCGCGGGTCCCACGTCGGGACAAGTGCGGGTGATCGCGGGTTCGCACCGGGCGCTCGTCTGGCCGTCGCTCCTCGACCCGACCACGCTCGGTCTGCCCGACGTGGCGCTCGCCACCGAGACCGGCGATGTGACGCTGCACCTGAGTTGCACGATGCACATGGCGCAGCCGCCGACCGAAAGGGAACGGCGGGTGCTCTACACGGGCTTCGCACTCCCGCCGGCCGATCCCGTCGCCGCCGCCGTCGCCAACCAGCGCCTGCTGGCGACGGCGCGGGAGCACGCGCCGATCACCACGAGCCAGTCCGCCTCCCGACACTGACCACGGGTAAGACTCGGCCGATGGGCACCCCCGGTACCAGGGCATGGCGTGACGGCGCGGTGATCGAAGAAGGATTCCCACTCGCCAAGGTGTCGGACCTCCTCGCCGATCCGGAGACCCTCGTCTGGGTCGATCTCTGCGCACCCGACAAGGTGAAGCTCGACGAACTCGCGGCCGAACTCCAACTGCACGAACTCGCAGTCGAGGATGCGCTCAGCGAGCACCAACGACCGAAGGTCGACTATTACGACAGCCACCTGTTCCTGTCGTGTCACGCGGTCCGGGTGGACGTCGATGCAGGGGAACTCGCGGCGACCGAGGTCGACGCCTTCGTCGGGCCGCGCTGGCTCATCACGGTGCGCAAGGACGAGGGGTTCGACATGGCTCCGGTCGTGGCCCGCTGGGACCGCTCGGTCGAGCTGGTGAAGTGCGGAACCGGGTTCCTCCTCTACGGCCTGCTCGACAGCGTCGTCGACGGTTACTTCGACGCCACGCAGGTCTTCGACGACTACTACGACGAAGTGAGTGAGGGCCTCTTTGCCGACGTCCCGCTCGACCCCAACCACCAACGCGAGTGGTTCGAGATGCGCCGGGCGCTGGTGAAGTTCCACCGGCTGGTCGTCCCGATGCGGGAGGCGATCAGCGGCTTGATGCGACGCGACCACGATGTCGTCGGCGAGGCGTTGTACCCCTACTTCCAGGACGTGTACGACCACGTGCTGCGCGTGGCCGAGTCGACCGACGCCTTGCGCGATCTCGTCTCGACCATCGTGGAGACCAACCTCAGCCTGCGCGACTTCCGCCAGAACCAGATCATGAAGAAGGTCACGAGTTGGGCTGCGGTGATTGCGGTGCCCACGCTCATCACCGGCTTCTACGGCATGAACGTCCCGTATCCCGGTTTCGCCCGCCACTGGGGGTACTACACGTCGGTCGGGCTGATGGTGGCGTTGGTGGTCGTGCTCTGGGCGCAGTTCAAGCGCCACGACTGGATCTGAACCCGGCGGGTATCCGGACGGTTTGTCCGGTTGTCGCAGTAAGGTGCGGCCTCGGGAGTCGGGTGGCGAATCTGGGGGGATCACGCGTGACGCGTCGACACGGAATGCGGCGGTCGGTGGCCGTGCTCGCACTGACGGCATCGGCGGTCGGTGGACTCGCCGTCGCGACCACCGGACCGGCCGGCGCCACCCTGGCGGGCTGCACCACGGCCTGCGTGTCGATCGGCGATGCATCGATCGTCGAGGGCGACAGCGGGAGCCGCACGCTGGTGTTCCCCGTCACGTTGTCCCGACCGGCCCCGACCACGGTCTCGATGAAGGTGCGGTTGCAGAACCTCACCGCGACGGGCGCGAAGACCGCGGGTGTCGGAGTGGACTTCCTCGACAAGGGTGCCCTGCCCTCGACGCTCGTGTTCAAGGCGGGAACGAACGGGACCCCGATCACCAAAAACGTTGCGGTGAAGGTCCTGGGCGACACTGCGGTCGAGGGCAACGAGACCCTTCGGGCGACGCTCTCGGCACTCAGCGGCCCGGCCCGACTCCGGCGCCCCGCGGCGTTCGGCACGATCATCGACGACGATGGCGGAACCGGCGTACGGGTCGGGGTCGGCGACCCGTCCGTGACCGAAGGTGACCTGGGCAAGACGCGCCGGCTCGCGTTCCCCGTGACGCTGTCGGCCCCGTCGACGAGCCCCGTGACCCTGAGCTACACGGTCACCCCCGGGTCGGCGTCGTTCAGCTCGACTGCCGCCGGCGGCGGCGACTTCGGCGGCGCGCAACACGGCACGGTCAAGTTCGCACTGACCCCGGCCGGTGTGACGCCGATCCAGAAGACGGTGACGCTCCCGGTGTGGGCCGACACCACGAGCGAGGGCGACCAGACGGTGGGTTTCGGGATCTCGGCCACCACGCTGCCGGCCGGTGTGACCATCCAACGGGCCGCGGCCACGGGCACCATCGTCGACGACGACGCCACGGGCACCACCGTGCCGGTCCCGAACTCGATGGCGGCGCTGGGCGACTCCATCAGCCGGGCGTACAACGCGTGCTCCTTCCCCGGTGAATGCCTCGCCAGCGTGTGGTCGACCGGATCCGACACCGGTGTCGACAGTCAGTACACGCGCATCCTCGCGGCCAACCCGGGCATCGCCGGTCACGCCTTCAACGACGCGGTGAGCGGAACGGTCATGGGCAACCTCAACGGGCAGGCGGCAACTGCCGTGAGCCAGGGCGTCGACTACGTGACCATCGAGATGGGCGGGAACGACGGCTGCAAGAACACCGAGGCGGAGATGACGTCGGTGGCGGCCTACCGGAGCCAGTTCCAGCAGGCGCTGACGACGCTCACCACTGGGCTGCCGAACGCGCACATCTTCGTCGCGAGCGTGCCTGACCTCTTCCGCCTGTGGTCGGTTGGCAAGGATTCGTCGGCGGCCCGGACGGCCTGGTCGACCTTCGGCATCTGCCAGTCGATGGTGGCGAACCCGCTGTCGACCGCTCCCGCCGACGCCGACCGTCGCACCCGGGTCCGCCAGCGCGTCATCGACTACAACACCGCGCTGGCCACCGTCTGCAGCCTGTACCCGAACTGCCGCTTCGACCAGAACGCGGTGTTCGACTCTCCGTTCGCGTTGAGCGACGTCTCGACGCTCGACTACTTCCACCCCAGCTACGCCGGTCAGACCGGAATCGCGGTCCTCACCTACGCCGCGGGCTACGACTGGTGATTCCGATGAACCGAGGTCCGATGAACGAACTCCGTCGTCCGCTGACCGCCCTGGTGGTGGCCACCACCCTCGCGCTCGCTCTGATCGGGACCACCGTCACCGCGACGATCGCCGGCGCGGCGCGACCCGCCGACGCCCCGCGCATCCACGTCCCACGTCCGACGGTGTCAGGGCCGGTGACCGGTGGCGGTGGGGTGATCGCGATCAACACCCAGATCGCAGAAATGCCCCAGTTCGGGTACGTGCAGGACGAGTACTTCTTCTCGGGCACGGCGCAGGCGTTCGACGCGGTCGGCACCCTCGGTTCCGACGGCCATTGGAACGTGGCGCCGTCCACGACCGCGCCCTACAAGACCCGGATGATCATCCGGCGTCCGAGCGACCCGGCCCGCTTCAACGGCACCGTGATCGTCGAGTGGCTCAACGTCACCGCGCAGTTCGACACGTCACCCGACTGGGAGTACTCGCGGATCGAACTGATGCGCCAGGGTTACGCATGGGTGGGGATCTCCGCGCAGTTCATCGGCGTCGACGGCCCGGTGGCCGGGCTGAAGCTGCTCGATCCGGTGCGGTACGGATCGCTCGTTCACCCCGGCGACGCGTATTCGTACGACATCTATTCGCAGGCCGCGCGGGCATTGACCCACCCCCGCGGGGTCGACCCGTTGCCCGGACTCGACGCGCACCGGCTCATCGCCGACGGCGAGTCGCAATCGGCGTCGCGCATGACCACCTACGTGAACGCGATCGCGCCGGGTGCCCGGCTCTACGACGCGTATCTCATCCACAGCCGTTCGGCGGGTGCATCGGCACTCTCGGCGACCGGTACCGGCGCGACGATGCCGACCCCGACGTTCATCCGCACCGATCTGCGAGCGCCGGTGCTCGTGTTCGAATCCGAGACCGACATCCCCCGCTACGCGCCGGCGCGCCAACCCGACACCTCCATGCTGCGCACGTGGGAGGTGGCGGGGACCGCCCACGCGGACGAGTACATGATCGGGCCGGTGGCGACGAGCGTCCTCGGATGCACCCTGCCCGCGAACCGGGGTCCGCAGCACTACGTGTTCCACACTGCGCTGCGCGATCTCCGGCAATGGATGCTGAAGTCGTCCCGGGTACCGCCGACGGCGCCCCGGATCACCCTCGACGCGACGGGCAACGTGGCGCGCGACGCCGACGGCAACGCGCTCGGTGGAATCCGTACACCCCAACTCGATGCGCCCATCGCCACGTTCTCCGGGTTCGGGAACAGCCCCGGCCTCTGTTCGCTGTTCGGGACCACCTTCCCGTTCACCGCGGACCAGCTCCGGGCGCACTACGGCGCGCGCGACGGCTACCTGATGCAGTTCCTGGTCGCCGAGGCCCACGCACTGGACGCCAGGTTCCTCCTGGCCGACGACGCCTTCCCGATCCTGGGTGAAGCGATCAACTTCTCGTACCCCGCCTGACCTCCCGCGCTCAGGCGTCGAACACGATCTCGTCGCCCACGCGGACGCGGCCGGATTCGACGACCTCGGCGTACACGCCGAGGCAGGCGAAGTTGCCGAACCCCGCCATCTCCAGGCGGTTGTGTTCGGCGAGCGCCTGGAGCACACCTCGGTCGTCGGGGAGCCCCTGCTGCGCGAGGGTCGTCATCACGCACCGGGGCGCCGCGGTGCCGAACTGCCAGCGCGACTCACCGACCCGAGCGGTGCGTTCCGCCCAGGAGTTCTCGACGAACCCGTCGACGTCCTCGTCGAGCTCGACCACGATCGACGGGCGGAACCGGGTGGTCGTGATCGTGCTCGCGGGCGCGAGCCGGGCGAGGTGACGGATGCTCGACGTGCTCACCAGGTGCAGCGCGGCGAGGTCGACGAACGTCCCCTTCTCGGTGCCGAGCGCGACCGGGAAGTCGACCGTCACGTCGGACAGCGCGACACCGTCGATCGCCGGCCAGTAGCTCTCGTACGCGTCGTCCCCGTGCACCGTGGACTCGAGGTGGGCCCGGCACCCGAGGTAGCTGGAGAGGTCGGCGTCGAGTGGTTCGATGTCGGCGGCGTCGTACTCGCGGTCCTGGATCCGGATCCGGACCGTGCCGGTGGGTTCGGTCCAGGCGGCGCAGTCGAGGAGGAGGCGACCGATCGCCGGTCGTTTGGCGCTGAGGATCTTCCCGGTGTCGAGATCGCGGACGGCGAGCCGGCGGTCGCCGGGAATGCCGTGCGCGTCGAGCTCGGATTCGGGAACCGACTCCCCGGCCATGGACTTCACCGGGAAGCGGTGGATCTCGCCGATACGGGCACGGGGGGCAGGCATCCCGCCATCGTAGGGAGCGGTCGCCGGTACGGTGGGCCGATGATCGATCCGACCGGCCCGAAGGCCGAGTTGCACCTTCACATCGAGGGCACGCTCGAGCCGGAGCTGATGTTCACGCTGGCCGCCCGGAACGGCGTCGCCCTCCCCTACGCCGATGTCGAAGCGGTCCGGGCGGCGTACGTGTTCGACGACCTGCAGTCGTTCCTCGACGTGTACTACTCCGGTTGTTCGGTGCTCGTGACCGCGGCGGACTTCGCCGATCTCACGCGCGCCTACGTGGCGCGGGCCGTGGCCGACGGGGTCCGCCATGCCGAGATCTTCTTCGACCCCCAGACCCACACCGATCGCGGGATCGACATCGGGATCGTGATCGAGGGCATCACCAGCGCGCTGGCCGACGCGGAACACGACCTGGGCTTCACGTCGGGCCTGATCATGTGCTTTCTGCGCCACCTCTCGGCCGCCGCGGCCGCGACGACGCTCGATGCGGCGCGTCCGTACCGGGACCGGATCGTGGGTGTGGGCCTCGACTCGGGCGAAGCCGGGAACCCACCCTCGAAGTTCGTCGACGTCTTCGCGCGGGCCCGCGCCGAGGGCTACCGCGTGGTGGCCCACGCCGGGGAGGAAGGCCCGCCGGACTACATACGCCAGGCGCTCGATCTGCTCGGCGCGGAGCGGATCGACCATGGCGTCCGCTGCCTCGAGGATCCCGATCTCGTCGCCCGACTGGTCGACGAGCAGGTGCCCCTGACGGTGTGCCCACTGTCCAACGTGAAGCTGCGCGTGGTGTCGTCGCTCGAGGAGCATCCGCTCCGCCGGATGTTGGACCTCGGACTCAACGTGTCGGTCAACTCCGACGATCCGGCCTACTTCGGCGGTTACGTCGGGGAGAACTTCCGCGCCACCGCGACCGCACTCGGGCTCACCGACGACCAACTGGTCACCGTGGCCGCGAACTCGTTCCGCGCCGCCTTCATCGACGACGCACGGCGCGCGAGCGAGATCCGCGCCGTGCACGAACAGGCGACGCGTTGAGGCCGTTCAGCGCGTCGCCCGTACCGCCCTGACCGCGACTTCGACGGCTCCGGGTCGGCTCGGCACCGAGTCGCGGACCCGCTGGACCTCCCGCCGGAGCGCAGCCTGCGCCTCGTGGTCGGCGGCCGAGGGGTACGTGAACGTCCAGCGCCGCGCCTGGCGCGCCACGTCGGTCTGGTGCGGATCGTCGACCTCGACCCCGGTCGCGGGGAAGATGCGGCAGTCGTACATGCGACACGCCCGCGGCCGGTCGTCGTAGATGGAACATCCGGCGGCGGTGAGCATCGGGCAGGCACCGTGTTCGTCGTAGCCGAGGAGGACGGTGCCCGGCGGGCGTCCCGGTGCCGGAAACTGCAGGGCACGCGGAATGCGCGCGAGGGCATCGGTCTCGTCGGCCTCGACGTGGACGAACTGCGACGCCCGACAGCACGCGGTGCA
This sequence comes from Acidimicrobiia bacterium, assembly GCA_038250905.1. Taxonomy (GTDB): domain Bacteria; phylum Actinomycetota; class Acidimicrobiia; order IMCC26256; family JAENVU01; genus JAENVU01. Next base: position 47,323 of record JBBSBV010000030.1, read on the forward strand.
CTCGCCACAGGGAACGTCGGAATCGTGCTCGCCCCGCAGGGCCTCGCGCATCCCCGCCAGCCATGTGGTGAACGGCGGCGCGGCGAGATCGCCGTCGGACCCGACGCCGGACTCCGGGTGGCTGCTCATCGAGTGGTGAGCACGACCAGGTACTGACCGCCGCCGGATTCGGCCGTGGCCTCGACCGCGAGGCCGGGGACCAGCCGCGCGATGCGGTCGACGAGCCAGTCGCCCGCGGCCCGGGCATCGGCCTCGGTGGGACAGCGGGCCATCACGTCCCGGCCGCGCTTGCGGGCCAGTCGTTCGACCGTTCCGAGGATGGGTGCCGGATCCACGACGAAGAGTTCGTCGGGCCAGGGAACGACCGGTGCGATCGCACCCTTCTTGGTGTTGCACGCCCGGTGGGCCAGCCGCTCGCTGCCGACCGCCGGCGCCGGGCCCTTCGCCTTCGCGCGGGTCGTGATGCTGTCGATGCTCGGCCCGCGGGGGTCGTTGACCGACCGGTCCGGGTCGACGGGCTCGTCGCAGAGCCAGCACCGCCAACCGTCGCGGTCGCCCACCTCGTCGAGGCGGCTCACCGAAGGGATCTCGCGCCCGGAGTGCTCATCGCCTGAAGGGTACGTGCCGCCGTGACGCGCCGACAGGTACTCAGCTGGCGGCGGGTACCGAGGACTCGTTCGCTGCCGCGGCACGACGGGCTGCGAGCCAGCGCTCGAACTCGCCGACCGGCGCCGGCCGCGCAATCACGTAGCCCTGGGCCAGATCGCAGCCGAGCTCGGTGAGTGCGGCGAGCGTCTCGTCGTCCTCGACGCCTTCCGCGACCACGGTGAGTCCCAGCTCGCGGCCGAGCAGGATGATGCCGCGGGCGATGGCGCCCGCCCGTATGCCCATGCTCAACGGCCGTACGAACTGCTGGTCGATCTTGATCTCGCTGATCGGGAGACGGTCGAGGAGGGCGAGCGAGGTGTACCCCGCGCCGAAGTCGTCGATCGAGACCGTCATGCCGCGCTGGGCGAGGCGGCGCAAGGTGGCCGCGGCGCGGTCGGGATCCGAGATCACCGCGGTCTCGGTGACCTCGATCGCGAGGCGGTCGGCCTTGACCCGATGCCGCATCAATGTGGTGAGCACGCGGTCGGCGAACGCGGGGTCGCGCAGACAGCGTGCCGAGACATTCACCGCAATCGGGATGTCGAGTCCGGCGGCCTGCCAGAGCGCGGCCTGCCGGCACGCCTCGTCGACGACCCAGTCGGTCATGGGCAGGATGAGTCGGTCGACTCCGCGCTCGGCAGGAACGCGCCCGGCAGGAGCATGCCGCGAGTGGGGTGATGCCAGCGCAGCAGTGCCTCGACGCCGGTGACGCGGCCGCCGACCGTCGCGATCTTGGGTTGGTAGTGGAGGGCGAGGGCGTCCGAGTTGATGCTGTGTCGGAGTTCCGTGATCAGGCGGAGCCGGTCGGCGTCGAAGCCTTCCAGTGAGACGTCGTAGGTGAGCGCGGGCGCGTTGTCGCGCTTGGCCGTGCGGCACGCGACTCCGGCCTGGCGCAGGAGTTCACCGGGGTCGTCGCCGGCAGTCCCCTGGACGAGTCCGATCGTGACCTCGGAGGCGAGTTCGATACCGCCGAGTTCCACTTCGGTGAGCAGCGCTTGGCGGATCCGGGCGATCAACTCGTCGGCCTGGCGTACGTTCGTATCGACGAGCGCCATGGCGAACTGGTCGCCGCCGAGGCGTGCGACCACGTCGTCGCTCGCCGCGGACTCCCGCAGCCGATCAGCCGTATGGCGAAGGAACCGGTCGCCGTTCGCCGGTCCGAGGACATTGTTCACATGGGCGAAGCCGTCGAGGTCGAGCGCCAGAACGGTCACGGGGTGGGTGGCGGAAGCCTCGACGAGGAGTTCACGCAGCCGTTCGAGGAGCGCGCTGCGGTTCGCGAGTCCGGTCAACGCATCTTCGCTCGCGAGCCGCTGTTGCACGAACGCGGCGCGCCGCAACCGACGGGTGACCGACCAGGAGATGATCGCGAGCAGGACCCACAGTGCAGACAGGCCACCGATCAACAGCGTGGTGAGGTTGCGGGCGTTCTCGTCGATCTGGGATGCGATCGGGCCGTAGGGGACGTAGATCTCCAACGCGCCGAGTGCCGGCCCGCTCTGGGACGCCCGGATCGGCGTGTAGATCTCGATGGCCTCCGCGCCGAGACCCTTGGCCGCGTCGACCTGGTCGGCGTTGAGCCGGGTCAGGAGGCGGACCGGCGCGCCGTGGACGGCGGCCTGGACCTCGTCGTCCGGACCGCCCGTGGGGCCGCGGTCGGGGGCCTCGGGATCGAATGCGACGTGACCGACGCGGTCGCGGATGCGCAACTGCAACGCGTCGCCACTGTCGACGAGCGACCTCGCGACCCGGAGCAACGCACTGCGCTCGGCCGGGGTCACGCCGTTGGCGAGTGTGTCGCCCGACAGGATGGGGTCGACCGACGAACGGGCCACCGAGTTGGCGACGGCCACGCCCTGATCGAGGCCGCGGCGATCGAGGTCGGATCGGAACGATTGTTGGAGCAGCGCGCCGAGAATCGCGATCGGGATCAGGGTCACGATCGCGTAGAACGCGAAGAGTCCGAATCCGGTCCGGAGGCGATGCACGTCGTGCTATCGGCGTCCACGGGGACGTGCTTGACGCAAACGCACCAGGCGTTCCGGAGTGCGGAAAGTGGAATAACTCCGCGAACCGGGCGAAACGCGACCACCATCGCTACTCCGCCAGGTCGGTGGCGGATTCGATCCTCGCCAACCGGTGTTCGAGCCACCGCGTCTCGGCGACATCGGTCGTGAGCTCACGCGCCCGCTGGTAGGCCGTCACCGCCTCGGCCCGGCGGCCCAGCCGGTGGAGGAACTCGCCGCGGGTCGAATGCAGGTAGCGGTACCCGTCGAGATCGAGGCCGTCCACGATGCGGAGCCCGGCCTCGGCCCCCTCGGTCTCGGCGACCGCGACGGCGCGGTTCAACTCCACGACCGGAGAGTCGGTCAAGCGGCCGAGTTCGGCGTAGAGGACGGCGATGTGCTGCCAGTCGCGCGGGCTCTCGGTGTGCCGGGCCGCGATGGCCGCCTGCACCACGTAGGGGCCGCGCCCACCGAGCGCGAAGGCGCGGTCGAGTTCGTCCTTACCGCGTGCGATCTCCTCGCTGTCCCAGCGGTCGCGATCCTGGTCGTGGAGCAACACGAGATCGCCGTCGTGGAACCGAGTGTCGCGGCGGGAGTCGTGGAACAGCATCATGGCCAACAGTCCGTGTGCCTCCGGTTGGTCGGGCATCAGCTCGACCAGCGCGCGACCGAGCCAGAGGGCCTCGGCGGCGAGGTCGGTGCGCCCGCCATAGCCCTCGTTGAAGATCAGATACACCACCGCGAGGACTGCGGCGAGCCGCTCCGGCAGGAGATCGGGCGGTGGAACGCGGAACGGGATGCCTGCCAACTTGATCTTGCGCTTGGCCCGGACGAGGCGCTGGGCCATCGTCGCTTCCGGGACGAGGAAGGCCCGGGCGATCTCCTCGGTGCTCAGCCCACCGAGGGTCCGGAGGGTGAGCGCAACCTGGGCGTCGACGGCGAGGGCCGGATGGCAACAAGTGAAGACCAGCTCCAGCCGTTCGTCGGGGAAGCTCGTCGGTTCCATCGGACTGTCCGCCTTCTCGGCGCGTGCGAGTTGTGCGGTCTTGGCGTCGCGGTTCCGGTCGCGTCGTATCCGGTCGATCGCTCGGTTGCGCGCGGTGGCCAGGAGCCAGGCCCGTGGATTGGTCGGTACCCCGTCGGCCGGCCAGCGGGCGGCGGCGATCGTGAACGCCTCCTGGGCGGCTTACTCGGCGAGATCGAAGTCGCCGAGGTAGCCGATCAGAGTGGCGAGGACCCTCCCCCACTCGTCGCGGAAGGTCTGCTCGAGCGGTGTCACCACTCCATGATGGGACGCACCTCGATCGCACCGCCAAGGCGTGCGGCCGGAATCTGCGCGGCCAGCGCGATCGCGGCGTCGAGATCGTCCGCCTCATAGACGAGGTAGCCGTTGATCGACTCCTTCGTATCGACGAAGGGACCGTCGGTGGCGACGACCTTGCCGTCCTTCACGCGCACGGTGGTGGCGGTCTCCGGCGGCTGGAGTCCGTTGCCCGGCGTGACCCCAGGGGTCGCGTTCACGGCCTGGTACGCGTCGTAGATCGCCTGCTTCTCGTCGTCGGACAGGGTGGCCCACGCCTCGGGATCGAGTGGCGTCGGGGTGGTGCCCTGGTGGATCAACAACATGTATTTCATCGGTGTCTCCTGTGCTCGGTGGGATTGTCGCCCATGAGACGTTCGGGCACCCTCCAGATCGACAGGTCGGCCGAAGAAATTCTCGTGCCGGTCGAACGGGCTCAGGCGGAGGGCGGGGGAAACCGGTGCGACGTGTGGCTGAAGGGGTCCTTGCCGAAGACGAGCACCCGGGTCGGGCGCACCGAGAACACGTGGGCCGCGCCGCCGGCGTCGTGGCCGAAACCCTCGTCGGTCACCCCGAACTCCCACCGACCGTCCCACTTGGTCTGCCACGCCTGGGCGAGTCGGTCGAGTGTGGTCCGGTCGACGACCCGATCGGCCGCGGTGATTGCCGCGCGCGTCGTGTCCCAGTCCACGGCCCGGGCATCTGGGTCACTGAAGCGGGAATCGAGCGCGGTGTGCGGGGTCGTCATGCGTGGTCCTCTCGGGGGTGATCGCACGCGGCGGCGACGATCCGGTCGACGGTCTCGAGCGCGGTCAGGTCGCCACCCGCGAACCGGTTGCGCATCAGGGCCACGGCGAGCCCGGAATCGATGTCGGCGTACGCCGCGGTCCCGTTGGCGCCGATCATGCCGAAGGTCGATCCGACTCGAGAAGTTCCGATGGGACGGGTCGGGACGAAGCCGTATCCCCACGTCACGGGAATGCCCATCACGGTGTCGAGACCCCGGAACGCGACCGCGGCCATCGCGGTCCGTCGACCCGGGGACACGAGTTGGCGCCGTGGTCCTTCGTCGAGGAGCGCGGCGTAGAGCTGGGCCACACCGAGCGCGGTCATGGTCCCGAGCGACGGGATGTCGGCGGTCAGGACATCCGTTCGACTCGCGAAGGCCGCATCCGGCCGGACGGCGGCGGGAACCGCCCGGTCGGCGGGCGAACCCGGTGGCGGACCGTCGTCGGAGTCCGGACCGGTCGGCGCGACCGGTGTCGCCACCCGGTCGAGGTGTTCGGCCGGCACGCCGAAGTAGACGTCGGACGCGATGCCCAGCGGACCGGTGAGCACCGACCGGAGCAGATCCCCGATCGGCTCGCCGGTCACGCGGCGGAGCGTCTCGCCGAGCAGGAACCCGAACGTGAGCGCGTGGTACCCGAACCGACTTCCCGGTTCCCACCAGAGTTCGGAGTCGGCGAGTGCCTCCACCATGTGCTCCCAGTTGCAGAGGTCCTCGACGGTGGTGCCGCGTGGGACCGCGGGCAGGCCGGCCGTGTGCAGCAGGACCTGACGGAGCGTGACCGCGGCCTTCCCGTGCCGTCCGAACTCGGGCCACACGTCGACGAGGTGGAGGTCGTCGGTGAGGTCACCGCGGTCCACGAGGACGTGCGCCAATGCGCTCGCCACACCCTTCGCGGTCGAGGCCGCGAAGAACAGCGTGTCCGACGTGACGGGTGCACCCGTCTCCGGCCGTGCGGTCCCGCTCACCGCGTCGACGAGGACGTGGTCCCGCCCGATGACCGCCACCTGGAGTCCGGTCTCGGTCCCGGATGCGACGAGGGCGTCGATCGCGTTCTGGATCTGGTCCTGCAGTGCGTGGTCCACGGTGGTGGCAGCTTCCCAGAGAAGTCCGATTCCCTGGACTACCCGGTATTCGGAACCGGAAAACGGCCGGTGCAGGTCCGGGTGATCAAGTTCGACTCGCAGTCGGACCCGACCTCACCGCCGACTGGCCGGCCAGAGCGCCTGGTTGATCAGCGCGATCAGCTGGGCCAGCTCGTCGGGGTCGAGCGCCGCCCACTGCCGACGATGCAGCGCGTTCATGCGGTCCACCACCCGGGCGAACAGCCGGCGCCCCGATGCGGTCGGCCGCACGAACGCCACCCGGCGGTCGTCCGGAGACTGTGTCCGGGTCACGTAGCCACCGGCCAGGAGTCGATCCACCAGCCGGGACGTGTCGGCGGCCCGGGTGAGCAGGCCGTCCGCAATGGTGCCGATCGGAAGTCCAGCGGGTTCCTCGGAGACGCACAACACCCACAGGACGGTGAACTGGGCCTGGGTGATGTCGTGCTCCCGGCACAGCTGTTCGACCTCGTCGGTGAACCGGCTGTCCGCCACGTGGAGCGCGAGGTACGCGTCCCGGGTCAGCCGGTCGAGCCGGTGCGCGCTGGAAGCGCGGGGCCGGAGCGGGATCTCGTCGCCCCGCGCGGAACGCACACGGCTGGTCTCGGTTCGACTGGTCGCGCCGCTCCTGGCCATCGCCGAATCATATGTTGCAACAGGTATCGTTGCAACATATGATTCGTTGGTTGTCGGCTCACGAGAGGACCAGTCCATGCACCTCCACGTTCTGAGCATCCGACCATGAGGTTGGGCAACCTCGACGGGCGCGCCACCATCGTCACGGGATCCGATGGCATCGACGTCGCCACGGCATCCGACGGTCGGTTCGGACCCGATCTCCGATCGGTCTACGAGCAGTGGTCGGAGTTCCGCGCGTTCTGGCACGACCTCTCGACGGGTGGGAGTAGCCCGCTCGATGAATCGCGGCTCGGATCCCCCGCCCCGGACCCGCGCCAGGTGTTCGCGATCGGCCTCAATTACCGGTCGCACGCGGAGGAATCCGGGATGGAGCTCCCGGTGTTCCCCGCCACGTTCACCAAGTTCCCCGCCAGCCTCTCCGGACCGTTCTCCGACATCGAGATCGGCTTCGACATGGTCGACTGGGAGGTCGAACTGGTCGTGGTGATCGGCGTTCGTGCCGATCACGTCGCGGAGGCCGAGGCCTGGGACCACGTCGCCGGCTTGACCATCGGGCAGGACATCTCCGACCGCGCGCTGCAGTTCGCGGCGGGCGCGCAGTTCTCGCTCGGCAAGTCCCGGGTCGGGTACGGGCCGATCGGTCCGTGGCTCGTGACGCCGGACGAGTTCGCGGATCCCGACGACCTCGAACTCGGCTGCTCGGTCAACGACGAGGTCGTCCAGCAGGACCGCACCCGCGGACTCGTGTTCCCGGTGTCCCGCCTCATCGCCGACCTGTCGTCGGTGCTGCCGCTCCTGCCCGGCGACGTGATCTTCACCGGGACCCCTGCGGGCGTCGGCATCGGTCGTCAACCGGCGCGGTTCCTCGCGGTCGGCGACACCCTGACCAGTTGGATCGAGGGCGTGGGGACGATCCGGAACCGGTGTGTCGCCCCCATCCCGGTGGAGTAGGAACGATGAGCCCGACGCTGGAAATCGGATACCTCGGTATCGAGGTCGACGACCCCGACGCCTACACGGAGTTCTTCGGTGAGGTGATCGGCCTGATGCCGGGTGCCGGCTCCGTCCCCGGGACGGTCACGTGGACCGACGACGACGCCGCACAGCGGCTCGTGCTCGAGTGCGGCCCGGCGAACGATGCCGTGTACGTCGGCTTCGTCGCCGCGGACGATGCCGCGTTCGACGCCCATGTCGCGCGCCTGACCGCGGCCGGGTTCGAAGTGACGCTTGGGACCGACGCGCAGATGCGCGCCCGGCGCGTCGAGCGGCTCGCGGTGGTGGCCGCGCCGTGGGGCGTCTCGGTCGAACTGGCATGCGGACTCGAACCCGGTCCGACGCCGTTTGCCTCTGCGTTGATGCCCGGTGGATTCCTCACCGAGGGCGTGGGTTTCGGGCACGCGGTGTTCGCCACCACCGCGCTCGACGCCTCGCACCGTTTCCTCGTCGAGGGACTCGGCATGGCGCAGTCGGACTGGATCGAGACCGAGATCGCGCCCGGGATCGAACTGGAGGTTCGCTTCTACCACTGCAACGCGCGGCACCACACCGTCGCGCTCGCCCGCGCGCCGTTCGAGCTCCCCCAGTCTCTGCATCACGTGATGTTCGAGACCAAGGAACGCGACGACGTCGGGCGCGCCTACGACCGCGCCTTCGAGTCCGGCCGGCCGATCGCGAACGCGCTCGGCCGTCACGACAACGACGGCATGTTCAGCTTCTACGTCGTCTCGCCTGGCGGGTTCCAGGTGGAAGTCGGGTTCGGCGCCCGCACGATCACCGCCGACTGGTCCGAGAACCGGCGCTACGACCGCATCAGTTCCTGGGGGCACCAACCCGTCACCCGGCCGTGACTCCCCGGCCCGAGGACGCCCCCGCCCACGACGTCGCAGTCGTCGGGGCGGGCCCGGTCGGTTGCGTCCTCGCGTTGCTGCTCGCCGACGCCGGCCGTCGGGTGGTCGTGGTCGAGCGCTGGCCGGTGCCCTATCCCCTGCCCCGCGCCGTGCACTTCGACGACGAGTCGGCCCGGATCCTCCAGGGGGTTGGACTCGGGCCAGTGCTGCCCGGGCTCTCGGAGGCCGCCGATGTCTACGAGTGGCAGAACGGCGAGGGCGTTCCGCTCCTCCGGATCGGAACCGCGGGCGGCGGACGTTCCGGCTGGCCGAGCGCCAACATGTTCAATCAGCCCGATCTCGAGAGAGAACTCCACGCGCGGGTCGAGCGGCATCCCGCCATCGAGATCCGGCGCGGCGTCGAGGCCGTCGGCGTCCACGATCACGGCGACCATGTGGAGTTGTCGGTGCGGACCACCGGTACCCGCGAGTCGGAGCCACCGGATCTCGTCGCCGCCCGCTACCTCGTCGGGTGCGACGGCGCCAACAGCTTCGTGCGCCGCGCGCTGGGCTTCGACATGGAGGACCACGGCTACTTCTTCGATTGGCTGATCGTCGACGTCGCCCTGCACGAGCCGCGTCCGTTCGACCCGGTCAACCTCCAGATCTGCGATCCGCGCCGCCCGACCACGGCGGTGTCGGGCGGTCCCGGCCGTCGCCGCTGGGAGTTCATGTGCCTGCCCGGTGAGCACCTCGACGCGCTCGACGATCCGGACCGCGCGTGGGAACTCCTCGCGCCATGGGACGTCACGCCCGCAAACTCAACGATGGTCCGCCACGCGGGCTACCGGTTCCAGGCCCGGTGGGCCACCCGGTGGCACGAGGGTCGGGTGTTCCTCGCGGGCGACGCGGCACATCAGACGCCACCGTTCGCCGGGCAGGGGATGTGTACCGGTCTCCGTGATGCCGCGAACCTGGCGTGGAAGCTCGACCTCGCCCTCGGCCACCCGGGCTCGGCCGCGATCCTCGACACGTACGACGAGGAACGGATACCGCACGCGGCCCAGGTGATCGGCTTCGCGATCGAACTCGGCAAGATCATCTGCGTCCCCGACCCGGAGGCCGCCGCCGAGCGCGATGCGCTGATGGCGCCGATGGTCGCCGACGGGCTCACGAGTCCGAGTCCCGGCATGCCGTCGCTCACCGCCGGCGTGCTCGCGCTCGACACCCCGGGTGCGGGCGAGTTGTTCGTCCAGGGCATCGTGTCCGATGGGCGACGGACCGGTCGGGCCGACGACCTGATCGGCGGGGGCTGGACGCTGCTCGGCGACGCGGCCGCGCTCGCCACGATCCCTAAGGACCTCCTCGACTGGTTTCGTGCCGTCGGTGTTGTCGCGTCCATCGCCGAACCCGAGGACATCGGCGACGCCGACATCGAGGATGTGGACGGTACGTACCGCAGTTGGCTCGCGGCGCACGCCGTCGACGCGGTGATCCAACGGCCCGACTTCTACGTCTACGGGTCGGCCTCGACCGCGGCGCTTCCGCACCTGCTCGTCACCCTCCGTTCGACACTCGGTGGTGTCGTCGGGTGACGACTACCCGCGCGCGGGAACGGGATCGTCGGTGCGCTCGGCCCGCCAATGACTGGGCGCGAGTCCGCGGGCGCGTTTGAACGCCCGGCTGAACGCCTCCTCCGAGTCGTACCCGACCCGGCGGGCGACCGTGACTACGCCGAGATCAGTGGTCGCGAGGAGATCTTCGGCGAGGTGCATGCGCCACTCGGTGAGGTAGCGGATCGGCGATCGGCCGAGCAGCTGGCGGAAGCGTTCGTCCAGCAATGACCGTGAAGCCGCCGCGCCCGCCGCGAGATCGGCGACCGTCCACTTACGCTCCGGTGCCTGGTGCAGGAGCGCGAGGGCGGGTGCGAGCACCGGGTCCCGGAGCGCGCTGAGCCAGCCAGCGTCGGCGGCCGGGGCCGTCGCGAGATGCACCCGGAGGACCTCGATGAGGACCAGTTCGGGTAGACGGGTGGCGATCAGGTTGGGATGGGCATTCGACGGCGCGGCCTCGGTGAGCGCGTATTCGATGTTGGCCTGGACCCAGCCGGTGGTCGTGCCGTCGGGAAGGCGGACGACGAAGACCGGTGGCAGGGCGCGCATCGCCGGGTCGAACCGCGGATCGTCGGAGTGGAGGTAGCCGCAGACGAGGTCGGTGCGGGCCCCGCCGCCGCCGTGACGGATCAGTGGCATCACGTCCCATGGCGGCGCGTCGAGGAGGGTGAGGATCGACACCCGTTCGGCCGGGGTCTCGCCGCCGATGGTGTGCTGATCGCCGTAGGGCAGGACGATGACGTCGCCCGGTCCGGCCCAATGCCGTTCGCCATCGACCACCGAGACCCAGCAGGAACCCGCCGCCACGATGTGGAACAGGATCAACTTCTCGGCCCCCGGCCGCAGCGCACCCGCGAGCGCCAGTGGCGTGGACTCGAACGCGAATCCCTCGCTCAACTCCGAGCGGAAGAAGATCGCACCGTCGAGGCGGAGCCGTTCGAGTGCGGCCTGGAGCAACTCGACCGGTGGTGTCTCCGCGTCGGTCGTCCCCGCCTGCGTCGTCCCCGCCTCGCTCATCACCCCATCCTCGGGGCTGCGGTCAGGTCTCGCGGTGTCTCGGTCATGGCCATCCGGTGGGATTCCGAAGATACTGAGCGGGACACTACGTCAGCGATCTGCGATCGGCCTCGGCTCCGTGGATCCGGCGGCGTGTCGATCCCATACCTACGAACGAAGGAACCCGATGGCCGAGTTTCCCCCATTGACCCATGTTGCCCTGACCGTCCGTGATCTGGCGGTGAGCGTGCCGTGGTACGAGGCGCTGCTCGACGCGAAGCCGGTGCTCGACGAGGACACCGATCCCGACATGCACCACACCGTCTACCTCC
>JBBSBV010000031.1:0-51174 GCA_038250905.1 Acidimicrobiia bacterium
ATCGAGGATGCGGGTTGGTCGGCCATCCGCGATGCGCTGCTCGGCCGCACGTCACCCCGAGACGCGACGCGCGCCATCCAGCGCGCGGCTACCGCGGTGCGAGATCGGGATTGAGCAGGGTCGCTTCGGCGGCGCGGATCCGTTCGGGGATCTGCATGGGTCGGCGACCACCGATGTCGAACGCGAGGTTCACGACCTCGAAGGTGACGAGCAGTTCCTCACGTTCGACGTCGAAGGCCCACATGATGTTGTGCATGACCTTGTCGGCGAGACCGATGACCGCGCTGAAACTCTGGATCTCGTCGCCGACGCGCGGCAGCCGCTGTATCCGCATCCGCGTCTCCATCGACGCCCAACCCATGCGCTCCCCGTTCGGACCCTCGTGGAGCAACTCCGGGAATCGGCCCGCGAGCGGTTCGCCGGCCCACACCAGCGCGGCCGCCATCGTCGGGAGGTAGGCACCCTCGGCGTCGCACTCCTCCGGCGTGACCGCGCGCACCTTGCGGATCGCGAGTCCGCGGTCCCGGAGCACCGCCAACGCCGGCGCGCTGGCGACGGGATCGGTCGCCAACGAGATACTGCGGGTGGCGCCGTGCGGCGGGATCTCGATCACCTCGGCGCGGGCACGCGCCACGACCGCGGCGGGTAACGAACTGCCCCCACCGGGGAGGTCGATACACACGCGGTGCACGAACGTGGCCGCCAACACCTCGGACGCCTCGTCCCGGAGTTCGTGGTAGAGCCGCACACCGTCGTCGGTCACGCCGAGGATGCCGCTCCGGACGGTGAGGTGCGCGCCGAGCAACTGCTCACGGTGGTGACGCGTGTAGAGGTCGACCACTCTCACCGAGTGGGGTGTCTCGCCGAGCAGATTGGCCACCATCGCGCGCGTTCCCGCCGCCGCGTTCACCCCGTAGAAGCGGACGTTCATGTGGCCGAGATGGTCGATCTGGTCGCTCGTGACCTCGCTGCGGTGGGTGAGGGTCAGGGCCGGCGTCGTGGATTCCATGGTCCAGCGATCCTCCCCGCCCCGAGCGCGCCGCGGCAAACCCGGCGTGCGCTCGGACGCGGTAGAACAACCCGATGGCGACCCACGAGCGCGAACTCACGGACCCGGTGGACCTCTGTGTGGCAGACGGCAGCACGCTCGACCCGGCGGCACGCGGGTGGTCGCGGTTCCCGCTGCACCGCGCGAACCTCGCCGGGCGGTTCGGGACCAACAAGCGGTGGGACTACTGGGCCGTCCTCGCCGGCGACCTCGTCGTCTCCGCGGTCTACTCCGACATCGACCACCTCGGTCTCGCCGACGTGTGGTGGGCCGACCTCGTCTCGGGCGAGCGTGGCGGTCACGCGATCGTGGTGGAATCGGACGCGGTGACGCTGCCCGACGTCGCCGGCACCGCCCCGCTCACGATCGACCGCGACGGTCTCGACCTCTCGATCACCGACGACGACACCGCCACCACCCTGCGCGCCGCCTGGACCGAGGCCGACGGGCGAGCCGGCGCACTCGACATCCGGGTCGCGCGGCCGCCGGGACACGAGTCGGTCAACGTGGTGATCCCCTGGGACGACGAGACGTTCAACTTCACGTCGAAACACCAGGCCCGGCCGGCAACCGGCACCCTGACCGTCGGCGACCGGCGTTGGGTCATCGGCGATGCGACGACCGGCGGAGCGTGGGGTGTGCTCGACGTGGGGCGGGGGCGGTGGCCGTCGCGGATCCAGTGGAACTGGGGCGGCGGCGCGGGGCGGTGCGGCGAGCACGTGATCGGACTCCAGATCGGTGCCAAGTGGACCGAGGGCACCGGCTTCACCGAGAACGGTCTGATCGTCGACGGCCGGTTGTCCAAACTCGGAAACGAGTTGGAGTGGGAATACGACTGGGACGCGCCGATGGGGCCGTGGCACGTGCGCGACCCCGGTGGTCAACTCGACATGGTGCTCACCCCGCGTCTCGACAAGTACACGCTCGTCGGCCACGGCGGCGAGTTCGGCAGTGAGGTCCACCAGGTCTTCGGCACCTGGACCGGCCGCCTCCGCACCGACGACGGCCTCGACCTCGAGTTCGAAGGGATCCAGGGATTCGCCGAAGAGGCTCGCCAGCGCTGGTGAACCAACGGCGCGGGTCGCGTCAGGTGGTGGAGTCGCCGTCGACTTTGGGAGTCGTGCACAGGCGCGTGCCGACGATGCCGGCGCCGATCAACGCGATGCCCACCGACTCGGGCGAGCCACCCGTCGACAACACCACGATGCCGATGATCGTGATCCACGGCATCACCGTCGCGAGGAAGTTGCGCACCGTCGGAATCGCGTCCGAACGTCCCTCACGGATGGCGTCGAGGCGGGCGGGATACCAGATCGTGAACTGTGCAGCGACGATCAACGGAAGCGTCTGGACGATCCATCCGGTCCAGAGGTTGTTCGGGTTGTGCAGCACCGCGTCGCCCACGAGACCGGACGCCGCCTCGATCGCGAAGGCGACCACCCAGACCCACGAGATCAGGTAGTTGACCCGGAGGAACTCGGGCGTGTGCCAGAACTCCTCCGGCGTCTCCTCGCGCGCGTACTGCAACGTGAACGGATTCCTGATGAGGACCGAGCCGAGCGCGATCACGAGCAGCGCGGCGTTCGCGACCTCCCCGCCCCACCCTTCGAGCCAGGTCCGGAGTCCCGGACCGGCGAACGCCACGACGATCGCGAGTCCGGCGAAATACGCGACGTCCGAGTACTCGAGGATCTTCGGGCTTGCGCCGCGGATCCAGTTGAGCGAGAGGATGACCACCGCGAGACCGAGGGCGACTGCGGCGGAGAGTTCGAGCCGCCCTTTCCCCTCGACGATCGCGTAGAGGATCCACGGCGAGAGCCCGACGAGCGGATTCGCGAGGATCCCGTCGAGCGCCGATCGGGCACGATTCGCGACGGGAGTCGGCGCTTTCCTGCCGACGGGGTCGGGTGCAGTGCGGTCGACGGTGCTGGTCACGGTCATGGCGGACGCCTCGCGATCGGGCTGGGGTATCGGGATCACATCGACCACCCCCGTTGCCCGCTTGAGGCCCCACCTCGCAACGGGGGCCGGGGCAGAGTGAGGCGGTCGGACCACCGGGTCGTGCCGACCGCTACGTTGCAGCCCATGACGAATCCGGAAATGACATACCGTCGCCTCGGGAGCTCGGGCCTCAAGGTCAGCACCCTCTCGTTCGGGAGCTGGGTCTCCTTCGGCACCCAACTCGACGTCGGTGCCGCCCGGGAATGCCTCGCGGCCGCCTGGGACGCGGGCGTCAACTTCTTCGACAATGCCGAGGCCTACGCCGGGGGCGAGTCCGAACGACTCATGGGCGCGGCCATCGCCGAGTTGGGCTGGGCCCGCGAGACCTACGTGGTGTCGTCGAAGTTCTTCTGGGGGCTGACCGAGGGCGTCAACACCCGGAACACCCTCAATCGCAAGTACCTCATGCACGCGATCGACGGTTCGCTCGAGCGTTTCGGTCTCGATTTCCTCGATGTCGTGTACTGCCACCGGCCCGACCCCGAGACTCCGGTCGAGGAAACCGTCGAGGCGATGTCCGACATCATCGAATCCGGTCGCGCCCACTACTGGGGTACGAGCGAATGGTCGGCCGACGAGATCCGGGCCGCCTGGGACGTCGCCGATCGTCGCAACCTGCGCAAGCCGGTGGTGGAGCAGCCGCAGTACCACCTCTTCGAACGGCGCCGGGTCGAGCGCGAGTACGCCCGTCTCTACGAGGACACCGGACTCGGACTCACCACGTGGAGTCCCCTCGCGTCGGGTCTGCTCACGGGCAAGTACATCGACGGCATCCCGGACGACAGCCGCGCCGCCCTGCCCGGGTACGAGTGGTTGAAGGACGGGCTCACCAACGAACGGCGCAGCGGTCAGGTACGCGAGCTCATGCTCGTCGCCGACCGACTCGACGTGACCGTGGCGCAACTTGCGATCGCGTGGTGTGCGGCCAACCCTCGCGTCTCGAGCGTGATCACCGGCGCCTCCCGACCCGAACAGGTCGTCGAGAACATGGGCGCCCTGAAAGCACTGGAGCAGATCACCCCGGAGATCAAGCGGGAAATGGAGAAGATCTGCGCCCGCTGAGCCGCTGACGAGCACCGGAGGCCACCGGCCCCATGAACACCGACGACATCCCGGTTGCGCACACGCCACCCGGTGGGTTCGGTGCGACCTTTCCCGGACCGGTGCTCGCCGGTTGTGACGAACCGCTCGTCGCGGGTGCGCCCGACCTGCGCGGGCTGTGGAAGACCGTCCATGCCACCCGCGCCGGCGAACCCGTGCCGGCCGACGATCGCATCTACACCTACGTCGAACGGATCGAGCAGTGCGGTGACCGCATCGTCGACATGGGCGGCGGCACGATCGCCGACGCGCGAGCGGACGGTACCGAGGAGCACGGCGTTCACGATGTGTCGGCCTTCGACTTCACGACCCCGATCCACGTGATCGCGAGCTACGAGGACTGCGCCTTCGTGCTGCGGCCGGTCGGCATTCCGGGCGTCGAGGTGACGCGACGCCTCGACGCCGACGGCCACATGATCTGGACCCGTCCTGATTTCGGTGGGCAGCGCGTCACGCTCGAGCGCATCGGCGACGGTGCGGGCACCCCACCCAACCCGTTCCACCGGTGACTCGGTTCAACCGATCGTGTCGATCCGTTCGAGACGGACGGTGGCGAGCGCCGAGTACTCCCAGACGAGCTGGTCACCCTCGCGCCAGCGCCTGACCTCGACCCCGGGAACTCCCTGCGGGCGCAACACGAGCACGCCGTCCTCGTAGCTCGCGGCGACGACGATGGGCGTGGAGAAGTCCGCCGCCATCACGTCGTGCACGCCGTGCTCCTCCGTCCCGTCGCAGGCGGCGAAGTCGTGGACGACCCCGCCGCTCGTGATGACCACGCGTGCACCGGCCTGCTCGATGCGCTCGGTGTGACGCCACATCCCGCCGACCATGCCTTCGCCGTCGACGGGCACCAACTCGCCGTTGCTCCGCACCTCGACCGCACGCCAGGTGCCACGGAGATCGGGCGTGCCGGCGACGATCGGGTCGTCACAACCGGCCAGGACCGGCGGTGGCATCACCCGCTCGTAGCGGTCCACCTCGGGGTCTCCGTAACCCCCGGGAGGCGTGAACGCCGTAGGAATGTCATGCACTGATGGCATCGCGAGCCTCCGTCGTCGTACGTCCCGCCGGTCGACGAGCGTAGGGTCGGCCACAGCCCGCGCGCGTCCCGCGCGCATCTTCGCGGAGGCAACGACGTGGTCGTGTTCGTTCTCGTGCTGCTCCCGGTGGTTGTGCTCGTCGTCGTGGCGGTGTTGGCACTGGTGTCGGTCGGCCGGAGTTCGGTGCACGTCACCGCGGCCGGCGTCGAGTTCCGCAACTACCCGCAACCGGCTCGGGTGATCCCGCTCGCCGAGGTCGCCCGCTTCGAGGACCCGGTCGCGATCGGGAACTTCCCGAGCGTGAGGCCACGCACCGGCGTCCTGGTCCTGACCGACGGCACGCGGCTCGCGGTCCGCAGCCTGCACGACCCCGAGGCGGGGATCGGGGTCGAGGCGCTCAACGCGCGACTCGACTCCCTGCGCGCCGAGTGAGGCCGGGCATCGCGGACGCCGACGTGACCACGGGCACGGGCACGGGCACGGAATCGTCCGTCGTCGGTCTCGGCAACCTGTCCTAGGCTCCGCCGCGCACCTGAGGAGGAAGCGATGGCTCGAGTAATCGTTGTCGGTGGCGGGATCGTGAGCCTGGGGGCATCGCTGATGCTCGCTCGGGACGGCCATCAGGTCACGGTCCTGGAACGGGATCCGGCGGTGCCGCCGCCCCCCGAAGCGGCGTGGGCCGAATGGGACCGGCGCACCGTGAACCAGTTCCGTCTGCTCCACTTCTTCCAGCCCCGCTATCGGGCGATCATGGACGCCAACGTGCCCGAGATCATCGAGGGCCTTCGGGACGCGGGTGGCTTGCTCGTCAACCCCATGCGTGACGCCCCGGCCGAGATCACGGGTGGGTTCCGGGACGGTGACGAGAAGTTCGACGCGGTGACGGCACGCCGTCCGGTCGCCGAAGCCGTCATCGCAGCGGTCGCGGCCGCCGATCACCTCGATGTCCGCCGCGGCGTCGGCGTGGTCGGTCTCCTCACGGACGACTCGGGGGCCCGAGGCGTCCCGAATGTCGTCGGGGTACGGACCGACACGGGCGAGGAACTGCGCGCCGACCTCGTGGTCGACTGCGGGGGGCGGCGATCGACGTTGCCGACCCTGCTGACCGACGTCGGAGCCAGTGCGCCGGTCGAGGAACGGGCCGACTGTGGGTTCGTGTACTTCGGCCGTCACTTCCGTTCGGACGACGGGTCGGTCCCCATGGCGTTCGGACCGCCGCTCCAGGAATACGGCACCATCTCGGTCCTCACCCTCCCGGCCGACAACGGCACGTGGGGCGTCGGCATCGTCGCCAGCGCGAATGACCCGGCCATGCGCGCGGTCAAGGACGTCGACGTGTGGACCAACGTGATCAGCAATCTTCCACTGTGCGCGCACTGGCTCGAAGGTGAACCGATCGAGGATCACATCGCCGTGATGGCCAAGATCGAGGACCGGCACCGCACGTTCGTCATCGACGGCGCGCCCGTCGCCACCGGGGTCCTCGCGCTGGCCGATTCGTGGGCCTGTACCAATCCGTCGGTCGGTCGGGGAATCTCCATCGGCACCGTCCACGCCGAGGCGCTGCGCGACGTGCTCCACGACCTGCCCGCTGACCCCATCGCACTCCAACGCCAGTGGCACGACGCGACGCTCGCGAGTGCAGAGCCGTGGTACCGGGGCACGTTGAGCTTCGACGAGGGCCGCTTGGACGAGATCGCCTCACTCCTCGAAGATCGAGCGTTCGAGCCGACGCCCGAGTTCGAGATCGGCAAGGCGCTCCAGGCCGCGGGCGGCAAGGACCCGGAACTCCTGCGGGCCTTCATCGAGATGGCGGGAGTCATCGCGCTCCCCGAGGAGATCCTGTCCCGACCCGGGCTCTTCGAACAGGTGGTCGCCCTCGGGAGTGGTTGGCGCGACGAACGACTGCCCGGCCCGAGCCGCGAGGAACTCGTCGCACTGACCTCGTCGGTCAACGCGTAGGAACGGCAGCCGATGAAGGTCGACTCGAGCGGCGTAGAACTGGACGTGCAGGTCGAGGGGACGGGAACGCCGGTGGTGCTCCTCCACGGGTTCCCCGATTCCAAGCGGCTCTGGGAACAGCAGGTCCCGGTGCTCGTGGACGCCGGCTTCCAGGTGATCGTGCCCGACCAGCGCGGGTACGGCGCGAGCGACAAGCCCGCCGAGGTCGACGCGTATGCCATCCCCTTCCTCGCCATCGACGTGACCGCGATCCTCGACGCGCTCTCGATCGAACGGGCCCACGTGGTCGGTCACGACTGGGGATCGGCGGTCGCGTGGGCGACGGCGTCGTTCGCGCCAGACCGGGTCGACCGGCTGGTGGCGATGTCAGTCGGCCATCCGAGCGCATTCGGCGACGCGGGCTGGGCCCAGCGGGAGAAGTCCTGGTACATGCTGCTCTTCCAGTTCGCGGGCGTCGCCGAACAGTGGCTCACCGCCGACGGATGGGCCGGGATGCGCGAGTGGTCGCACGGCCGCACCAAGATCGAGCCGGTCCTCGCCGACCTCGAGCGTGATGGATCGCTCACCACCGGGCTCAACTGGTACCGCGCCAACATCACGCCCGAAGCGTTCGTCGGACCGCCGCTGGAACTCCCACCCATCCAGGCCCCGACGATGGGAATCTGGAGCAGCGATGACTTCGCGCTGATCGAGGCGCAGATGACCGGTTCGGCGCGGTACTGCACGAACGGGTTCCGCTACGAACGGATCGAGGGCGCGTCGCACTGGATCCCGGTCGACGCGGCCGCGCAGGTCAACGCGCTCCTCCTCGACTTCCTCGCCTGATCGAGACCGACTACCTGGTCATTCGCCTTCAGGCCACGCTCGCGTAGCGACGGGCCGCGTCGACCCCGCGATCGGGGGCCGCCGGACTCACTGCAGCAGGTTCGTGCGCTGGTTGGCCTCGAACTCGGTCCGCAGCGCCGCGGCATCGGCGGGTGAGAACCCGACGTAGGCACCCGTTCGGGGTGGCATCCAGAAGACCGGATCGCTCGTCTCCCACCGCTCCTGGCGCAGCGAGCGCTTGTCGATCTTGTTCGTGGCGCCGACGGGCAGCGTGTCCACCACCCGGACGTACCGGGGCGCCCACTTGGTCCCGAGATCCCGCTGCCCGCCGAGGAATTCGCCGAACGCGGCGGCATCGAACGGGTGGCCCACGAGCATCTCGACCGCGACCATCACCTGGTCGCCGGTACGGCTGTCGGGCACCGCGTAGACCGCCACACCCCCAGTACCGGGGAACCGGGCGAGGATCCGTTCGATCGGCGCGGCGGCGAAGTTCTCACCGTCGACCCGGATCCAGTCGGCGTTCCGTCCCGCGAACCAGAAGACGCCGGCTTCGTCGCGGTAGCCGAGATCACCCGACCAGTACCAGCCGTTGCGGGTCCGCTCCGCGTCGGCTTCGGGGTTGTTGTAATAGCCCTCGAACCGCGCCGCCGCGGTGCGACTCACCAACTCGCCGATCGCCTCCCCCGCGTTCACGAGCCGGCCGTGTTCGTCGTACCGAGCGCGCGGCTGCTCGAGCGCGGTGACGGGGTCGAGGATCACCACGTCGATGCCGTCGAGCGGTCGCCCGAGCGAGCCCTTGGGCAACTCCCGGTCGGGAAAGAAGATGATTGCGTTCTCGCTCGAGCCGTAGCCCTCGATCACCGGCGGCCCGAACCGCGTCCGGAACGCCCGCACGTCGGCGGGTGGGGTCTCCGGTCCGAGCACGTACTTGATCGAGTGGTTGCGATCGTCCGCGCTCGGTGGCGTGGACAGGATGTGGTTGAGCGCGCGCCCGACGGTGTTGAAGAACGTCACGCCGTAGCGGCGAGCGTCGGGCAGGAAGCCCGAGGCCGAGAACTTCCGCCGCAGGACGATCGTGGCTCCCGACCGCAGCGCCGGGAAGACGTTCGCGTTCAACGCGTTGCCGTGGTAGAGCGGCATGGCGCAATAGAGCACGTCGTCGGGCGTGAACATCGCCGTCGCCACCGCACGCGCGGCCCGCCCCTGGGTCATGCGCACCGCCTTGGGCGCACCGGTCGAGCCCGAGGTGAACAGCAACGCGAAGAGCGTTTCCGGATCCGGGAGGACCACGGGTGCCGCGTGGTCGGTCATGGCACTCGCCGCCGCCGCGATGGTGTCGGCGTACACCGGACCGTCGGCATCGAGGATCCGGTCGGGCGCCAGATCGAGCGGAATTCCCTCCAGCAACGGACGCAGCTCCGCGTCGGTCACGATCAGCTGGCAGTCGGTGTGGTTGACATCGCGCGCCAGCTCCGCGCCGCGACGCGTCGGGTTGATCCCGACCACGGTGGCACCGGCAAGTCCTGCGCCCATCAGGAGAAAGACGAACTCCGGCACGTTCTCAAGCAGAACGCCGAGGTGGAACGGGCCGGGTTGGCGCAGATTGCCGAGCAAGCTGGCGCGGATGCGCGCCTCGGCCACCACTTCGCGCCAGGACCACTGCTGGTCCTCGAAGATCAGCCCGACGTGGTCGTCGTCGGCGCGACGCAGCACCAACTCCGCAAAGGTGGCGGGAGGTGAATCGTCGGTCACGGCTGCCAGGTGAGCGGCATCGTGTGCATCCCCCGCACGAGGCTCGACGCCACCCACGCGGGTTCCCCGACGACGGCGTACTCCGGATGGCGGGCGAGCATCTCCTCGAAGAGGATGCGCGTCTCCATGCGCGCCAACGCGGCACCGAGACACAGGTGCTCTCCGAAGCCGAAGGCGAGGTGCGGAGGGTTCGCGTCGCGACGGATGTCGAAACGATCCGCAGTGGGGCCGAACGCGTTCTCGTCGCGGTTCCCCGACGCGTACAACAACAGCAGATAGTCGAGTGCCTGCACCTCGACACCACCGACGACGGTGTCGGCAACCACGGTGCGGGCGAAGGCCTGGATCGGCGTGACCCAGCGCAGGCACTCCTCCACCGCCGCGGGGATCAGGTGCGGATCCGCGGCGAGGTCCCGGCGCTGGTCGGGGTGGTCGAACAGAGCCTGGGTCCCACCCGAGATCAAGGTCCGCGTCGTCTCGTTCCCGGCGACGAGGAGGGCGAGGAGGAAGATCAGCAACTCGCCACGGTCGAGCGATCGGCCGTCGAGTTCGGCCCCGACGAGCACGGAGACGACGTCGTCACCGCGATGCGCGGTCTTCTCGTCGATGTGCTGCTTCAGGTAGCCGAACAGTTCGCCCGTCGCGCCGGCGGTCTCCTCGGGCGGCTTGTCGGTCGCCTCGATGGTGGCATCGGACCAGCGCCGGAAGTCGGATCGGTCACCGTCGGGGATCCCGAGCAGTTCGGCGATGACCAGCAAGGGGAACGGCGCGGCCACCAGATCGACGAAGTCGAAGACGCCGGTGTCCGGGGTGCGGCCGAGGACGGTGCGGGCCAGTTCCCGGATCCGCGGTTCGAGTCCTCCGATCGCGCGCGGCGTGAACTCGCGGTTCACCAGTTTGCGGAACCCGACGTGGTCCGGAGGATCCATGTGCAGGATCGACGGCGCCTTCGCCGGCCGTTCCCAGGTTCGCATCGGATCGTTGACCAGCGCGCCCATGGAGGAGCAGAACCGGGCCGGATCACGGCTGATCTCACGGATGTCGTCGTAGCGCACGATGGTGCGCATCCCCGGCGCGAACTCGTGCACCGGCGCATCCCGCCGGAGCGCGGCGAGCAGGTCGTAGTAGTCGGGCCGGAGGTAGTACCCCGGGACGGTCGGGTCGGCCGCGAGTTCGTCCTCGTCGATCATGGCCGCATTCAACTCGACTCCGGACCTCCGATCGAGCGACGCCCGATCGAGCGGACCCCCCGGGCCCGACCGCTGGGGCGCCGAACGTGGTCCACACTGGGTTCGTGCTCCGGATCCTCCTGCTCGCCGCAGGTGCTCTCGTCGCAATGTGGGTGCTGCTGTTCGTCCTCGCGGCGCGCCTTCCGGAGGGCCCGCTCAAGGAACTCGCTTCATTGCTCCCCGATTGTGTCACGACGGTACGCCGGTTGCGGCGAGACCCACGCGTGCCCCGAAGGGCGAAGATCGTGGTGGCGCTCGCCGGGATCTGGCTGCTCTCCCCGATCGACCTGATCCCGGAGTTCATCCCCGTGATCGGCGCGCTCGACGACGTGATCGTCGTCGCCCTGGCTCTGCGGTACGCAGCCCGGCGCGTTCCGCGTGCCGTGCTCTACGAGGCGTGGCCGGGCCACCGATCCGTGATCGAGCGTCTGCTCGGTACCCGGTCCACCGGCGAGCCGGACGCGGGCTGAACGATCTGGCGTCGCGTCGCGGTGTGCGTGATCGGGTCGTCCCGAGCTCGAGGACGTACCGTGCGCAAATGCAGATCGCGATCGTCACCGGCTGTTCGACCGGCATTGGCTACGCCACCGCCCTCCGCCTCGCCCAGGAGGGCTGCCGCGTCTACGCGACGGTGCGATCGGAATCATCGGGCGCGCCACTGCTCGACGCGGCCGGTCACCTGCCGCTGTCGCTGCTCGTGGTCGAGGTCGACGACGACGAGTCGGTGGCCCGGGCCTTCGCGTCGGTGATCGGGGCGGAGGGACGCGTCGACATCCTCGTGAACAACGCCGGTGTGGTGGAGGGCGCCGACATCGAGACCACCTCGTTGGCCGTGTTCCAGTCGATGATGAACATCAACACGTGGGGCGCGCTCCGCGGGATACACGCAGTGCTCCCCACCATGCGCGAGCAACGGAGTGGCTGCATCGTCAACGTGACCTCGATCGCCGGCCGCATCGCATCCCCGGGCCAAGGTGCGTACGCCGCGTCGAAGTGGGCGGCCGAGGCCATCAGCGAGGTGCTCGCGGCCGAGGTCGCGCCGTTCGGTATCCGCGTCGCGGTGATCGAGCCGGGCGTGGTCGCGACCGCGATGGTCGACAAGTCCATGCAGCAGCCGATCGACTTTGAATCGCCCTACTTCCCAGTCACGTTCCGGACGTCGCGGTTCCTCCTCGCCGGACTCGCGGACGCCTCCGCACCCGCCGACGTCGCCGCCACGATCTGGGGCGCGATCACCACCGACACGCCGACGCTCCGCTACACCGTGGGCGCCGATGCGGCCGCGTTGGCAACCCACCGCCCGACGATCACCGACGACGCCTGGATCGCCGGGTTGAGCGATCCGGACGACGACGCGTGGCGCGCCACCATGCACACCTGGGGCGGCACCGAAGTTCCGCCGATGTAGCGCTGGTCAACCGAGCGCGGTCCGCACCTGCGCCCGCCACGGGTCGGGGCAGTTCCAATAGGTGAGACCACTCGCCGCGGTCTGCGACGGGGCGAGCACCCACGCGACGCAGTCGGCGACCTTCTCCGAGTCGTCCCACGGGCTGCCGGGCCGTACCGAAGGGGCTCCGGCAACTGCGGCGCTGAGCGCGCCGGCGCGCGCCGATCGCAGGTGGACGCTGTGGGCCAGTTCGTGGACCGTCACGTAGGTGAGCGCATCGTCGTTCCGCAGCGCGCGCTCGCTGACCCACACGTCGTTCGGCTCCGGGTTGTAGCCACCGGCGTGGCAGCAGTCGATCGGGTTGTATCCGAAGTGCACGTGCGCGCCGCCCTCGAACAACACCGCCGGCAACGTCGCCAGCAACCCGTCGAGTCGAGCATTACCCGTCGCGAATCGGGCCGGGGCCGGCGGTGCGGCCACGCGCGGCGTGGTCGTGGTCGTGGTCGTGGTCGTGGTCGATGGCGTCGGCGTACCTGTCGATGCCACACGGACCGACGAATGCGACCGCGTCGGTGGTATCCCGGCCGGCGAGAGTCCGCAGCCGGCGACGACGACGAGCGCGAGCACCCGGATGAACATGCGCACGAGACCTCGATGCGAAAGTTGCAGAGATCGGCCCCAAGAAGAACAAGGGCCGGTTTCGCATTGGCTCCCCACAGGCTCGTGCGACCAAGTGATCGCCTGCGGATCAACGCCTCCCCGAGGTGTGACCTGACTCCGTATTGCGCTCCGCCTCCCGGGCAGCACCGCGTCTCCAGTAGAGCACGACAGGCCCGAATCCACCATGGCCTGCCCGCATCAATCTCCCGTTTCGGCGCGATTTCCTCAACTTTGGGGAGCGCGGTGCCGATAGTGGGAGCAGGGCGCCGACATCCCGCCCTGGTGCTGGCCTACGCCGAGCGACCCGATCTTGGGTAACCCGGGAGCAGACCTGGTCAGCAGATCGTACGTACAAGGGTCAATCCCCCTGCGGCGGCGGTGCTGCTGATGGCGATGCCTTGCCAGGTACGAATCGAGTTCCCATGAACAGCCAACTCGCGGCGCCGCGTCGTGTTGTCGCGACCCTGACCGCATTCACCGCGGCGATGCTCGCCATCGCCGCCACCCTGGGTTCAACCGCCACCGCGGCCATCGTGGCAACCGTCCCACTCGGGACCGCCGCGAACTACTCGGTCCTCGCCGGCAGCACCGTCACCAACACCGGTGCGAGCACGCTCGACGAGAGCCTCGGGCTCTGGCCCGGTACCTCGATCACCGGGTTCCCGCCGGGCCTCGTGAATCCGCCCGGAACCACCGACACCACGAACGCCGCGGCGCAACAGGCCGAATCAGACCTCACGGCCGCCTACGTCGACGCCGCCGGACGGCCGCTCGATGCCACCACCACCGCCGACCTCGCCAACCTCACCTTGCAGGGCGGCGTCTACGCCGGACCCAGCAAGGGCGCGCTCGGTCTCACCGGACCGCTCGTGCTCGACGGCGCCGGGAACGCGAACACGGTCTTCGTCTTCCAGACCAACTCGACCCTGATCACGGGTTCCAGCAGCTCGGTGTCCTTGATCAACGGCGCCCAGGCATGCAACGTGTTCTGGCAGGTGGGCAGCTCGGCAACCCTCGGGACGAACTCCGTCTTCGTCGGCAACATCCTGGCCCTCACCTCGGTGACCGTGACCACGGGCGTCTCAGTCGAGGGTCGTGCGCTCGCCCGCAACGGTGCCGTCACCCTCGACGACGACACCTTCACCGCGCCGAGCTGTGCGACATCGATTCCCACGACCACGACGACCACGACCGCGGGTACTCCCACGACCACTGCACCGGGAGGTGGCACGACCGCGACCACTGGACCGGGCGGTGGTACGACCGCGACGACCCCGGGAACTCCCACGACGAGCATCCCCGGGGTGTCCGGGCCTCCGCGTACCGGTGGCGGTCCGGTCTCGGACTCCCACTCGCCCTGGCTGGCGATCTGGTTCGGCGGCGTGCTCGCGATCGGCACCGCCGAAGCAGTCCTGCGCCGTCGCTCACATCTGCACGGTGCTCCGCCAGCCCAGCCGTAGTCACCCATCATGCGAGTGCGGTCACTCTCACCGGCGGCGAGCCGGGTCGCGATCCTGCTCGTCGCCGCGGCGTTCCTGACCGGCTCGACTGCGGCGCGGGGCGACATCCCGACCGTTGGATCCCGCCCTCCCGAACCGGCGGTGGCGCGCCGCGTTCCGACCACGCTTCCGGTCCCGGCCGACGTTGCGAATCCGGCGCTCGATCTGCGGGCCGGCCCGACCCCCGTACCCCTCGAACTCGAGCTGCCGACGCTCGACGTGCGCGCCTCGGTCATCGGCGTCGGCCTCAACCGGACCAACGCGATGGATGCACCCACCGGCCCGGCCGACGACCCGGTCTGGCAACAGGCGTTCTGGTACCGCGGCAGCGCCGTCCCTGGTGCCGTGAGTACTGCGCTCGTCGCCGGGCACATCGACGGACCCCGAGGTCTCCCTGCCGTGTTCGCCCACCTCGACCTCCTGCGGCCAGGTGATCCGATCGTCGTCCACGACACGCGGACGGGGCTCGACGTCCGCTTCGTGGTCGCGACGGCGCAGACCTACACCCTCGAGCAGACGACGGAACCCGACGTCCTGACCCGGATCTACGGCCGCGGGCCGGTCGAGGCCACCCCGCCCCAGCCGACCGCCGACGGGGTGGCGCATCTCACCCTGATCACCTGCGCCGGAACGTTCCGACGCGGGACCCACGACCATCGGCTGGTCATCGACGCGACGCGGGTCGCCTGACCGACGCCGTGACATCGGGTCGCCCGCCGACCTGGCAGGCTGGCGCCATGAGCTACGAATGTTTCGACGTCGAGACCACCGACCAGGTTGCGCACGTGCGCATGATCCGCCCGGAGCGGAGCAACTCGATGATCCCGTCGTTCTGGCGCGATCTCCCTGTGATCGTCGACGAACTGTCCGCGACCGGGCGGGTCCGGGCGCTCGTCCTCTCGGCCGAGGGCCGACACTTCTGTTCGGGTATGGACCTCGAGGTCTTCGCGAACGACGACGCAATCGGACCGGGCGGCGGGCGCGCCGATCACCGGAGCCGTCGGAACGAGCGGTTCCGGAGCACCGCCATGAAGCTCCAGGACACCTTCACCGCGCTGGAACGCGCGCGCATGCCGGTGTTGTGCGCAATTCAGGGCGCGTGCGTGGGCGGCGGCGTCGACCTCGTCTGCGCGGCCGACCTGCGGTACGCGGAGGAGAACGCCTTCTTCTCCATCGCCGAGATCAACATCGGGATGACCGCCGACGTCGGCACGCTCCAACGCATGCCGAAACTCGTCCCCGAGGGCATCGTGCGCGAACTCGCGTACACCGGGCGCCGGTGGTCCGCGGCCGAGGCACGGGCGGCCGGATTCGTCAACGCGGTCTTCCCCGATCACGACGCGCTGGTCGCGGGCGTGCTGGACGTGGCCGCCGAGATCGCGACGAAGTCGCCGATGGCCGTCTGGGGCACCAAGCAGACGCTGCACTACACGCGTGATCACTCCGTCGCGGACGGCCTCGAATACATCGCGAACTGGAACGCGGCGATGTTCGACACCGACGACATGGGCGAGGCCTTCCGCGCCAAGCTGGAAAAGCGGACGACCGAGTTCCCGGATCTCCTGTCGCTCAGTGAGGGCCTCTAGACCTCACCTCAGGTGCGGCGCGGCTCCCACCGGAACCGTC
The DNA here is from genome assembly GCA_038250905.1 of Acidimicrobiia bacterium. GTDB lineage: Bacteria > Actinomycetota > Acidimicrobiia > IMCC26256 > JAENVU01 > JAENVU01. The sequence continues at coordinate 16,134 of JBBSBV010000031.1, forward strand.
GGGCCGCGACGATCAACCCACCGATACCCCAGGCGGCGAGCACTGCGAGGTGCGACGCGATGATCCCCGTGCCCGGCGCGTTCGGGTTGAACACCGCCTCGAGCAGTCGGTTGAGGTGTTGCACCGGGAAGATCGAGGCGATACGCCCGAGGGCGGACGTCGCGTCGACCCGGCCGAACGTGCCGGAGATGAACAGCAGCGGGAACAACACGAAGTTGATGATCGCCGGCGCAGCATCTTCGTTGGGTACGAACGTGGCCACCATCGAGCCGAGCGCGCTGAAGCAGAAGGCGCCGAGGGCGAGCGCGATGAACAGTCCCAGGTAGCGACCGGGGAACGTCACGCCGTAGACGAGCAGGCCGAGCGCGGTCACCAGGCCCGTGAGGATGATGCTGATCACGATGACATTGCCCGCCAGCCCGGCGAGGTACATCGCCGGTCGCAGGGGCGTACTCCGCACCCGCTTGAGCAGGCCGTTGTCGCGGCGGATCGACAACGTGAACGCCAGGTTCGTGTAACAGGCGCTGATCACACCGAACGCGACGATCGCCGGCACGTAGAACTGCGCGAACTTCACCCGGCCACCGGTGAGCGGCACCGTGTCGTTGCCGTTGATCCCGATGAACACGACGAGGAAGAGCAGCGGGAATGCGAAAGTGAACGACGCCGAGGCCGGATTCCGCCAGAACGACCGCTGCTCCCAGACCACCTGACGACCGAAGGCACGAAGTTGCTTCATGCCGCACCACCGTCCTCGTCGCGGTGCGCCCCGACGCCGGCGGTGAGCTGGAGGTAGATGTCCTCGAGCGACGGCTGGGTCACCGTGAGTCCCTCGAGGTCCAGCTGCCGCGCGATCGCCCACTCCGTGAGCGCATGGAGTGTGGTGGTCACCGCATCGGTCTCGATGACCGCATCGCCACCGTCACGCTCGGCCGGGACCGGGAGATCGCCGAGATCCCGGTCGGCCGGCCAGGGGAACTGGATCCGGGTCTTGGCCGTGGCCCGGCCACCGATGGACTCGGGCGTGCCCTCGGCCAGGATCTGCCCGGCCGCGATCACGATGACCCGGTCCGCGAGTGATTGGGCCTCGTCCATGTAGTGGGTGGTGAGGAGCACCGTCGTGCCGAGGTCACGCAGGCGGTGCACCAGGTCCCAGGCCTGACGGCGGGCCGACGGGTCGAACCCGGTCGTCGGCTCGTCGAGGAAGAGCAGCTCGGGATCACCGATGATCCCGAGTCCGACGTCGAGTCTCCGTTGCTGCCCGCCCGACAGCGTTTTCACCCGGCTGTCGCGCTTCTCGCCGAGGCCGACGAGCTCGATGACGTCGTCGATGCCACGTGGGTGCTCGTAGTACGCGGCGTACTGGCGCAGGACTTCGGTCACGGAGAGATAGGGGTCGATCCCGCACTCCTGGAGCACGATCCCGAGCCGGCCACGGAGGGCCGCGCCACCGGTCGTCGGATCCGTTCCCAACACCCGGACCGTTCCCGAGTCCGGCGGACCGAAGCCCTCGAGCATCTCGATCGTGGTCGTCTTGCCGGCCCCGTTCGGTCCGAGCACCGCGACGCACTCGCCGGATTCGACCGAGAACGTGATGCCGCGCACGGCATGGACGTCGCCGAACGACTTGTGGAGGTCGACGACCTCGATCACCGGTGCCATCCGGCGACCCTACCGAGCGCCTCCGGGCAAGGCGCGGGATGCCAGCGGCTCCGGTCGAGTTTGCCTCCGACTACGGTCGCGCTCGCCGATCCCACCGACCGAGGAGACCCACCGTGCGCACCCCCATTTGCGACGACCTCAACATCGAGTTCCCGATCTTCGCGTTCACGCATTGTCGTGACGTCGTCGTCGCGGTGGCGAAGGCCGGCGGGTTCGGGGTGCTCGGCGCGGTCGGCTTCAGCCCGGAACAGCTCGAGATCGAGTTGCAGTGGATCGACGAACACATCGGTGACCGGCCGTACGGCGTCGACATCGTGATCCCGAACAAGTACGAGGGTATGGACGCCGACATGTCGGGCGACGAGTTGGCCACGATGCTGCGCGACATGGTCCCGCAGGAGAACCTCGACTTCGCCCGCAAGCTCCTCGCCGACCACGGCGTGCCGGTGCAGGACGAGAGCGAGGACAACACCATGCAGCTCCTCGGCTGGACCGAGGCCACCGCGACTCCGCAGGTGGAGGTCGCGCTGCGCCACCCGAAGATGACGCTCATCGCGAACGCACTGGGCACGCCCCCGGCCGAGGTGATGGACCTCATCCACGGTGCCGGCCGCAAGGTCGCGGCGCTCTGCGGTTCGCCGTACCAGGCCCGCAAGCACGCTGATGCCGGGGTCGACATCATCATCGCCCAGGGCGGCGAGGGCGGCGGCCACTGTGGCGAGGTGGGTTCCATCGTGTTGTGGCCCCAGGTCGTCAAGGAGGTCGCGCCCGTCCCGGTGCTCGCCGCGGGTGGCATCGGCAGCGGCGCGCAGATCGCGGCCGCACTCGCGCTCGGGTGCCAGGGCGCGTGGTCGGGATCGCAGTGGCTCATGGTCGAGGAGTCGGAGAACACGCCGGTGCAGCAGGCGGCCTATGTGAAGGCCGGCTCGCGCGACACGGTGCGCAGCCGGTCGTTCACCGGCAAGCCGTGCCGCATGCTGCGTAACGACTGGACCGACGCGTGGGACACGCCGGGGAACCCCGAGCCCCTCGGCATGCCGCTCCAGTACATGGTGTCGGGGATCGCGGTCGCGGCGACCCACCGCTACCCGGACCAGACCGTCGACGTCGCGTTCAACCCGGTGGGTCAGGTCGTCGGTCAGTTCGAGAAGGTCGAGAAGACCGGCGCGGTGATCGAACGCTGGGTCAACGAATACCTCGAAGCCACCGAGCACCTCGACCAGTTGAACGCCGCCGCCGGGGTCTGAGCCCGACCGCGGTGTGACTAGACGCGGGGCTGATCGAAGTTCACGCGCTGGGGATCCTCGACGTAGGTCTCGGTGCGCACGCGGCGGGTCCAGCCCGACGGCATGAACCCGCTGACGAGACCCACCACTGCGGCGATGGCCGCGACGTAGTAGCCGGTGTCGAGGACGTCACCGAGGTTGGTCCCCGGGAACTTGTCGAGTTGGCTGTTCAGCTGGATCGTGAACAGCACGACGACGACGATCGTGCCGATTGATCCCACCAGCCGGGCTGCACTCGCCCGGGGCATCGCGGTCCCGACGGCGAGCAGCACCGCCATCGGTATCAGCGCGAGCAGGATCGACGGGTCCTGGGCCGTGGTCCCGCTGTCGAAGAGGAACGCGAAGGGGATCCCGCTCGCGTGCACGTCACCGGTGCGCCACGCCATGAACATCGCCACCACGAGGCCGATCGTGCCGAGGGCACCGAGCACCATGCCGGGGCCGAGGGTGGGCATCCAGGAAGCGCGGTCGACTCGGCGGTCCCGCCGCGAGAGGGGTTCGGTGGTTCGGGTCACTGCCATCGCTGAGTACCTCCGGTGATACGGACATTCCGGACAGGAGATACCCCCGAACGACCGCCACCAAACCGTCAGCACCCGAACGAAACCACTCCTCGAACGGGACGCCTTCGCCGTGCGCCAACATCACCGGACGATCGCGTCGTACGTGTCGTGCCGCGCGAACCACGAGAAGTCGCCCTCGTTGCGGCCGAGTGGTGCGCGGTCCAGCCGCGCGTTCAGGTGCTCCGCCACGGTTGCGGTGGCGTGGTCGGTCATCCGGCCTCCTCGGAGTCGATGGTGTCGGGTGTGGATTCCTTGCCGGTCGCGGCGCCGTCGAGCCGCGCGAGGTAGTGGGCCCAGCCCTTGCCGTGGTCGTCGGTCGCGTCGTCGGGCAGCCCGCGATGCACGAGTTGCACTCGCGTCTTGCTGCCTTCTGGATGGAGCGTGATCTCGACCGTCGTCGAGCCGGGTGTGATCGGGTTCCCCTCCTGTTCCCAGCCGAAGGTGAACATCACCTTCTCGAAGGGCACGACTTCCACGTACTCCCCCACCGACTGGTGCTGCCCGCCGACGAGTACCCGGTAGACGCCACCGGGACGGGGGTCGATCTCGGCCGCGGTCCCCATCCAGTCGAGATGCTTCTCGGGGTCGGTGAGGAAGGGCCAGATCGTTTCCGGCGTGGCATCGATCAGAATTTCGCGGACGAGTTCGGTCATGGCTGGTGTCCTTTCGTCTGTCGCTTGCGGGTCTGCTCGGCCTCGGCGACATCACGCAGTCGTTCGAGCCCGGAGGTCCAGTAGTCGTCGAGCGCAGCCAGCAGTTCGGCCATCGACTCGGTGTTCGCCCGGTAGAGCCGGCGGGTGCCGTCGCGCCGTTCGCTCACCAGCCCCGCCTCCTTGAGGACGGCGAGGTGCTGGGAGATCGCCGGTCGACTGACGTCACGGAACTCGTCCGCGATCGCGGCCGCCGCCAACTCCTGCGACCACACGAGGCGCAGGATCGCCCGGCGGCGGGGAACGGCGATGGCTCGAAGGGCTGCGTCCACCCCGTGAGTGTAAGTTATCTCTTACGTAAGTGTCAACTAACCCTTTGGTCCAGATCACCCATCGACGCGTACGCCGTCCAACGCCCGGATCAAACCGCCGGCGGCGCGGCCGGCGATGCGCCGGAACCCGATGCCGACGAGCGGATCGGCCAGCCCGAGCGGCCCGTTGAGCGTCAGGACCGCGTCGTAGGTGACGATCGAGCCTGTGCCCTCGGGAACCACCGTGATGGTGTCGAGCGACGTCAGCATTCGGCTCTCGGCGCGCACGACAACGGTCGTCGGCGACTCGTAGCGGGTCGTTCGGTAGCGCAACGGCGCGTGCATCCCCTTGATGCCCACGTCGTACACCGCGTCCGGGCCGGGCCCGTCACCCGCGATCTGTTCGACGCCGGTCACCCCGGGATCCCACTCCGCGAAGTGCACCAGATGCGCCATGTAGGCGAACGCGTCCTCCGGCGATTTCGGTGTGCTGACGCGGATGAGGTAGTTGGCCATACCTGCTTGTACCCGCCCGGCGACCCGAATGCACCTGCAACGGGAATCAGCAGGTGAAGCCGTCGTTGCGCACGAGGGTGCCGCGCAACTGCTTGAGGCGGCTGTAGTTGTGGACGCCCGCGCCCCAACAGGCGTGGAGAACGCCCGGGTTGATGGTGGCCGTACCCGCCGCGTTGATGCGACTGAAGTGGAGGTGCGGTCCGGTGCTGATCCCGGAGTTACCGCTCCACCCGATGAGCTGGCCCGCCTTCACCCGGGACGAAGGGGTCATGGTGATACCGGCGCGAATCGCGCTCAGGTGCACGTACATCGTGAAGGTGCCGTCGTCGTGGTGGATGCGAATGCGCGTCCCGTTCAACCCGCGATCGAGGCACCACTGGATGCCCTGCGCGTACGTGCCGCCCGCCGGTATGTGATTCGAGGGGTTGCAGTTGTGCGGGTCGTTGGAGGTGAAGTCGACCACCCCGCTGCCCGCCGCGTAGACCGGCGTGCCGATCGGCATGACGAAGTCGATCGCCGGCGTCGCGTGCGTCGCGCCGGTGGCTGCACCCCATGTCGCGCTCACCCGGAACGTGCCGCGGAACGGCACCGCGCCTCGCGGCGCGACCACGAGCGCAGCGTTCCCGGTCGGCATCGCGGTCGCCGCGGCCGAACTCGCACCGGCCGCGCCCAGCACCATGATGGCGACCAGACCCGCGGTGAGCAGACGAACCCGATGCATGGAACGCCCTTTCGTCGGCGACGGTCTGGAGGTATGCGGCCCTTCGGCACCGCTTCCTTCGACCCGCGCGAATCCGCCCTTGAGGACTGTTGCCCCAGAAGCCCCGAACTCGGCGCTTCCCCGCATGTCGGTTGCGGTACCCCGGCCCCGTAGCCTGCGCCGCTGTGATCCTGATCGATGCCCAAGGCCTGAGGGCAACGCGACCGGATCGCCCGCTGTTCACGGATCTCTCACTGACCCTCAGCGACGGCGATCGCATGGGGGTCGTCGGACTCAACGGCTGTGGGAAGAGCACGCTCCTCGCCATGCTGAGTGGCGATCGGGAACCCGAAGCCGGAATCGTGCGACGCGGGCGGGGCGCGCGGATCGGTGTGCTCCCCCAGTTACCCGTCCTGCCTCGTGGCACCGTGCGCGCCGTGGTGTGCGACGGTCTCGACGGTCAGGAGTGGCAGGGACTGGCGATGCTGGACCGGCTGGGGATGGCCGGGGTGCTCGAGACCGCCACGGACGAACTCTCCGGCGGACAGAAGAAGCGAGTGGCCCTCGCCGCACTCCTCGCGCGCGAGTGGGACGCACTGATCCTCGACGAACCCACCAACCACCTCGATCTCGACGCCATCGCCTACCTCGAGGAGTGGATGGCCGCGTTCGGCGGCGGGTTGCTGCTGGTGACCCACGACCGTCACGTCCTCGACCGGGTCACCACGAAGGTCCTGGAGATCGACCGCGGTGCCGGGTACGTCCACGTTCCCCAATCTCGGACCGCCGGGTCCGGCTACGCCACGTACCTGGCCGCCCGCATCGAGCGGGAGGCCCAGGCCGCGGCGGCGGAGCAGACCCGGAAGAACCTGGCGCGCCACGAGCTCGCCTGGTTGCGCCGCGGCGCGCCGGCGCGGTCCACCAAGCCGAAGGCAAGAGTCGACGCGGCCAAGGCACTCATCGGGCGCGGACCCCAGGCCCAGGCCCGCGAGGGCGACATCGGCCTCACGCTCGGCAGTGCGCGGCTCGGCTCACGCGGGATCGAACTCGATCACGTCTCCTTCTCGTGGCCCGCACCGGCCGAAGGCGCGGCGCGCGGTGCATCCCTCGTGCTCGACGGCGTCACGCACGCGTTCGAACCCGGTGACCGAGTCGGGGTGGTCGGCGCCAACGGCGCGGGGAAGAGCACGCTCCTCGACCTGATGGCCGGTCGGCTGCAACCCACCCACGGCGTGGTCCGCGTGGGCGCCACGGTGAAGATCGGCTACTACGACCAACTCGGGCGCGACCTCGATCTCACCCAGCGCGTCCGCGACGCGGTCGCGGGCGAGAAGGGCGTACCGTCGATCGCCGACGGCAAGCTGATGCGCCAGTTCTGGTTCGACGACGACACCCAGATGGCTCCGATCGGCACGTTGTCCGGCGGCGAACGGCGGCGGCTACAACTCCTGCTGACGTTGATCGAGCAACCGAACGTGCTGCTGCTCGACGAGCCGACGAACGACCTCGACCTCGACACGCTGCGTGCGCTCGAGGAGTTCCTCGACGACTGGCCCGGCATCGTGGTGGTCGTCAGCCACGACCGGGTCTTCCTCGACCGCACGGTGAGTGAGGTCCTGGCCATCGACGGTCACGGTCGGGTGGCCGAGATCGCCGGCGGAGTGGCCGGATGGCTCGCGCAGCGGGCCGCAGGGTCCTCCGGCGGCGCGGCGCTCCCGAGCACGAGTCGAGCCCCGGCCACCACACCACCGCGCCCGGTCTCGAAGAAGAGCCCGAGCACCCTGCGTCGTCAACTCGAAGTGGCCGATCGCGAACTGGCCGCGGCCATCGCGGCACGGGACGCGGTGCAGGCGCGGCTGAGCGAGGGAGGGGCCGACCACGCGGCATTGGCACGGCTCGGCACCGAACTCGGCACGCTCCAGGGCGAGGTCGACACGAGCGAGGAACGCTGGCTCGCGCTGGCCGATCAGGCCGAGTCGCTCGGTATGGAGGTCTGACGACCCGAGCTACGCCGAGCCCTCCAGCTCCGCGAGTCGTTGTGCCGTCGCCCCGAGCAGCGGGGCGTAGAGATCGGGGTACTGCTCCAACAGTTGACGGAAGGCCCGCCGATCGATGACCTCGATCGTCATGTCGGTCACCGCCACCACCGACGCGTTGCGCGGTCGGTCGAGGAGCAACGCCGTCTCGCCGAAGAACGTGCCCGGACCACGGGTCACGATGACGGCGTCGTCGTGCCGGACTTCGGCCTCGCCTTCGACGACCAGGAAGAACTCATGCCCGGTCTCGCCTTCGCGGATCAACTCGCGCCCGGCACGCACATCCATCGTCGTCACCAATGCGTCGACTGCCGCGAGTTGTTTCGTGGACAGGTTCTTGAACAGCGGGATCGTGGCCAGACGATCGGTCGCGGCGCGGTGTTTCATCCTGCCTCCTCGGATGGTGTCGCTCCCGGAGAACCTACCGGTCTACCGTGCGGTCCGCACCGGGCGGTCGACAGCACACCGCGTCGAGGCCCTACCGTGCGCCCATGACCGAGATCCCGACCGTCGACGAGTTCGCCGGCGCCGCCCACGCGTGGCTCGTGACGAACCGCGCCGATGCGCCTCCCGACTACGGACCGATCATCCCCACGCATCTCGATCGCGCCGGGCGTGATTGGCAACGGCGGATCTTCGACGCGGGGTACGCCGGCATCCACTGGCCGGTCGAACACGGTGGTCGCGGCCTGACCGTCGAGCACACCGCGGCCTGGACGGGCCTGTGTGCGGAGTTCTCGGTGCCGCCGTTCCTCAACATGGTCGGTTGCGTGCTCACCGCGGGTGCCCTGTTCACGTTCGGTACCGACGCGCAACGCGCCGAACATCTGCCCGGCATCATCACCGGAGAGCAGGTGTGGTGCCAGCTCTTCTCCGAGCCGGGCGCCGGGTCGGACCTCGCGTCGCTGACCACGAAAGCGGAACGCGACGGCGACCGCTACCTCGTCGGCGGGCAGAAGGTGTGGTGTTCCAACGGGCGCATCGCGGACCGCGGCATCCTCATGGCACGGACCGATCCCGGCGCCGCGACCCATCGCGGGATCTCGTTCTTCCTCGTCGACATGCACGCGACCGGCGTCGAGACGCGGCCGCTCCGCCAGATGAACGGTGGGGCGGAGTTCGACGAGGTGTTCCTCACCGATGTCTCGGTGTCGGTCGACGCGCGCGTCGGGGCCGACGGCGAGGGGTGGGCCGTGGCGATGGGCGCGCTCACCAGCGAGCGGGGTTACATCGGTAGCTCCGGGACCGGCACGCAGCGGCGACTCGACGCCCTGCGTGCCATGGGCGGCGAACTCGACCCGGTCGGACGCCAGACACTGGCCGCACTGTGGTCGCGCGCCTCGGCCCTCGGGGCGATGGGCGCGCGGCAGGGTCCGATCGCGTCGGTGCTCTCGTCGGTCGCCAAGCTCGGCTCCACCGAGTTGCTGTTCGACACCGCGGAGTTCGCCGCTGATCGCACGGGCGCGCACGCGATGCTCGAAGGTCGCGAGGTCGACGGTCTGCTCGGCGCGCCCGGTGCGCGCATCGCCGGTGGTACCAGCCAGATTCAACGCAACATCATCGGCGAGCGCATCCTCGGCCTCCCGAAGGAACCCCGACCGAAAGACGCGTGATCAGCGCGAACGCGTTCAGACCGGAGTGCTCGAGCCGCCGATGCCCAGGACCTCGCCCCGGCCGATCTGGGTCACGAGGCTCGCAGCGTCGAAGTAGATGCGTTCGTTGGTGATGCGGTCTTCCTCGAAGAAGAACACTGCGATCACCGGCACGCGGAACGACTTCCCCGTCGGTGCCAGGCCGTAGAACTCGCCGAGGTTCGTGCCGAGCAGATCGAACTCGGTGATCACGGCGTCGTCGGCCACGTGCATCCGCACGTTGTCGTGACGCTGGTCCGGGAAGGCCGTGCGGGTCGTTCGGTAGTAGCCCATGACCTCCTCGGCGCCGTCGAAGACCTGGCCGGTCGCCATGATCTCGTAGTGCGGATGGCCGTTGAACGTACCGAGCGTGAGATCGAACTCCTGCGAGACCTCGGACCGGAAGTGCTCCTCGATGATCTCGAGGCGGCGTCGCCGCAGGTCGTCACTGATCATCGACGCTCCTCTACTGCGGACCCACGACCTGGGTCGATCACGACGAACTTCCCGATGGTGGCGCTCACGTGCACGACGTCGGTGCGGGCGCGCCGGCGAGTCGGTCGGCGAGCCACGCGCCGATCTGCGGCTTGGCGAGCCCCGGCGAGGTGTCGTGCGTTCCGCCGGGACCGATGACCTGCGCGACCGGCTCACCGAGCGCGCACAAGATGGTGCGGAGCTTCTCGGTGCGCGCCGGGACCACGACCGAGTCGGCGGTCCCCTGGATCAGCAGGATCGGCGCCGCACTCCGGAAGTGACCGGGATCGTTGGCGATCGCCACGGACCGGGCCGGCTCGGTCGTGCGCGGATCGGCCTGGAAAAGCTGGTCGTGCGGAATCGTCGCCAGGCTGAGCGCTACCTCGGTCAGGCACCCGGTGTCCATCACCGCGGCGCGCTCGGCCGTCAACGGCGTGACGTAATCCGCCGGATGCACCTCGGGGTGATCCTCGGCGATGCCGTACAGCGCAAGCACGCTCACGACGTCCATCACCAACGGTGTGTCACCGGGGAAGTTCTCGGTGAGGTTCGAGGTCGGCTCGGCGGCCACGACGCCTTCGAGGTCGAGCTCGGGCGCGTAGTGGCTCGCGAGTTCGCCGGCGAAGAGTGATGCGTGGCCACCTTGGGAGACGCCGACGGTGAGCCACCGGCGTCCGGCGTGCACCCACGGGATCCGACGCGCGGCCCGGACGATGTCGATGACGCTGTACCCCTCGGCTTTCCCCGAGAGAAACGCGTGCCGCTCCCCCAACGGACCCAATCCCACGTAGTCACTCGCCACGACGACCGCGCGAATTCCGTAGGAGCCGGTCGCGGCGCCGTTGCGACTCGGCGCGCAACTCGACGACATGCCCGAGGTCCCGTGCGCCCAGGAGATCACCGGCCATCCACCGGCCGGCGCGGGATCCGTCGGGTAGAAGATCGTGCCCGTGACCGCACGGTCCCGGTGCTGCGCGTCGCGCGAGTGGTACATCACCCGCAGCGCGCCGTAGCCGGGCGCAGCCGCGATCGGCTCGGCCCACACCACGGTGCCCGGACGATGGTGCTGCAACGGAACGGGAGCATCGAAGAAGTCACCGGGCGGCCGCGGGACGCAGGCACTGAGCAGCCCGACGCACAGAACGCCGGCGACCAGCGCCACCCCTCGCCGGCGGCCGCGCCCCCGCGTCGATCCCTTCACCGGCTGCGTGCTCGCCATCACTCCCCCGATTCCCCGACCGACAGCGCGCATCGTTCCACAAGGCGGTCGGCGGGCGTCAAAGCGCCCGGTACGTGATGGGCAGGTGCTTCGGGCCGGAGATGAACGTCGATGGCAGCCATTCCGTCTTTCCCGCCGGACGGAGATCGACGAGCCGCGTGAGGAGCTCCCGGAACAGCGCGTGAATCTCCGCTCGTGCGATGTGGGCGCCGAGGCAGAAGTGCGGGCCACCACCGCCGAACGCGATGTGGTCGTTCGGGGTACGAGAGAGATCGAGTTCCGCCGCGGTCGCCCCGAACACCTCCGGATCGCGGTTCGCCGCGCCGTAGTACATGACCACCTTCTGGCCCGCGGTGATCGGCACCCCGCGAAGCTCCGTGTCACGCGTCGCGGTGCGGCGCATGTAGACCACGGGACTCACCCACCGCAGCAACTCCTCGACCGCGGGCGCGAGCCGCGTGTCGAGGTCCTCGAGGAGCCATGCAAGTTGGTCCGGATGCGCGAACAGGGCGTCGATACCGCCGGCCACCAGGTTGCGGGTGGTGTCACCACCGGCGTCGATGAGCAGCAGGAAGAAGAGGTTGAAGTCGATGAGGTCCAGTTCCGCGCCGTCGATGGTCGCGTGGGCGATGAGGCTGGCGAGGTCGTCGGTGGGCTCGGCGCGCCGCGCCTCCCACACACCGTTCGCGTAGTTGAACATCTCGATCACCGCCATCATCGCCGCGCCCGCCGCCTGGCTCTCGGGTGCCGCGTGGATGGCTTCGGTGAGTGCGTAGAGCGCGACGCCGTCCTCGTGTGGGATGCCGAACATGTCGGCGATCACGTACGACGGCATGAGGCCGGCGATGTCGGGGACGAGGTCGCAAGCACCCGCATCGGCGACCTGGTCGATGATGCGCGTCGCCAGTACCTCGATGCGGGGCCGCATGGCCTGGGCGACCTTCGGGATGAACTCCTTGGCGACGACCTTGCGCAGCGCCGAGTGCCGCGGCGGATCGGTCATCAACATCATCTGGTGCTCGCCGAGGTCCATCGCCCCGTCGTCGGGGATCAACACGGACGGCGTCGACGAGAACGTGGCCGGGTCGCGCCCGACGGCCCGCACATCGGCGTGGCGCGTGACCACCCAGAACCCGTCACCGTCCGCTTCGGGGTGCCAGTGCACCGGTTCGTGCTCCCGCAGCCACGCGAACTGATCGTGCGGTTGCCCGTGGGCGAAGGAACTCGGCGACAAGAGATCGATGTCCGGCACGGCGTCAGTCTGCCCGCATTTTGCGATCGCGGAGTCGGCCGGTCAACCACGGCTCCGGGGCGAAGACGACGAACGCGACCGTTGCGACCGCCCACGCAGTGTGGATGATCCCGACGGTCGTCGGATGGGTGAACCACCACAACGACCACCCGTGGGCGATCTGCAAGACGTGCGGGAAATCGGACACGAACGGTTGCCAGAGCACGAGCACGGTCACGATGGTCGTCCAGGGAATCGTCCAACGGGTCGCGAGGAGATCGAAGATGATCGCGGCCACGGCTGCGGCGCCGATGTAGTACGGGGCATCCTGCGGGTCGAGGGCAAGCCGCACCGCGAACGCGGCGATGAACAGGCCGGGCCAGCGGCCACGCAGGATCAGGACCATCGCGGCGAACGGCGCAGCCAACAGCTGCGCGGTCCGTCCCCAATCCGGGACGTACTTCCCGCGAATCCCCAGGGCATAGAGCCCGGAACTCGACGACACCAGGACCCGCGGGCGGAGGGCTCGTACGGTCTGTCCATCAGCGATGAGGAACGGTGCCCACGCCGCGACGACGGCGGTCCCCGCGACCGCGAACGCAGCCAACCGGCGACGGTCGAGCACGAAGAGCAACGGCAGAAAGCCGACGGCCCACGGCTTGCTCACGACGGCCGCGGCGATGGCCAACCCGGCCCAGAACGCACGGCCGGCAACGACCGCACGGATTGCCGCCACGGTGAACACGATGGCCAGCACGTCGTCGACGTGGGCCCAGCGAACCGACAGCACCGTCCATGCCGGTATCACCACCAACGCACCCAACAACACGCGCGTCCTCCGACGCTCTACCGCAACGAGCGGTGCGAGCGACAGCAGCACGAGTGGTCCGGCCGCAGTCGCGAGGACCTGGGCGACGACCCGCGCGGTGTGCGCGGGGAGCCACGTGACCAGTGCGGTGACGGCAAACGTCAACGGGCCGATCTGCAGCTTCGGGTGCTGCGCGTACAGGTGGAGCCCGGACGTGTGCACCAGAGCGTGGGTGCCATCGGCAAAGAAGTGCCAGGAGATACCCGACGGCGACCATTGCCACGCCGCCCACAGGATTGCCCACGCGACGATCACGAGCGCGACGACGGCATCGCGAGCGACATCCGCGTTCGACGGGCGGGCCCGTTCGATATCGCTCGTCACATGACTCCAGTGTCGGCGTCCGGTGTTCAGTCCGTGCGTGCGGTATCGCGCGGGTGGCGATACCGGACGGCGCCGATCCTAGGGTGAGCGGTCAACCAGCCGATTCCGCGAGTACGGGCGTGCAGGTGTGCTCGTAGGGGACCGACGAACCGATCAGGTCGTGCCATTCCTGCCGGGTCAGGTCGCGACGGACGACCGAGCACGCGGCGTGCTTCATCACGGCCCGGTGGTGGAAGGCCGCGTCGAGGTCTCCCGTTCCCTGCGCCGTCGAGACGGTGCGGGCGTCGACGCGCCGGGCGGCTGGCGCTCAGGCCGGTTTCCGTCCCACGCAGTGCCAGTTGAGCGTGAGCAGTTCCTCTTCCTCGGCCCGGATGTAGGACTGACTGTTCTCGTTCATCCGCTGCATCATCGCGTCGGTCCGCTTGGGGATCACGTGGATCCTCGCGAGGAACTTGAAGACGGCTTCGTACCGGTCGAAGAGCGCGACCTCTTTCTTGACCATCTCGACGGCGCTCCTGCCCACAGAGGACACGAGATCGAACCCGGCCTGTGCGTAGGCGTCCTCCCAATACTTCGAGTACCAGAACCCGCCGAAGACCGTCAGCTCACGGGTGTGCTGGATCAACGTCCGCTGGTGCTCGTCGTCACGGTCGTACGCGTCCAGCGCGGCGACGTCGTCCATCACGAACATCCCACCCGGCTTCAAGACGCGGAACACCTCCCCGAAGGTGAACTCGTGATCGGTGACGTAGGTCAGCGGCTGGATCGCGTAGACGGCGTCGAAGGTGCCGTCGTCGAACTCGAGTGCCTTGTTGAAATCGCCGACCGCAAAGTTGGACCGCGGGAGGTTCGGGTTCTTCCACGCCTTCTCGATCTGGGACTCGTCGAGGTTGATGCCGTACGGGGTGGCTCCGGTCAGCTCCGCGATGTGTTCGGCGATCGCTCCGCATCCACAGCCCAGATCCAACACTTTGGCGTCGGGACCGACGTCGAGATCCTTGGCCACGATCTGCTCGAACAGGATCTGGTTCTGGAGCACCGATTGTTCGGGATCGATCACCGGTGGCATGTACATCTTCTCGACCGACCCGAGCGTGCAGAGCAGGTGGATGATCCGGTACAGCTGCTGGAGTTCGTCGCTGCTCCCCTGCCGGTAGCCCCGGAGGGGAACCCCGGCCTCGTAATCGGCCTTCGTGTTCTCCGGCGACTCGGTGAACAACTCGTCGTAGGTGCCCATGAAGGCGTGGAACTCGTCGTCACTGACCCTGAGCAGGCCGATGAGGGCACCGAGCCGGTCACGAACGGTCGTGGGCTTGTGCTTCATCGCGGTGTCCTTCGGTTGGCGAGATCGAGGCGCGACAGTAGACACATCGCCAGCCCGGCTCCCAGCGTTGACCCGGCAACGCATTCCGGATACCCGGCTCCGACGCCAGACTGGCCGGCCTCAGCTGGCCTAGCGTCGGCGCCGTGGGCTCGGAGGTCGAGGTGGGGGCGAGGGACGGGACCGACGATGCGCTGGAGGGCGCGAGGGCCGCGTACGCCGCCGCCGACTACCGCACTACCTACGACCTCCTGACCGACATCGACCGGACCACACGGCTCGGCGCCGAGGACCTCGACCGGGTGGCCGAGGCCGCGATGTGGGTCGGCGAACACCAGGCGTGCATCGACTTCGGCCAGCGCGCGTTCGCCGCGTGGGAATCCACCGGCGACGTCCGACGTGCCGCGCGGGCGGCGATGGTGCTCGCCCGCGACCACATCTCCCGACACCGAGCGGCGGTGGCGGGCGGGTGGTACCAGCACGCGCAACGTCTGCTCGACGGCGTCGACGACTGCTCCGAGGTCGCCCGTCTGGCGAGCCTGGACGGCTTCCTCGCCATGTTCGTGGCGAAAGACCTGGATGCCGCCGAGACCAAGTTCGTGCAGGCATTGACCATCGCCCGCGCGGTCGGCGATCGCGACTTGGAGGCGCTCCAGCTCGCGATGATCGGTACGGTGAAAGTGCGGCGCGGTGACGTCGACGGCGGGATGCGCCTGGTCGACGAGGCGATGACCTCGGCGGTGACCGGGATGCTCGGGAACGAGGTCACAGCCCAGATCTACTGTCAGACGATCAGCCTCTGTCAGGCGCTCGGCGACATTCGCCGCGCGCACGAATGGACCGAGGAGGCGGTGTCCTGCGCGGCCCGCCCCGGCACCTCGGACTACCCGGGCGACTGCCGGATGCACCGCGCCGAGATCACGCGCCGGCGCGGCGACTGGTCCGGTGCCGAGGCGTCACTCCACCAGGTCATGGGCGAACTCGAACGCTGGGACCTCAATCACCTCGGCGGCGCCTGGTACGAGCTGGGCGAGATCGCACTCCGGCGCGGTGACCTCGCCGGCGCGCACCTGGCCTTCGACCGCGCGCAGGAACTCGGTCACGGCTGCCAGCCGGGGCTGGCGTCGCTCCAGCTCGCCGAGGGCGACGGCGCGCTCGCGGCGGCCACGCTCGCCGGGGTCGTCGCCCAGGAGGGTCCGGGCGATCCGCTCGCCGCCGGCCGCATGCTGCCCGTCCTGCTCGAAGCGCGCATCGAGTCCGGCGATCTCACCACGGCCGCGTCCGATCTCGCGCAACTCCGCGCACTGGCGGAGACCTTTGCCACGGTCGTACTCCGCGCCGAGGCCGCCATCGGCCGAGCCCGACTCGCGCTGGCGGGCGGAGATCTGAATGGTGCGTCGACCGAGTCGCGGACCGCGATCGGGCTCTGGCGCGATGCCGGGCTCCCCTACGAAACGGCCCAGGCCCAGCACGTCCTCGCCGAAGCCCGCGCTCGCGCCGACGACCGGACCGCGGCGATCGTGGAACTCGACGCCGCGCTCGCGGTCTTCGAGGGCCTCGGCGCCGAACGCGAC
Organism: Acidimicrobiia bacterium; assembly: GCA_038250905.1. Classification (GTDB taxonomy): domain Bacteria; phylum Actinomycetota; class Acidimicrobiia; order IMCC26256; family JAENVU01; genus JAENVU01. The sequence continues at coordinate 32,500 of JBBSBV010000031.1, forward strand.
CTCGCCTCGGCGCGGATGTTGCGCGGCCGGCTCGGCGACCTCACGCCCGGCCAACGCGTATGCCGGACGTTCATGTTCACCGACGTGGTCGACTCGACCCGTCTGCTCGCCGCGATGGGCGACGACCGGTGGGCCGCGGTGCTGCGATGGCACGACCGGACGGTCCGGGAACTGCTCGCGCAGCACGGCGGCATCGAGGTGAAGCAACGTGGTGGTGGCGATGGGTTCTTCGCCGTCTTCGCAGACGCAAGCGCGGCCGTCGAGTGCGCGTGCACTCTCCAGCGCCGATTCGGGGAGCACCGTGAGACCGCCGGGTTCGCGCCCGAGGTCCGCATCGGCGTGCACCAGGCCGATGCACTGATGAGCGGGCACGACTACGCGGGTCTCGGCGTCCACGAGGCCGCGAGGATCGGTGCCGTTGCGGGCGCCAACGAGATCGTGGCGAGCGCCGCGACCGTCGCCGCCGCCGGGGTCGCTCACGCCAGCCCCCCGGTCGACGTCGAACTCAAGGGCCTGGCCGCGCCGATGCCCGTCCAGCGCGTGCTCTGGTCCGAGGCGGGCGCATGACCGACACCGCGACGATCGCCGCGATGAACCAGAACGAGCAGACCGAGTGGGTCGCGCTCGCCCGGAGCCTGACGCCCGACGAGTGGGCCGCGCCGAGTCTCTGCACCGGGCTGTCGGTGCGAGACGTCGTCGTGCACATCGCTGCCCACATTCACCGGGAGCCGAGATCAGCGCGAATCGCAGCGGCCTACGTCCTCACCGGCTTCGCGGTGGCCCGGACCGAGCGGCGCCTCGACCGCTGGCAGCGACGCCGTCACGCCGCGCGTTCCACCGACGAGATCGTCGATTGGCTGGCCGAGCCCATCAGCTCCCCCGATTCCCCCACCCAGTTGAGCGAGTTGGTGATCCACCAGCAGGACGTCCGCCGCGCGATCAGCAGGCCCCGCGTCATCGCGGCCGACCGGCTCCGCGCCGTGCTCGACTTCTCGGCCAGCAAGGACGGCAACCGCTCGGTCAACTTCGCGAACAACCGGATCGGCGGCCTGCGGCTCGTCGCCACCGACCTGGACTGGACCCTCGGCGACGGCCCCGAGGTGACCGGTCCCGGCGAGGCGATCCTCGTTGCGATCAACGGCCGCAACCAGGCACTCTCGGATCTCTCCGGCCCCGGTCTCCCGACCCTGATCCGCCGGACCGTGAAGTGGTCCTCGAAGTTCGCGTCGGCCTGACCGGACCTGATCCGGCCGCGGCAGTCCGTGCGTAGGATCCCGGCCCGTGGAGGTGCCGCCGATCCTTCGCGAACGCTGAACTCCCGGAGGGACCATGAACCAGACCGCGCTCCGTATCGAGCGTCGTGACCGAGTCGTGATCCTCGAGAACCAGGATCCGCCTCGCAACCGGATGACCTTCGAATACATGGACGAACTCGAACGCGCCATCATCGAGCTTCGGGACGATCGCGACGCCCGCGCCGTCGTCATCACCGCGGCCGGTGACGAGCACTTCAGCGTCGGCATGGACCTCAAGCAGCTCATGTCGGGCGCACACGCCCGCGGCGGATTCGAGGCCGTGCTCGATCAACGGCTCCGGGTGTTGAACATGATCGAGCAGCTCGACAAGCCGGTGATCGCGACGATGTTCGGGTACTGCCTCGGTGGCGGGCTCGAGCTGCCGCTCGCGTGCCACTTCCGCCTGGCCGCAAGTGAAGGCGCGCGCATCGGCCTGCCCGAACTCGACCTCGGAACCGTGCCCGCGTGGGGCGGCACTGCCCGCCTCACCAGAACCGTCGGGCGTGCACATGCGCTCGACATGATCCTGCGCGCCAAGAAGATCGACGGACCGACCGCCCTGGCGATCGGGCTTGCGCACGAGGTGCATCCGATGCCGGAACTCAAGGCCAGAGCGATCGAGCTGGCCGAAGAGCTGGCCGAGCAGCCACCGATTGCCGTCGCCGGGGTCTTGCGCGCGGTGGTCGGGGCCGAACATCTTCCACTCGAAGATGCACTGCGCGTCGAGCGTGACGCCGTGCGCCGCTGCAGCAGCTCTGCGGACCAGATCGAAGGCATGACCGCATTCCTGGAGAAACGACGACCGCACTTCGAAGGCAAGTGACGAGATCCGCGAGGTGGACCCGCCAAGTCCGCCGCCGGGACCGGACGCTCTCCGGTCAGGAACTCCCACCGACGAGGCGAGCAAACTCCTCGACCGGCGCATCGGCGAGCGCTTCGCCGTCCGTGGCGGCGACGAACGGCTCGATCCAGGCAGCAGTGAGGCGTACGACGGCGGTCAGACCCGTCGCCCGGTGAACGCGGCGAGCCGTTCGATCGACGTTGCGCCCGCGCGCGGCTCGACCGCCTCGGCGAACGTATCGCCGTCGCGCATCGCGGGCGCGATGGCCTGCCGGGCGAAGGCGTCGACTGCGGCCACGAACGTGTCGGACGGCTCGTAGTCCTGATGGGTGGCAGTGGCGAGGTCCCACCCATGGACCAGCCCGTCGAGCACCACGAAGCGGGCGAACGCGTCGCCCGGCATCTCGCCGAAGGGTGCAACGACGGTGCGGTCGAGTGCTCCGGGCGAACGAATCGCGCCCATGAGTCCCGCCAGCGCGTTTCCGGCTCGGGCCACGACGTCGGGACCTTCAGCGACGTCAGCAGGGACGTCGGGGGCGGCTTCGCCGCGGAACGCGGCGGCGAACTGGGTGGCGCCGGCGATCATGTGACCGAGCACGCCACGCACGGTGAAGTTCTCACATGGCGTTGGAGCGTCGAGATCATCTGCGGTGATCCCGGACGCGATGTGGCCGAGCAGTGGTTCGAGCTCGTCGAGCTGTTCGAGCGGACCCATGTTCATATCTCCTCGTGTCGGTGCTGTTGCGTCGGTCAGATCGTTGTGCAGGTGCCGAGCTGCGAGCTCGGAGGCTTCGCGATCGCGTCCGTGCAGGATCAGCTGCTGCATCTCTTCCGCCCATCCCGCGTCCGCGGGCATCCGGTTGTCCATGTCGTCATCGTGACGGGTTGGCGTCTCGCGTGCATCGGGCAGACCATGCAATCGCCATGAACCCCGCGTGGGTGATTCGAACCATCAGCTCGGGCATGCCCGCGGGAATTGCATGGTTCGGCCGATGCGCCGCCGAGCGTGGGCGACCGAGGATGGTGGTGTCCGGAACCGCTCCGGCCGAGACCAGGGGGCTATCACATGCACGCGACGATCACCGACCTTGCACTCGAGATGAAGGCCGACGGTATCGAAACCCGCGGTGTGACGTGCGGGGAGGTCACGGTTCGTCACATCGACCTCCCGGCAGGCGTCGACTTCACGCCGTTGTTCAAGGGCCTACCCGATGACCGGTGCCAATGCCCGCACTGGGGATACGTCACGGCGGGCGCGATCACCATCGGCTATTCGGATGGCACGGAGGAAACCTCCCGTGCCGGTGAGGTGTTCTACTGGCCAGGCGGTCACACCGGCTGGACCGATGGAGGCGTCACCTTCCTCGAGTTCAGCCCGGCCGACGCGATCGCTCCGGTCTTGGAGCACCTCGCGAGCCAGATGGCGGGGTGAAGCGACCGTCCCGCCCTCACAAGGCCGCTACGGTCGACTCCCGTGCACCCACAACGCGGCGACGCCATGAGCGACGATGACCTGCTCGCCCGGGCACGCCTCGCGCTTTCGGACTGCGATTGGCAGGGCGCCTACGACGCGGCGTCGGGATCGCAAGCCGACGCAGTCGACCCGCCGTGCGAAGCAGAGCGGCTCGACGTGCTTGCCGACGCCGCTTGGTGGCTCGGCCGCCTCGACGAGTGCATCGAAGCTCGCGAGGGTGCGTACGCGCACTACGACGCTCTCGGCGACCGACTCCGGGCCGGACAGTGCGCGATCTGGCTCTACGAGCACTACTGCTTCAAGGCCCAACCCTCGATCGCCGGTGCGTGGCTACGCCGCGCCCGTCGAGCGCTCGAGAACGAGACGGATTCGATCGAGTACGGGGCCCTACGATTACGCGAGGCAGAGTCGGCACATGGGTCCGGCGACCTCGAGGCGAGTGCGGCTGCGGCACGTGAGGTCGTTGATCTGGGACGGCGTTTGCGGTCGCCCGATCTCGAAGCCGAGGCGCTCCAGACGCTCGGCCGGGTCCTCATCGATGGCGGTGACCCCGCGGAGGGGTTGGCAACGCTCGACGAGGCGATGCTGTTCGCAATCGAAGGCCGACTCCGTCCCTATTCCACCGGGAAGGTGTATTGCAGTCTCATCAGCGCCTGCGAATCGCTCGGCGATCTCCGCCGCGCGGCCGAATGGGGTGACGCGACCGCTCGCTGGGCGCAGCGCCATCCGCTCGCCGTGTTTCCCGGCTTGTGCCGCGTGCACGTGGCGGCGTCGCTGCGACTACGTGGCGACTGGGACGAGGCCGAAGAACAGGCGGTGCGTGCGTGCGCAGAACTCACGACGCTCAACGTTTCCAATGCCGCCGCCGGTTATGCGGAGATCGGCGAGATCCGACGCCGGATCGGCGACCTCGACGGGGCTGAAATCGCATTCCGTCACGCCGAACAACTCTGCGGTCAACCGCAGTCCGGCCTCGCGCTCTTGCGACTGGCGCAGGGCAATGTCGACGCGGCGGCGGCGATCATCGGGCGCGCGCTCGACGAGATCACCTGGGACCGTCTGGCTCGCGCCCGCCTGCTCCCCGCACGCGCCCAAATCGCGGTCGCGGCGGGCGACCTCCCTGGCGCGATTGGAGCGCTCAACGAACTCGAGTCCATCGCGTCCGACTTTGCAAGCCCAGGTTTGCTCGCGGCGGCGCTGTCGACGCGAGGTCGGGTCCAGATCGCTTCGAACGATCGCGCCGCGTGCGCGACGTTGCGCGAAGCATCCGAGCGCTGGCAGGAACTCGGCGTTCCTCACGAGGTGGCGACGGCACGGATGCTGCACGGCGCTGCGTGTCGCCAGGCCGGCGACCTCGACGGCACGACGACATCGTTCGATGCAGCCCGCGCGCTGTTCGAGCAACTCGGTGCGGAACTCGACCTTCGGAACCTGCGCGACATCACGCGCACCACGTCCGATCTCCCCGCCGGACTCAGCCAACGCGAGGTCGAGGTACTACGCCTGGTGGCAGCCGGAATGACGAACCGACGGATAGCGGAACAGCTCCACCTCAGCGAGAAAACCGTCGCCCGACACCTCTCGAACATCTTCACCAAGATCGACGTGACATCACGCTCCGCCGCCACCGCATTCGCGTTCGAACAGCGCCTCGTGACGTAGGCGGAGGGATCGGATGCCCCCCTGCAGTTGACCCGCGATCTTGGACACGCGCCGGTGCGGAGCGGCTGCTGGTCGATCGCCCTCAAGATCCTGTCTCCGATCCGACGAACCAGATCGCCGACTCAGAGCGGAGCGCGCCGGGCGCGCTTGTCGATCGCGACGACCAGGCTGGCAGCAGCCGCGAGCGCGAAGATCCGGAGCCAGACGCTGGCTCCGATAGGTGCGGTCCGGAACGCGTCGTTCATCACCGGTAGGTACGTGATGACGAGCTGACCGATCGCCTGGAGTGCGACGCCACCGATGATCCACCGGTTCGAGAAGACGCCGACGTGCCACATCGAGCCGGCGAGCGACCGGCAGCTGAACAGGTAGAAGGCCTCGACCACGACGAACAAGTTGAGCGCCGCGGTCCGGGCTTCAGCGAACGACGCGCCATTGCCCCGCTCCCACTCGAAGAGCCACCAGGCACCGCCGACGAGTAGCACGGACACAAGCAGGATCCGGACGACGAGCGCGCCGGTGAGCAGTGGCTTGCGCGGATCTCGCGGCGGCCGCAGCATGATGCCATCTTCCTTGGGCTCGAACGCGAGCATGAGACCGAGCAAGACCGCGGTGGTCATGTTGATCCAGAGAATCTGGACCGGCAGTATCGGCAGCGCGGTGCCCAGCACGATGGCGACGAGAATCACGAGACCTTCACCCATGTTGGTGGGCAAGGTCCACACGATGAACTTCGTGAGGTTGTCGAAGACACCACGGCCCTCCTCCACCGCCGCCTCGATCGTCGCGAAGTCGTCGTCGGTCAGCACCATGTCGGCCGCTTCCTTCGCGACCGCGGTGCCACCCCGTCCCATAGCGATGCCGATGTTCGCTTGCTGCAACGCGGGTGCGTCGTTGACTCCGTCACCGGTCATGGCAACGACGTGGCCTCGGGCTTGGAGGCCTTCGACAAGTCGGAGCTTCTGCTCGGGTGAGACCCGGGCGAACACCGACGCGCGCTCAACAGCCTCGGCGTAGTCCTCCGATGACAGCGCGACGAGCTCGGCACCGGTGAGCACGTCGCCGTCGCGACGATCGTCGAGCAAACCGAGCTGGAGAGCGACGGCGGTGGCCGTGGCGGCATGGTCCCCGGTGATCATCTTCACGTCGACGCCCGCGCTGTGACATGCGCGGACCGCGTTGGCTGCGGCAGGTCGGGGAGGATCGAGCATCGCCTCCAACCCGGTGAACACGAGCGTGCCGGCGAACGAACCATCCTCGAAGCCCCCCGCGTCGGTGGTCTGACCCACAGCCATGGCGAGCACCCTCAGTCCCTGCTGAGCGAGCTCGTCGGCGACGCGCGCGACGCGGTCGGCGTCGAGGGCCCGGGTCCGCCCATCCGCTTCCATCTCGAGTCCACACAGCTCGAGCACGCGCTCGACGGCACCTTTCACCAGGACGACCGAATGGCTGCTGTCCGCGGCACAGTGCAGCGTGGCCATGTACTGGCGGTCCGAGCTGAACGGGATGGCCGCAACTCGTGGGAACGAAGCGCGAACCGACTCGAGGTCCAAACCTGCCTTCGCGGCTGTGACGAGCATCGCTCCCTCGGTCGGATCACCGACGACGTTCCACATCCCATCGGAATGGCTCAGTCGAGCGTCGTTGCAGGCCGCGCCCGCGAGCAACGTCCAGTGCAGCGCGCCATCGGCGTCCACCGGCGCTGGTTGACCGTGATGGACCACCGCTCCCTCCGGCGCGTATCCGGATCCGGTCACGTCGAAGGAGCCATCCGACGTCCACACGGCACGCACCGTCATCTGGTTCTCGGTCAGGGTGCCGGTCTTGTCGGAGCAGACCACGGTGGTGCTGCCCAGGGTCTCAACCGCGGGCAGCCTGCGCACGACAGCTCGACGCCGAGCCATGCGGCTCACGCCGATGGCGAGCGTGATCGTTACCGCCGCTGGAAGCCCTTCGGGGATTGCTCCAACCGCCAGTGCGACCGCGGCCGTGAACATCTCGCTCGCCGGCTCACCTCGGAGCATCCCCACTCCGAACGCGAGCCCGGCCAACCCGAGGATCACCACGGTGAGCACCTTGCTGAACCACGTCAGCTTGCGCGTCAGCGGCGTCGCGAGCGTGTCCGCGATGCCGACCAGGCGATGGATCTCACCGAGTTCGGTCTCCGCGCCGCTCGCCACCACCACTCCGGTGCCCGAGCCGTGCGTGACGAGGGTGCCCGAGTACACCATGTTCCGCCGGTCCGCGACCGGCGTCGCGGCCGGGAGCACCACCTCGTCCTTGGCGACTGGAACCGACTCACCGGTGAGCGCCGACTCGTCGACCTGGAGCTCGCCGATCTGCAGGAGCCGCAGATCCGCGGGCACCTTGTCTCCCGCCTCGATGAGCACCAGATCGCCTGGGACCAGCTCCTCTGACGGCAGGCTTCGCACGTGACCGCCCCGGCGCACCTTCGCCCTCGTCTGCACCATCGCTCGTAACGCATCCAATGCGGCTTCAGCGCGCGACTCCTGCACGAACCCGACAGCCGCGTTCGCCAGCACGACACCGAGGATGACCGATGCATCCACCAGCTCGCCCAGAACCACCGTGACGATCCCGGCACCGAGCAGGACGAAGATCAGTGGATGGTTGAACTGCCCGGCGAACCGAACCAGCGGCCCGGCCGTCTTCGCCTCCGGCAGGAGGTTCGGCCCGAACCGTTGCAGCCGCCGATGGGCCTCGTCGCCGCTCAGCCCGCGCTGAGCATCCGTTTCGAGCAGCAGCACGACCTCGTGAGTCGCGAGACCATGATGCGCGTTCTGCAGCTCCACCCCGACCACGAGATCAGTTCTTCAGGCGGGTATCGGTCATGCCCGCGCTGCGAGCAGCACGGGCACGCGCGACTCTCGGGCGAGCTGACTGGCGACGCTGCCGAGCAGGGCTCGGCTTGCTCCGTGACCACGACGCCCGGCGACGAGGACGTCGAAGCCGTGCTCGTGCGCGAAGCGCTGCAATGCCTCGGCCGGAACGCCCCCCAACAGCACCGTCTCGGGTCGTCGTTCGCACCGGCGCGAGACCTCGGCGCTGTCAGACTCGAGCTCACGCAGCGCCTCTTCCCGCTCATCCCAGCGGACGGTCGAGCCGAACCTGTCGAAGTCGAGCACGGTTGCCAGTGCGACCCGCCCGAGGCGCTCTGCGAACAACTCGACCGCCGAGTACATGGCCCCTTTCGCTTCTGGCGACCCGTCGACCGCGATCAGTACATCGACCGGCCCGATACCCGGTTCGCCCGCCTCGATGACGGCCTCCGAAGGTGCATCGGACCGGACCGAAGAGATCGCCAGCGGGATCACCAGCGGACCCAGGAGAACACCGACAGCCCCCCATGCGAACAGATGGTGACCTCGACGACGCATCACCACCGCAGCCACGAGACCGATCACCGCCCATACGGCCATAACGATGAAGAGCGCCTGTGTTGCGGACATGGCTCAAGTATCGCCGCAGACCTGCCCGACCGGCAGAGGCGAAGGTCCGCGGCGACTGACTGCGGGCCTGCGCTCCACCCCGGTTGGCCTGACTCGCCTGCACGGCGGCCTGCACCCCGGTTGGCCGAAGCATCACGACCGTCGACCCGTCGAGATCGAGTGTCGTCCATCGCAACCCGCGGAGTTCGCCCCTGGTGGGGTGGTCCGGTGGGGCGAAGGATCGCCGATCATGTTCATTCCTGCGTTGACCGCCTGTCGCGGCCAGACCACCATGATCGCAATCGACCCAGCGTCCCCCTACGGGAGCGCGCTCGATCACGCCGATGGGGGCCATAATGTTGGAGCCCTGCGTCGGAGGTGACGGTGATGAGCGACCCTGAAGAAGGTAGCGAGCGCACGAGATCCGTGAAGTTGATCGTGAGCATCATCGCCATGGTGCTGCTCGTGATCTTCTGGGCCCAGAACCGTGATCGCGTCAAGGTCACATTCTGGGTCGCTGACGCGACCGTTCGCCTTTGGATCGCGCTGGTCGTCGCCAGCCTCGTGGGATTCATCGCCGGATACTTCGCGCGCGGCCGACGCACCTGACGAAGGCGCTACCGTCGACGGGCCGGTTCGAGGACCGCGCTCCGACCTCGGCGACCGACGCGGGCACGGCTGCCCTGCATGATCAGATGCCGACTGATCTCGGGTGTGTGAGGATCACGCCCATGCAGGTACCCGAGACCCATTACGCCCGCGCCGGTGATCTTCGGATCGCGTATCAGCAATGGGGCGAGGGGCCTCCGCTCGTGTTCATTCCAGCGTTGATCTCCAACATCGAGATCGCGTGGGAGCACGAGCTGTACCGAAGGAACTTCGAACACTTCGGCCGCCACATGACCTGCGTCCAGTTCGACAAGCGCGGCATCGGCCTCTCGGACCGCTTCGACGGCGTGCCGACGATGGAGCAGCGCAACGAAGACATCTTCGCGGTGATGGACGCAGTCGGCTGGGAGCGTGCGCACTTCCTCGGAGTGTCCGAGGGGGCAGCCATGGCACAGCTGTTCGCCGCGGACTACCCGGAGCGGGTGGAGAGCCTCGGCCTGATCAACACCTTCGTATCGCCGCAGTACCGCGGTCGGTATCCGGGCTACGTGCGAGAAGGGGACGCGCCACTGCTCGGAGTCGACGGGATCGTCGAACGCTTCATGCACATCGCGGCGCTGTGGTCCGAAGACCCGCGCCCCATGGTCCAATGGGAGATGCCCAGCGCGATCGACAACGAGTCGTTCGTCCGCTGGGTCGGTCGGCTGCAACGGATGTCGTGTTCGCCGAAGGACTTCGTCAAGCAACTCGAAAGTGTGGTCGCGCTCGACGCGGGCGACGCCCCGGAACGCATCACCACGCGCACGCTCGTGATGCACGTCACGGGCGACCGAGTCCTCCCGGTCGCCGGGGGCCGTCTGCTCGCCGAGCTGATCCCGGATGCCCGATACGTCGAGGTCCCCGGTGAGGACCACTTCGCCTGGATCATGCCGAACTGGCGAGAGATCGACGACATCTTGATCGAGTTCGCGACTGGCACTCCGGTCACGCGAACGTCTACCCGCAAGTTCGCCACCGTGCTGTTCACCGACATCGTCGGATCCACGCGTCAGTCTGCCGAGCGCGGTGATGCGGCGTGGCGGGCCTTGCTCGACAGCCACGACCGCATTGCTCGTGGCTTGGTCGACGAGCACGGAGGGCGCGTGGTGAAGAGCACCGGCGACGGGCTGCTGGTGACGTTCGAGACTCCCTCACAAGGCGTCGCCTGCGGGATGGGTTTGCGTGACGCGCTGGTCGGGATCGGTATCGAGATCCGCGCCGGCATCCATGCCGGCGAGATCGAACTGCACGATGACGGAGACGTCTCCGGCATTGCGGTGAACCTGGCGGCACGGGTCGAGCAACGCGCCGCGGACGGAGAGTTCTGGGCGTCGTCAACGGTGCACGACATGATGCTTGGTGGGACCACCGCGTTCAGCGATGCCGGCGAACACGAACTCAAGGGGATCGATGGATCGTGGCGACTGTTCTCCGTCGCGGCGTCGTAGGTGATGCTGCGGCGAGAACGTTGTCGGCATGACAACGACAATGGGGGCACCGGGACTTCACTCCAACCGAGACACCCTGACACGGTTGCGGACCATGCTCGCTTCACGAACGCGAGGTTGCGATAGGTCAGCGGGTGAACGTGAGGTGGGTGACGCCACCGGGCGTCGACACCACCTCCACGTCGTACTGCTGCTCCAATGCCTCCAGGCCGTCCCACAGGCGAACCCCGCGGCCGAGCAGGATCGGCACCTGCACGACATGCAGGTGGTCGACAAGACCGGCGGCGAGGAAGTCGCGGACGACCGTCGGGCCCCCGCCGATGCGGACGTCCTGACCGGCGGCTGCGTCCCGCGCCACCTCGAGTGCATCCGCTGGCGCAGCGTCGAGGAAGTGGAACGTCGTACCACCCTCCATCGGAAGCGACGGGTGCGGACGGTGGGTCATGACGTACGTCGGGGTGTGGAACGGCGGGTTGTCGCCCCACCACCCGCGCCACTCCGGGTCGTCCTGCCAGCCCGGAGGGCCGAACTTGCCCGCGCCCATGATCTCCGCACCGACGCCGGGCCCGTGTCGTTCGGCCATCGCGTCATCGACACCCTCGGTGCCTCCCGACTCGCCGAGGACTTCGCGGCGGCCGTACCGGGTTACGAACATCCACTCGTGGAGTCGATGCCCGGCGTGGCCGAACGGCGCGTCGAGGGTGAGTCCCTCGCCGGTGGCGAACCCGTCGAGCGAGATCGAGAAGTTGTGGACGCGGACGCGAGACATGGCGGCTCCTTCAGGTGGTGATGCGGATGGTGTGGTGGTCGGTCAGATCGGTTGACCTGTCCCGCGGCGAGATCTCATCAGCCGTGGGATTCAGGCGACCCCGAGGTGGCGAGCGAGCTTCTGCATCGTCTGCAGACCGAGCTCGACCGCGCCGAAGCCGAGTTTTTCATCTCGCTGCTCGACGGTGGGATGGAGCTGTCGCAGCGTCAGCACTGTCTTTCCATCGGCTTGTTCATCGAGAACAATCGTCACTCGGAAGCGTGCCGGGTCGTCGTCGACGTCCGACCCGTGATCCAGCACCAACCTCTCGCCGGGAACGACTTCGAGGTAGTCGAAGCGATTCGTGAACACGGTGCCGTCTCCGGAAACCATGTCGAAGCACGCTCGACCGCCCGGGCGCACATCCATCTCACGGACGGTGCAGGTGAATCCATCGGGGCCGAACCACTGGCAGAAGGCATCCGCGTCGGTCCAGGCGGCGAACACCGCGTCGCGTGTGGCGTCGAGAACTCGAACGAGGACGATCTCACGATCGAGAGCCCACGTCGTCGGATCAGTGATGGACGGCGTACTGCTCATGGCTGGTCCGAGGACGGTGAGGATGCGGCTCGGTCCGATGTGCGCCGGAGGTGCGCATCGAGCCGGTCGAGACGGTCCTCCCACGCAGCCCGCGTGTGCTCAGCCCACGCGGCGATCTCGACCAGAGGCTCCGGCCGCAGCCGGCATGGCCGCCGTTGTCCATCTCGGCCGCGACTGATCAGACCCGCCCGCTCGAGGACCTTCAGATGACGGGAGATGGCCGGGAGACTGATCGGGAACGGCTCGGCCAACTCGAGCACGGTTGCCTCACCGTCGGCCAACCGACGCACGATCGAGCGCCGCGTCGGGTCCGACAAGGCGGCGAAGACGACGTCGAACCGATCGGGGGCCGTCACGGTCATGGTTGCCGTCGCTCCTGCAGATACTTCACAGGCTAGTTATTTAACAGAGTGACTACATATAGTCAAGGTCGTCCGCGGGATGGGGTCCATCGCGTCTTGCGGAGATGGAGCGCCGGACAGGGCTCGGTCGAGTCGGAGCTTCTGCTCGGGTGAGACCCGCACGAACACCGGACGTGGGCTCGACCGTGTGGCTGCGCCGCGCCCTTAGGATCTCGGGCCGAGCGCACACACAGGAGCGGAGACGTTGTGGAGAGAGCTGTCGTGTGTGGCGCGGGCGGGTTCATCGGGAGCCACCTCGTCAGGGCACTGAGGGCGAAGGGCTGGTGGGTCCGGGGGGTTGACGTCGTCCCGCCGCGCTACTCGCCGACCGCGGCCGACGAACTCCTCTTGCTCGATTTGCGAGACCCAACCGCAGCCGCGAGGGCGCTCGAGGGTGGTTGCGACGTCGTGTTCCAGCTCGCCGCCGACATGGGCGGGATGGGCTTCATCTCCGATGCCGAATGCGAGGTGTTGCACAACAACGCGCTCATCGACCTCAACATGGTGCACGCCGCCGCCGACGCAGGCGTGGCCCGCTACTTCTTCAGCTCGTCGGTGTGCGTCTACCGCAACATGGAGCCCGGTGAACCCGAGCTCGACGAGCTCGACGCGTACCCAGCGATGCCCGACAACGAGTACGGGTGGGAGAAGCTGTACGCGGAGCGGGTGGCGCTCGCGTACGCCCGCCGCTTCGGACTCGGTGTGCGGATCGCGCGGTTCGAGAACTGCTACGGACCGGAAGGCACCTGGCGCGGAGGGCGCGAGAAGGCACCCGCCGCGCTGTGCCGGAAGATCGCCGAGTCTGAAGACGGCGGCCGCATCGAGGTCTGGGGCGACGGCAGCGCGGTCCGGTCCTACGTCTACATCGACGACCTCGTCGACGCCGTCCTCCGGCTCGTCGAATCCGACGTCGACCATCCCGTCAACATCGGGACCGCCGAGCGCATCAACGTCACCGAGTTCGTCGAGATGATTGCGACCGTCGCAGACAAGCGGATCGAGGTCATCCACGTGCCCGGACCGGTCGGTGTGCAGTCCCGCAACTTCAGCCACGCGGCGATCGAGTCGCTGGGCTGGCGGCCCCGCTACTCGCTGTGCGACGGGCTGCGGTTGACGTACCCGTGGATCGCCGAGCAGGTCTCGCGCCGCGACGCCGCCGAGCCTCGTGTCCGCGACTGACGACCGCCGCACGGGCCCGCCGTTCGTCGTGTGGTGCCCGCCTCCCGGCTGGGGCTTCTTCGCGAACTTCTTCTGGATCCTCGACGGCGTCTCACTCGCGGAGCGCAACGGCTGGTGCCCGGTCGTCGATATGCAGCGCTCCAAGACGCGCTTCAACGAACGGCGGCCCGTACACGGGACAACGAACGCGTGGGAGTACTACTTCGAGCAGCCGGGAGGCATCTCGCTGGCCGAGGCGGAGACCCGCAACGCCCAACGCCACGACGGGCGGCTGCTCGGCGAGTTCTTCTGGACGCCGACCGACCTCGCCGACGACCCGCGCGTGAACGGCGACCTCGCCTCGCGAGGACGCCTGCTCATCGAGCGGTACGTTCGCGTCCGTCCCGACATCACCGCATCGGTCGACGCGGTGCTTCCCGATGTGGACGCGACGCGAACGCTCGCTGTGCACGTCCGCGGCACCGACATGCGGCGGCCTGAGGTCCCCGGCCATCCGATACCACCACCAGCCCGCGCCTACCTCGACGCCGCCCTCCGGATCTCGACCGACCGCTCGATCGACCGCGTGTATCTCGCGTGCGACGAATCGGAGACCGTTGACCTCTTCCACGACGCGTTCGGCTCTGGCCTCGTCGTCACGGACGCGTACCGGGTCTCCACGACCACGGCTACCGGGCGCGGCTACGACTGGTGGTTCGGCGCTCGGCGGTCCCTGCACCGCTACCGGCTCGGTCGAGAGGTCCTCGTGGACGCGCTCGCGATGTCGCGTTGCGCCGCGCTGCTCTGCGGAGCGTCGAACGTTGCCCTCGCGGCGACAATGTTCGCGTCCCGCCCGCCCGAGCTGTACACCGTCCCCGCCGTCGCCATCTCGGAGGTCACGCCGCGTCGCGCCCGCCACCTCCGGCGCGTCCCCATGAGCTCGGCGGTCGTCGCGAGCGTTCGGCGGTGGCTCGCGGCCCACCAGCGCGGCAGGCCCCCACGAGTGGAGCGTGGCCCCGACAGCTGACAGGAAGTGCTTCCGTCGGCCGGAGCCGGAGACGCGGACGACATCTCGCGCCATGACACGGGCGGCGATGAAGTGGAGCTGCTGGGACGTAACTCCAAACGAGACAACGTAACCAGACTTGGTTCAATAATCGCTGGTCAGGAGCGTGACTGCCTACCCGCTCGAGCTACCCGGTCGCTCCAGCGCCAACGCCGTCTCGACGACCAAGAACAGGCCCAACTGCTCTCGACCTACGACCAGGGCGTGATGATCAACGACCTCGCCGAGATGTTCGACCTCAGCCGAACGGCAGTGATGGCCAACCTCACCCGCCTCGGAGCCGAATCCCGGCGCGGCGTCGTCGATCGACGCATCGGCGAGGCCCGCTCGCTCTACGAAACAGGATGGTCGCTCGCCAAGATCGCCCATAGCTACGGCGTCTACCCCTCCACGGTACGGGACGCGCTGCTCAGAGCGGGAGTGCAACTGCGTCCGAGACCCTGAAGCCGACGAGCGCAGACCGCCGGTCTCGCACGGACCTTCATCCGGCGTCATCGGCCGCGGCGCGATGCCGATAGGAAGTGCGTGGACGCGGACGGACTGGGCCGATCAAAGGCCTGCGGCCTTGCGAACAGCCAGCACGCTTTGGGAGGCTGCGCGGGTGGCCACCGAGGGAAACGGGCAGGGCGAGGAGATCGGTGGAATCGAGCGAAGCCTGCGCGCGACGGCGTTGCGCGGGCGTCGGCTGGTGGGCAGGGATTGCGAGATCGTCGAGGTCGACGAGCGCATCGCTTTGACACCGTTGACCACGGTGACCGGTCCGGCCGGCGTGGGTAAGACCGCGCTCGCCCTCGCGGTGGCGGCCGCGTCCGAACCGCAGTTCCCAGATGGTGTGTTCGTCGTCTGGCTCGCCTCGTTGCGGTCGGCCGAGCACGTCGCCGGCGAGGTGGCGGCCCAGGTCGGGCTGCCGAGATCCGGAGGTCAGACGTATGAGGATTCGCTCACTGACTGGTTGACCGAGCGTGATGTGTTGCTCGTGCTCGACAACTGCGAGCACGTGGCTTCGGCCGTGGCCGACCTCGTCGAGGGTCTCACGGCTCGGCTCCCTCGCCTTCGGGTACTGGCGACGAGTCGAGAACCGTTGTGGGTCGTGGACGAGCTGAGCTACCGGCTCGCGCCGTTGCCCGTGGTGGCCGCCGACGCCACCCCCGAGGAGATCGACGCGAGTCCGGCGGTGCGCTTGTTCCGGGAGCGCGCCGGTGCCAGGACGCAGGCTGCGCTCGACACAGATCGTGCGTGCCGTCTCGTCGGCGAGATCTGCCGCCGCGTCGACGGTCTTCCGCTCGCGATCGAGCTCGCAGCGGCACGAGTGGCGGGCATCGATCTGGAGGACCTCTCCGTTCACCTCGACGATCTGTTCGACCTGCTCCCGCAACCGGCTCGGCGCGCCGACGGAGGGCAGCGGTCGCTACGAGCCACGGTGGAGTGGAGCGACGCGCTGCTCGACGACGAGGAGCGGCAACTACTCCGGCGGATTGCGGTGTTCGCCGGTGCGTTCGACCTCGCGGCAATCAAGGCGGTCTGCGCGGGTCCCGAGCAGACGGCGGCCACGGTCGCGGACCTCACCGCTCGGCTGGTAGAGAAGTCGCTTGTACTGAAGCAAGACGACCGCGGGCAGTACCAGCTGCTCGAGACGATCCGCCAGTACGCCGCCGAGCAACTCGAGCGGGTCGGTGAGCGCGACGCGATCCGCGATCGCCACGCCCGCTGCTACGCGCGGATCGCGCTCGAGGAAGCGCGCGCGACCACCACGGGGCCGGAGCTGCCCCACCTCGAGGTGCTGCGTCGCATCGAGGACAACACGCGCGTCGCGCTGGAGCGACTGCTGACGATCGAGCCCGCCTCTGCGCTCGAGATCGCTGCGAGCCTCAACTTCTTCTGGTGGACGCAGGGCCGGCTGCGGGAGGGCATCGGCTGGCTCCAGCGCGCGCGTGACGCCGCGGTAGACGCACCGGCAGCGATCCGGGCGACCGGCCTCTTCGCCGAGGCCTTCCTCGTCGCGCACGACACCGACGACTGGCACGCTGCGGCCATACTGGCCGACGCCGGGCTCGCGGCGCTCGGCGATGCCGAGGACCATCCGCTCGTCCTCGGCATGCTGCGCGGCCTCCGGGGAGAGTGCGACGTCTACAACGGCGACCCCGCCTCGGGCCTCGCGCGCGCCGAGGCCGGGCTCGCGATCTCGTCGGGCTACCCGGGCACATGGGGCCATGGGTACTGCTTGTGGAACGCGGGATGTGCTCGGCTTGCGATCGGGGACGAGGACGCCGCGATCGCCCTGTTTGCGGAGGAGATCGATCTCACGAGCGCCGCCGGCTACTCCATCGGCGAGATGGCCGGCTGCAACCTCATGGGCGAGATCTGGGAGGCGCGCGGCGCGCTCGACACTGCCCGCACGTTCTGGGAACGAGCGCTCCAGCTCCGGCGGGAGGTCGGCGCGGTAGCCGCGCCGACCCTGATGGCGAGTTCGCACGACCGCCACGTGCACGGCACGATGCCGACCGCGCTGCTGGCGGTGGCGCGCGTGGCAGAGCAGCAGGGCGACCTCGTCACGGCGTCGGAGCTCCTGCGCGAAGGCCTCCCGCTCGCCGAGGAGACGCGCGACGTCGACACGGCGCGGCAGATGGTCGAGCTCCTCAGGAGGGCGACTCGCGCCGAGCCCGAGCGGCGAGCCACGCTCCGACCGGAGGGCGGCGTCTGGTGCGTCGGCTTCGACGGCACCAGCGTGCACGTGCCCGACTTGAAGGGTCTGCGGCATCTCCGTGAGCTCGTGTCCCGGCCGGGTGAGTTCGTCTCTGCCCTCGCGCTCGTCGGCGCGTCGAGCGAGGAGCCGATCCCGAGCGGAGATGCGGGTCCTGTGCTCGATCGCGAAGCGCTCCGGCAGTATCGAAAGCGCCTCGCCGAGCTGGACGACGAACTGGACGACGCTGCGGTCCGTGGCGACGCCGAACGCCAGGCCCAGCGGTCGGCAGAGCGCGACGCGCTGATCGCCGAGCTCAAACGGGCGACCGGGCTCGGCGGACGGCCCCGGCGGTCAGGGTCGCCATCCGAGAAGGCGCGCCTCAACGTGACCCGGACGATCCGCCACGCCATCACCGATCTCTCGGGTCGCGCTCCCGAGCTCGCCGCTCACCTGGACGAGTCGATCGTGACCGGGGTGTCGTGCTGCTATCAGCCGCGGGTCAACATCGTCTGGACGACCTGAGCGCCTGGTTCGTTCTGAACGAACCGCACAGCAACGGGGAACGAACGCCTCTCCTTTGGGTGGCACTCGGCCATCCCGATGAGAACGGAGGGTTCCCATGTTTGTGACGGTGATCCACAGGATCCACGATCCCGAAGGCTTCCAGGCCGCCGAGGCGAAGGCCATGGAGGCCGGTCTGCCACCTCAGGTCGCGCTGCCCATCCACGCCGCGACCAACGACCACGGGCTCGGCATCTGCATCTGGGAAGGCGACTCCGTCGACGCTGTGCGTGACGTGGTCGAGGGTGCGGTCGGCGCCTGGGCGCAGAACGAGTACTACGAGATGCAGGTGGACGGGCTCACTCCGCAGCTCGCAAGGTAACCAGCACGCTGGAGGTGCAACCCTGCCCTCCGCACCAACCATTGTCACTGTGCGACGAGGGTCTCGACAGTTTGCCGAGACCCTCGTTGCGTAGCCCTTCGGCCTCGCGGTCCCTGCGGCACGGCGGAGAGTGCGCGGTCAACGCCTGGACTGAAGATACCGTCCTCGATGCACGGGGTTCGAGTAGCGCCGCCAAAGTGTCTCGAGCGATCGGGTAGCCACTCGGCGCTACGACCAGGGGAAACAAAGGTGCTCAAAGTCGCGTTGTCGGGGCAGTGGAGGTGAGGGGACTTGAACCCCTGACTTCTACGTTGCGAAAG
>JBBSBV010000032.1:0-49497 GCA_038250905.1 Acidimicrobiia bacterium
AGTACGACGCGAACGACGCTCCCGTTCCGTTCGTCACCCAAGCGAAACGTCACTTGAGCAGGCGAACATGCTTCACCGCCCCTTGCCGACAACGATGCCGAGATGGGGAGTCGCCTGACGGAGAACTCGGCGCGATTTTTGGGCGCGTTCTCGCGGCCTGTGCGCGGCCTGGGAGCTCGAATCCGAAGCAAAAGACCAGGTCACGGGCCTATTTCCACAGAATCCGGCGTACAGGCCGACTCACCACCGTACCCTTTCGCTGACCTGCGACAATGGCCCCTGACCTGGGGAAACGCGAGTTACGCACTGGTCACTAGTTGCCACGAGGAAGGACGAAATATGGGCGACCGCGAGGGCAGTGTGGCCGCGGCGGACGCGTTCGTGTTCTTCGGCGCGACGGGCGATCTCGCGCACAAGATGATCTTTCCGGCCCTGTACCGGATGGTGAAGAGCGGCAAACTCGACGTCCCGGTGATCGGGGTCGCGTCTTCGGGCTGGGGTCTGGCGGAGCTTCGCGATCGGGCGCGGGACGGCATTTCGGCGACCGGTACCGGCGTCGACGACGTCGAGGCCCTCGATCGGCTGTTGTCGTTGATGGAGTATGTCGATGGGGACTATGGCGACTCGAAGACGTTCGACGCGCTCCGACGGGCGCTCGGCGGATCCCGCAACCCGGCGCACTACCTCGCCGTTCCACCCGCCCTCTTCGCGACGGTGATCGAGGGCCTCGCAGCGGCCGGGCTCACCACCGGCGGACGGGTCATCGTCGAGAAGCCCTTCGGGCGCGATCTGGCGTCGGCCCGGGACCTCAATCGAGTCGTGCGGTCGGCATTCCCGGAATCGGCGATCTTTCGCATCGACCACTTCCTCGGCAAGGAGGAGATCATGAACCTCCTCTACTTCCGGTTCGCCAACTCCTTCCTCGAACCGGTCTGGAACCGGAACTATGTCGCCTCGGTGCAGATCACCCTCGCTGAGCGGTTCGGTGTGCAGGGTCGCGGTGCGTTCTACGAGACGGCCGGCTGTCTGCGCGACGTGGTCGAGAACCATCTCTTCCAAGTGGTCGCCCTCCTGGCCATGGAGGCGCCCGCCTACCAGGACGTGGCGGCGGTCCAGTCGGAGAAGTTCAAGGTGTTCAAGGCGATGCGACCGCTGAGCACCCAGGACGTGGTCCGGGGCCAGTTCACCGGCTACCGCGACGAGGCCGGCGTGGCGGCGGACTCAGATGTGGAGACATTCTGCGCGCTTCGCCTGAGCATCGACTCGTGGCGATGGGGCGGCGTTCCCTGGTACCTGCGCTCAGGGAAGTGCCTGGCCGAAACCGCCATGGAGGTGCTCGTCGAGCTGGCACCGCCGCCCCAGGCGCTGTTCACGGATTCGGCACCCGCGCAAGGCCGGGCCAACTACCTACGCCTCCGGATCTCGCCCAACCCGGAGATCGCCATCGCGGCCCGGGTCAAACGCGCCGGCGAGGAGTTTCTCGGCGACCAGCGTGAGCTCCTGCTCCTCAACGCGCAACCAGAGGAGGAACAACCCTACGAACGCCTGCTCGGCGACGCGCTCGCAGGCGACCCGGCCCTGTTCACCAGCGAGGACAGCGTCGAGGCAGCCTGGGCGGTCGTCGATCCCGTGCTCGAAGACCACGACCCTGCTCACCCATACCCTCCCGGCAGCTGGGGCCCCGAGCAGTCCGACACGCTGATCGCTCCCCACGGACGCTGGCACAACCCGACGACCGCTCCGACATCCTGAAGTCGCGGTCGTCCGGCCGCCATGCCGTAACCGAGGACATCCTGTGGGGTGTTCATACTGGTCGCGACGGCATGGCTCATCATCGGGCTCTTCGTGTGAGAAAGGCGGCGGTGTTGGCTTCGCGCTCGTGTTGCCATTGCTCCCGCACGCGGTGCCCGCAACTACGGAAATGAGATTGCCGCGGCGGCCCAACGTCGACGCACGGCTGCGGCACCGTGTCCGTCGTGACGTCCACCCGCGACGGAGCACGTCAACCGGTGCAACTCCTTGTGTATCCCCGCGCACACTTTCTGCGTCATCCGGCCCACAGACCCCACGACCCCCGGCAGCGATGATGAACGAGTCAGCAACCACCGACCCCGAGGGCCGGACAACCCAAGGAGCACACCATGCCGTTCACCAAGAGGATCGATGATGGAACCGACGACACCGAAGGCAACTCGGTGAAGGCCCACGTCACCGACGGCGTCGAGGACGACACCGAAGGCAACATGCCACGCGTCCGGATCGCGAAGGACGGGATCGAGGACGACGACACCGACGGTCAGGTCTTCAAGGTCAGTCACGCTCCTCAGGTCGAGGCCGACGACACCGAAGGCAACCGGTACCACGGAGCCTGACCGTTCCGCGTAGGGCAGGCTTCTCCCGTCATCGCCGAATGGCATGACGGGAGTTGGCGCGTTCACGCCGCCGACGCGATCAAGGTCCGGTGAGCGAGTTCGTCAGCAGTCCGCAGGGGCCTCTTGACGGTCCTGCTCCGGTGCACAGGCCGACGCACCACCGCAACCACTCCCGGCGGTCACCTGCGCCGGCGCCGCCCCCGAACCCCGCGTGTCATCTCGCGCACATTCGCTCCGTCGGCTCGGCGACGGTTCCCGATTCGGTTCAAGCGCATGATCAACAAGTCCGATACCAACCCGGATCAACCGGGCAGCGAAAGGGAGCACCACCATGCCGATCAAGCGAGGCATCGAAGAAGGAACCGACGACACTGAGGGCAACATGCCGATCAAGCGGGGCGTCACCGACGGTGTCGAGGACGACGACACCGAGGGCAACATGCCCCGGATCCGCTTCGTCAAGGACGGGAACGAAGAAGAGGACGACGATTCCGAAGGGAACGCCGTCCGGCACTGACCCGTTCACCGAACGTCACGCGAGAACCGGGACAACGGAGTCCCGGTTCTTTCGCGTCACGCCCCCGCCGCGACCGCCTCGATCGGACGACCACCTCGGATCCTCGTCCACAGGACCTCGACGGCGAGCGCGGCGAACACCGCGACCTCGGGTTCGGCGACGACCCGGAACCGTTGGTTGCCCCACGAGATCGCGAGCACGACCGTCGCGGCGCCGATGACCGCGAACAGCGGTGCCACCGGGACCTTGGTCCGTACGGCGATGATCGCACCGGCCACCCCGAGCCCGAGGATGCCCAGTTCGACCGGCCAACCCGCCAGTTGCATGGTCCGGTTCCGACTCTCACCCACCTCGGCATCGGCCAGTACCTGCGGGCTCCACAATCCCCACCCGCGCAGCACCCGGACCGGCACCGTCAGCGCGAGGCGCGGCACGTGCTCGCGGGCGTAGCGGATTCCCGCGGTTCGCTCCCGGTCGGTGCGGACGACCTCGGAGCGACCCGACTGCTCCACGCGGCGGATGCACTCGAAGTCCCAGCCACCGATATCGGTCGAATACGTCGACTCGCAGTTCGATCCACCGATGAGGCTGCCCGAGTTGTTCGAGACGGGGACGAACGTTCCGAGTGCATCCTGGTTCCGGATCGCCCACGGCACCAGGACGACGAGCAGCACGCCCCCCGCCAGCGCGCCGAGCGCGATGCGCCGCACCGATAGCCCCGGAGCTCGCCACGCGGTGACCACCACCAGCACCCCACCGATCACCAGACCATCGGTGCGCGTCATCGTCGCGAGTCCGAGCAGCAGACCGAGGAGTGCGAACCGCGGCCCAGTCGGGTGCTCGCGCAGTTGCACGGCGACGAGCACGGCGCCGGTCACGAGGACGACGAACAGGCTCTCGGCCATGAGCGACCCGTCGGCTGCGATCATCCACGGCGACACCGCGACGATCCCCGCCGCGACGATCCCCACGCGGGCACCCACGAGTCGTCGGCCGAGCAACGCGGTCATGGGGATGGTCGTCGCACCGACGAACGCGCCGACGAGTCGGTAGCCGTGCAGCGAGTCGACCCCGGCGAGGTGGAACAGGGACAGGAGCGCCGGCCAGAGCGGCGGGAACTGCGCAGTCGGCACGGCCCCACGGAGCGCGAAGTAGCGGCCGACGTCCAGGTAGCCGAGGCCGTCGCCGATCGTCCCGGCCTGCAGGGAATACCAGGTGCCGTCGATACCCAGAGGGGCGTTCCGACCCAGCGCCAGGACGTACCCGATCCGTAGCGCCAGGCCCGCGACGGTGATCGCAGACGCGGCCCGGAGGAAGGTGCGCGATCTCACGATCGCACCGACCACCGCACACCCGACATCGGAGAACTCTAGGTTTCGGTCGTTGGGCGCCCGGGTACGAACCGGCGGCGAGCATTTACCGGGGCCGTGAGGCCGGTCCTCCTGCCCGGATCGTGCCTCCGGCCCCGGTAAATGTTCGCAGGGCAGCCGCTCCCCAGGGAACCGGTGGCAGGATCAGCCGGTGACTCGCATCCTCGTGACCAACGACGACGGTGTCGACGCGATCGGCATCCAACGACTCGCCGGTGCGCTCGCGGCGGATGGTCGATTCGACGTCGTCGTGGTCGCCCCGGATCGAGACCAGAGTGGTGCGGCCGCGTCGATCGGACCGCTCTCGAGCGGTGGCCTCGACGCCCGGCGGGTCGAACTCCCCGACCAGCCGGCCATCGAGGCCTGGGCCCTCAACGGATCGCCCGCGAACTGCGTGATGAGTGCGAACCTCGGTGGCTTCGGGCCTCCGCCGGACCTCGTCGTATCGGGCATCAATGCCGGCCTCAACACCGGGCGCGCGGTGTTGCACTCCGGAACCGTCGGCGCGGCGCTCACCGCGCAGAACCTGCGCATCTCAGGGTTGGCCGTGAGCCTCCAGAGCGGCGATCCCTGGCAGTGGGCGACCGCGACCGCGCTCACCATCGACACCATCGCGCTCGTGCTCGACGGACCACCCCGATCCGTCCTCAACCTCAACGTGCCCGACCGCCCACTGTCCGAGGTGCTCGGCGTGCGGTGGGCCCGGCTCGCGCCATTCGGCGAGGTGCGGATGGCGCTGGCTGCCCCGGTCGACGACACCCCGGGCACCGAGCACCGACACTTGGCGACCGAGCTGGTCCTCGCCGAGGTGCACTTCGACCCCGACACCGACACGGGGTTGGTACGCGCCGGATACGCCACGCTCACCACGCTGGTCGGGGTCGCCGAGGCCTGGCCGAATGCGGACGCGGCGCGCGAGCCGGGCCCGGAACCGTGGTCGGAAACCATCGTGCCGGGTGCGCCGCTCCACCCGGTCCACCGGATGCCCGACGCGAGCGAGCGGGGCGGTCTGCACCGGCCGAAGGTCGGGGAGGATGCGCCCGCGCCGGGTTAGGAGCGGCGCCTCCGCCATTGCATCGACCTATTCGACCATCTCGGTCTTGGGAGTGCGCAGGGCATGCACCAGGCCGGCCATCGACGCAAGGAACAGTACGAACGCGGCGAGGAAAGAGACGACCGCGGCCTGCTCCGCCTTCCGGCCGAACTCACTGAAGCCGTAGGACGTCAGCAGCAGTCCGCGGAGGGTCTCACCGCGGAACAGCGTTTGCACTTTGCCGTCGAGAGCAGTCGCTTTCGCGGTCAACGCGGTTGCGTTCGCGGCACCGCTCGCAGTGGCGGCGGTCGCCTCGGCCTGCGCGGCCCGTGCCGCCCCCGAACTCTGCGAGTACGTCTGGCCACCGTTGACCTCGGAGAGGTGGAGTGCGATGTACCGGTTGGCATAACACTCGGCCTGCTTGCCCGATTCCAGTGGCTTGCCTGCATTGTCGACGAGACACGCCGCCTTCTTCTCTGCCGGCGCGAGGCCGGCTACCGGAGTGAAGTTGATGCGCTGGTCGAGGAGCTGGGCCTTCACGTAGTCATTGGCGAAGTTCGCATTGGACTGCAGCACGAGTCCGAGCGCCAGGAGCAACGCCGCCAAGGCGAGGCCACCGACCACGAAGAATTTGTCCAGTGTTGACCGTTTCATATGTCCCCCGAGACGTCGCAGCCCCCGTTTGGGGCCGACCACCTCATGGTGGACGTCGACCGGGCGCGGACGCAGGGCCTCGCGACGGTCCCTTGAGGGTCGATCGGCCCTAGAGAGAGCCGGACTAGGAGTCGGGGGTGCGTTGCTGACGACCCCACTGCACGCCGAGTGTTCCCCCGATGCCCGCCAGCGCGCCGATGGCCACCGCGATGGCAACGGTGACCGGCGAAGTGCCGCGACCCCGGCCGGAGGTCGGTTGCGTGACCGGGACCGGAACGGTGGTCGACGGCGAGCGGCGCGGTCGGGACGGCGTGGGTCGAATGGCCGGCCCCGTGGAGGTTGTCGCGCCCGGACCGCGGACGATCGGCGTGTTGCAATCACCATCGGTCTTGACCGTGGCGTCGGTCGGGGCACCCGGGAACTCGTTGTCGCCGATCTGGGCGTTACAGGAGTCGTGCAACTGCACCGGAGTGACCCCACTCGCGACCCGTTGGTGGTTTCCCCGGACCTCGATGCCATCGAATCGGGTGAACTGCATCAGCACGTGCTGATAGCCCTCCGATGTCCCGGTGCCCGTGTTGTCGATCACGTGGATGCCAGGCCGGACCGAGCGTTCGGTACCCACGAAGATGCTGACGCCCTTGCCACCCGTGACGGTGTTCCGTTCGAGCCACACATCCTGGACTCCGGTGCCGGCCCCGACCGCAGCAAGCAGGAAGTTGGTCGTGCGATTCACGTGGTTGTCCTGCACGTGCACCGTGCGCACGAAGCCATGCCCGGGTTCGAGATCGATCGCCGACCGGCCGGTGTCGTCGATCGTGCAGCCCTGGACCGTGACCCGCTCCCCCGCCACCACCGCGACGCCTTGGCGTCCGTTGTGATCGAGGGTGCAGTTCTTGACGACGACATCGGTGGAGCGGCCCACGACGTACACGCCGTCGCCGAAGGTGGCCCGCACGGTGACGCCGTCGAGGGTCACGCGCTGCGAGCGGATGATGTCGAATCCGGCCTGGGCCTCGAGTTCGGCGCGGAAGGTGCCGGCGCGGTTCGGACCTTCGACGGTGAGGTCGTGGATCACCAGATCGCTGCTGGCCCGGATCAGGACGTGGTCGCGCGACCGGGGCCATTTGGATCGGTAGTTGAAGAATGGCGGTTTCGCGTCGCGACCGTCGGTGGCGGCGAAGAGCGTGGAACCGTGACCCTCGATCGTCACGCGGCGTTTCTGCAACACGGTGACTGCACCTTCCACCCGGAATCTCCCGTTCGCCGGGAAGTTGACGGTCGTGTCGGGCTTGACGGTGGCCAGGAACAGATTGAGTTCGGCGGTGACGTCACGGCCCCCGGTGGCATCGATGGCGGCCGGGACATCGACCGCGGTCGCGGCGTGCGCCGATGACGACAGCCCGCCCAACCCCACGAGCATCCCCATCGCGCCCAGTCCCACGAAGGCGGACAACCGGCGAAGTGACACAGGCTTACGGTAGGTCAGGCGCTGCCGGTTCGGGGAGGCGGTTCCCCTAGAATTCCGCGCTTGCGGACCAGCCCCGGCACATCGACCGCCGACGCCGCGGCACCGCTTGCCCACCAACCGGCGCTCGACGGGATCAGGGCGCTGGCGGTGCTCGCCGTCATGTTCTTCCACGGCGGCGTGAGCTGGGCGCACGCCGGTTTCCTGGGCGTCGACGTGTTTCTCGTCCTCTCCGGATTCCTCATCACCCTCCTGCTCCTGCGCGAGATCCGGGCCACCCAGCGCGTGGCGGTCAAGGCCTTCTGGCTCCGGCGGGCCCGGCGGTTGCTCCCCGCGCTCGTCCTCGTGCTGATCGCGGTGGCGTTCTTCGGTGCGTTCGTCGCGACCAACGAGGAGGCCCTGGGGCTGCGGGGCGACCTACTCGGTTCCCTCTTCTACGTGCAGAACTGGCGGTTGGTGCTCTCGGGCCAGCCGTACTTCGCGCAGTTCGGGTCGCCATCGCCTCTTCGTCACATGTGGTCGCTCGCGATCGAAGAACAGTGGTACCTGATCTGGCCGCTGGCGTTCCTCGGCATCGTCCGGGTGGCCAAGGCCAACCTCAAGGTCATCACTGCGATCGTGCTCGCGCTCGCGGCCGCCTCGGCCATCCTGATGGCGGTGCTGTACCACCCCGGCGGCGACTCCTCGCGGGCCTACTACGGCACCGACACCCGCGCCCAGGCTCTGCTCATCGGTGCTGCGCTCGCGGTGCTCTTCTCGATGCGCACCACGCCGTGGACCCGCGCGTGGACCGTGAGTATGCAGGTGCTGGGCGGTGTGGCGCTCGCGCTGTTGGCGTACGTCGTCGTCAAGGAAACGGAAAACTGGACCCACCTCTACCGAGGCGGCTTCACCGCGGTGGCGCTCGGATCGGCTGCGGTGATCGCGGCCGCGATGACCCGAGGCCCCGTGCGGACCGCACTGTCACTCCCACCCCTGCCACAACTCGGACGCATCTCGTACGGGCTGTACCTCTGGCACTGGCCGGTCTTCGTGTTGCTCTCGCCCGACCGCACCGGCCTCGACGGCACGCGCCTACTCCTGATCCGACTCGCGGCGAGCATCACCGTGGCGATCGCGTCCTACGTGCTCGTCGAGCGGCCCATCCGGGAACAACGGTTCCGATGGGTGCGCAACCGCGCCGCCTGGGTACCGGCCACGGCCGCGCTCACCGCGCTCGCGCTCGTGCTCCTCACGGCGAGCGGTGCCGCGGCCAAGCCCCGCCACAGCGTCTTCGAGGAGTTCACGCGCCTGTTGAACGCGCCACCGCTCAAGGGTGCGGCCCGGGTTCTCATCGCCGGCGACTCGATCGCCTTCACCCTCGCCGCGGCGCCGCTCCCCAAACGGCTCCAGCGCCTGGTGTGGGTGCGCGACTCCGCGATCATCGGATGCGGCATCGTCACCGGTACCCCCAGCAGCAACGGCGTCGACGGCAGTAGCCAGGACCAGTGCAGCGACTGGCCGCAGAAGTACGCGGACGGCGTCCGCAAGTACAAGCCGCAGGTGACCGCACTGCTGCTCGGTGGCTGGGAGGTGTTCGACCGCACCGTCGACGGACAGGTGTTGAAGAACGGAACGCCCGAGACCGAGGCGTATCTCCGCGGCCGACTCGACGAGGCGACCCGGGTCCTCACGTCGGGGGGTGCACCACTCGTACTGCTCACCACCCCGTGCTTCGAGGTCGCGCAACGTGATCTCGGCCAGTTCGGCGAGAAGGAACGGGCCGACCCGCGTCGGGTCGACTGGCTCAACGGCGTCTGGAAAAGGTACGCGGCCGACCACCCGACGAACGTCCGACTCTTCGACCTCGATGCGGTGGCGTGTCCGAACGGGAAGTACGCGGACACCATCGACGGCCTGAAGATGCGCACCGACGGCCAACACTTCTCCCCCGAGGGCGCGCGAGTGGTCTGGGAGTCGCTGGCTCCGGCCCTTCACGCGCTGGCCATCACGAAGAAATGACTGCCGCCGTCGAACCGGACCGATCCGCGCGGCCGACCCCCGAACCGATCGGACGCGAGACCTGGATCCTGGTCGCGGTCGTCCTCGTGCCCCTCGTCGTCGCCGCGGTCCGGTTGTTCACCTCACTCGGCGGTGGTTTCCACGCCACCGGCGACAACGCACTCAACGAACTGATCGTGCGCGACGTCGGCTCCCACGCCGTGCTCACCGGGCCGTTCTCGCGCGGGAGTTGGAGCCACCCGGGCCCGCTCTTCTTCTACCTTTCGTGGCCGCTCTACCGACTGGCCGGCGCCAACAGCACCGCGATGCTCATCGACGCGCTCGCCATCAACGGACTCGCCATCGGCGTGATGATCACGGTGGCCAAGCGGTGGGGTGGGCTGGTCCTCGCCGCCCCGATCGCGCTGGCCTGCGGCGCGCTGGTGGTCACCCTCCCCGGCGGCTTCCTCGCCAACCCGTGGAATCCGTACGTGACGATCCTCCCCTTCGGCGCATTCGTCATCACCGCCTGGGCCGCCACCTGTGGGGATCGGCTCGGCCTGGTGCTGGCAGTGTTCATCGGCTCCTTCTGCATGCAGGACCACATCGGGTACGTGCCGATCGTCGCGCCGCTGCTGCTCTGGTGCGTCTGGCGCGTGTTCCGCGACCGCCGGACCAACGGGTTGACCGGCCTCTGGTGGGCGGTCGGGACCGCGGTGGTGGTCTGGTTCCCACCGTTGCTCGAACAGCTCACGCGCGATCCCGGCAACTTCCACGCGATCGGCAGTTACTTCACCCATCCCGACGGCCCGAAACACACGCTCGCGCAGGGGTTGCGCATCGTGGCCGCGCAGTTCACCGTCCGCGCCGACTGGCTGCGCGGCTTCGGCGGTGCGAACCCGTACACGGCAGAACCGCTGTCGGCCTCCGGAGCAGTGCCGGTTCCGATCCTCCTCGTGCCGTTCGGCGTGGCGTTGGTGATCGCGTTCGTCACGCGGGCGCGGCGCCGAACCGACTTTCTGCTCGGGATCGCGTTGGTGATCCCACTCGTGCTGGGGGTCGTGTCGGTGGCCCAGACGATCGGGGCGCTCTACGAGTACCGGCTGCGTTGGGTGTGGGTCCTCGCCGCATTGGCCACCGCCTTCGCGGTTGCCGTCATCGGGCGGGCCGTCGCCGCGTACCTCCCACGACCGTCGGCCAGGGTTGCCGCGGGCGGCGCGCTCGCCGGCCTCCTGGTGCTCAGTGCCGTCGCCTGCACGCAGTTGGCGGTCATCCGCGCCCCCATCCAACAACGCGCCGATCAGGTGCAGAGGCTGTCGGAGCAGGTTATCCGGCACCTGCCCCGCGGTCGCGGCGCCGTCGTGATCAAGACCGATACGTCGTTCCCGGCCAGCGCCGACATCCCCGGGGTGATCCTCAATCTCGAGCGCGAGTCCATCCCGGTCCGTCAGCTGTACGACTACCCCACCAAGATCATCTACGGCGCGCACCGCATCTACCGCCACGGTCCGGTGCGCGCGTGGTTGATCCTCACGTCGGATTCGTTGATCGAGAACACCGCCGCCCTGCCCGGAGCGCGCGAGCTCGCCTACATGGGCAGGTCGACCCCAGCCCAGCGGGTCCAGGCGGTCCGGCGGCTGGCGGCACTTCAGGCCGCGGGCGCGAAGCCGTTCTCGCGCGCCGTCCTCGACGCCGAACGCCGGATCGAGGGCCTGGCGGTGTTCGTCGTCCCTGCCGCCAGCTTCTGAGCGCGTCGCGGCCCGGTACTGTCCCCCCATGCGCGACCGGCTGTTTGGCGCGATCGACCGGGTGCCGGTCTGGCTGCGCACCGTGGCCGCGCTGGTCGCGTTCGCCGGCGTCGGGACCTGGCTGACCGTCTCCACCTGGCACACGCTGTCGGCCAGCCGGAGCGACATCGGACCGCTCACCGATTTCCGTGACGCGATCTACTACCCGGTCGTCGCGCTGCGGGACGGCGTCAACCCGTACAACGTCGACGTCTACTACCGGCTCTATCCGGTGGGACAGGAGTTCCCGCTCTACACCCCGATCCACCTGTTGCTCAACGTGCCCCTGCTCCTGTTCTCGTTCCCCGTGGCCCGCGCGGTCAACTTCGGGTGGAACCTGGCACTCGTCCTCGGCCTCGCGATCGCGGCGTTGCGACTCGCGCGCGTCCGGCTCACCTCGGCCATGGTCGTCGGTCTCGGCACCCTCGTGCTGCTGAGCGACCCCGGCCGTTTCGATCTGCGCTCGGGCCAACCGACGCTGCTGTTGGTGATCGCCACGTACGTCGCCCTCGGCATCGTGACCGAACGCGCACGCGCCGGGGCCGGTCGGGTCACGCATCGGGTCGCGCCACTGCTCGTCGGCGCAGTCGCCATCGCGGTCGTGTGGTCGAAGCCGACGTTCGCGATTCCTCTCGCGGTCCTGCTGGTCGCCACCGGACGCGTCCGGCTGACGGCCTACGGCACCGCACTCGGTATCGCACTCAGCGCGGTGGTCCTTCCCGCCCTCGTCGACGCGGCGGGGAGTGTCGACCGCCTGGTGACGTCGTGGCAGGACAACGCACGGATCACGAGTCAGTCGCGGCAGTCCCGCCTCGGGAGCGGACTGCGCATCGACATCGGCAACACCTTCGTGCGGGTCACGCATCTCCACCCTTCCGAGAGCGTCGCCGCCGCGGGTGGCCTGGTGCTCCTCCTCGCGGGGGCATACGTGATCTGGCGGCTCCATCGCGTGGACCCCACCGGCGACCGGGAGGAGCTGGTGGTCACCTTCGGAATGCTCCTCATGCTCACGAGCATGTACCGCGTCTCCTACGACTACCTCCTGTTGATCGGACCACTCGTGATGCTGGCGCGTCGAACTCCCACGGTGCCGGTGGTCTGGCCGAGCCGGGTGCGCTCGATCGTGTTCTTCCTGTTGCTGCTGCCCGTCGTCGACCCTCTCGGTTGGAGTCCGATCAACGCGGTGCTCGGCAAGAGCGGGTTCGAGTGGATGCTCGGACCCACGATGATGGCGATCTACGTGCTCGCGGCCCTCGGGCTCTGCGCCTGGACCGCGATACGCCAGGTCCGCTCGGCACAACCGGCGAGCACGACCACCTCTCCGATCCCGGCCTGACGCCGAGCCGGCTCAACCGCCGTCGAGGTGGGCGGTGGCGTTGAACCCGACGAGTCGCGATGCGCCGTGGCCACCATCGATCCGGGAGATCGAGGCCACGTCGAGGTGCATCCGCCACGCGAGCAGTGGATCCGCGTTCATCGCCCACAGCACCGCGGCCTTGATCGGCGACACGTGACTCACCGCGATCACGTCAGCCATGCCGACGGTCTCGGCGCAGAACGACGCCACCCGCTCGCCGACTGCCACCAAGCTCTCACCCCCGGGCGGCGCGAACGTCGCGTCCTCGCGCCAGCGGGCGAGGTCGGCGGCGGGGAACTCGGAGAACGACCGCTCGTCCCATTCGCCGTAGTCCAGTTCGACCAGTCGCGCATCGATCTGGGGCTCCACGCCCAGCGCGGCGGCAATCATCCCGCCGGTCTCGCGGGCACGCGCCAACGGACTCGTCACCACTCTCGTCGCGCCCGTCGGCGCGAGCACCGCCGCCAGCCTCTGCGCCTGATCTCGACCCCGATCGGTCAACGGTGGATCGGCGCGCCCGAGGGCGAGCCGGTCTCGGTTCGGCGCGGTCTCGCCGTGACGGACCAAATGGATCACGCCGGCTCCGACAGCCGACCGGTCCGCAGGAACTCCGCACGCGGGCCGGCCCGATCGAGGCCGAACCGGCCGAGCGACCAGCCGATGACGGCAAGGCCCGCGGCCTCACCGAGCACCAGCAGCGTCGGAGGCGGCAACAGCTCGACCGTGCCCCACTCGCGGCCAAGCAGCGGCCAGAGGAATGCCTGGTCGTGCAGGAACGCGCCGGAGAGCACCAGTCCGCAGAACCACCCGATGGGCACGCAGACCAGGCGACGACGGACCAGGCGTGGCCGTCCGATCGTGCCGACCATCACGAGGGTCAACGCCGCCACCGCGACGACGATCGAGTGACCGGGACCGAAATAGCCGATCGGCAGGTCGACGAGCAACGGCAGCAGCGATCCGAGGGCGATCAGTCGGTAGTCGAGTCCCCGACTCCTGAACACCTCGTAGATACCGAGCACCGACGGCCCGATGAACCAGAAGAACACGGTCGACTCAGGGCGCGGCCGCGTCGAGCGCGGCGTTGACGAGCGCATCGGCTTCGGTGTTGTCCTCGCGGTAGACGTGCTGCAGGTCGACCTCGGCGTAGTCGCGGAGCAACTCCATCGCCCGGCGGTACAGCGGCTGCAGACCCGCGTTCTTGACCCGGTACCGACCTTCGAGTTGGCGGATGAGCAGCTGCGAGTCGGCCCGCACTTCCACCCGGTGCGCGCCGAACTCGGCCGCGGCCTCGAGTCCCGAGATCAACGCCCGGTACTCGGCCACGTTGCTGGTGGCGATGCCGATGGCCTCGCTCACGGTGGCGAGCACGTGCGCCGGCTCGCGTGATGTGTCGAGGACGACGGCGCCGATCCCGGCGGGTCCCGGGTTCCCACGCGAGCCACCGTCGCAGAAGATCCGCACCGTGCGCCGCGCCGGCTCGAACCCCGGCAACGATTCGGTGACGACGGTCTCGCGGCTCATCGGCTGCTGTCCACGGATCGCTTCACACGCTCGGGACGAGGATGGCGCCGCAGTTGTCGCAGTGGGACACCGCGTCGCCCTCGGCCGCGTGGCGGATACGGTCCACTTCCGACGCCGGGATCGTGAGCCGGCAGCCCTGGCACGTGTGCCCGACCAGCTTCGCGACACCGGCACCACGATTGGTGGTGCGGACGCGTTCGTAGAGGGCCAGGAGGTCGGCCGGGATCGTCGCCGCTGACGCGTCGCGAGCCGCGGCTTCGGCCTCGATCTCCGCGTCGATGACCGCCTCCTGCTCCGCGATCACGGCCCGCGCACCGGTGATGTCGGCCTCGGCGGCCCGCACTCGCACGTCGAGCGTGGCGAGTTCCCCGTCGACCAGTTCCTGTTGCTCCATGAACTCGAGTTCACGATCCTCGAGCGCCCGTTGGTGGCGTTGGATCATCTCGAGATCGGCCTGCATCGCCTGCAGTTCCTTGGCCGACGTGACGGTGCCCGAGTACATCGCGGTGTCCACCGCCTTCGCCTTCTCGGCCGCGGCCACGGCTTCGTCCTCGAGCCGCTTGACGTCGCGGTGGATGTCGTCGCGCCGCGCCCGGGTCTCGGTGATCGGCGGCTCGAGTTCGCGGAGGACCGCCGTGGCCCGCGTGAGGAGATCCCGCTCGGGGAGGGTGGCGCGGCGGTGCCGGAGCTGGTCGAGCGTGGTGTCGTGCGCCTGGACCACCAGCAACTGCTCGAGCGATGTCATCGGCGGCGAATCTATCGGGCGCTGGTGGCCGATCCGCGCTGGGGGCTTACGGCTTCGGCAGCGTGGTCGTCGGCGGTTCCGACGACGTCGACGTGGGTGGGCTGCTGCTGGTCGTCGTGGTGTCGGTCGGGAGTGTGCTCGAGGTCGTGGTCACCACCGGACCGAGGTCCGCGCTGCCGGCGTCGCGGCCACCCTTGGGGTTCACCTGGCCCGGCTTGGGCCAGAGGGTCTCGTCGGGCTTGAGGAACGGGATCACCGGCTGGCCCTTGAGCGCCTCGGTCATGAACTTCTGCCAGATGAGCGCCGGGTACGTACCGCCGAACACCGGCGAGAACTCACCGACGTGGGTCATGTAGGCCGCCGGATTCCTGTCGTCCTCGGTGTCCTTGTTGCCCATCCACACCGCCGCCACCAGTTGCGGGGTGTACCCGGCGAACCAAGCGTCGACCTGGTGGTCGATGGTGCCGGTCTTGCCCGCCATCGGACGGTCGGCGAGCTTGGCCCTCGGGGCGGTCCCCTCGGTCACGTGACTCAACACGTCGGTGACGGTGCGGGCGGTCTGACTGCTGATGACCCGAACGCCCGCCGGGGCGCGGTAGAGCACCCGGCCGCTCAGGTCTTCGACGCGGCGCACGAAGACCGGCGCGTGCTTGATGCCGTCGTCGGCGAAGGTGCTGTACACGGTCGCGACTTCGAGCGGCGAGTGGCCGGTCTCACCGATGCCCATCGAGAGGTTGTTCTCGGTGCCGACGGGTCGGGTGTACCCGAGCTTGGTGGCCATGGTCCGCACGAGCGGCGGGCCCACACTCGTCATGAGGCGCAGGAAGGCGCAGTTCACCGAGTTCTTGGTCTGCGAGTACAGGTCGGCGTAGCCGCCACTGCTCTCGCTCGAGTTCGACGCGACGTACGGCGGAGTGGAGTTCCAACCGGGATACGTGATCAGGCAGTGGTTGCTGCCGTCGACACTGTCCTTGGGCGAGTAGCCGTTCTCCATGGCGGTCGCGAGCGTGATCGGCTTGAACGTGGAACCCACCTTGCGACCGCCGCCGTCGGTGGCCAGGTTGAATCCCTGGGCGATGCCGCTGCCGTCGGCGATCGCGCGTACCGAACCGGTGCGCGGGTCCATGACCGCCATGGCGGCACGGAACGGCGAAAACGACGCCTTGATGATGGACGCGATCGTGTAGTTGGCGATGCCGCTCAGCTTCGGGTCGTACTCGGTGTACACCTTCAGGCCGCCGGAGAAGATCCGCTGCGCGCGGGCGAACGAATCCTTGCCCAGTTCGGGCAACGTCTTCAGTTGGCTGAGCACCTCCTCGCCGTAGGGCGTGGTGGCCCGCAACTCGTTCTGGGGTCGGGTCGTGGCCGGGAGTGGCGCGGTCCGCGCCGCGACCGCTTCCTTCTCGGTGATCTGCTTCTGCACCCGAAGGCGGCGGATCACCTCGTTGCGGCGTGCGATAGCCGAACTCGGGTGGTCGAAGATGTCGTACGCGGTCGGGTTCTTGATGAGCCCGGCGAGCAGCGCCGCCTCGGGCAGCGTCAGGTCCGCGAGGTTGGGCTTGCCGATGATGCGGGTCGAGGCCGCCTGGATCCCGTAGGAGTTCTCGCCGAAGTAGACGGTGTTGAGGTACTCCTCGAGGATCCGGTCCTTGGACCACTCGTTGGTGAGGCGATGGGCGAGGATCGCCTCACGGACCTTGCGGTCGAGGTTGCGCTGCGGGTTCTTGAAGAAGCGGTTCTTGATCAGCTGCTGCGTGATGGTCGAACCGCCCTGCTCGATGCCACCTGAGCCGACGTTCGAGGCCAGGGCCCGCACCGCCGAGCGCACGTCGATCCCGTCGTTCGTGTAGAAGGTCCGGTCCTCGGTCGCGATCACCGCGCGCCGGACGACCTGGGGCACCGCGCGCAACACGACCGGCTGGCGGTCGACGTCACCCAACCGGTCGTAGAGCGCACCGTTCATGTCGTAGAGCGTGGTCGGGTCCTCGAGGGACCGGAGCTTGGGGCCGACCTTGCCCGAATACTGCGCGCTCGCGGCGATCTTCGCGACTCCCGGCGCGAGCGCGACGAAACACACGCCGAGGCCGAGGCCTCCGAGTAAGAGAATGGTGACGAGTCGGACGAGCCGGTTCGAACGGTGCATGAGCGGGACCAGGATCGCACACCGGCGCCCGGATTTCGGGGCACCCGACCCCCCGGACCCCCGGTGCCGGTGGCCCTTGCTCGCGGCGGATCAGCCGGTCGCGATGGCCAGCAACGCCGACTCGACCGCACCAATTCCGAGGTCGGCGGCCTCGATACGCCGCTCGATCGGATCGCCGTCGTTGGCGAAGACCAACACGCCGGCCACCACGGGGATCCCGACCGTGGCCTCCAACGCGTAGGCGTAGGCCGCCAGCTGGAGCCGGTACTCGTCGATCCGGGCCTCGACACTGGCGTCGCCGCCGACGGCATCGGTCTTGTAGTCGACGATCACGAGCCCGTCCGGTGTCCGCACCAGCAGGTCGATGTAGCCCTCGATCATCCGGTCGCCGACCGGCGCCGCGACGTACATCTCCCGGAAGCACTCCCCCGCCGCGGCCTGCGCGACGACGGGGGTGCGCAGGATCGCCCGCGCCGCGATTGCCACTTCCTCGACGTGCTCGGCCAGCCCTTCCACCTCGGCGGCCGCGAGCGCGAGGGGCTCGACGTCGGCACCGCCACCGAGATCGACGTCCTGGAGCACCGCATGGACCGCCCGCCCGAACGCAGTTGCCGCGCGGCCGTGGCGCCAGCCGGGCACCAGCGACTCGACCTCACCGGTGGTATCCGTGTCGAGCGGATCGACCGGTTCGCTCGCGGCGGCCACGAACGCGATGTCTGCACCCGCGCGGCGCAGTGCCGTCGCCGAGACGGTCCGAGATCGCGAACCGGCGGCCAACAGTTGCTCGCGCGCGGCGATCCACGCTTCGCGGGCCGCGGCGTCGAACTCGACCTCGGCGCGGTCGTCCGGCAGGACGATCACGTCGGCATGGGTAGGGAGAGATCTGTCCGCGCCGGTGCTCGCTGGCCCCGACCGCCAGCAGTCCGCCGGCGCGTCCTGGGAGTGTTGCCACACCAGCGAGGCAAACGATTCCGCGCCCTCCACGTGATGCGCGGCGACGAGCAGATGGTCACGGGCGCGTGTGCACGCCACGTAGAGCAGCCGCCGCTTCTCCTCGCCGTCCATCTCGACTTCGAGATCGTTCAGCCGGTCGAAACCGTTGGTGGCGATGTCCTTGCGTGACGACAGTTCGACCGCATCCCCGTCCCACCGCACATGGAACCGGTTCCGTCGCGCGGTCATTCGGGTGGTGAGCCCGGACACCACCGTGATCGGGAACTCCAGACCCTTGGCACCGTGGATCGTCATGATCCGCACCGCGTGGTCGTCGGCCTCGGGGAGCAGAGGTTCGTGGACCCGTGCCATCTCCGAACGCTGCAACTGGGCCCACTCGACGAACGCGACGAGGTCGGCCGATTGCGATGCCTCGAACAGGCGGGCCTGGTCGACGAAGAAACGGATCCGGCGCCACCCGTCACGGGCCCGACGCTCGGCGAGGCCGATGCTCATCACGTGACGCTCGCGGACGATCCACTCCACCAGCGCGCTCGGGGCAGTCCACCACCGCGCCGCCCGGAGCTGGTCGAGGAACGCGAGCGCGGCCATGACCGGATGGGTCGCGGGCAGGTCGGGCCGGGGTGCCACGAGGTCCCATCGCCCACCGGCGTGCGCGTACGTGACGAGATCATCGTCACCGCAGCCGAGGATCGGTGACCGCAACGCCGCGACCAGGGCCACCGCATCGGTGCCGTACGCGATGGCGCGCAGCACCGACAGCAGGTCCCGGATCTCCTGGGTCTCGTAGACGAGGGTCCCGGTCTCGGCCCGGAAGTCGACGCCCCGGTCGCGCAACGCGTCCATCAGGCCGGGCAACGACGTACGGGTCGGCACGAGAATCGCGATGTCCTCAGGGCGGGCGGATCGCCACGCGCCGTGCTCCTCGACCGGCCACGCGTCGGGCGTGGCGAGGATCGCGGCCACTGCGTCGGCCACACTGTGGGCTTCGAGTTCCCGCAGTGGACCCGCCCGGAGGTCCTCCGCCTTCGCATGCGGACCACCGAGGAGCGTGACGGCATGGTTGGCGGGGCCGACGGGGCGGTGCGCGGCCAGCGGTTCGTAGCGCGGGCGGCGGCCGGGGATCTCCTCGTCCATCAGCGCGCCGAACACATGGTTCACCCAGTCGAGCACCGGCGCGACAGTCCGGAAGTTCGTGGTCAGGCGTACCGATTCGCCGGCGAAGCGATCGCGCGCGGCGAGGAACAACTCGATGTCGGCCCGCCGGAAGCGGTAGATCGACTGTTTCGGGTCGCCGACGAAGAACAGCCGCTCCGCGTCCACCGGCACTTCGGACCAGCTCGCGCCGGGCTCGAGGTCGGCTGCGGACGCGGCGATGAGGGTGGCCAGCTCGACCTGGATCGGATCGGTGTCCTGGAACTCGTCGATCAGGAGCCGGGTGTAGCGCTGGTGCAGCGATGCCCGGGCCTCGGCGTGGTCACGGAGGAGTTGGCGCGCGAACACGAGCAGGTCGTGGAACTCGAGCCGGCCCTCGCGCAGCCGAACGTGGGCCGAGCGCACGGTGAACCGCGCGACCTCGCCGGCCAGCACACGCAACACCGCGTCCGTGGTGGCATCGAAGAGGCGGTCGAGTTCCGCTTCGATGCTCTGGATGTGCGCAACGACTTCGGCCTTCCCCTCCTTGCCCCACGCCGCCGCGGTACCGACGTTGCGGGCCACCCACGACTTCTTCGACTTCCGTTTCGATGCCAGGCACCGGATCACGTCTCGGTCGGAACCGTTCGCGAGCGCTTGGTGCGTGCGGTCGATGTCGTCACGACATCCGAGAATGCGCGCCGCGAGTTTGTCGTCCGCGATCTCGGCACAACGGGCGAAGATCGGTGCGAACCCGGCCATCGCGAGGCGGGCCGCATCCCGCTCGATCACGGGTTCGACCACCGCGAGATCCACGAGCGGGTCGAGCCGGTCCCAGTTGTCGGAGAAGACTGCGGCCACCTCGCGCAGTGAAGGCAACCGGTCGTGGTCGATCCGCACGTCGAGCAGCCGGGCGAACGTGATCACCGGGGCGAGATCGACGTTCGCGAACATCCGGTCGACCTGAACCTGCCAGCGTCGTCCGAACTCCAACAGACTCTCGACTTCGTCGAGCACCTCCACGTTCGGTGGCAATCCGGCCTCCACCGGGTGCTCACCGAGGATGCGCTGGGCGAACGAGTGGACGGTACCGATGGCGGCGGAGTCGAGTTCGGTCAAGGCCGCCTCGCCTCGCGCGCGGTCGACCGGGTCGGTCGCGGGATCGTGGATGTGGCGTTCGAACGCTTCACGGATCCGGGACCGCAGCTCGCTCGCCGCCGCTTCGGTGAAGGTGACTGCCGCGATCTCGCGCATCGCGACACCACGCCGGAACACCAACGAGACGACCCGGTCGACGAGTTGCTTGGTCTTGCCCGTGCCCGCGCCCGCCTCGACGAACAGCAGCTCGTCGAGGCCGTCGTGCGCGATCCGACGCCGGACGTCGTCGTCGACCAACCCGACCGCGCTCATTCCGTGACCTCGATCGTGAGGTCGTGGAACACGTCGAACTCGGGGGCCGACTCCTTGGCGTCGTACTGAGCGCCGCGATCCACCGGACACAGCTCGTCGAAGTCGCAGTAGGCGCAGTTCTCGTCGGTGCCGTGGAACCAGCTGGGTTCACCGGGCGCGGCCGGGAAGGTGCCGCCATCGATCCCGTCGACGATCTGGCCCACCACTTCACGGAAACGGTTCGCCGTGTGCTCGTCGAGCGTCACCTCGTCACGACCGAAGCCCCCGCGCTGGGACACGTACCAGTAGGCGGCCTCGACGCGTTCGGCACCGAGCGCCTGCCGGGCCGCTTCGGCGTACAGCGGCAGCTGCAACCGACCACCGGCCCACACCGGATCGTCCACCGGTCCCTTCTTGACCCGCGGCGGCGTGCCCGTTTTGTAGTCGAGCACCACCCGCGTACCGTCCGGTCGACGGTCGATCCGATCGGCGCGGCCCCGGAACCGCACCACTGCACCACTCGGGACGGTGACCTCGACGGGCGGCGAGTCCTCGAACCCGAACGGGAACTCGACCGACTCGGGCACCGAGCCGTCGGCCATGCGGAAGATGTTGTCGGCGATCAGGAACTGCACCACCTCCGACGCGATCTCCTCCCGGTGCAACGACCACAACACGGCCTTCCCCGTGAGTCCGCGTGCTTCGGCGTCGGCGGCGAACTCGTCGAGGATCTCGCGCAGTCGCCGGACCGACCGCTCGAAGGGCCACGGCTGGCCCGACGGGACCCGCTCGGACTCGGCCCGATCGAGTTCTTCGGCCACGAACCGTTCGAGGACGGAGTGGACCAGAGTCCCACGATCGAGGGGCGACAGTTCGAGCAGGCGCTCGGGTTCGTCCTCCACCGGGATCCGCAGTACGTGGGCGAGGAAGTAACGGAAGGGACACGTGCTCCACTTCTCGAGCCGGGTGGCCGAGACCACTTCGCCGGTCCCGGGCGAGGGCACCATCGCCACGACTCCCGAGACGTTCCCGTCCCACCGGGTGAACTCGCCCGACGCACGGGCGCGCCGGGCTTCGATCCCTGCGGCGATCGCCGGTGCTGCGGTCAACGGATGGCGCGCGATGTCGACCCCGAAGTCGCCCGCCTCGGCCAGCACTCCGAGGTCGTGCTCGCTCACGGTCGCCGCTGCCGCGACCCGGCGCAGGCCCGCCGGGAAGGAGGCCACCACGTCCACACCGTCCGCCGCGCCGAGGTCGTCGAAGTCGCTCGCGAAGACCCGGTCGCCGTGGAGTGCCGAGGCCGTCTCCAGCAGGAACCGTGACGGGAGCCGATCGCGGGTGGTGCGCAGATCCCCGCGCGCGAACGAGAGGACCCGATGGTCCGCACCGGCCGCCAGCGCCGCGAGAT
This sequence comes from Acidimicrobiia bacterium, assembly GCA_038250905.1. Lineage (GTDB taxonomy): Bacteria > Actinomycetota > Acidimicrobiia > IMCC26256 > JAENVU01 > JAENVU01. The sequence continues at coordinate 21,836 of JBBSBV010000032.1, forward strand.
ACGAGCGCCGTTGGTCTCCGACCGACCGGTCGCGGGTCCGCAGCTCGTCGTCGACGGCAAGGACGCGGTCGGCCTCCGCGATCAGCGCATCCTCGCGCCGCACCGCCGGCACCAGGCCTTCGGCCACGCCGAGCACGAACACGGCATCGAGATCCAGGCCCAGGCCGGTGGCGATCGTCCCGCACAACACGCCCTGCCCGTAGCGCCCGATTCGCCCGACCGGCGTGCGGAGCTCCGAACCGATCGCGGCGGCGAACGTCGCGAACGTGGGATCCGGTTCGATCGCGTCCAGCCGGCTACACCGGTCGAGCACGTCGAGCACTGCGACGCACGCGTCCTGCTCTGCTGCGGGCCACGTGGCGATCGCATCGTCGCCACCCAGCAGGTCGAGGAGCACGGCACGCGACGCGTCCGCGCGCTTGACCCAGCCCGCCGCGAGCTCCAACCCGCTCAGCCGGATGCGGAGGTCGGCCACGTAGTCGGCCAACGCGAGCGCGGCGCGCGCTTCGCGCCGGAGCCGGCCACCGTCGTCGACACCCGCAGCCACGCGGTCCACGGCACGGGATTCGAGATCCGAGACGTGGGCGGCGAGCCGGATGCGCCAGTCGTCGCCGTCGACGATGCCGGCGCGGCGCGAGATGCGGTCCCACCGGTCGATCGGCACCGCGGCACCGTCCGCGGTCCGGGCCGGGGTACTGGCGAAGAGTGCGATCAGCTCGTCCCGCGCGAAGTCGGCGCCCACGAGCCGTACCAGGCGATCGAGCATCCGCCCGGCCATGGTGTCGGCGAGGGTGCGGATCGCGGGGCCGTTGTGTGGGATACCGGCCGCCTCGAGGTGGGCCGCGATCGTGCGGGCGTACGGTTCGGCTGCCGGCGCGAGAACGGCCATCCGGTCGAACGCCACGCCGGCGCCCGCCAACTCCAGGATCCGCCGCGTGACCGCCCGCACCTCCTCGTCGACATCCGACGCGCTGATGATCTCGGTCCCACACGGTGAGGTGGTCGCCTCGGCCGCCACCGGCGCGAGTCCGAGGCGCCCGCACTCGCGGTACACCGGATCGTCGGCGATGGCGTCGCCCGTGAGTCCCAGGACGACGACACTCGGACGGGCTTCGATCACGGCCCGGACGAGGTCGACCAGCGCCGGCGGCAGTGGCTGGGGCAGGTGGACCACGACGGTGCCGAGCGCCCGGAAGGCGGTGGACCCCTCGGCGACCGCGGCCCGGGCGTGGAGGGCGAGGGCGTCTTCGTCCGCGTAACCCGCGATCCGGGCGCGGACCCGTTCGAACAGGCCGATCAACCCGCGGGCGCGGGCCGACCCGGCCCGGCGGATACGCGCCAGCGTCTCCGGACGCGCGCGCGACAACTCGGAGTATCTGACCGCGAGCGCCCGCTCGGTGGCGGTGTGGCCCGCGACCGCAGCGAAGGTGCCGGGGTCGGAGCGCAGCTCCATCCGGATCGCGGCCACGAGGATGGGCTCGGTCAGCTGACCGACGTCGGTGGCGGCCGCGCCGGGCCGGCCCAGTCGCTCGGCCAGGGCGTAGGGGGTGAGGAAGGAGACGTTGGCCAGTCCCCCGTCGGCGCCGAGCACGCGGCGAGCGGCGAGGCCGGCGAGGTTCGACGGCACCACGACCGTCACCGGAGCCAGCGGATCCTGGGCCTGGACTCGCCGGATCTCGTCCCGCAACTGCAGGGTCGCAGGGCGTCCGTAGCCCGTCATCCGGACCGATTTCACGCTTTGGGATGCCGGCTCCGCACCGTCGATCGCCACGCGCGGCACTGTACGCCGGGGGTGTGACAGACCGGCGGAGCACCGACCTTCGACTCTGGTTGCCGGCGCACGGGCCCGTGATGATCACTGCATGGTGTGGCCGAGGAGGAATCGGGGAATCCCCGGCCGTAGCAATCCACTTCTCGGGCCGTGGTCCGGTTCGCCACCACAGAAAGCGGGCTGAGCGTGACCTTCGTCGGCCTGATCCTCCGCCAGATTCGCTCCCGGCCGCTGCGGGCCGGGTTGACCGCGCTCGCGGTGGCCATCGGCGTGACCGCAGTCGTCGCCCTCGGCGTCCTCACCGTCAGCCTGAAGACCACGGCGACCGAACTCCTCAAGGTCGGGAACGCGGACTTCACGGTCTCGCAGCGCAACACCAACGACCTCATCAACAGCACCATCAGCGTGTCCGACATCGCGGCCATCAATCGGATCCCCGGCGTCGGACGCGCGATCGGCGCACTGATCTCCACCGATTCCTACGACTCGAACAATCCCTTGGTGATCGAGGTGGGTCTCGCGCCGGTGGACCAAGCGCCCTTCGGAGTCCACATCCTCGACGGCGTCTCGTACACGGGCGGCGCGACCGATCAGGTCATGCTCGGCTACGCATTCGCCAAGAACGTCGGCAAGCAGGTCGGCGACACGATCGTCATCGACAAGCACTCGTACCACGTCGTCGGCCTGTACTCGACGAACGTGTCCTTCGGGAACAGCACGGTCATGTTCCCCTTGTCGACGCTCCAGGGCCTGAACCGGTTGTCGGGACAAGTCTCACTCGGCTTCGTGAAGGTCGACTCCGGGGCGTCCATCCGGCAGGTCCGCAGATCCATCGACAACAACTTCCGCCAGCTCACCACGATCCAGTCCGCGTCCGACTACGGGCGGGCCGACCGGAACCTGACCCTGATCTCCGCGGCCAACACCGGCGGATCGATCCTCGCCGCGATGATCGCCATCACCGGGGTGTTGAACACCTCGTTGCTGTCGTTCTTCGAACGCATGCGGGAGTTCGGGATCTACCGATCGATCGGATGGACCCGCCGCCGGGTCGTCGGTCTGGTCCTGGGCGAGGCACTCATCGTCAGCATGTTCGGCGCGATCGTCGGCATCGCGATGGGCTGGGCCGCGATCAACGTTCTGCAGCACCTACGACAACTCCGCGGCATCTTCGTGCCCACGTACGACTCCGCAGTGTTCCTTCGGTCACTCGCGTTCGGCGTGCTCGTGGCGTTTCTCGGTGCGCTCTACCCGGCGTTGCGAGCGGCGTTCCTGGCACCACTGAAGGCGGTGCGTCGTGAATAGCGGACCGCAGATCGGTAGCGACACCCCGGCAATCGTCGCGAGGCACGTCACCAAACGCTATGGACGACTCTCAGTCCTCAATGACATCGACCTCGAGATCGCACACGGCGAGTTCGCCGTGCTCGTCGGACCGTCCGGATCAGGCAAGTCGACGGTGCTCCATCTGCTCGCGGCGCTCGAGAGCCCTGACGACGGCGAAATCGTCGTGGCCGGTCATCGCCTCGGACACCACGCCCACGGACTGAGCCGCTACCGCCGGAACGACGTCGGGATCGTCTTCCAGCTCCACAACCTCATCCCCCGCCTCACCGCGCGGGAGAACGTCGAGGCCGCCATGTTCGGGACCCATCGTGGCCACCGTCAACGAATGGCGCGCGCGGACGAACTCCTCGAGCGACTCGACCTCAGCGATCGCAGTGGGGAGCATCCCGCCACGTTGTCGGGGGGCGAGCGTCAGCGCGTGGCGGTCGCGCGCGCTCTCGCGAACGAGCCGAGGGTGCTGCTCGCCGACGAACCCACCGGCAGCCTCGACGAGGTGTCCGCCGACATCGTCCTCCAGATCTTCGCCGACCTCGTCGCGGGCGGCACGACCGTCCTGGCCGTCAGTCACGACGAGCGGCTCAACCGTCGCGCCGATCGGCTGATCACCGTGATCGACGGGCGGACCGAAACGGGCGACGTGTGAGCGGCCGCCGCGCCGAGCTCGTCGTCTCGGGCGTCTCGAAGCGGTTCGGGCGCACGGTGATCCTTTCGACCGTCGACCTGACCGTCCACGGCGGCGAGGTCATCGCACTCACCGGAGAGAACGGTGCCGGCAAGACGACGCTCATGCGGATCTGCGCCGGGCTGATCCGCGCGGACGCGGGTTCGGTCCGCGTCGGCGGCCGGATCGGGTACTGCCCGCAGGTCCCCGGACTGTTCGAACTCCTGACCGCGAACGACCACCTCGTGATGTTCGGTCGCGGCGCGGGGATCGACCGCGCCGAGTCGCTCCGACGCGGTCACGCCATTCTCGAGGAGTTCGGCTACCCGCTCAGGGAGCGGACCGTGACCCGGGACCTCTCCGGCGGGACCCGGCAGAAGCTGAACCTGGCGCTCGCACTGCTGGCGGACCCGACGATCCTCCTGCTCGACGAGCCCTACCAGGGCTTCGACCGTGGCACGTACGTGAACTTCTGGGATCACTGCCAGGTGTGGCGCGACGCCGGCAAGGCGGTCGTCGTCGTGACGCACATGCTCGCCGAACTCGAACGCGTCGACCGTGTGATCGAGCTTCCCGCGCACCCGTCCCGCACGCTCGCGAGGTCCTGACGATGAGGTCACTGCGACGCATCGTGATCATGGGGGAAATGCACGGTCGAGATCTCACCAAGCGTCACGCGGCATTCGCGCTCCTGATCGCACTCCCGCTCAGCTTCTACCTGGCGTCGGCCGGTACGGGCACGAAGTCGATCGTCGCCGGTGGTGTGGGCATGGCCTTCGCCGTGTCGGGCGCCACCTTGTTCTCGGTGTTGTCGTCGGGCGAGGTCGACCAGCGGCTCGTGCTCGCCGGCTACCGCCCCCACGAGCTGCTGTTCGGACGGCTGCTGTTCCTCGCACCCATGGGCATCGCGATCGGCGGCGCGTTCACGGCACTGATGACGGTGGTGTCGCACCCGGCTCGGCCCGCACTGACCTTCGTCGGCCTGTCGGCGGTCGCACTCCTCTCGATTCCCTTCGGTCTCGCAGTCGGCGCGGCGGTGCCCCGGGAGCTCGAAGGCACGCTCGTCCTGATCGGCGTGGTGGGTCTGCAGCTCGCGATCGAGCCGACGTCACCGGTCGCCCATGTCCTCCCCTTCTACGGCCCCCGAACCCTGATCGCCTCGAGTCTCGGTGCCGGTGGACCCATCCTCTGGCCGATGGTGCTGACGTCGGCCTACGGCATCGCACTGTTCGTCCTCGCTCGGCTGCTGGTCGGGCGGCGCGTCGGCGTCGAACGCCACTCCCGAGTCACGGATCGGTAGCACCACCCACCTCGCAGTCGCCTCCGGTCGGCCCGCATCACGCGTGCAGGTCGCGGATCCGTTCCAGGCACCGCTCCAGCCGGATCTCGTCGTGCTTGCCGGCGAAGAACACGAGGTCCATGGCGGGCAATGCGCGGGCGCGTACCGCGATGCGCTCGCGGAGAGTGCCGGCGTCACCCGAATCGCCGTACGCCTCGAGCGCCGCGTCGAGCGCGACCGGTTCGTACATGCCGACGAGATCCTTCGCGCGATCGCAGCGACAGACGTCCCCGAAGTCGATCACGCCGATCGTGCCCTCGCCGTCGTCGATGTCGCGGTCGCGGTCGCGGTCGACGACGATGTTCCACGGACCGAGGTCGCCATGCGAAAGCACGAGGTCACCGCCGAGTCTGCGCATCTCGGCGGGCATCACCGCCGCGTAGAACGCGTCGAGACGCGATCGTTCGGCCGGCGTGAACCGGGCCGCCGCGACCGGACCGGCCTCGGCCCACTGCCGCTGGAAGTCGCGGATCTCATCCTCGATGCCCACCGTCCGCAGGCCCGGCACGGCGAGGGCGTGCAACGCGCGTGCGAACCCGCCGATGGCGCGCCCGATGGACCTGCGCCCCGCCGCGGCCTCGCGACTCAGGTCGGCCGCGGTCCCGTGCATCCCTTCGTACCCGAAGTAGGCGTCGTCCGGACCGACCCAGCGCACCCGTGGAGTCCAGAGCGGGAGGCCCAGCGACTCGACGCGTTGCAGGACGGCGATCTCGTTCCGATACGCCGCCCGCACCGCGGGCGATCGGGGAAACTTGAACACGATCGTGCCGTCGTCGACGAGGTAGACGCGGCTGTCCCAGCCCTCACCGTCGAAGGTGATCACCCGGTCGGCGCCGACCAGCGACTGCACCACTCCGATTTCCGCGACGATCGGTTCGCCGTCGGCCTCCGCGTCGATCACGGCGCATGTTGGCATCAGTGAGGTCTTCCCGAGCGGAGCCATGACCACGGAGCGAGCGGCTCGGGAGCGAACCCCACGAACCGCCATCCATCAGGAGCGTGAGCAGACGGGCCATAGTGGCGCCATGACCCACCCCGCCCTCGTCATCTCGGGAGAGATCCACATCAATCCGGACGACTTCCACGCCGCGATGCAACTGGTCGACCCGTTCGTCGCCGAGACGCGCGCCGAACCGGGCTGCGTCGAATACGGCTTCTGGGTCGACCCCCACGACCGCGGCCGCATCCGGGTCTACGAGGAGTGGGCGACCAAGGCCGAGAACGACGCCCACGCACAGGCCCCCCACTACCTCGAGTTCCTCACGCAGATGGCCGCGATCGACGTGCGCTCGGTGGAGCTCTTCCGGTTCGAGGTCTCCAGCAAGGCTGCGATCTGAGCGGGACGGGTCCCGTAACCTCCGACGCGATGGTCAGCGACCCGTACGTTCCGCTGCCGGACTCGCCCGGTTGGTTCCGCCGGGCGTTGGACGTTCCGTTCACCGACGCGACCGTCGACGTCGACGGTCCGATCCACTCCCTTGCGTGGGGCGAACCGAATCGGCGCGGGCTGGTGTTCGTGCACGGTGGCGGCGCCCATGCGCACTGGTGGACGCACGTCGCGGCCACCTTCGCCGAGGAGTTCCGGGTGGTCGCCCTCGACCTCTCCGGACACGGTGACAGCACCCATCGCGAGCAGTACAGCCTCGAGCAATGGACCGACGAGGTGATCGCGGTCGCCGAGGCGGGCGCCATCTCCGGTCCACCGGTGGTGATCGGCCACAGCATGGGCGGGTTCGTGACCATCGCGACCGCGGCGCGCCACGCCGATCGCATGGGCGGCGTCATCGTCTGCGATTCGCCCGTCACCGAACCCGACCCCGAGATCGGGGCCTACCACCTACGCGAGGCGTTCGGCCGGCCGCGCACCTACGAGTCGATCGACGAAGCCGTCGCCCACTTCCGCACCGTGCCCGGTCAGGCGAACTACCTCGACTACGTGATGGATCACGTGGCCCGCCACTCCCTCACGCCGGTCGACGGCGGGTACCAGTGGAAGTTCGACCGCCGGATCTTCGAGCAGTTCGGCGCCGGAATGCGATCCATCGCGCTCCCCTACCTCGACGACGTCACGTGTCGCCTCGCCCTCCTGAGGTCGGAGTACGGGCTCGTCACCGACGACATCGGTGCGTCGATGTTCGACCGACTCGGCCGGGTGACGCCGATCATCGAGATCCCGGAAGCGGGCCACCATGCGATGCTGGACCAACCGTTGATCCTGCTCACCGCGATCCGGACGTTGCTCGCCGACTGGGACCACTCCGAGGCCCATCGTCGGGCCCGGTAGCGAATCAGTCGCGCAGTCGCGAGGCCGGCTGGTAGTTCGGCCCCGCGGTGATGTCGACCCGGCGCAACAGGTCGACACAAGGTGGCTCGAACACGTCGGCGAACCACCGCGACCGCGACTCACCGAGTAGTTCCCACGGCCGCACGGTCAGGCGGTCGGTGTCGTCCTCCAACCGCTGACGCAGTGCCACACCTGCCGGCAGCACCTCGCGACCCGCAGCCAGACCCTTGCCTTCGAGTGAGGTCCACCCGGCGTCGAGATCCGCGGGCGAGGTGCCCCGCGAGTTCGCCAGCCAATCGGCCTCGTACCCCAGCCACGCGTTGTGGAGGATCGACATCTCCGCGTGGTCGAGCCCCGCGGCCACCGCCAGCGCCCAGTGGGTATCACCCCGCCATTCACGGAGGCAGTTCACCGCGTGCCAGCCCGAGAGCAGCGGATCCTCCGGGCGCGGCACCGCCAGATGGGCGGCGAAGAAGACCCGACCCATCGCCGGCAACTGCGCGACGACCGGCCAGAGTTCCGGACCCAACTCCCCGAGCGGGTCGACGATGGCAGGGGCGTGCGCGCGCAGCCCCTCCGCGACCGCCTCGTCCCGTGCCAGCCGGAACTCCTCGAACCGGGCGACGTCGCCGACAAGATCGAAGGCAGCACGGATTCCCATCGGGCTGATAGATCCGAACGCCGCGATCACCGCGTCGGGTCCGGCACCGGCGAGGGGCGCGCCGCGGGCCGCGATGTACCCGAGCGGTTCCGCGAAGGGTTCGGGCAGGCCGAGGGCCGTGTAGCGAGCGACCGCGCGCGGGTCCCAGTAGATCCACCCGATCGTCGTCTGCACCGACCGTGCGTTGCGGCGGGTGATCTCGAACCAGTCCGTCATGGACAGGAGTCTCGCGTCTGAACGGCCGGTCCGGCGGAGAGGCCCGCAAGGGCGAACGGGCGCGGGCGGGCGCGCGAGTGGCATCGTGTGGCCATCTCGACCGGGCCGGCCCGGACGCAACGGCGTCCGACCGTCATCCCTTTCACGACGCCAACAAGGAGCACACCATGAGCTGGGACTTCTCGACCGACCCGGAGTTCCAGAAGAAGCTGGACTGGGTCGACGAGTTCTGCCGGGAGGAAGTCGAGCCGCTCGACTACGTGTTCCCGTACGCGGTGCGCTCGCCCGACCCCGTGGTGAAGGCCTATGTGCGCAGCCTGCAGCAGCAGGTGAAGGACCAAGGCCTGTGGGCGATCTTCCTCGACGAGGAGCTCGGCGGCCCGGGGTTCGGCCAGCTCAAGCTCGGTCTCCTCAACGAGGTCATCGGCCGCTACGGCTCGGCGCCCCAGATGTTCGGCGCCGCGGCGCCCGACACCGGGAACATGGAGATGCTCGCGGCGTACGGCACCGAGGAGCAGAAAGCGCGGTGGCTGACGCCGCTGATCAACCAGGAGATGTTCTCGGCGTATTCGATGACCGAGCCGCAGGGCGGCTCCGATCCCAACCTGTTCAAGACCCACGCGGTCCGCGACGGCGAGGAATGGGTCATCAACGGGGAGAAGTGGTTCACGAGCGCCGGTCGCGTCGCCGACATCCTCTTCGTCATGTGCACGAACGGGATGTTCGTGGTGCCGCGCCAGACGCCAGGCGTGGAGATCCAGCCCGAACCGCGCAACCACAACCACATCATCTACAACGACGTGCGGATTCCGCTCGACCACCTGCTCGGCCCGGAGGACGGCGCCAAGGTACTGGCGCAGCGCCGGCTCGGCGGCGGACGCATCCACCACGCGATGCGCACCATTGCGCAGTGCAAGCTCGCCTTCGACATGATGTGCGAGCGGGCACTCAGCCGCGAGTCGCACGGCAAGATCATCGGCGAGCACCAGATGGTGCAGGAGAAGATCGCCGACTCCTACGCGCAGATCCGGATGCTGCGGCTGTTCGTCCTCGAGACGGCATGGAAGATCGACAACACCTCCACGCAGGAGTGCCGCACCGACATCGCCGCGGTGAAGTACACGATGGCGAACGTCTTGCGCGAGGTGTCGTTCAACGCACTGCACATCCTCGGTTCGCTCGGCACCACCGACCTCACCCCGATCCAGGCGATGTACGCGGCGGCGCCCACGATGGGCATCGCCGACGGCGTCGACGAGGTGCACAAGGCCACCGTCGCCCGCAACGTCCTCAAGAACTATCGCCCCCACGAGGGGTACTGGCCCACGGAGTACATCCCGGCCAAGCGGGCCCAGGCCTGGGAGAAGATGCAGCCCAAGCTCGATGCCGACCCCGCCCTCGCGGCCTCGGCGGAGGCGTACAAGAAATACTTCGGCAACCGCCGCTGAGGCGGGCGCGCGCCGGTTGGCGCCTAGGTGCCGGCGGGCATCGGCAGACCGAGCAGCGCGGCGAACGCGGCGTCCTCGCGCGCGCGGGCGGCGAGAATCGCTTCCCGCTGGCCGTCGCGCATGGTCGTCTTGATCGCGCGCAACGAGGCGAGCGAACCGGTCGCGATCTCCGCAGCGAGCGCCTGCGCCCGTTCGACCACCGTGTCATCGGGACACCGCTCCAGCGCGATCCCGTACTCGACCGCTTGGGCCGAGTCGATCCACGCGCTGGTGAGGAGGATGTGGGCCGCCCGCTGCCAACCCATGCGCTGCGGGAACAGCCAGCTACTCGCGGCCTCCGGGGCCACGCCGAGCTCCGCGAACGGTGTGCGCATACGAGCGGTCTCCCCCACCACAACGAGGTCGCAGTGGGCGAGCATCGTGAAGCCGATCCCCACCGCCGGGCCGTTGACGGCGGCCACGAGCGGCTTGTCGAAGTTGCACAATGCATCGAGGAGCGCCGGGAACCCCGACTCGTACGTCTCCCCTGCCGCGATGCGTTCGAGTTCCTTGAGGTCCTGGCCGGCGGAGAACGCGCGCCCCGCGCCCGTGATGACGACGACCTTGATGTCGTCGTCGGCCCGGGCTGCGTCGAGCGCGGCACCCGCAGCGCGGTAGAGGGCGGTGTCGAAGGCGTTGAGCGCCTCCGGCCGGTTCAGGGTGATGGTGCGGACGCTCTCGTGATCGTCGGTCGTGATCATCGGCGGAGACTAGGACCTCGCCGTCGGCCGGGAACCTCAACCGCCCAGTGCTCCCACCATCCCCGAGATCTGAGGTCCGGGCCGAGCGGAGTACCGGGCGCTAGGTTCGCCGCGATGAGCTTCGACTGGGTCGCCACCCCCGTCACGGCGCGCGGCGTCACCGAGCGTCGGTTCGATGCCGGGCGCGGGGAGCGGGTGATTCCCGGCGTGCTCTGGGCACCGGAGAATCCGTCGCCTGCTTTGCCGCTGGTCCTCCTCGGTCACGGCGGGTCGGCGCACAAGCGCCAGGACTACATCGTCGGCCTTGCCCGGCGCCTCGTGCGCCACCACGGATTCGCAGCGGTTGCCATCGACGGACCGGCGCACGGCGATCGACGGCCCGACCACGGCGTCGACACCGCCGCCGTCAACGAGGACTTCTGGCGGATGTGGCGCGACGACCCCACCATGACCGACGAGATGGTGACCGACTGGCGGTTGGTCCTCGACGCGCTCCAGGCCCCTTCGGTTCTCGGCGCCGGCCCGGTCGGCTGGTGGGGACTGTCGATGGGCACGATCCTCGGTCTGCCGGTGGTCGCGGCCGAGCCCCGGATCACGGTCGCGGTCCTCGGCCTCATGGGGCTCGCCGGACCGACGCAGGATCGGCTCCGCGACGACGCCGCGGCGGTGCAGTGTCCGGTGCTGTTCCTCGTGCAGTGGGACGACGAACTCTTCGAACGCCAACGAGCCCTCGATCTCTTCACGGCCCTCGCCACGTCGGACAAACGGCTCCACGCGAATCCGGGCGGCCACGTGCAGGTCCCGGTGGACGAGTTCCGGGCGAGCGAAGCCTTCCTCGCCTCGAGGCTGCCCGCTCGCGGGTGATCGTCCCGGCGCCTCCTTGACTCGAGCGTCGGTGCGGGCCGGGTCACAACAACGGGGTGCCGTGCGGCCGGTGCGGCGGACAGGGCCACACCAACTGGCCGGATGGGACCACCACGATCTGCCACAGCTGTGGGGGTAAGGGTCGCGTCGGCGCCTTCTAGCGATCTGGACGCGCATCGACAATCGGCTCCCGACTGCCACGGAGGTCATTCGCTCCCGATCGCGGCCCGAACGACCGACAGACCGCGAACCCTCGGCCAGCAGGAGGTTCAGCATTCACGCCCTCGCCCGTCCGGCCGCCAATGCATTCCAAACCGCGAAGTATGCAGGCTTCGGCTTGCCGTCTCGATCGAACAGGAGTGGATCGGTTCCGGGACCGAGGAGCCCATCGAGCCACGTGTGGCCGTCGTCGACGCCCCAGATGTTGATGAGATCACAGGTGGACCAGTTGAGACACGTCTCCACGGCGCTGCGGTAGCGCTCCGCTTGGACCTCGGCGCGTTGCGGCACGTCGGCGGCGACCGGCACGTCGAGTTCGGTCATGAAGACCTTCACGCCGAGTTTCTGGAGGCGGTCCCCCGTGCGGGCCAACAGATCGAAGTCGGGCGGGCCGAAGATGAAATGGCTCTGCAGCCCGACGCCGTCGACCTTCACACCCGACGTGACGAGACCATCGATGAGGGTCACGAGGTCGTCGGCCTTGACCGGGAAATACTCCACGAAGTTCTCGTTGACGAACAGCTCCACACCCGACGGCGCGGCGGCGCGCACAATGGCGAACAACTGGGCGATGTAGTCGTCGCCGAGCACGGTCTTGAAGTGGTTCTGGTAGAGGCCGCCGGTACCGAGGGTGGCCAGGGGTTCATTGATCACGTCGATCCGGTGGAGTTGCGGGTACCGCGTGAAGATCGCTTCGGCGCGACCCTTGAGCACGGCGCGTAGCTCATCTGGATCGTTGATCGCGCCCACCCACGCGGGCATATCGTCGAGCAGCTCCTGGTCCCAGGCGAAGTGGACACCGATGAGCTCGAGGCCGTGGGCGGCCGCGAAGGACGCGACGGCGTCGGCGGGCCCGAAGTTGTACACGCCCCGCTGAGGCTCCATGACGTTCCACGAGAAGCCGTGGTCGACGATGGCGGTCGCCTCCCTCGCGATGATCGCCTGACTTGCGGGGGAGAAGTCCTGGGGGAACAAGCCGATCTTGACCGCCGGCGACGCCACCATCCCTCCCCGCTGGCCGAGCGAGCACGCCCCGAGCAGGATCACCGCGGCCAGGAGGGATACGCCGAGGGCCGGTCTGCGCATCTCCAGAGGATGTCGCGCACCGTTGCATCGGCGCAAGGTCACGTCAGCCCGCACTCGCCGACCTCGTCGCGATGAGACCGGCGGCGACCGGGTCACGCCTCGAACTCTGGCGGGACGATGGCGCGGATCGGTGACCTACGCCCCTACCGGTCGGTCGAGCGGATCCTTAGCGTTGGCCATGTGTCCCGGGCGTCCGGGACCGAAGGAGGCGCAGCCATGAAAGCCATCGTGTACCACGGCCCGGGAAAGAAGGCCTGGGAAGAGGTCCCCGACCCCGTCCTCATCGACGAGACCGACGCCATCATTCGCGTCGACGCCGTGACGATCTGCGGCACCGACCTCCACATCCTCAAAGGCGACGTCCCTGCCGTGACCGACGGTCGGATCCTCGGCCACGAAGCCGTCGGGACCGTCGACTCCGTCGGTGCCGGCGTCAAGACCCTCAGTGTGGGCGATCGCGTCCTGGTCTCGTGCATCACCGCGTGTGGTTCGTGCCGGTATTGCCGCGACGGCAGCTTTGGCCAGTGCCTCGGCGGCGGGGGGTGGATCCTCGGCCACAAGATCGACGGCACCCAGGCCGAATACGTGCGGGTCCCGTTCGCCGACACGTCCACGTACCCGATCCCCGACGGGGTGACCGACGAGCAGATCCTGATGCTGGCCGACATCCTCCCGACCGGGTACGAGGTCGGTGTCCTGAACGGTCACGTCCAACCCGGCGACGTTGTCGCCGTCGTCGGCGCGGGGCCGATCGGTCTCTCGGCGATCATGGGCGCCAAGTTGTTCAGTCCGAGCCACATCATCGCCATCGACCTCGCCGACACCCGCCTCGATGCCGCCAAGCAGTTCGGCGCGGATGTCGTGATCAACAACACGCACCGCGATGCCGTCGCCGAGGTCATGGAGATGACCGGGGGCCTCGGGGCAGACGTCGCCATCGAAGCCGTCGGCGTTCCGGCAACGTTCGAGCTCGCCACCAAACTGGCCCGGCCGGGCGGCCACATCGCCAACATCGGTGTCCACGGCGAACCCGTCACCCTGCACCTCGAGGAGCTGTGGATCCGCAACGTCACAATCACCACCGGCCTCGTCGACACCTACTCCACCCCGACCCTGTTGCGATTGGCCCGAGGCCACCAGATGGACGTCGACCGCTTCGTCACCCACCACTTCAACCTCGACCAGTTCGACGAGGCCTACGACGTCTTCTCTCGCGCCGCCGACACCGGCGCCCTCAAAGTCGTCCTCACCCGAAACTGAACCACACCGACCGGAGCGCACCGAGACCCGAACGAGGTTGTCGCGACCACAACCTTGTGCACCTTGGGGACGGCGTTCGAACCCTCACGCGTTGAGGGTGAGGAAGAGGACGGTCGACGTCACCGCGAACGGCACCACGAGCAGAAGCGTGAACCGCGTGCCGAAGGCCCGGCCGCCGACCGCGAACGCGAGGATCACCTTGGACGCGGTGTTGGTGAGGAGGGCGAGGCCCGCGGCCAGCAGCGTCGTCTGCATCGAGAAGCTTCCGGTGCCGTTGAGTGTCGCGACGGAGAGGACGGCGGCATGGACATCGGCGAATCCCGCAATGCCGGCGGCGCCGAGCACTCCACCCGTTCCCGCGATGGACGACCCCCAGCGGGTGACGAGGAGCACGGTCGTGAGTGCCGCGGCCAGGACGAGGGCCGGTCGGAGGGCGAAGGGGCGTGGCGTTCCTGGGGCTGGTTCGGCGGGGGCCAGTTCCGTCACGGACAGCTGTTTCGCGGCCCAGCGGCGGTCCATGCGATACAGGACGAACGATTCGGCCGCGATCGTCACCGTGCCGGCCGCCAGCGTTGGCAGCAGCCGGAGCATGACCGATCGGTTGGCGACCGCGGTCACCAACCCGAGCTGGATGAACGTGGCCCCGGATGCAAGGAGAGCTCCGGCCACGGCGCTCGAGCGGAGCACTGGATCGACGCGGGCGCGGCGACCAAGCGCTGCGGTTGTCGCCGTAGCCGAGATGAACCCACCGGCGAACCCGGTGATGAGCAGCCCCCGTGCCGGGCCGAGCGCCCGCACCGCGACGTAACCGACCCAACCCAGCCCGGTGACGGCCACGACGAGGAGCCAGATCTTCGACGGGTTGAGCACCCCGTAGGGCCCCATGGCCCGGTCCGGGAGGAGCGGGAGGACGACGAAGGCGATGACGAAGAAGCGCAGGGCGTCGGTGACCTCGGTCTCGGTGACCACTTCGCGCGCGAGGCGGTGGAGCGGGGCTCTCGATGCGAGGATCACCGCGACCACGACTGCGAGGCCGACCGCCAACTCGGCGTCGGTCCACGCGGTCGCGCCGAGGAGAAACACTGCGAACGCCGCGGTTTCGGTCGTGGCGCCTTTGTCGGTCCCGGCGGTGCGGACGTAGCCGGCGACGAGCAGCGCGCCGACGATCGCCGCGCCCACGACGGCGAAGGTCATCGAAAAGGAGCGTGTGAGCACACCGGTGAGGCCGAGGAGTGCGAATGTGCGCGACCCGGCCGCCTGCTGCTCTGCGCCACGGTTCGACCAGTCTCGCTCCAGGCCGACTCCGAGACCGATCGCCGTGCCGATCAGATAAGGCCGGAGACCAGCGAGCATCAGGTCGGCGAGCACCATCCCGTGGGTCATCGGCACCGTCCCGGGCCGCGGGAGCCGGCAGGGGCCAAGGCCAGCACGTGGATCGGAAGGATCGCACCCACAACCGCGGCGCGAAGCCACGCGGCGCGGCGGCCGAGATGCGGTTCGGCGGCAACAGGATCAGGCAGTGTCCGAGTCATCTCCATTGCACTCTCGGCTTGCCGTGCGTGCGCTGCCAGAGGCCAACTGCCCGTCTTCCCAGAACGGATACTCACCTCTCCCAGTCCCGAACCCGGTTGATCGAATCATGAATCGCACCGGGTCTGACGGAGACTCTGGGGCCTTGGGAACCGAGTTCGGCGTCTACTGCACCGGCGTCTCACCGGGTCGCGCTACTCCCAGTCGAGGTGGTGGTCGGCCGCCGCGATCGTGAGTGCGTCGACAAGCCGTTGGGGTGACTTACCGCACAGCTCGAGCTCGTCTGCGCCGAGCAGGACGACAACCCCTTCGCTGGTCTCGGCGAGGACTGCGGGTGCGTTGTCACCGGTGGCGCTGCGCACGGCCGCAGGTTGGTCATCGCGGTGGTAGGCGTCGAACGGTACCGGAAGCCCGTCGCGACAATGCTGCCAGTCGCTGCGTTCCCGCACACTCCCGTGGGTGATGTCGCACAGCGCACAGTGGACCCGGCCCAGCCGTTTACCAACCCAGTAGGTCAGCTCACCGCGCAGCGTTCCCTCCGCGTTGTACACGCCGATGAGCCGTCGTATGGCCTGACCCTCAGCTGTCGAATCGGTCACAGGTCGGAGTCTTGCATCGGAGGTGCCGGTCGCCCGCCTCATCGAACGGACGCCGCGGGTCGACCGCGGACCCCGCAGATGCATTCACGCGCTGGACTGCGCACCGGGAGACACGGGGCGCCGCTGGGTACGTCGGCGGTGGTAGGCCCAGAAGATCAGCGACGCAGCACCGAACAGCGCCGCGATGGCGCACGTACCGACGATGCTGCGGGTCTCGCCCGACACCAGGCCCGGCCGCAGGAGCACGAGGACGAAGAGGAATCCCCCGAGCGCCCAGGTCACGATCCATGTGACGCGGTTGTGCCGCCGCAGGATCTTGCCGGGAAGGAACTCGAGCGGGATCATGCCGATCGTCAACGAGTTCACTGCACCGACGAACACGCCGCTGACCGTGGCGAGCGGGATCATCTTGAGTGAACTCGGGTTGGACCCACCGAAGTGGCGCAGCGCGGGGATCATCAACCAGGTCGCGATCGCGATGACCGCGGTCAGCACCGCCGCGAAACCGATGATGCGACCACGGTCGAAGTCGTCGCGGCGATGCTCCGGTTCCCAGCCGACGACGACACCGTAGAGATAGCCGGGTACGAACCCGACGAACCGCGACGCGGCAACGCAGAACGCCGCCAGTCCGAGGGTCGACGCTTCGAATGCCGCTTTGCCTGCACCCTGCTTGTACCGAAAACTCAGGTAGGTACGCGTCGCCAACACGCTGATCCCACTCGTGACCACCAACGACATCACGAACCCGAAGAACGTGATGAAGGTGGCCGCGTTGAAGCCCCAGTTGGGTTGCATCAGGCTGAAGAGCGCGCCTGCTCCCAGGAGGTAGAGGACGATCCCCGCGGGTCGGTCCCGCAGCGAGATCGAGCCGGGTGGGCGCGGGCGAGTTCCCCGCGGGAACATCTTGCTCCGGAGCTTGGCGATCGACGCCCGGTAGTGCGCGAGGTTGGCCTGCAACGTGCTGTCGAACAACGTGGAGGGGAACACCACGAGGGCGAACAACACGATCGACAACAGACCGGTGAGCGCAACGTTCTTCGGGGTCAGGGCTTCGGTCGGGCTCGGGATACCGAGGAGCGACGACGTCCTCGCACTCGATGTGAGGCCGGGCCAACTCAACCGCTGGTACTCGAGCGTATAGCGCAACGTCCCGGCCTGGCCCGTGAGCCGTAGCAACACCGGCGACACGACGGTCAGCTCGTAGGGCGTGCCTGCTGTCGCCGCGGCGCGGCTACCGAACGCGAGTCCCGCGCCCCGGGTCCCGTCGATCGTGCCGCTGAAGTCGACCTGTCCCGTATCGAGGCAGGAATCGCCGGCGACCTTGGTCGCCCGCAAGGAACCACCAGTCGTCACGAAGCGACTGACCCGCACTCCGACGGTGCTTGCGGGTGGACACGGTGTGATGCCGGTCGCTCGCCAGAGTCCGCTGAGATCGTTCGAAGTCGGCGATTCCACGTCGGCGGTGCGCTGGAACACATCGGTCGCCAAGACCCACAGGTCGGACCCGATCGTCGAACCCGAGACCTCACCGCCGGCGGCGTTGGACGCCGGATCGACGCTGTCGAACGTGGTGGTGCGACCGGCAACGCGCAGTGCGATCACCTGATCGCCCCGTTTTGCGATCAGTGCGAGCGACCCATCGGTCCCCCAGCCGAAGAAGGCACCGTCGACGTAGTCGTGGATCTCTTCACGCGACCGCGACGGGTACGCGGCGCGCAGTCGATCGAAGCCCGCGCGGCGGACGTTGGGAATCACCTCGAGCGTGAGGTCGCCGATCTCGAGTCGGCAGCCCGGATCACCGTCGCGCGTGACGTCGACGGGCAGGCTGGTCGGGCCCATCACCCGCGCAACCACCGACTGGTCGACCGCACTACATGCTGTCCCCGCCGCTGCGCTCACCCGCGGGAGGACAACGACACCCACCATGCACACGAGCGCGATCAGACATCCCCGTCGGAGCGTCGCCAACACCATCGACGGTCAGACCGGTTCAGTTCGAGGTGACGGTGGCAGCCGTTGCCCCCGTTCGCCACGCGAACTTCCCCGTCATCTGCTTCTGATCATTGACGCGGACCTCGAGTGGAGCCGCACGTGAGGCCTTGATGTCGTAGAGCTCGCCGATCGTGTACGCCCACTTGCCGTCGTCGGTCACCAGGCAGGTTTCGTCGAGCCCGTTCGTGCTGACCTTCGTCGCGCTGTCGGCACCGACGTCGTAGAGCACGACCCCGCCCGCGATCGCGGAGGCGATCACCTTGCCGGTGGTCCCGACGACACAGGTCTTGGCCAACCGCACGCTGGTCTCGCTACCGCCCGAGCCGTCGGCGGCGACGCGAAACGTTCCGGTGGGCGCCTGCACCAGGACCTGGCGTTCGTCCTTCGACCATGCGATGGGCTTGCCCTCCCGGGCGATGTCGGTCGCCTTGCCCGTCGTGACGTCGACGGAGATCGGAGCCACAGCGGTGGAAAATGCCATCTTCGAGCCGGTGCTCGACACCACGGGGCACCCGGTCGACGTGTCGGGGACCAGGTTGACCTTGCCGGTATCGCTGTCGTAGACCGCGAACGGCTTCTGACCGGACCCCACCACGAGCCGATACAGGAGCGCGTACCGGCCACACGCCGTCGCGCCCGTCGCCGTCGCTCCGGCACCCTCGAGGGGGGAGAGCACGCGCTTGGCGACGTCGAAACGACCGAACACCTTCGTGTCCTGTGCGTATGCCAGATAGACGGGCACGTGCCGCGTCGTCGTGAGCTGGAATCCGGGGTAACACTGGCCCTGGAAGCTCGCGCACTCCGACCACGTCGCACCATCCGGGCCGATCGCCCACTTGGTGTCGAGCGACCCCCCGGGCTGGTAGGTCGTCGCGACGGTCTGCGTCGTCCCGTCGAGGCGGTACACGGACCACGACTGCGCAGCCGGCTTCGTCTCCCGCACGAGCACGGCGCTGCTGTCGGGCGACCAGCTGAAGGCGGTGACGGTGGTGGCGTCGATCTCGAACGAGCGTTCACTCTTCCCGGTGGCGGTGGAGATGATGTCGAGCCCGGCCGCACGCACTGCGTCTGCCCGCTTGGCGGTCGCGTAATGCTTGGCATCGGGGCTGAGGGAACCATCGAGGAAGGATTTGTTCTCGAGCACCTGCCGCGTCTTCCCGGCGGTCGCGCTGATCAAGGAGGTGTACTCGGTCACGACGAACGACGGGACGGATTTGACGTCGAGGCCGCCGGCGGACACGGAGTTGGCACCGGCGGTGGACGGGGCGGTGGTCGACTGCGTGAACGGCCGGTCGGAGGACTTGAGGCTCGTGCTGGTCGCGCCCGCGCCCGACGAGCCCGCCTTGGAGCCCGACCCTCCACACCCGGCGGCAATGGTCACGACGCCGACCAGCAGGCCTACTGCCCCACGACGGCGCCACACGTGATACTTCGAAGCCATAACGACACCCCCCGGCCCGCGCCTACCCGCGCATTGGCCGGCGGAGTATATGAGGACCGACGCCCGCCTGTCACTCGAACCGTCACTCGGCGGCGGTGACTTGACTCCTGAACGAACGTTTGTTGAACTACCGAGATGACCACCACCGATGCCCCGACCAACGTGGATTCGTTGGACTTCTGCGACCCCAAGCTCTTCGACGACCCGTGGTCGGTCTACCGGGACCTCCGCGCCGCTGGGCCCCTGCACCGCGACGAAAAGAACAACCTCTGGGTTGCCGGCCGCTACGAGGACGTGTCGCACTTCTCACGCCATCCCGAGCTGTACTGCAACCGTCACGGGGTGCGGCCCGTCGTCGCCGGTGACATGTCGATCATCACGCTCGACGGCGAGGAGCACATCCGCCAGCGGCGGCTCGTCAACCCTGGATTCACGCCCCGGCGCGTGCGCGAACTGGTCCCCCACATCCGTGAGCTGGCCGAGCAGCTCATCGCCGAGATCTCGACGAAGGACTCGATCGACTTCGTGGAGGAGTTCGCGATCCATGTGCCCCTCATCATCATCTGCGAGATGCTCGGTCTGGATCCCGATCAGCGCATGAAGATGTACCGCTGGTCCGACGACATGATGGCCGGCGACGGCCACAGCGCCGCCGATTCCCCCGAGTTGTTCGCCGCCGCGACGGCGTTCGGTGAGTACGTCGAAATGTGTCTCGCCCTGATCGCCGAGCGCCGGGCCGTCCCGACCGACAACGACCTGATCGGTCTCCTCACTCAGGCATTCGACAACGGTCAGCTCACCAAGGAATACAAGGCGCTGCCGGGCGTCTCCGAGGTGCGCCTCGCCGAACTCCTCGCGGAGCACAGTCAACTCACCGACGACGAGCTGCTCGCATTCCTCACCATCCTGCTGGTCGCCGGGAACGAGACCACGCGCAACGCAATCTCCGGAGGGCTGCTCGCGCTCAGCATGTTCCCCGAGCAGAAACGTCTCCTCGCCGAGAACGTGGACGACGACGAGTTCGTGGAGCGGGCCGTCGAGGAGTTGCTCCGCTACGTCTCCCCCGTACTCGGCTTCATCCGGACCGTTACGGAGGACCACACGTACAAGGGAACCGAGCTCCGCGCCGGCGACCGCATCCTCATGCTCTACCAATCGGCCAACCGCGACGAGACGGTCTTCGAACAACCGGACGAGCTCATGCTGGACCGGTTCCCCAACCCGCACATTGCGTTCGGGATCGGCCCGCACTACTGCCTCGGCTCCAACCTGGCCCGTACCGAGCTTCACGTCGTGTTCCAGGAGCTGTTCCGTCGGCTGCCCGACATCACGGTGCCCAACGGCATAGAACTCCAGCGCGGCGCATCGACGCTGGTGCTCGCGCTCCAACACCTGCCGGCCCAGTGCCCGGTTGCGCACTGATCGTGAGCGTCGACGCCACCGATGCGGTCGTCGAACGGGCCGCGCCGAACCAACGAGAGCACATTCTCGACCTCGCGCTCAACCTCATGGCCGAGCACGGCGCGTCGGCGACCTCCATGCGCAAACTCGCGCAGGCCTGCGATCTCAACGTCGCCGCGCTCTACCACTACTTCCCCTCGAAGGCCGACCTCCTCCGCTCGGTGATCGAAGAACGTCGCTACGGGCTCCGCCTGCGCGAGATCCCCGAGATCGATACAACGCTGCCGCCGCGCGAACGCCTCATCGCGCTCATCCTCGCCATGTGGGAAGGCGCGCAGGACGAAGAGGCGATCTGGCGACTGCTCCTCGGCGAGGGTCTCCGCGGGGACGAGACGGCGTTGGCCGTCGGCCACGAGATTCTGGAGGCGCTCGAACCGGCACTACGTGACTGGCTCTCGGATCTGTTCACCGGTGACGGCGAGCCGAGCCTCGACGCCGCTGGGGTCGCTACCGTCTTGTGCAGCCAGCTGCTGGGCTTCTTCATCAGCCAGCTGTTCCGACCCATCAACGTACGGCGGGCTGCGGCGCGACGCGACGCCGAGGCCCTCGCCGACCTGGCACTGGCAGCACGGTCCGAACCCGCCCGCGGCTGATCTCAAAGCCCGCCGCGGGTCGTCGTCGGCGAGTTGCACACCGATGGTGTCGTTGGCTTCGCCGTTGCGATCGCCTCGCCACGCGGCCGTGCGAATCCCGGCGAGCTTCGTGCCCTTCATGAGGTCTTCGCTGAGCTTGGTGGGTCGACGCGTCAGCTTCGTGGGGGCTCCTCGAATCGATCGGGTGCGGCCACTCCGCAGGCGACGCATCCAAGGAAAGTAGCCACACGGCGGCACGACCGGTCGACCCTGGAAAGTTCGACGCGATACACGGCGTACGGCGGTCTGCGGTGCAAGGATGCCAAAATGGTCGACACTGCGGGGGCGTGTGCAGGGTGAGGCGCGAGGCCGGGAGCAGTTGGAGGTTCGCAATCGTCACGGTCGCGCTGGCGACGGCGCTGACGGCGTGCTCGAGTGGTTCGAACAGGACCGCGCCGACCAATCCTCAGGCGTCGGCCACGCCGGTCTCGGCGGGTCGGCGCATCTTGGCGGGGATCCGTCCGGACGGCACCGTTCCCTTGTTGGTGGCCGAGCAGGCGTTCAGTCTCGCAGTCACTCCGCTCCCCGGGGTGCACATCCCGTCCGGGCCTCGCGACGACACCCTCTTCTCGGCGACTGCACCAGTCGGCTGGCTCCAGGCCCATCGCGACGAACTCACGCCGGCCCAGCACCGCGTCGCCGACCCGTGGTTCGACCGTGGTACCGGAACGACTTCCGCCGCGCCGACGCGGCACCAACTCGACCCCCACGCGTCTGCCGTACCAGTCGCGTTCATCACGACCAGGCGAGCCTCGGGCGTTCCGATGGTGGCCACCGATCAGCAGAAGTACGAGGCGGCGGTCGCCCAGGTCCTGCCCGTCCTCACCTCGCACTTCGGGGCCCTCGGCTTCGACGTGCCGGTGGTCATCGAACCGAACGTCAAGGGCACGGCGTTCGCACTGGCGTCCGCCGGGCACAACGATTGCACCTTGCACGTGTTCCCCAAGGGTCATTTCGCGTCAGGGAGTGATCTCAAGTTTCTGGTGGCGCACGAGCTGACCCATTGCTTCCAGGCCCGCACGACCGTCGAGGCGCAGCTGAACTCCTCCGGTGCGTCCTGGGTCGTCGAAGGCGGTGCGTCGTGGGCCGGACTCGAGGTGAGCGGCCCGACCAACCTCATGAGCAATCACTGGCACGAATACCTCGATCACCCCGAGACCCCGCTCTTCAGTCGCGCCTACGACGCCGTCGGATTCTTCGCGCACCTCGCGGAGTCGGGCACCGATCCGTGGCCGGTCCTGATACCGATGATCAACGCGACCGACAACCCGGGGCGGTACGGCACCGCGGTCGGTGGGAACCGGACCACGTTCGAGGACTCGTGGGCATCCGGGATGTTCCGGGGCCAGCCGATCCCGGGCAAGGTCTGGAACACCAGCGGGGTCGGAATGCCGAACAGCCGGCCCGCACCCCAGCAGACGAGCGTCGGCCACGACATCGACGCCGCGGCGTGGACCCTGACCACCGCCGAGGTGAGCACGAACAAGGACGTGACCCTGGTCAAGGCGGCGGGCTCGGTCCGCGTCGGCTCAGGGGGAAAGCTCGATCAGGCGGTGGCACCGGGGACCACGCTCGAACTCTGTACGAAAGAGGGCGGCTGCGAGTGCCCCGCCGGCTCCACCGGTTCACCACCGACCGCAGTCGCAACCTCACCGATCTCGATCGCCGCGACCGGAGGAAGCGCCGGGGCAACCGCGCACGTGACCGGAACGACGCTCGACGAGTACTGCAAACGGCCGGCACCGGCCGCCGCACCTCCCAAGACCGGCGGAGCGTGTCGATTCCTCAGCGCCGCGGAGGTCAACCACATCACCGGGTTGCACGTCGGTCCCGGAATCGATCACGGGGACACCTGCATCTTCGTCGACCCGAACCAGCCGGCCGCATCGCCGAACCTCAACCTCGCCGCGGCCCTGGTTCCGAAAGTCCTCGGAGACCTCCCGGCCGGTGCCGCGCGCGCGGCGGTAGTCGTGAGCGTCGACACCGCCGATTTCGGCGGCGATTCCGGTGGGGATAGCAGCGGCGCGCCGCCGGGGTGTACGAGCTTTGATCCCGGCGTCGGTCGCACCGCGCTCGCGGTGAGCTGTCCGGCCAATGGGCTCGGATTCGCCGCCACGGCAGGCCGAACCGTGGCGTCGCTCTCGGTCATGTACTTCCCGTCCGGGGCCGGGGTGGGTGCGCTCGTCCAGGCGACCACCTCACTCATCTCCACTGCCGTCGGTCACGACTGACGACCGGCACATCGACCGGCAGCGTCGGCTGGCAGCACACCCCACCATCACCACCTCGCCGCCTGACTCTCAACGAGCGCGGTGGTACATGGCCGAAGCACTGTCGTGTTCGGCGTTCACTCGTCGCGCATCTCACTGTCGACCGCGCTGGTGCGCCGATGCAACAGTGCGATGGGGACTGGGGTCGGCGAGCTGAGCGAGCATCACACCGTCGATCAGTTCGAAGTCAGCTCCTTGGCAGCGTGGAGATTCACGAGCGCGACGCGCTCACCTCCGGATTGGCGCAGGAGGTTCCCTGAACCAGAGTGTCGGCGGGGTCAGACTGGGCGGATGCGCCTCCGGCTGAGCTCTCTGAGGGAACGGACCCGGGCGAGTCTGTTCTTCGTTCCGTTGGCGGCGGTACTCAGCAGCATGGTCGGCGCGGTGGTCACGATCTGGATCGACAGCCGACTCGATTTGCGGGGCGCCGATCTGCCGCTCGGGGTCACCTCGACGGTGGCCAGCGCACGCGCGGTGCTGAGCACCGTCGCGGGGGCGACGATCACGTTCGCTGCGATCGCGTTCTCGATCTCGCTGCTCATCATCCAGCAGGCGTCGAGTCAGTTCTCGCCCCGGGTGGTGCACACCTTGTTCCGAGACCCGTTCAACAAGCGAGTCATGGGACTGGTCATGGGGACCTTCACGTACTGCCTGGTCGTGCTCCGATCAGTGCGAGCGTTGGGCGAGACTGGCGGGGATGTCGTCATCCCGAACCTCTCGGTCGCCATCGCGGTCGTGCTCGGCATCGCCACGATCATCTCGATCGCCGCGTTCTTGAACCACAGCGCCCACTCCATGGACATCAGCCAGATCCTCGACCGCGTCGAGAACGAAACAACCGGTCATGCTCGTCGCGAATGGAACGTTGCTGAGTCCGACAAGCCAACCCCAGAACCGATCGCCGCACCGGATCATCCGGCGCACATCGTCCGGTTCGACCGCGCCGGATGGGTCCAGCAGATCGATACCGACGCACTGCTCGCCTGTCTTCCCGACGAGACCACTGCGTGGGTACTCACCTACCCGGGCCGATTCTCGATCCGAGGGGCATCGCTGTGCGCCCTCTCGGCGGTGCCCGAGGATATCGAGGTGACGGAGCAAGCCATGCTCGGCGCCGTCTCGACAGGGACCACCCGCACGATGCAGCAGGACATCTCGTTCGGCCTCCGCCAGATGGCCGACGTCGGTCTCAAGGCGCTGTCAACGGGGATCAACGATCCGACCACGGCGCAGGACTCGATCTTCCACAGCGCGGCGGTACTCGCCGAGTTGCTCCGACGCGATCCGCCGCCCCGGGAGCTGAGGGGCGAAAGGGATCGCCGGGTGGTGCTCATCGAGCAACCCAACGGCGACCATCTGGTTCGCCTCGCGTTCAGTGAGCTTCGGCGCGCCGCAGCCACACAACCGACCGTGTGCATCTACCTCCTGGAGACACTGCATCTTCTGAGGGAAGGGCTTGACGCGACGGGGCTCTCGTCTCGCACTGCCGTCCTCGTCGAACAGGCGCGCCTCGTTGTCGCCGGATGCGAGACAGCCAACCTGTTGCCGGCCGACCTCGACGACGTCCGTAGCGCGTACGACAAACGCTTCGCTGCCGACCCGCTTCGGCGTCTGGGCTAGCGATGCCGTAGGTGCCCGACCAGCGGTTCCAGCTTCATCGAGATGACTCGGTGCATCTGGGATACCCTTGGCGCCATCAGTGAGATTCCCGTAGATGCAGACATCGATGTGATCTCAGTCGCGGACGTCATGTCGTTGGGCACGGCTGAGGGTCCGTGTGTATCGGTGTTCATGCCGACGCATCGTTCGGGCCGGGAGACGTTGCAGGGTCCGGTCCGGCTGCGGAACCTCATCAACACGGCCCGTGGCGAGCTGTCCGGTTTCGACGTTGCCGAGACGGACATCGACGCCATGCTGGCACCGTTGGAGTCGCTCGTCGACGACCACGGGTTTTGGCAGCACACGGCAGACGGGCTGGCGCTGTTCAGCTCGACGGGACGTTTCGAGCGATACCGGGTTTCGTTGCCGTTGACCGAGGAGGTCGTCGTGGCCGCGTCGTTCCGGGTTCGGCCGGTGTTGTCGTTGGTGTGTCGCGACGAGAAGTTCTATGTCCTGTCGTTGAGCCAGAACGCGGTGCAGTTGTTCGAGGCCACGCGTTCTGCGATCACGGTCTTGGACCTGGGGTCGACCGCAACATCGATGGACGAGGCGCTGGCGCTGGAGGATCCCGAGCGTCAACTCCAGTTCCACTCGACGGGCGGGGGCGGCGTCGAGTTCCATGGCCATGGCGCCGGGGCTGAGCTGGACAAGGCCGCGATTCAACGTTTCCTGCGTGCCGTCGATCGCGGTGTTTGCGAACGGCTGGGTGACGCACGCGAGCCGCTCGTGTTGGCGTGCGTCGACTACTACTTGCCGTTGTACCGGTCGGTCACTCGATACCCGAACGTGTTCGACACGGCCGTGACGGGCAATCCTGAGCATCGTTCCCCGACGGAGCTCCACGCCGACGCACTGCGCCTGATCGAGTCGCCGACCCGCGGCGTGGACCACCCCGG
The DNA here is from genome assembly GCA_038250905.1 of Acidimicrobiia bacterium. GTDB lineage: Bacteria > Actinomycetota > Acidimicrobiia > IMCC26256 > JAENVU01 > JAENVU01. Next base: position 48,215 of record JBBSBV010000032.1, read on the forward strand.
CATCGACCGGTATCGAGCAGGCATCGGCGCCGGCAAGACCGTCTCCACGATCGAAGACCTCGTGACCCGGGCCCGTGAGGGGCGCATCGACACCTTGCTCGTCACCGACGTGCCACCGGTCTGGGGTCGCGTGGCACCTGACACGGGCACAGTGTCGACGTCGCAACGTGCCTCGATCGAGGACGAGGATCTGATCGACCGTGCGGTGTTCGACACGCTTGCGAACGGTGGCGAGGTCTTCGTGACGGACGTCGCGACACTCGGAACCGTCACCGGCGTGGCTGCGACATTGCGGTACTGAACGCGGGAACTCAACCAAGAGGACGAGATGAGCGACGAAGGCACTGCCACCGTGGACAGGTGCGCGACGACCTCATCCGCCAGTTGACCGACGCAAAGAACCGGACCGAACCGCGGAACAACGCCTCGCTACGCGCCACCGAACGGCGTGAGCGTTGCACCAGGAGCACGAACAGCGAGTCGATTCCTCCGCGGGCTCTGGGCAGTCGGGCGCGGGCTCCGACGCGCTATCGGCAAGCTGATCATCCGGCCCACCGGCTGATCGAGCCGGGCGGACTCGGGTTCATAATGGATTGCTTGGACCGGTAATTGCGTGACAGTCCCGGGACGCGCCCCCGTGTCCGGTACCCGGGGATCGCGCGGGGACCGACTGGCAGTGGTCCGGCCGACGCGCAACCTACGCTTGCCTCCGTGAACGGTGCTGTCGAAGCGATGACTGGCGCGGCGGTGATCGCGGCGGACAAGTCGGCGGGCGGCAAGTTCGCGGTCACTGGGGCGATCGTCGTCGTGGCGTTCCTGATCGCGATCGTGCTCGGGCGACTGCTGTCCCATCGCGTCGACGACCGTTATCGCAAGTACCACACGCGCAAGATCGTGCACTACGTCGTCGCGGTTCTGGCGCTGATCGGCCTGGGGATTCTCTGGCGTCCGTTCGCCGGCCAGCTCGGCCTCCTCCTCGGGCTCGTCGCCGCCGGCCTGGTGGTGGCATTGCAGGACGTCGTGGTGTCGTTTGCGGGCTGGTTCAACATCCTCTCCGGTGGGATCTTCAAGGTCGGGGACCGCGTGCAGTTCGGTGGGGTGAACGGCGACGTGATCGACATCTCCCCCCAGCGAACCAAGCTCATGGAGATCGGCTCGAGTGTCGGGGAGGAGTCCTGGGTCCGGGGTCGCCTGTACACGGGGCGGATCGTGGCGATCGCGAACCGCGCGACCTTCGAACAGCCTGTCTTCAACTACAGCACGTCGTTCGAGTTCCTCTGGGA
>JBBSBV010000033.1:0-48230 GCA_038250905.1 Acidimicrobiia bacterium
GCACCTCATGTCAGTTGCGGTCGTCACTCATTCAGGAGTGATCGAGGCGATGACCGGCATGTCCAGCATTGAACCGTGCGGAATAGTTCCCTACCGAACGGACTGACATCCTCCCGGGATAGGGGCGCAGCTCACCTGGACAAACGAGTGCGAACTGCGTGAAGGTCCGAGACGTGCAGTCCGCCCTCGAGCAGCCTGGATTCCACGTCCAGGGCGAGCGCAGCGTCGACCGCGGCGGTCACGGTCACGCCATTGCGCGCCAGGACCTGCGTCGGTGAGAGGCCTTCTGCGATCGGGTCCCCAGCCAGGCGAGTGAGACTGCGCGACCAGTCCTGAGCGATGAGGTCAGCCGGGACACCGACGAGCGCGAGCAACCGGAACGCGACGAGACCGGTTCGGTCCCGACCGATTCCGCATGAGATGACGACTCCACCGGTCCCGGCGCGGGCGACAGCGGTCACCGACGCGGCGCACCGATCTGGCCAGGACCGGAGCATCTCGGACCACTGAAGCGGCGTTGCCCAGAACTCGGTATCAACACAGCGTCGGCGAAACTCGGGGTCGGTCGCGTCTTCCAGGTCCACTCGCTCGACGACAACTCCCGGCGGCACCATGGCCGGATCTGGGTCCGGGTCCGTCGTGCCGATCGTGCGCAGCGTGACCACAGTGCTGACGCCGTAGGCGCGCAACGCGTTCCATCCGGCGGTGCTCAGCCGCGATGGGTTATCTGACCGGACGACACGCCCGAAACGCGTCGTGCCACCACCGGCGACCGGCAACCCGCCGAGGTCGCGAACATTGCAGCAGCCGTCCCACGAAAGGTCCCTGACCACCACGCCACCCTACGGGTCGCTCGGTCGCCAACCCGGCGATCTCGGGACTCTCGCGCTGCGTCGATCTGTGCGGCTTGCACTCGTGGCAGAACGAGCGCCGAGCGGGCAACCTGTGCGGATGACAGAAGACTCCGTGACCGTCCGGACGATGAGGCGCGACGAGTTCGAAGCGGTAAGAGAATTGTCCATCGCCGCGTTCGGCGGTGACCAACAGATCGGGGCGCTTCTCGACGCTCTCCACGAGTCGTGGGCCTGGGACGAGGACTTGTCTTTCGTCGCAGAATGCGACAGCGAACTCGTCGGTCACGTTCTCTATACCCACGCGATCCTCGACGCTCCGCGCCGTCTACAGGACGTACTCGTACTCAGTCCCATCGGCGTGCGCCCCGATCGACAACGACACGGGATCGGCGGGGAACTCATCACCGCGAGTTTGGCCGTCCTTCGCCGACGCAGTGAGCCCCTCGTGTTCCTCGAAGGGCACCCCGGCTACTACCCGCGCTTCGGCTTCGTTCGAGCCGGTGAACTCGGATTCGTCGCTCCGTCGGTGCGCATACCAGCAGCTGCCTTCATGGTCCAGACGCTGCCGAGATATGAGCCATGGATGACGGGCGCTCTCGTCTACCCGGACTCGTTCTGGAGGGTCGACGCCGTTGGTCTGCGCGACTGAGCCGCGCCATATCTGACACTACGGACGAGTGACGGCCACAAGGTCGCCATATAGATCGGCATCTAGAACGGCGGTCACCGACCCGGCCTTCGGGGACGCATCGCGCCGCACCCGAGCGCTCGTGGATATTCCTAGAGGTGGACCGTCCGAGCCGAGGCGAGCGTCTTGTGTTCGTTGATCGCGCGCACGGGAAGTCCCGCACTTTCGGGCACCAACCTGCACGCGCCCTCTCGCTGACTGATCAGTTCGATGACGTCCCAACCCGACTCGGCGATGAGCGCTCCGGCACCGGGACGATCGATCTGTAACCGCAGCTGCTCGCCGCTGCCCAACCGAGCGCGGCCCTGGGCTCGATTGAGTCGACGATCTTGCGATGTCCCAACGTCGGGCGGTGGATTGAAGTCAGCTGCCAGGCGGCTTCCGACGCCGCTCGCGACTGCAAGTCCCGCGAACTGCGACCTGACCACGTCCTCGCCCAGGTACATCGTGACGCCCTCGACGATGAAGTGCGCGGGCCGAGCCGGATCGAGCCCGTTTCGCACGAGAGCCTCGCCCGCGTCGTCGCGGTTCAAGTCCGCTTCGACATAGACCGGGCCACGGTCCGGTGCTCGTCGTCGCTTATCGCTCTGGGTCGCGGGGTGATCGAGCTCGAAGAAGACGACGCCGTCGCGGCGGAACCGCCAGGCTCGCGTGTCGTAGCCCGCTCCGATGACCGCTACTTGGGTGATTCCCGCGTCGAGCGACGCGTTGAGCTGCGAGTCCATCCACAGCACCCGCCCGGCGAGGCCCGCTCGCGTCACCAACCACGGCGGGGTGCTGGTTGGCCAGTGTCGCACCATGGCGACGAACACCATCCACGATGTTGCGAGCATCTTCGCGGCGAACGGGTCGTCGATAACACCCATTTCCGTCAGGATCACCCGTTCGGCGGTGACACCCTGGGCAGTCCTTGATCGCTTCGCAGCGGCCACGCTCGTCCTCCACACGTCGCTCGCCGCCCCTGCAACGGCGGACCCATCCTGCCAGCTCAGGCGCGTCCCGGCCACACTGCCAGTGTTCGCGACCACGCGGGGCGCAGGCGGGGCGCGCGCCTCGTTCCGAGACTGGCCGATCGGACAGCGCAGACGTACAACCGGCGCCAGGCACAGCCGGTAGTAGGCAACAAGCGCGTCGGGCAAGCTGTCGGGATGAAGCGGATCGCCGTCGTTGGGCCGGGTGGCGCTGGGAAGTCCACCTTCGCGCGGGAACTCGGGCAACGCACCGACCTACCAGTAATTCATCTCGACCATCACTTCTGGAAGCCGGGTTGGATCGAGACCTCACGCGACGAATGGCAACGACGGCAAGCGGAGCTCCTCGCCGGCGACCGCTGGATCGCCGATGGGAACTACGGCGGGACTTTCGACGAGCGATTCGCTCGCGCCGACACCGTGATCATCATCTCTCGCTCCCGGCTGGCGTGCGTCGCCGCCGCCTTCGGGCGGTCAGCCAGGAACCACGGCAAAGCGGTCCAGGCGGACGGATGCTTTGAACGGTTCGATCCAGCGTTCTATCTGTGGATCTGGAACTACGAGCGTGACAGCCGACCCCGCCTCAACGACGCCCCGGCCCGACACGAGCATCTCGACGTCATCGAACTCAGGAGCCGCGCCGAGCTGAACCAGTTCCTCAAACGGATCGTTACGCGCTGACCGAACTGCCGGAGGAGTCAAGCGCCGCATCGTCAGGCGCGAGCCGCAGACAATGGTCGACCGGCTCGTAGTGCTTGTCGTGAAACGACAGCACTCCCGGGAGTCTCCATAAACCGACCCGCCTCCGGCGATGGGTTCCAGATGCGGACTGGCACCGAAGTGCCGGTCGGGATAGTCGCGAAGTTCCTCTGCTGAACCTCCGCGCGGTTCGGTAGGTGGTCCGAGTCGGCGGGTTATAGCTCGATTCCGTGGTCGTGTTCGGTACCGCGTTCGCGTGCTCGCGAGTGGGTCCGGTTGATGGTTTCGGTCGACCTGATCTGATGGTTGAGGGTGTCGAGCTGGTCGAGGTCGTCGCGGTGTTCGTGTTCCCAGCGGGTGCGGGTCACCATCGCCGGCTCGAGTCGTTCGAGTGTGGTTTCCAATTCGGCGAGTTTCTGGTCTTGTCGGTCGATTTCGGTTCCGAAGTTGTCGATGCGCCGTTCGAATTCTTTGCGTTCGGTGCGGTGGGTGTGTCGGCCGATGGGGCCGAGATCTCCGATCATCTCGTGTGCGGTGTCGAGTCGCCATTGTGCGTTGTCGCGCCAGCTCTTCTCGGAGCGGATCGCTTCGGTGACGTCTCGGATGTCGCTGGCAGGGTCGACCGGTCCGCGGGCGAGGCGGGTGCGGATCTGGTCGCGGTCGTGTCGGAGTTGTTCTATCGATCGGGGTTGGGTGCGGGTCTGGTCGACGGCGAGGCGTTTGGCGCCGCTTCGACGGATGGCGTGACGGACCGCGTCGAGCGGTGCTGTCTCGACCTCGATGGCGTGTCGTTCCTCGACACGTCGATCTTCGGCGACGACATACATCTCGTTGGCGTGTCTGCCGCGGGAGAGGGCCGTGTAGGCGTGTTCGCGGGTGAGCGTGTCATCACCGAGGAGATAGCAACGGTCAACGGTCGCGCCTTGGGCCTTGTGGATGGTGGTCGCATACCGGTGGGTGAGGTGTCCGGCTTCGGCATACGCGAACGGCACGACGAGCCTGGTTTGATCGGTGGTGGTGAGGGTCAGTTCCTGTCGGGTCGTGTCGATCTGTTCGACGACCGCACGAGTCCCGTTGAGCAGGCCGAGCGGGTAGTCGTTGCGTAACGCGAGGACCTCGTCGCGTTCGGTGAACGGCCGACCAGCGAGCATGATCTGGTCTTCGCCGAGGTAACCGTCGTCGCGGAGTTTGGTGCGGGCACGCTGGTTGAGGTCATCGACATCACCGAGACGAGCAGCGATCATGAGGACGTCGTCGCCGTCGGTGCGGGCGTTCATCCACGCGTCGACGAGCCGGTCGCGGGCCTCACCATCAGTCGCGCTCTGGTGGACGCGGTCGTGATCGAGGTAGTCGTCAATCGCACGATCAGGGTCACCGTCTCGGAGTTCGGCGAGCGTCGCCCGCTCCCACGCGGCACTCTGACGGCGGTTGTCCAGAAGGTGGCTCGCGCCGAGACGATGTTGCAGTCCGACGAACGTCCCGCCGGCTTCGATCTCGGGTAGCTGGCACGGATCACCCACCAACACCACCTTGGTGTTGCTCGTCTCCGCGTGGGTGAGGAGGCGGGCGAGTGTGCGGGTGCCGACCATCGCGGCTTCATCGACGACGAGCACGGTCGTGTCGTCGAGTGTCGTGGTGTGCCGGTCGATGCCGGCGAGGAGCCGGTCGATCGTCGAGCTGGGGATACCGGCGTCGTCTTCGAGTTGTTTCGCAGCGCGGGCGGCGAGGGAACAGCCGATCACCCGGTGACCGGACGCAGTCCATGCGTTGCGGGCGGCGGCGAGCGCGAAGGTTTTGCCGGCGCCGGCGACGCCTTCGACGATCTCGACCCCGTCACCCGACGTACAGATCGCCCGGACCATCTGCGTCTGCTCACCTGTCAACGTCTCACGCGACGTGAGCGCCGCATCGATCGCCGCGGGGTCGGCGATCCCGACGCCGGTGGTGCGGCGTGCGAGTGCTGAGGCGAGGAGCCGCCGTTCGGTGTCGAGCATCTCGGGGGTTGTCCAGCGGTGTTCGTCGGTCCGCGCGCCGATCACGGCACCGTCCTGGCGGTAGATGACCGCCGCCCGGTCATCGACCCGAACCGCCACCACATGCGCCGAAGCCAGGAACCCGTTGACGAGGTCGAGGACCCGATCGACCCGACCGCCACCTGGGAGTGCGTTGCAGACGGCTTTGATGACGTCGCGTTGCCCGAACGTACTCACCGACCGGGTCAACCCATCCGGTGACGCCAACCACCGATACAACCGTTCCGCTGCTGGCGTCCCGAGCTCGGGCGGATCGACGACCGTCGTCCGATCCAAGACCCCGTTGAGGGTCTCGTCGGTCAGACCGAACCGGTCGGCGCGTTCCCGCCATGAGGGCAACAGTCCGGCCGCATCTGCGGCGGCCTTGGCGTGGCGGGTGGCGTAGGTCGCGACCTGTGCAGCCCGGGCGCTGTGTTGGCCGTGCTCGTCGAGGTGCGCTTCGATCTCGCGGCGGCGGGTCGAGAACTCCCGCAACACCGGCCGCTCGAAGCCGGCAATGTCGGCGATGCCGTTCCGGACCGGTCCCCACTCGACACCAAGCCGCTGGGTGAGTTCCCACCGCAGGTGGGCTTCATAGAGGTAGCCGACGGGGGCGGACCACGCGTACAACGGTCGAGCATCCAACGCCGTCCAACGACCATCACTCGGCGTGTGCGCCAGGTTCGCGATCACGACATGGGTATGCAGATGTGGGTCGCCGGCCCGGGATGTGCGATGCCGGAACCCAGCCGCGACGAACCCATCCCCATCCAACACGACGTGACCGCCTTTCCCGCGACGGACTCGACACGCCGCGTCTTCGAACACCTCGAGTGCGGCCTTGACTGCGGCGTCGGCACTGTTGCGGACTTCGTTCGAGACTTCCGGGCGGCCGAGTGCGAAGAGGAGCGACACGGACTTGGGTGCGCAGAACGTCGCGTCGAACCCCGCGACCGTCGGCACCGACCGCTGCGCCGTCAACCGGCCGCCACTCGCCGGATCGACATGCTCGAGGACCCTGCCAAGCGCGTCCGCATCGACCGTGCCTTCGAGACCGAGGAGTGGTGCGCCCGTACCGATCCATTCGCCCGGTGCTTCTTTCCCGCCCGTGTAGTACTCCTCCGCGCCGGCCGCGACGGTGTCGAGGTAGTACTGCTGCTGGCCCGGTGCCAGCTTCCCGAGACTCAACACCGTCCGACCCCCCGCCCCGTCTGGCAGCGGACGGCCCGGCAGCATCCGGCAGGTGCAAGTGCGTCGACGTAAAAGGGGTGAGCAATCGAAGACCAGAACGGGAGGGTGATCAGGTCTTGACGCGCGGCGTGGGCTGACTGGTGCGCGGTGAAGGACATGCGAGCAGACGACTTGCAGCTGTCTTGATCAACGTGCGTGGGGGTGGTGCGGGCGGTCACGAGATGGCCCGCGCAAGCAGGGTCTCGATCGCCAGCTTCGGGACCACGACGCGCCGTCCGAACCGAAGGTGTGGGAGCTCACCCCGAGCGACGAGTTCGTAGGCGTGCGCTCGAGAGATGCCGAGGAGCCGCGCGGCTTCCTCGACCGTCCACACGAGACGGCCTTCGTCGGGCTTCGTGGCTTCTGTTTCGTTCATGGGTTCCTCCATTGGTCTGGTACCTCCCCTATGCGCACCGGCGGGCGCCCGGCGCGACGCGTCCATCCAGGAAACTGTCGACAGGCCAGCGAGTCGGTGGCTGCCCGCCGAGTCCTGTGCGACCGCCTCTGACTCGTGGTCGCGGTCCCCGAACCGCTGCGGGTCGCGGAGAATGGACAGATGCGCAGTCCGGACGCGCGGTGCAGACGCGCAGTCCGGACGCGCGGTGCAGACGCGCGGTGCAGACGCGCGGTGCAGACGCGCGGTGCAGACGCGCGGTGCAGACGCGCGGTGCAGACGCGCAGTGCCGGACGCGCAGTGCCGGACGCGCAGTGCCGGACGCGCGGTGCAGACGCGCGGTGCAGACCGCTTGTCGGCGAGGCGACTGCAGGATCTGTGCCATCGGGAGCCTCCAGGTTGTCGATGGACCCAGGAGCATCTTCCGGACAGGTCCCGTCGGGCCTCCCGCGGGACCTCCCGGCGAACCGATTTCTTGGTGTCGCGGCCCGGTTCGAGCCGGGGACCTCCCGCGAGACCTCCTGCCGGACCTCCCGTTCGACCTCGCGTCGGGACGCAGGTCCCAACACGACGAAGGAACAGACCTCACGCGGCCGGAGAACGGGCGGTGCAGATGGGCGGTGCAGACCACCGTGTAGGTGGTCAACGGGAGCGTACAGACCCACGCGAAGGTCGATGGGTGCGCCGCGCGCGTTTGCCGATACGGCGCCATCGCGCTCGGCGGTCAGGGACGTGGTCCCCGGGAGCGAGCTCCCACGGTGGCCTCGCGTTCTGAACGTTTCCGAGTATTATCCTTTCTAAACTCCGAGGGTTGAAAAGGGATCCCGATGAACCATGAGGTCGTCACGGTCGAGTGGGAGGGACGTCCCGTCGAGGCGTTCGTTCCCGCTCCGCTCTCGGACGTCGGTGAACTCGGCGCCGCCGCTCGACTCGATGCGGCCCGCGCCGAGGGAGTCCTGCACGCGACGGCGGCCCGGCACGACCCGCGCCTCGAAGTGGCTGCTCGGTTGCTGCTGCGTACCGAAGGGGTGGCCTCGAGCAGGATCGAGGCGATCAACGCGCCGGCCGACGCGGTCGCCGTCGCAGATCTGGACCCGTCGGTGGCCGGTCCGGCGGCAGAGGTCGCGGACAATTTGCGCGCCCTTGACGCGATGTTGGCCCACGAGGGCCCACTCACACGTGGAGACGTGTGGCAGTGGCACAGCATCCTGATGACGTCGGCAGACCTCGACGCAGATCTCAAAGGTGCGTGGCGCGATCGCCTCGGCTGGGTCGGTGGACCCACCCCACGTCGCGCGGCGTACGTCGCGACGCCCCATGACCGCATCGATGCGCTGATGGTCGATCTCGTCGCCTACGCGAACAAGCCCTCACACGACCCGGTCACGGCCGCCGGTTTCCTCCATGCCCAGTTCGAAACGATCCACCCGTTCGCCGACGGCAACGGGCGTATCGGCCGGTTGCTGATCGGCTGGACACTCCACCGCCACCTTGGGATTGCGGTCCCGCCGCCGGTGTCCGTCGCGTTCCTCCGCGACGTCGGCGGCTACCTGTCGGGACTGACGCTGTACCGCACGGTCGGCCCCGACGACTGGATCCGCTGGTTCGCCAACACCGTCGAGCACGCTGCCATGTCCGCCGCCGAGACGCTCGCCGCCGTCAGCGCACTTGTCGCCTCGTGGCCGGCTCGACTCGAGAACCTGCGGTCCGATGCTGGCGCTCGTCGGCTGATCGATCAGGTGCTCACCCACCCGGCCCTCGACGTGGACACGGCGGTCGGCCTGCTCGACGTCAGCCGCCCATCGGCCCGGACAGCACTCGAAGCGCTCGCCGAACGCGGGGTGTTGCGTCCGGCCGAGCTGGCCGCGACCGGCGAGCCCGGGCGACCTCGCAGCTGGTGGGTGGCCGGCGAACTCCTCGACCTTCTCGCTCGCTGATGCCGGCGCGCCGGTCAGCGGTCGGCGGCGCCCGGCAGTCGCACAACCGTTGCGCTCGACGCCGGTTTGGCCGCGCTGAAGACGTCGCTGAGAGCCGCGGCGATCGCGTGGTCACGCTCGCGGCTCGCATGCTGGTAGATCAGCGCTGCCCGTGGTGACGCGTGACCCATGCGCGACATCAACTCCTTGGTGCTTGCGCCGGTCGCGGCCGCGAGCGTGTTCCCGGTGTGGCGCAGATCATGAAAATGGAGGTCCTCGAGGCCGATGGCGCGGGTCGCTCGGCGCCAGGCGGTGTAGAGGGACGCTCGCCGAAATGGTCTCCCCTGTGCTCCGGGGAACACCAGCTCGTCCTCACCCGGGAGACACCACGCACCGAGGTGCGCTTCCAGTTCGGGCAACATCGCCGGCGGAATCGATACGACCCGGCTACCAGCGTCGCTCTTTGGCGGTCCGGTCACCAGTGTTCCGTCAGAGAGCTCCTGGAGCTGTTCCACGACTTGTACCGTCATGTGGAGCAGGTCGAATCGCTTTCGCTTCAATGCTCGGAGTTCTCCGAGTCGAAGTCCCGTGAACGTCGCGGTCAACACGAGCGTTCGATACCGAGGTTCGATCGCTTCGGCGAGCGCGAACACCTCGTCGACGGTCGCAATCGGTCGCTCGCGCGGACGCTCGACGCCGGCGTTCTTCAGAACGCACGGGTTCCGACCGATCAAGCCGTCCTCAAGCGCCGTCGCCATGATGGAGCTGATGAGCCGGTAGCACTTGGCCACCGTCGACTTGCCCGGCCGGTCGCCCGTCAGCATGTCGGCGTGCCATGTGCGGACCCGACCGCTGCTCAGCTGGGAAAGCTCGAGGTCTCCGAGCACCGGAAGGATGTGGAGGCGGAGTTCCCCCTCGTACAGCTCGACAGTGCGGGGACGCAGGTTCGGGCGCTCCCGGAGCCAACGGATCGCGTACTCCCGAACCGTGATCTTGCCTGCCTCGGGATCGACCCAGACGCCACGCTCGATGTCGGTGCGCACGCGCGCCAGGAAGACATCGGCATCTCGCTTGGTACGAAACGTCGAGGGCGCGACGTGCGTCACCGCGTCGATTCGGTAGCGCGCCTGATACCTACCGGAGGGGAGCCGTCGGACACTTCCCCACGACGTGCGACCGCGTGCCATGAAACTCACTGTGGCACGAATGTGGCACGCTGGCAAACGTCCGTGCGGTCCAACCGGCCGGCACCCCGGCTGACCTGCGGAAACTCTGGAGCGGGTGACGAGAATCGAACTCGCGTTCTCAGCTTGGGAAGCTGATGTTCTGCCTCTGAACTACACCCGCAGAATGGGCGAGCATACGTGGAACGACCCCGGGAAAACCTCCCGGGGTCGCGCCACGTACTCGTTGGTGTTCCGCTCCGCTCAGGGGAGCAGTGCGAGGTCCCGTGCGATGTCCCAGCCCGGCCAGGTGGTCGCGCCCGAGGTCGCAGGGGGCATCGCCGACATACCGACGCCGAAGCCGTGCAGACCGCCGTTGCCGTCGACCGTGAGGCCGCCGGTGCCGTCACTCAGCATCGAGACGCCCTGCATGTTGCCGGTGCCGGACAGGAAGACGTTGTTGGCGGCGGGTGGCTTCGTGCCACCGGTTCCGATCTTGAAGGCGTGCAGCTTGCCGAAGCGGTCGACGACGTAGCCGCCCTTGCCGTCCGGCGTGATCACGATGCCGCGGGCCATGTCCGAGCCCCAGTACGGAGCGCCCCGGACAGCAGCCGGCGGGGAGTTCGCGCCGATCGAGAACGGGTGGATGCCGCCGTAGCCGTCGAGGGTGTACCCGCCCTTGCCGTTCGGGAGCAATGCGATGCCGCGGGCGATGTCCCACGTCGGCCAATACGGTGCACCGTTGACGGTCGCCGGGTTCGCGTGGTTACCCACCCGAACCTTGTGGATTCCGCCGAGGCCGTCGAGCATGTAGCCGCCCGAGCCGTCCGAGAGCAGCGCAAGCCCGCGGGCGATGTCCCAGCCCACCCAGTAGCCGCCGCCGGAGAGGGCTGGCGGCTGCGGACCGGTGCCGACGCGGAAGGCGTGCATCCCGCCAAAGCCGTCGAGGGTGTACCCGCCGGGGATGTTGGTCGCCGCTTTGACCACGATCTTCTGCGTCGCGGCCGTGGACGGGCCGGAGGCGTTCGAGGCGATCAGGCTGGCCGTGTAGGTGCCCTTGACGGTGTACTGATGGGTCGGGTGTTGCGCGGTGGAGTGCGCGCTGCCGTCACCGAAGTTCCAGTCCCAACTCGTCGGCGCGCCCACGGCGGGCGCGACGGGCGTGCTCGTGTCGAGGAACTGGACCGTGTAGGGGGCCCGGCCACTGGTCGGCACGGCCACGAACGATGCAGTCGGCGCCGGCGCGGTACCGAGCGTGTACACGTAGATCGGGTGGTCGCCGCTCGCCCGCCCGTCGTATCCGTCGCTCACGTAGAACTTGTCCACGCCGCCTGAGGACACGATGGCGAGGTCCCTCGCGTCGATCATGCCGTCGTCGTCCACGGATCCGCCCGGCGTGCCGATGCCGGCGAGCGGGAACTTCCACGTCGCGTTCGCGGTCCAGGTGGACCCCGAGATGTCGAACCGCTGGACCGTGGAGTCCGAGGTCGCCGTCGTGCGGCCGGCGGAGGTGTCGACTTTCGCCGTCGTGACGAATGCCGTGCTGGCGTCGGTGAACGCGACGCCCACGATGTCGCTCAGGCCGATCGAGAAGGGGCTGCCGAGGGTGTTGGTCGCGAAGTCGTAGGTCTTGAGCTTCGTGCCCTTGCCGAAGTAGAGCCCGCTACCCGGGCGCCATCCCGCCGCCGTGGCGTCCTCGGTGTTGGGCAACTGCTGCCAGCTGGTGGGCGTGAAGTGACCGGCGACGCGCGTGAGCTTCCACACCGCGGGGTTCGTGGGAGTTCCCGCCAGCGTCTGGCTCGGGGCGATGCCCGAGGTGACGTAGAGCACGTCATTGGTCTGGTCGTACACGACGGATTCGAAGTCGTCGGTCCGGCTCAGGCACTCGTTCGCCGGGGTGTCGCCGACCACGGCCAGGTCGAGCTTCTGGCCGCACGTGAGGCCGGTGCCGACCTCGGTCGCCGATGCGAAATCGGGGTGGGCGGCGAGGGGCTCGCCGTTGACGTCCTTGGTGGCGCCGCCGCGCAGCCGCGCCTTGTACTCGCCCGAACTCGGGTTGATCTCCCACACGCTGTCGGAGTTGTCGTCTGCCACCCACATCGAGGTGTCGGCCGCGACGGAGGCGAGGCCTTCGATGTCGCTCGCGTTATTGGGCGCGCCCGAGAACGGGTGCGAGGTGATCGTGTGATCGAAGGTCAGCACCGGCAGTGGTGGGTTGGTCAATGCCTGGGCCGGCGCACCCGCGGTTACCACCACGGATGCTCCCAGACACGTTGCCAGCGCAATTGCCGACAGTCGCGCGCGAACTCGATTCACTCTTGCCTCCTGTAGCCCTACGACCCGTCGGTCTCAGCGGCCGACGAGAACGGATGGTTTACACCACTTTGTGGTGCCCCTGCCACCCTCCGCGCGAACTATTTGGCAGATTCGCGCGGAGTGCGTTTTTCGATTGGCTCACGCCACCACCCGAACTGCGGGCGGGAAACCTGTTGATCCGGCCCGAAGGTTCAACCGGAACCCTCGACTCCGGCGCAGCATCCCAAACTGCGCGAACCAACGGCAAGGCCGATGCCGGTATTTGTCGTCGCGACGCGAAGATTGATTCTCCCGCCCTATACGCGGGGGACTTCCAGGCGACCCGAGGTGCCTCGCTAGAGTCCCCGACCGTGATCCTGTCTGACCGTTCCATCCGCGAAGCGCTCGCGGCGCGCCGGATCGTGGTCGACCCACTCGACGACCGCGACGTGCAACCGTCGTCGGTCGACCTGCGCCTCGACCGCTACTTCCGCGTGTTCCGCAACGACACCACGCCCTTCATCGACCCCAAGGAACCGCAGGAGGACCTGACCGAGATGGTCGAGGTCGGCGAAGGCAACGCCTTCATCCTGCACCCGGGGGAGTTCGTGCTCGGCTCGACCCAGGAACGGGTCGTGCTCCCGACTGATCTGGTCGCGCGACTCGAGGGCAAGTCCTCGCTCGGCCGGCTTGGGCTGCTGATCCACAGCACCGCGGGGTTCGTCGACGCCGGCTGGGATGGTCACCTCACGCTGGAGTTGAGCAACGTGGCGAACCTGCCCATCGCGCTCTACCCGGGGATGAAGATCGGCCAGATTTCGTTCTTCCAGATGACCACCGAGGCCGAGCACCCGTACGGCAGCAGCGAAAAGGGATCCAAGTACCAGGGCCAACGGGGTCCGACCCCGAGCCGGTACTACCTCAACTTCCGCAACGAGTGACCCGGTGAGCGAGCCGATCCGCTGCAGTTGGGCGGGTTCCGATCCGCTCATGATCGAGTACCACGACACCGAGTGGGGCACGCCCCAACACGACCGGTTCCGCCTGTTCGAGAAGTTGTCGCTGGAAGGCGCGCAGGCCGGCCTGTCCTGGCGGACGATCCTCAACAAGCGGGAGGGCTACCGGGCTTGCTTCGCCGGATTCGACCCGGTGAAGGTCGCGCGGTTCACACCGAAACGAGTCGAGAAACTGATGCTCGACGTCCGCATCGTGCGGAACCGGGCCAAGATCACGTCCGTGATCGACAACGCGCGGGCGTTGTTGGCGCTCGAGGCCGAGATCGGCGACTTCTCCGAATACCTCTGGTCCTTCGTCGACGGCGTGCCACTCGTGAATCACTGGACCGGACTCGGCGACCTCCCCGCGACGACCGAGACGTCCACCGCGTTGAGCAAGGACCTCAAGCGCCGCGGCTTCCGATTCGTCGGCCCCACCACGATGTACGCGCTGATGCAGGCCATGGGCATGGTGAACGACCACACCACCGACTGCTACCGCCACGCCGAACTCGACCGCTGACCACGCCGCGTTCTCGCACACCAGTTGCACGCCCAGGCGTGCACCGCGCGCGCCGGAATCAGATGCCGGAGGGGAACTTGGCGGTGACCGGAGCCGGGTTCGAGGGCTCGCGCTCGAGGGCCTCGAGGATCACCTCGGCGATGTCGGAGACGACGACGTCTTCGACGCCTTCGCCCTTTACTCCGTCGTCCATCATCACGTAACAGAACGGGCAGGCGACCGCGATGCGCTCGGCGCCCGTGGCCAACGCTTCCTGCGCGCGTTCGGTGTTGACCTTCTTGCCGATGGTCTCTTCCATCCACATGCGCGCACCGCCTGCCCCACAGCACATCCCGCGGGTCCCGTTGCGCGGCATCTCCACGATGTCGATGCCAGCGAGGGAGCCGATGACGTTGCGCGGCGCGAGGTACACGTCGTTGTGGCGACCGAGGTAGCACGAGTCGTGGTAGGTGACGCGCTCGTCGAGCGACGCACCGGCCATCGAGAGTGAACCGTCCGAGATCAGTTGCATCAGGAACTCGGAGTGGTGGATCACTTCGTAGTGACCTTCGAGTTGCGGGTACTCGTTCTTGAGCGTGTTGAAGCAGTGCGGGCACTGCGTGATGATCTTCTTCACGCCGAGACCGTCGAGCGTCTCGATGTTCTGCATGGCGAGCATCTGGAAGATGTATTCGTTGCCGGAGCGGCGCGCGCTGTCGCCGGTGCACATCTCGCTCGGGCCGAGGATCGCGAAGTCGATGCCGGCGCGTTGGAGCAGCTTGGCCATGGCGCGGCTCGTCTTCTTGTTCCGGTCGTCGAACGAACCGGCACAGCCGACCCAATACAGGTACTCGTGGTCGAACGCGCCGCCGGGTTCGACGATCTCGACGCCTTCCATCGAGTCGGCCCAGTCGCCGCGCTCGCCCTGGTTCATGCCGTAGACGTTGCCGCTGTTCTCCATCGCCCGGTACACGTTGCCGAGCGTCGCGGGGAAGTTGCTCTCCATCAGCGAGAGGTACCGGCGCATGTCGAGGATCTTGTCGAGGATCTCGATGTTCACCGGGCAGATCTCGTCACACGCCTTGCACGATGTGCAGGACCACAACTCCTCGGCGGTGATGCGTTCGAAGAGGCTGTTCGCCGACACGGTGATCTCGGCATCGAGACCCACCGGGGTCGAGACGGGTGGCGTACCGGTGAGGGCCATGACCTCGCCCGTCTTGTTCACGATCTCGCGTGGGTCGAGCGGTTTGCCGGTCGCGTGGGCCGGACACACCGAGGTGCAGCGGCCGCAGATGGTGCAGGCGTCGGTGTCGAAGAGTTGCTTCCAGGTGAAGTCCTCGATGGTCGACGCACCGAAGGTCTCGAGTTCGGTCTCCATCAGGTTCGGCATCGGCCGCATCGCACCCTTGGGCCGCTCGCGGTCCTTCAGGTACATGTTCATCGGGCTCGTGATCATGTGGCGCAGCATCGTGGTCGGCAGGATCACGAGGAAGCCGAGGAACGCAATCACGTGGGTGGTCCAGGCCCAGCGGTGGAGATCGAGCAGGGTCGACGCCTTCCACGTGTGGACCAGGTTCGAGAGGCCCCAACCGACGAAGCTCCACTTCTCGAAGTTGGCACCGGCGCCGAGTTCCTGGCGGAGCGCCGCGATCCGGAAGGCCTCGGTCACGAACCCGGTCGCCCCGATCAACGCGAACGTCACGAGGATCACGAGGTGCTCGGGCTTGGTCTTGATGCGGATGCGGTAGGGGCGCTGCACGTAGCGGCGCACGAACGCCCACGCGATCCCTCCGAGGAAGACGAGCCCAAAGAGATCCGCCGTGAACGCGTAGGCCTGGTACGTGCGACCGTGCAGGAACTTCAGGGAGTCGGGAAGTTGGTGGTCGATCTCGAGCAGCACCGTGACGATGAAGAGCACGAGGAAGCCGAAGTAGATCATCGAGTGCATGACGCCGGCGGCCGGGTCTCGCAGCAGGGTGCGCATCCAGACGCCGCGTCGGAAGTCACGCATCCGGCGGTGGACGTTCGACTTGTTGGTACGGCGGTCGTCGGGCTTGCCGCGCTCGTAGTTGCGGACGCGCAGCGACGTGAGCCAGGCGGTGAGAAAGAGGCCGGTGGCCACCGCGAGATAGAACGCGACCTCGAGCGGCGCGGGGATGTTGATGAACACTTCGCGCGCGATCGAGGAGTTCTCGTGCCACCCCGTGATCTCGGGCGCGATGCCCGAGGCGAGGGTGCCCAGTGCGGCGACGACGCCGATCCCGAGGACGAGCTGATGGGGCTTCGGCAGAACGCTGCGGAGCTTCACGGCGCGAAAACTAGTTGAGCTGCCGTCGGTGCGACGGTGTCCGGCCGACGGTTACTGGACGGAGTGGTTGTCGGCGTCGCGGAGACGTCGGGCCATCCCGGTGAGCAGCTTGCGCGCGACTCCCGGGACCTCGTCGATCACACCGCCGAACTCGCGCTGGCCGAGGACGACGAGTTCCATGTCGGTCTCGGCGGTCACGGTCGCGTTGCGGGGCGCCTTGTCGAGGAGCGCGAGCTCCCCGAACGCAGCGCCCGGGCCGAGTGTCGCCACCTTGCGACCCCGCCGGGACACCTTGGCGGTACCGGAGAGGATCACGAAGAACTCGGACCCGCTCGAGCCCTCGCTCACGAGCACGCGGCCGGCGTCGACCTTCACGTCCTCGGCTCGTCGGGCCACGAGGCCGAGCTCTTTCCGGGAGAGGGCAGAGAACAGGGGGACCTCAGCGAGGTGCCCGATGAAGACATCGTTGCGAGCCATGGGCGGGGAATCTAGGCGCGGACCCGCGCGTCGCGACAGTGCCGGGTCCGGGCCGCTCGGGCGGTGTCCCGCACCGCCCGGCACCGGTCTCGGGTTCGATGGGGAATAACCCCATGGACTAGAAAGTTGTCAACACTCGACTCAAGGTTGTTGTAGTCGGAGAGCGTAAGTATCCAAGCAGACCGGTTTCGACCGGTTCGACCCCCACTGTTTAACGGAGGCACCAATGTCCAAGGCCGTCGGTATCGACCTGGGAACCACGAACTCGGTCGTTTCGACCCTGGAAGCCGGCGAGCCGGTCGTGATCCCCAACGCCGAAGGGGCGCGCACGACGCCGTCGGTGGTCGCGTTCTCCAAGACGGGCGAGGTGCTCGTCGGTGAGGTCGCGAAGCGTCAGGCGATCACCAACCCCGATCGCACGATCCGGTCGGTGAAGCGCCACATCGGCACCAACTGGTCGATCGACATCGACGGCAAGGCGTACAACACCCAGGAGATCTCCGCCCGCATCCTCCAGAAGCTCAAGCGCGACGCGGAGTCCTACCTCGGTGACAGCGTCACCCAGGCGGTCATCACCGTGCCGGCGTACTTCGGTGACGCCGAGCGCCAGGCCACGAAGGAGGCCGGTGAGATCGCGGGGCTCGAGGTCCTGCGCATCATCAACGAGCCGACGGCCGCCGCGCTCGCCTACGGGCTCGAGAAGGACAACGACGTCACGATCCTCGTGTTCGACCTCGGTGGTGGCACGTTCGACGTGTCGGTCCTCGAGCTCGGTGAGGGTGTCTTCGAGGTGAAGTCGACCGCCGGGAACACCCACCTCGGTGGTGACGACTGGGACCAGCGCGTCATCGACTGGATGGTGTCGGAGTTCAAGAACTCCAACGGCGTCGACCTCGGTGCCGACAAGATGGCCACCCAGCGCCTGAAGGAAGCAGCCGAGAAGGCCAAGATCGAGTTGTCGTCGCTCCAGGAGACGACGATCAACCTTCCCTTCATCACCGCCACCGCGGACGGTCCGCTCCACCTCGAGCTCTCGCTCACGCGCTCGAAGTTCCAGGAGATCACGCGTGACCTCCTCGAGGCGTGCCGCGGGCCCTTCGAACAGGCGATCCGCGACGCCGGTCTCCAGATGAGCGGCATCGACCGGGTGCTGCTCGTCGGCGGCTCGACGCGTATGCCGGCGGTGTCGGACCTGGTCAAGGAGCTCACCGGCAAGGAAGGCGACAAGGGCATCAACCCCGACGAAGCCGTCGCGGTCGGTGCGGCCATCCAGGCCGGGGTGTTGAAGGGTGACGTCAAGGACGTCCTGCTCCTCGACGTGACCCCGCTGTCGCTCGGTATCGAGACCAAGGGTCAGATCATGACCAAGCTCATCGAGCGCAACACCACGATCCCGACGAAGCGTTCGGAGGTGTTCACCACTGCGGACGACAACCAGTCGTCGGTCGAGATCAAGGTGCTCCAGGGTGAGTCGGACATGGCGTACCGCAACAAGACCCTCGGGACGTTCCAGCTCGTCGGCATCCCGCCGGCACCGCGCGGCGTTCCGCAGGTCGAGGTCACCTTCGACATCGACGCCAACGGCATCGTGCACGTGACCGCGAAGGATCTCGGGACCGGTAAGGAGCAGCAGATGACCATCACCGGTGGTACTGCGCTCGGCAAGGACGAGATCGACCGCATGATGAAGGAGGCCGAGGCGCACGCGGAGGAAGACAAGGCCCGGCGCGACGAGGCCGAGGTCCGGAACAACGCGGACAACCTCGTCTTCCAGACCGAGAAGCTTCTGAAGGACTCGGGCGACAAGGTCGAGCCGGCCGAGCGGGAGAAGATCGAAGGTGCACTCACGCAGCTTCGTGAAGCGCTCAACGGCACCGACGTCGATGCAGTCCGGACCGCGCACGAGGCGCTGATCACCGCGAGCCAGGAGTTCGCGCAGCGGCTCTACGCAGCCTCGTCGGCTGCGGCCAACGCGGAAGACTCCGGTGGCGACGGTTCCGCCTCGGCGGCCGGCGGCGGCGCCCCGGTCGACGACGACGAGGTCGCCGAGGCCGAGATCGTCGATGAGCCCGGTGAGGCGTCGGCGTGACCACCGAGGCCGACGGCCCCGAGTTGGCATCGTCGGGGGAAGACACGACCGAGGCGGCGGTCTCCGATGCCGCCGCCACGGTGGAAGACGATCTGGACCGCCTCTTGGGCGAGCGCGACGACATGCGTGCGCTCGCCCAACAGATCCAGGCCGACTTCGAGAACTACCGGAAACAGGCCATGCGCCGGGAGACGAGCATCGTCGAGCGGGCCAGTGAGGGCCTGGTGGAGAAGTTGCTCCCGGTCCTCGACAGTTTCGAGGCCGCGGTGGCCCAGCTCCCGGCCGACACCGATCCTGGTGTCCGCAAGGGAGTGGAGCTCGTGTTCTCCCAACTCGTGGGAGTCCTCGAGAACGCGGGGCTCGAGCGGATCGACGCCGACGGCGCGTCGTTCGATCCCAACGAACATGAAGCGGTGATGCACGAGGACGGCGACGGTGAACCCACCGTCGCCGCGACGATGCGGACCGGGTATCGGCTCAAGGGTCGTGTCGTGCGGCCCGCCATGGTGAAGGTGACGAAGTAGCGACGATGGCCCCCCAACGCGAGTGGTTCGACACGGACTACTACGCCGTGCTCGGCGTTTCGTCCGACGCGACCGACAAGGACATCACGCGTGCGTACCGCAAGCTCGCGAAGCAGTACCACCCGGACGCGAACCCCGGGAACAAGGACGCCGAGGAGAAGTTCAAGGACGTTTCGATCGCCAACGACGTGTTGAGCGATGCGACCAAGCGCACTGAGTACGATGAGGTGCGGCGGATGGTCGCGTCCGGTGCCTACCCCGGCGGTGGACCGGGTGGCGGGTTCGGTGGCACGGGTCAGGGCGGGTTCCAGTTCGACGAGGGTGTCGACCTCGGCGACCTGCTCGGAGGACTGTTCGGGAACCGTGGAGCGGGTGCGCGCGGTGGTCCCGGCGGTCGAGGCCGGCGCGGCGGGCGGACGGCCCCCCAACGTGGCTCCGATCTCGAGTCGGAGATCACGATCGACTTCCTCGACGCGATCAACGGCATCACCACCGCGGTGTCCTTCACCGCCGAGGCCGCGTGCTCGGAGTGCCACGGGAGCGGCGCCAAGCCGGGGACCGTCCCCCAGCCGTGCCCGCAGTGCGGAGGTCGGGGCGAGATCGCCGTCGACCAGGGCCCGTTCTCGTTCAGCCAGGTGTGTCCCACCTGTCACGGTCGAGGCGCGGTCATCACCGACCCGTGTCCCCGCTGTCATGGCGGCGGCACCGAGGTGCGCCGCCGCGACGTGAAGGTGAAGTTGCCGGTCGGCGTGGCTGACGGCCAGCGGATCAAGGTCGCGCATCGCGGCGCGGCCGGTCGCAACGGTGGTCCCGCCGGCGACCTCTACGTGGTGGTGCACGTGCGGCCGCATCCGATCTTCGGTCGCAAGGGCAACCGCGATCTCAGCGTCCATGTGCCCATCACCTTCGCCGAGGCCGCACTGGGCGGCCAGGTCAAGGTGCCGACGCTCGCCGACCCGGTCACCCTCAAGGTGAAGGCCGGTACCCAGCCGGGCACGACGCAGAAGGTCAAGGGCCGCGGCATCGCCGGTGCCAACGGCCACGCGGGCGACCTGTTCGTGACCTTCGACCTCGCAGTCCCGCACAAGCTCGACAAGGACCAGCGGGCTGCCGTCGAAGCGGTGGCGGCAGCGTTCTCCGAGAACCCGCGCGCGCAGTTGGGAGTCGACTGATGCCAAACGACGAACGCGCGCTCTACATCATCTCCGTTGCCGCCGACCTCGCCGGGGTGCACCCGCAGACGTTGCGGATCTACGAGCGCAAAGGGCTCATCGAACCCGCGCGGACCGAGGGCCGGAGTCGGCGCTACTCGGAACGTGATGTCGCCCTGCTGCGACGGATCCAGGAGCTCACCAACGAAGGCGTCGGCCTCGCGGGGGTGCGGCGCATCCTCGAGTTGGAGTCCCGGGTCGAGGCGCTCGAACACGAACTCCGCCGCGTTCAGCGTGACGCGATGGACACCGTCGCCCGGGCTCGCCGGGAGCAGCGCCGCGACCTGATGCCACTCGACCCCCGGCTGCGCGAGCACCGCGGCTGACCGACGGCGCGACCCGCCGGCACCGGTACCGGTACGCTCCGACCGTGTCCGGCCGAACGACGAGCGAACGAACCTCCCGACGCGAGCCGATCGCGCTCGGCGACCGCGAGCGCAGCGAGATCTCGTTCTGGACCGAATCGGCCGACGAACGACCGGGTGCGTTCGGGCTCGACCTCCTCACGCACAAGATGAGCGAGGCGAGGATCTTCCTCGAGAAGCTCGAGCACTACCGCGACCTCTTCGCCGGGGCGAAGACGATCGTCGAACTCGGCGGCGGACAGTGTTGGCCGTCGTGCATGGTGAAGCACGAGTTCGGA
The DNA here is from genome assembly GCA_038250905.1 of Acidimicrobiia bacterium. Taxonomy (GTDB): domain Bacteria; phylum Actinomycetota; class Acidimicrobiia; order IMCC26256; family JAENVU01; genus JAENVU01. The sequence goes on from JBBSBV010000033.1 coordinate 20,975, forward strand.
GCCGACGCGCGTGTCATCGGCACCGATATCGCGCCGGACGCGGTGGTGTCCGCGCCCCAGTGGGAGCACGTGATCGGCGCGCACCTCGACGGCCGGGCCGCGTGCCGGAGCAATGCGATTCCCTTCGCGGACGGCTCGGTCGACCTGATCTTCGCGTTTGCCGCCGCTCACCATTTCGGTGCGCACCGGAGCACGCTCCACGAGATCCGACGCGTGCTCGCGCCCGGTGGACACGCGCTCTACCTCCACGAACCCGGTGCCCGGGACTGGATCTATCCGCTGGCGTTGAAGCGGGTGATGGCGAAACGCCCCGTCGTCCCCGAGGACCTGCTGCGGTACCCGCACCTCGTCGAACTCGCGGCCGAATGTGGGCTCGACGCGCGGGTGGAGTTCTCGCCGACGACCACGTACCGGGGCAGTGTCGAGACCGTCTACTACCTCGGTTTGCAGCGGCTGCCGTTCCTCCAGCGCATCCTGCCCTGCACCGTCGACCTGATCTTCACCCGGCGCTGAGCCACCCGGCGCGCTCGGTTCAGAACCGGGGTGCGGTCCCCGAGTCGACCCACTCGCGCGCGGCCTTGGTCCCCGCCTCGTACCCGGCGTCGACGAGTCGGTCGAACGCGCCGAAGTCGAGCATCGCAACCCCACTGACGTCGGGCCGGATGTAGAGGTCGCCCTTGTCGTCGTCCCGGCCGCCGAGTTCGGTGATGCGCATGAGGACCTTGATCGCACCGACCATGTCCTGCGACACCGCGCGCGGGTTGATCCGGTCGAGCAACCATTTCCAGCCGGACACCACCCCCGAGTCGGGCAGGTCCCCGGCTCGCACGTCGCGTTGGCTGCCGACGTCGATCGCGATCACGTTGATGCCGTTATGTTCGGACCGCATGATGCCGACGGGCATGTTGTCGAGGATTCCGCCGTCGACGAGCACGTCGCCGTTCGCGTTGCGCATCGGGGGGAAGACACCCGGGAGCGAGAACGACGACCGCAGCGCGAACCATCCCGGGCCGCTGCGGTGGATCTCCACCTCGCCCTTGGTGAGGTTTGCGGAGACGGCGAACGCGCGCCGCCAGCCGTCTTCGAAGTCGAGGCCATCCGCAGCCTCACGCATTCGCTGGGTGACCCGACCGCCGGCGGCGATCGAAACCCCGGGGAACGTCACGTCGAGATACGACTTCCGGTCCGAGACCGCGGCCCGCAGCAGATCCCCGATGGCCGTGGGCGTCATGTCTCGCGCGACCCCGCCGGACACGATCGATCCGATGCTGGTCCCGCCCGCGGTGTCGATCGGGATACCGGCGTCGAGGAGTGCCGCGTACACGCCGACCTGTGAAATACCGCGTGCCCCGCCGCCGCTGAACACGACTCCGACGCCGCGGTTCAGGATGAGGCGAGCCGCGCGGTTGGTGTCTTCGATATCGCCATCGCGCACGTTGTGATGGCGGTCGATCGTGCGCGGTTCCAGCCACCGCTTGGTCCGACGAGGGTCGCGCGTCGGCGCCGGATGGACGAGGACCAGCTCGGTGCGACGATCGGTGCGGTGGTGGCCGTGCGCCAAGCCCTCGACGGGCCGAAGGGCCGGCCCGGTCGTGGCGTCGCCCACAACGACCACGAGGTCGGCTTGACGCAGGCAGCTTTCGGTCCACGGGGTTGGTTCGGTTTCTGCGAGGTAGAGCACCAGAGCGTTGTCGTGTTCGAGGTCGTTGCTCCACGCGGCGAGCCGCTCGCGGTCGAGGTCGTTCCCGGCCTCCGTCCGGGCCGCGTCGATGTCCACCCGACGCGCGCCGCCGGCGAGGCGCGCACAACTTTCGGTGAAACGGGCGGTGAACTGCGCGACCGCTGGGGTGTTGTCGATGGGAAGGATCGCGATCGAAACGGCTGGCGTCGTCGCGAGCCCGCGGGTCTGGCGCATGAGGAGGCGATCGACGGTGGCCGTGCTGATCGCGCGGTAGGCGGCCGGGTACGCCGCGGTGAACTCGAGGAATGCCGCGGAGCCGAGCCGGAGCAGATGCGTGTCGCGTAACGCGACGACGTCGGCCGTGCGCGGTCGATCGATGATCAGTGCCATCTCGCCGACGACGTCACCGCGCCCGATCTCGGCCAGCACTCGTTCCTCGCCGTCGACGGTGGTGAGCACCCGCAGGCGGCCGGCGGCCACGAGGTACAGACAGTCGGCGGAGTCGCCCTTCCGCATGACGGTGTCGCCCGCCGGCACGAACACCGGCTCCAAGGCGGCGCAGACGAAGTCGAGCGCGTCATCGGGAAGGGCGCCCAGCACGCGATTCGCGCGCACGAGGTCCGCGAAGCTGTTGGACGCGGCCTCGGTGCCCGGTTCGCCTTCGATGATCGCCATCGATCGTTATCCGACCGGTTCCGGGTTGGCCTGGGCCTGATTCTGGGCCCGCCGCAGTTCGCCGGCGAGCCCCACGAGGAGTTGCTCGGCCAGATCCGGGACCTCGCGGAGCAGGGTTCGGAACATGCGGATGCCGAGGACCGCCACTTTCACGTCGGTCGTCGCCCGCACCGTGGCGCTCCTCGGCGCCCCGTCGAGGATGGCCAACTCGCCGAAGTGGCTTCCGGAACCCACCTGGTTGACCGGGACACCGTCCCGCAGGACTTCGGCGGATCCGTCGATGATCACGAAGAGTGCGTCGCCCGGCTCACCCTCGACCACGAGGTCGGTACCGGCCGGAAGCGATGCGGTCTGCGCGTGACGCGCGATCGTGCGTCGTTCGCGTGCGGTGCACCGAGAAAACAGCCCAACGGACTCCAGCACGTCGGCGAGTTCCTTCTTGCTGCCCATCGAGACCCTCCAGCCACTGTGCGGCGTCGAGCCGCGAGTCGTACTCTACCGGCGCCCGGACGGACCGTGTCCCGGGCGCCGTCCTGGGAGGGCAGTTGCGGAAGCTCGCGATCTTGATCGTTCGACGCCGGTGGTGGGTCGTCATCGCGACCCTGATCGCGTTGCCCCTCGCCGCGATCCTCGGTGGAGGCGTGCATGATCGACTCACCGGTGGTGGGTTCGAGGACCCGAGCGCGGAGTCGGCGCGGGCGCGTGCCGAGATCAAAGCCGCCTTTCCGCAAGCCTCGTTGTCGGACTTCGTGCTCGTCGTCACCGCCAACCACGGGACCGTCGACGACGCCGCGGTCACCAGGGCCGCGACCGCGCTGACCGAACAACTGCGCGGCGAAAAGGGTGTCGTCGCCGCGAACTCATACTGGACCTACGGCAAGGTGGCCCAGCTGCGGAGCACGGAGTCGCGCCGGGCACTGATCGTCGCGGCGCTCTCCGGCAAGGAAGACGACAAGTTTAAACGCGCGGGTGTGCTCGCCGAGCAGTTCACCCGATCCACCGGTGTGCTCTCCACCCTGCCCACCGGAGAAGCGGTCCTGACCGATCAGATCTCCCAACAGGCCGAGAAGGATCTGCAGAAGTCCGAACTCATCACCGCGCCGATCACCGCGATCGCGCTGGTGATCGTGTTCGGCAGCATCGTGGCGGCGTTGCTCCCACTCGGGGTCGGGGCGATCGCGGTACTCGGCACCTTCCTCCTGCTCACGATCCTCACGCTGCTCACGCCGGTGTCGGTGTTCGCCCTCAACCTCACCACTGCGCTCGGCCTCGGTCTGGCCATCGACTACAGCCTGTTCATGGTCTCGCGTTATCGCGAGGAGCTCGCGCGGGGCGTGTCCACCAATGTCGCGGTCGGTCGATCCATGCAGACCGCCGGCCGGACGGTCGCGTTCAGCGCGGGAACCGTCATGATCTCGCTGGCCGCGCTCGCGGTGTTCGACGTGCCGTACCTCCGATCGTTCGCCTACGCGGGGGTGGCCGTCGTGATGCTCGCCGCCCTCGCCGCGGTGGTGGTGCTCCCGGCCGTGCTCGCGATCCTCGGTCCGCGTATCGAGAAGGGCCGCATCTTCAGGCCGAAGCCGGAGTCCGAGACCGGTGGCTTCTGGGGCGCGCAGGCCCGGCGGGTGATGAAGCACCCGGTTCCCTACGCGTTGTGCGTGAGCGGGTTGCTGCTCCTCCTGGCCGCACCGTTCTTCCACCTCAATCTCGGACTCACCGACGATCGCGTCGTGCCGGACAGCGTCAGCGGCCGCCGCGCGGTCGACCAGATCCGCGAGTGCTTCGCCACTCGCGAGTCGAACGCCATCGCGGTGTCCTTGCCGACGGCCAGCGTCGCCGGCGACGCGGTGGAGATCAAGCGGCTTGCCGGTCGATTCATTCGGCTCCCGGGCGTTGCCCACGTCGACAGCGGCGTCGGCATCTTCGTCAAGGGCGATTTGGTTCCCGCCGCGACCGGGCCGAAGGCCTGCGGCTCCAAGACCGCCGCCTTCAATGAACACGCCAAGATCAACTTCGCGCCCATCGCGTTGGCCCCGACGCAGAAGCCGCGGTTCGTGAACGCGCCCGGTACCCGCGGGACCTACATGACGGTCACGCCCGCGATCGAACCGATGTCGGCCGCGGGCGATCGCCTCGTGCGCTCCATGCGCGCGGTCGACTCGCCCCTCGAGTTCAAGGTGATGGGTCTCGGCGCCCGGCTCATCGACACCAAGGATTCGGTACTGAGTCGCTTGCCACTCGCGATCGGTCTCGTCGCGCTGGCCACGTTCATCCTGCTCTTCCTCATGACGGGAAGCCTGCTCGTGCCGCTGAAGGCGCTGGCAATGAACGTGCTGTCGTTGACCGCCACGTTCGGGGCGATGGTGTACATCTTCCAGGACGGTCACTTCCGCGAGTGGCTGGGCTTCACGCCGACGGGAAGCGTCGATGTGTTCACGCCCATCCTGATGTTCTGTATCGCGTTCGGGCTCTCGATGGACTACGAGGTCTTCCTGCTTTCGCGCATCAAGGAGGAGTACGACCTCGATCGCAACAATGAACACGCGGTGGCCGTCGGACTCCAGAAGACCGGCAAGATCGTGACCGCGGCGGCTCTGTTGCTCACGATCGTGTTCGTCGGGATCGCCACCTCGGAAGTCGCGATCGTGAAACTCTTCGGGATCGGCCTGACGTTGGCCGTACTCGTCGACGCCTTCCTGATCCGGGCCACGCTCGTCCCGGCTTTCATGCGCCTCGCCGGTCGGTCCAACTGGTGGGCCCCGGCCTGGCTGCGCCGCTGGCACCTGCGGTACGGGATCTGGGAGAACGAGCCGATCGCCATCCTCGACCGCGAGTTCGAGTCCGTCCCCTGACTCGGGCCGTCTCCCGCGCCCCGGACCCGGAACACCGGGTGAAGGTGGGGTGACGGTGGCGTGGGAATGGAAAACTTGATGGCGGAGTTGTCAACTCTGTCACGATCCATCGACGGTGGGCCCCGACCGGCCCAGAGGACGAGAGAACATGGCCCTTGACCCCAACAAGCTGACCCGCAAGACCCAGGAGGCGATCGGCGCCGCGCAGGCGATCGCACGCGACCGGCACCACAGCCAGGTCGGCGGCGAGCATCTCCTGGCCGCCTTGATCGGCCAGCCCGAAGGCGTGGTCCTGCCGGTGCTCGAGCGCGTCGGCGTGTCCCCGAAGACCGTCCGGGACCAGGTCGAAGCGGCGTTGGAGCCGATGCCGAAGGTGTACGGCGAGACCGCCCAGGGCGCACAGTTCAGCCAGGACGCGTTCCGCCTGCTCGAGGCCGCCGACGGCGAGCGCAGCGAGCTCGGCGACGACTACCTCTCCACGGAGCACCTGCTGCTCGCGATGACCAAGGTCGCAGGCGGCGTGGGCGACCTGCTCCGTGGCCTGGGTGTCACCAGTGACGCGGTGCTCGAGGCTCTGAAGCAGGTACGGGGATCGCACCGGGTCACCTCGGAGAACCCCGAGGAGCAGTACCAGGCGCTGGAGCGCTACGGCCGCGACCTCACCGAGGAAGCGCGCAAGGGCAAGTTGGATCCCGTGATCGGGCGGGACGAGGAGATCCGGCGCGTCATCCAGGTCCTCTCGCGCCGCACCAAGAACAACCCGGTCCTCATCGGCGAGCCGGGCGTGGGCAAGACCGCCATCGCAGAGGGCCTGGCCCGCCGGATCGTCGAGGGCGACGTCCCCGAGAGTCTGCGCGACAAGCGGCTGATCTCGCTCGACATCGGCTCGATGATCGCCGGCGCCAAGTACCGCGGTGAGTTCGAGGAGCGGCTCAAGGCCGTCCTCAAGGAGATCGTGGATTCGGACGGCGAGGTCGTCACGTTCATCGACGAGCTGCACACCATCGTCGGTGCGGGCGGAGCCGAGGGCGCGGTCGACGCCGGCAACATGATCAAACCGATGCTGGCCCGCGGCGAGTTGCGGATGATCGGTGCCACCACGCTCGACGAGTTCCGCAAGTACATCGAGAAGGACGCGGCCCTCGAGCGGCGGTTCCAACAGGTGTTCGTGGGCGAACCATCGGTGGAGGACACCGTGGCGATCCTGCGTGGTTTGAAGGAGCGCTACGAGGTCCACCACGGTGTGCGGATCCAGGACGCGGCGCTCGTCGCGGCGGCCGTATTGAGCGACCGATACATCCCGGCCCGCCAGCTCCCGGACAAGGCGATCGACCTGGTCGACGAGTCTGCGTCCCGCCTGCGGATCGAGATCGACTCGATGCCGAACGAACTCGACGTCGTGGAGCGCCGGATCCGTCAGTTGGAGATCGAGCGGGCCGCGCTCGCCAAGGAGACCGACGACGCGTCGAAGCAACGGCTTGCCGCACTCGAGGCCGAACTCGCAGGGCTCGACGAGGAGCGCGACGCGATGGTGGCCCAGTGGCAGCTGGAGAAGGACGCGATCGGCGCGATCCGCGAGCGCAAGGAGGCACTCGAGGCGGCGCGGACCGACGCCGAGAAGGCCGAGCGCGACGGTGACCTCCAACGTGCGGCCGAACTCCGGTACGGCACCATGCGTGACCTCGACGCCGAGATCACCGATCGGACCGAGCGGCTGAACGACCTCCAGGCGGGCCACGCGATGTTGAAGGAGGAGGTCGACGAGGAGGACATCGCCGAGATCGTCTCCAAGTGGACCGGTGTCCCCGTGTCGCGCCTGATGGAGGGCGAGATGCAGAAGCTCGTGCGCATGGAGGACGAACTGCACCGTCGCGTCATCGGCCAGGACGACGCGGTCGCCGCGGTGGCGAACGCGATCCGCCGGTCACGCGCCGGGCTGTCCGACCCCCACCAGCCGATCGGGTCGTTCCTGTTCCTCGGCCCGACCGGGGTCGGCAAGACCGAGCTGGCCCGGACCCTGGCCGACTTCCTCTTCGACGACGAGCGGGCGATGGTCCGGATCGACATGAGCGAGTACATGGAGAAGCACGCGGTCTCGCGCCTCGTCGGTGCCCCCCCGGGCTACGTCGGGTACGACGAGGGCGGACAGCTCACCGAGGCGGTGCGCCGCCGCCCGTACTCGGTCGTGCTGCTCGACGAGGTCGAGAAGGCCCACCCGGACGTGTTCAACATCCTGCTCGCGCTGATGGACGACGGACGCCTGACCGACGGTCAGGGCCGCACCGTCGATTTCAGCAACACCGTGTTGATCATGACGAGCAACCTGGGTGCCGGCGGTGACGAGCCGACCGTGATGGCCGCGGTGCACAGCCACTTCAAGCCCGAGTTCGTCAACCGGATCGACGAAGTCGTCGTCTTCCACCGGCTCGACGAGCGCCACATCGCCGCGATCGTCGACATCCAACTCGGCATCCTCCGCGCCCGGCTCGAGACCCGGGGCCTCGGCCTCGAACTGACCGAAGCGGCGCGGGCGTACGTCGCCCGGGTGGGCTACGACCCCGACTTCGGGGCCCGGCCGCTCAAGCGCGTGCTGCAGAAGGAGATCGCGGATCCGATCGCGATCGAGCTGTTGCAGGGCTCGTACAAGGAGGGCGACGTGGTCCAGGTCGACTCCAGTCCCGACGGACTTGTCTTCCACCGCGCCGACTCGGTCGCCGTGACCTGAGCGACGCGCCTGACCCGAACCTGACCTCCGACGCTCGTCGTGCGTCGGAGGTCGGTTTCGACCGGGACGTCGTCGCGGGCCATCGACTAACCTGCTCCCAACGTGAGTGCAGTCACGTCGTGGGCCGGTTCCTCGCGGGGATCCGGTCCTTTTCGCGGGGGTGGATCGTGCCCGGAGCAGTGATCGTCGGGACCCAATGGGGCGACGAGGGCAAGGGGCGGTTCACGGACTACCTGGCCAAGGAAGCGTCGTTGTGCGTGCGCTATCAGGGCGGGCACAACGCGGGGCACACCCTCGTCGTCGACGGTGAGGTGTTCAAGCTGCAGCTGGTCCCGAGCGGGATCCTGTATCCCTGGGTGGTCCCGGTGATCGGCAACGGCGTCGTGGTCGATCCGCGCGTGCTGTTGAAGGAACTCGAGATGCTCGAGTCGCGCGGGATCAACACGCGCCCACTCCGGCTCTCCGGCAACGCGCACCTGATCATGCCGTACCACCAGGAACTCGACCGCCTGAACGAGCGCTACCTCGGCAACGCCAAGTTGGGGACCACCAAGCGCGGGATCGGCCCGGCCTACGCCGACAAGGCCATGCGCGTCGGGCTGCGGGTCCAGGACCTGTTCGATCCGAAGATCTTCCGCGAGAAGCTCGACCTCGCGCTGCGGGAGAAGAACGGCGTGCTGACCAAGGTCTACAACCGGCTGCCCGTCGACGCGGCCGCGCTCGCCAAGCAGTACCTCGACCTCGCGCCGCAGCTCGAACCGCTCGTCGATGACACCGTGCACCTCGTGCACGAGGCGCTCGACGCCCAACAGTGGGTGCTCTTCGAAGGCGCGCAGGCCACCTTCCTCGACCTCGACCACGGGACGTATCCGTTCGTGACGTCGAGCAACCCGGTGTCGGGCGCGGTGTGCGCAGGCGCGGGTGCAGGGCCGCGAGACCTCGAACGGATCGTGGGCGTGGTCAAGGCGTACACGACGCGCGTCGGTGCAGGCCCGTTCCCGGCCGAGCTGTTCGAAGGTGACGAGGTGGGCGACCTGCTCGTCGACCGCGGCGCCGAGTTCGGCACCAACACCAAGCGGCGCCGGCGCACGGGTTGGCTCGACCTCGTGATGGTCAAGCACGCCTGCCGGCTCAACACGTGCACCGAGTTGGCGATCACCAAACTCGACGTGCTCTCCCCGCTGCCCGAGCTCAAGGTGTGTGTGGGCTACCTCGGGGAGGACGGCCAGCGCTACGACCACGTGCCGTATCACCAGTCGGTCATCCACAAGGTCAAACCGATCTACGAGATGTTCAAGGGCTGGGAGTCCGACATCGAACGCGCCGAACGGCTCGACGACCTGCCGCCGGAGGCCCGCGAGTACGTGAAGTTCATCGAGGACTACACGGGGGTGCACGTGAGTTTCGTGTCCGTCGGCCCGGCGCGTGACCAGACCGTCGTCCTGCCGAGGGCCGCGTAACCATGCAGGTCCTGGTCTTCGGGAGCGGCGCGCGCGAGCACGCGCTGGTCTGGGCGCTGTCGCGTTCGCCGATCGTCGACGCGGTGGTCGCGTCCCCCGGCAACCCGGGGATCGCGGCGAGCGCCTCGTGCCTCAGTTTCGAGAACGCGATGGAGAGTCTCGACGCGTTCGACCTCGCGGTGATCGGCCCCGAGGCACCACTCGTCGACGGCCTCGCCGACGAACTGCGCGAGCGGGGCCTCGCCGTCTTCGGGCCGACCCGGGCCGCGGCCCGGCTCGAAGGTTCGAAGGCGTGGATGAAGGAGGTGCTGGAGCGGGCCGGGGTGCCCACCGCCCGCCACGCCACCTTCGGCGCCGGACAGGAAGCCGAGGCGCTGGCCTACCTCGAGACGCTTTCCGGTCTCTACGTGGTCAAGACCGACGGGCTCGCGGCCGGGAAGGGTGTCGTCGTCACCGAGTCCATCACCGATGCCCGCGACGCGGTGCGTGACTACCTCGCCGGTCGCGCGTTCGGTGATGCCGGCCGCACGCTGGTGATCGAGGAGGGTCTGACCGGCCCGGAGTTGTCGCTCCTCGTGCTCTGTGACGGCTCGGTTCATGGTGTGCCGCTCGCGCCGGCGCAGGACTTCAAACGCATCGGCGATGGCGACACCGGCCCCAACACCGGCGGGATGGGTGCCTACTCGCCGGTGCCGATCGCGTCCGATGCCGTGGTCGGTTCGATCATGGACACCGCCGTCGAACCGACACTGGCCACGCTCGCCGCCGACGGCGTCGAGTACCGCGGCGTGTTGTACGCCGGTCTGATGCTCACGCCCGACGGCCCGAAGGTGATCGAGTACAACGTCCGCTTCGGCGATCCCGAGTGTGAGGTGGTGTTGCCCCGGCTGGCCAGCGACCTCGCGGTCCACTGCTCCGAAGCCGCGACCGGGCGCCTCGAGACGCCGATCACCTTTCGCGACGACGCGTGCGTCACGGTCGTGCTCGCGAGCCCGGGCTACCCGGCCGAGCCCCACACCGGGGACGTCATCACCGGAGTGGAGGCGGCGGACGCGCTCGACGAAGTCTGTGTCTTCCACGCCGGGACGCGCCGGCAGGGTGACGATCTCGTCACCGCCGGCGGGCGTGTGCTCGCGGTGACCGCGCTCGGCGCCGACATCGCGGCGGCCCGCGCTCGCGCGTACGAGGCTGCGACGCTGATCTCGTGGCCGGGAATGCAATACCGCTCCGATATCGCCGCGTCCGCTCATGACCCCGCACCGACCCCGTGAGGTAGCTCCGTGATCCCTCGTTATTCATTGCCGGAGATGGCGGCGCTCTTCACCGACGACGCCAAGTTCGGCGCGTGGCTCGAAGTCGAGATCCTCGCCACCGAGGCCTGGGCCGAACTCGGTGTCGTCCCCGAGTCCGCGGCGGCTGCGGTGCGGGCGCGTGCCGGGTTCGACGTCGCTGCGATCGACGAACGCGAGCTCGTCACGGAGCACGATGTGGCCGCGTTCGTCGACGTCGTCCAGGAGCGGGTCGGCCAGCCCGAAGGGGCGTGGGTGCACTACGGGCTCACGTCGAGCGACGTGGTCGACACCGCCCTCGCGCTCCAGCTCACGCGGGCCGCCGATCTGCTCATCGACGCAGCCGAGGCGCTCGACCGCGCCATCACCGCCCAGGCGCACGAGTACCGCGACACGCCGATGGTGGGCCGCACGCACGGGATCCACGCCGAGCCCACCACGTTCGGGGTCAAGCTCGCGCTGTGGGCACTCCAGGTGCGCCGCGATGTCGAACGCCTCCGGCGCGCCCGGGCCGGTATCGCGGTCGGCAAGCTCTCGGGTGCGGTCGGGACGTACTCCAACGTCGACCCGTTCGTGGAGCAGCACGTCTGTGCCGCGCTCGGGCTCACGCCGGTGCCGGCGACCCAGGTCCTGGCGCGCGACCGCCACGCGGAACTGCTCTACGCGTGCGCGTCGGTCGGCGCGACGGTCGAGCAGTGTGCGCTCGAGATCCGGCACCTGCAACGCACCGAAGTGCGGGAGGTCGAGGAACCGTTCCGGGCCGGGAAGCAGAAGGGCTCCTCGGCGATGCCGCACAAACGCAACCCGGTCAAGAGCGAGCAACTGTGCGGGCTCGCCCGGGTCCTGCGCGCCGACCTGATGGCGGGCATGGAGAACATCGCGCTGTGGCACGAGCGCGACATCTCGCACTCGTCGGTGGAACGGGTGATCCTGCCGGACGCGTGCCTGCTCGCGTACTACCTCCTCGTCAAGATGCGCGCCATCGTCGTGGACATGGTCGTGTATCCCGACCGCATGATCGAGAATCTGAATGCGAGCTACGGACTCGTGTTCAGCCAGCCGGTGTTGCTCGCGCTGGTCGAGGCCGGACGATCCCGTGACGACGCGTACCGCATGGTGCAGCGCAACGCCATGAAGACCTGGGACGAACGCCGGCCGTTCATCGACGTTCTCAGCGAAGACGCGGAGGTCTCGGCCACGTTGACCCGCGCACAACTCGAGACCTGTTTCGACCTGAAGCGTGCGGTCGCCAACATCGGCCGGACCTTCGAAGTCCTCGACGCATAGGAGCAAAGGAGAACGACCATGATCTCGCTACCTCACCTCTACAGCGGCAAGGTGCGCGACCTCTACGACGCCGGCGCCGACCGGATCCTGATGGTCGCATCGGATCGGGTCTCGGTGTTCGACGTCGTGCTCCCGGATCTGATCCCCGACAAGGGACGGGTGCTCACCGCACTCTCCACCTTCTGGTTCGATCTCACCGCCGACCTGCTCCCGAACCATGTCATCAGCGTCGACCCGGCCGACTTCCCGGCGGGCGCCCGACCGGACGCAGACGGTCGGGCCACGTTGGTCCGCCGGACCGATCCCGTGCCGATGGAGTGTATCGCGCGCGGGTATCTCTTCGGCAGCGCGTGGAAGGAGTACCGCGAGCAGGGCACGGTGCAGGGAAAGCCGATGCCGGCGGGGATGCAGGAGGCCGAGGCCCTGCCCGAACCGCTCTTCACGCCGACGACCAAGGCCGACTCCGGCCACGACCTGCCGATGTCGGATGCCGAGGCGATCGATCTGGTGGGAGCCGAGACGTTCGCCCGGCTCGCGGCGGCGGCGCTCGCGATCTACGAGCGGGGCGCGGCCCACGCGCGGACGCGCGGCATCCTGCTCGCCGACACGAAGTTCGAGTTCGGGACCACCACCGACGGCGAACTCCTCCTGATCGACGAGGTGATGACCCCCGACTCGTCGCGGTATTGGCCGGCCGACTCGTACGCGCCGGGCGGGTCACCGCCGAGCTTCGACAAGCAGTACGTCCGCGACCACTACCTCGCGCTGGGGTGGGACCAGACGCCACCGGCACCGGGGCTGCCCCCGGCCGTGATCGCCGGCACGCGCGCCCGGTACGTCGAGGCGTACGAGCGCATCACCGGTCGCGATTTCGACGCTTGGTACGGGCCGGGCGCGGCGAGCGCCGCCGGGTAAGGTCGAAGCGATGCCGCGCTTTGCTGCCACCGTCGACATCACCCATCTGCCCGGGATCCTCGATCCCCAGGGCGCGGTGATCGATCGGGCGCTTCCCGCGTTGGGCTACACCAACGTGTCGCAGGTCAAGGTGGGCAAGAGCATCCGCCTGGTCGTCGAGGCCGACAACGAGGCCGATGCCCACGCCCAGGTCGACGAGATGTGTCACCGATTGCTGGCCAACCCGGTGATCGAGGCGTTCGCGATCAGTCTGGAGATTGCGTGAGCGAGGCGTGGCAACAACCACACCGGCATCCGAACCCGCCGAGCGGGGCCCGACCGGCCCGGCCCGGAGGGCCAAGAGGGGAGATGGTATGAGCGCACGCGTCGGTGTGGTCCAGTTCCCCGGGACGAACTGTGAACTCGACGTGATGCGGGTCGTCGAACAACTCGGAGGCGAGGCGGAGTTGCTCTTCCACGCCGATGCCACCGTACGCGGGGTCGACGCGGTGGTGGTCCCCGGCGGTTTCGCCCACGGCGACTACCTCCGAGCGGGTGCCATCGCCCGGTTCTCTCCGGTCATGGACGCGGTGGCCGACCACGCCCGGTCGGGTGGTCCGGTCGTCGGTATCTGCAACGGGTTCCAGGTCCTGTGCGAGGCGGGGCTCCTCCCGGGCGCGCTGCAGAAAAACGCCGGGCTGAAGTTCCTGTGCCAGCCGGTCGACCTGCGGGTCGAGACCGTCACGACCGTGCTCACGAACCAGGCGACCACCGGGGAGATCCTGCGGGTCCCGATCAACCACTTCGAGGGCAACTACGTCTGCGACGATCGCACCCTCGACGCGCTCCGGGCGGAGGAGCGGGTCGTGGTGCGCTACGTCGCCAATCCCAACGGCGCACGGGACGACATCGCGGGCATCTGCAACGAGGGCCGCAACGTGGTCGGGCTCATGCCGCACCCCGAACGGGCCTCCGACCCCCTGCTCGGCTCGGCTGACGGACTCGTCCTGATCCGTTCGCTCCTCGCGTCGGTGCCCGTGGCCGTGCGATGACGCTGCGACCGAGCCAGGTCGCGTTGGCCGGTGTGCTCCGGGAGTACGCGATCCGGGAGGGCGAGTTCACGCTGAACTCCGGGCGCGTTTCCCGCTGGTATCTGGACGGCCGCCAGGTCACTTTCCGCGGCGACTGCCTCGCCATCGTCGGCGAAGCGATCGTCGACGCACTCGCGGTGGCCGGGATTACGGCGGATGATTTCGACGCGGTTGGTGGCCCGGTGGTCGGTGCAGTTCCGGTCGCGCTCGCGGTCGCATTCACGACCCAGAAGCCGTCGTTCGCAATCCGCAAGGAGGCGAAGGACCACGGCGTCGGCGGTCGTATTGCCGGGGTGCTCGAGCCCGGTCAGCGGGTCTTGATCGTCGAGGACACGGCCACCACCGGCAAGGCGCTCTTCGAGTCGTTGCCCGGGATCGAGGAGATGGACTGCCCGATCGTGGCGGTCTCGTTGTTGCTGGACCGGGGTGGCGCCCTCGGCGGTCTGCTGGCGGACCGCGGGATTCCCTACGTCCCGGTGCTCGGCGCGCCCGACGTCGGATACGAGTTCGGGAGCTGACCGGCCCGCCCGGTGCCCCACGCGACGAGACCGCCTCCGGAGAGGCGGTCTCGATACTGCGGGCCAGCAGGGTTACACGGCGCGGGTGATACCGGCCTTCTTCAACACGTCGGCCGGGACCCCGATCTCACGCCACGACGCGTAGGAGATCCCCTTGCGCTCCGAGTACGACTTCGCGGCGCCGATGAAGCCCTTCTCCAACTCGGTGAGGTCGATCTTCGTCCCCATTGTCGCGAGTTCGACTTCGAGATTTCGGCGCTCCTGGACCAACTCCAACTTCTTGATGACGCTGGCGGACGGCAGTTCGTCCTTGATGGTCGCGAGCCGGGCCTTCACCGAATCCGGGGTGCGCTTCCGGCCCCGCTTCGGCTTGTTCCCGTCGAGGGCTTCGAGGTAGTCCCGTACCGGCTTGCTGAGACCACGGCCCTCGGCCAGCTTGGCTTTGTGCTCGTCGGTCATTGCGGTCTTTCGTCCGGCCATGGGTGCTCCATTTCCTTTTTCTTCCGGGGTATTGCAGGAAAATCCTGCCGCCAAGATATGTTCTATCACACCGGGTTGCTATAGCTCCTTTCGAGGAGTAGGCCCACCTCCGACCGGCGGATCGCCCGTCACTAGAGTCGGGATTCGTGACCGACACTCCACTCCACCGCCAGTTGGGAATGACCGACGCCGAGCTCGAGGCCGTGATCGACGAGCTGGGCCGCGAGCCCACCCACCTCGAGCTGGCCATGTATTCGGTGATGTGGTCCGAGCACTGCTCGTACAAGTCGTCGCGGCCCCACCTCGGACGGTTTCCCACCGAGGCGCCCTGGGTGCTCGTGGGCCCGGGTGAGGGGGCCGGTGTCATCGACGTCGGCGACGGCCTCGCCGTCGCCGTGCGCATCGAGAGCCACAACCACCCGTCGGCGGTCGAGCCCTACCAGGGGGCGGCCACCGGTGTGGGCGGCATCATCCGGGACATCTTCTCGATGGGGGCCCGCCCGATCGCGGTGATGGATCCGCTCCGGTTCGGGCCGCTCGACGACGCCCGGACCCGCTACCTCTTCGAGGGCGTCGTCAGCGGCATCTCCGGTTACGGCAATGCCGTCGGCGTCCCCACCATCGGCGGCGAGCTGGTCTTCGACGAGTGCTACCGGGACAACCCGCTCGTGAACGTCTTCTGCCTCGGCACCTTGCCGATCGACCGCTTGGTACTGGCCCGGGCCGAGGGCGTCGACAACCTCGCGGTCCTGCTCGGCGCGGCCACCGGACGCGACGGCATCGGCGGGGCGAGCGTGCTCGCGTCGGCCGGGTTCGAGGCCGGCAGCGAGGCGAAGCGACCCTCGGTGCAGGTCGGCGATCCGTTCGAGGAGAAGAAGCTCATCGAGGCGTGCCTGGCGCTGCTCGACGCCGGCCTCGCCATCGGGGTGCAGGACCTCGGCGCGGCCGGGATCTCGTGCGCGGCGTCCGAGACCGCGGCCAAGACCGGTGCCGGCATGGACGTCGACGTCGCCCGGGCCCCGCACCGGGAGCCGGGGATGAACCCCGTCGAGATGCTCACGTCGGAGAGCCAGGAGCGGATGCTCGCGATCGTCACCCCGGCCAACCTCGACGAGGTCCTCGCGCTGTGTACGCGGTGGGAGATCCGGGCGTCGGTCATCGGGCGGGTCACCGACTCCGGCCGGTTCCGGGTGTACGAGGGCCTGTTCGACGCCATCGGCGTGCCCGGCGCCAATCCGGCACCCCCGATCGGCGACGAACCCCCTGAGGTCTCTTCGGACCGGACGCCGATCGCCGACGTGCCGATCGGCAGCCTCGGCGACGGGCCGGTGTACCACCGCCCGCTGGAGCAGCCGGCCGATCACGCGGCGCGCCTCGCGCGGGATCCCGGCGCGGTGCTCGACCAGCGCTTCCCCGCGGGCACCGATCTCGGTGGCGAACTGCTGACGTTGCTGGCGTCGCCCAACATCGCCGATCCGGCGTGGGTGTACCGCCAGTACGACCACCAACTCTTCCTCAACACCGTGGTGGGTCCGGGCGGCGACGCAAGCGTCCTGCGCCTGCACGAGGCGCCGCCGAAGGCGCTCGCGATCTCGGTCGATGGTGCGGCCCGGTTCTGCGCGTTGGAGCCCCGCACCGGCGGCCGGCTCGTCGTGCTGGAAGCGGCGCGCAACGTGGCGTGCGCCGGCGCCACACCGAAGGCCTTGGTCAACTGCCTGAACTTCGGCAACCCCGAGCATCCCGAGGTGATGTGGCAGTTCTCGGAGGTCGTCGACGGCATGAGCGAGGCGTGTCGCGAACTGGGGATGCCCGTGATCGGCGGCAACGTGAGCTTCTACAACGAGAGTCGCGGGGCCGACATCGACCCGACGCCCGTCGTCGGGGTGATCGGGCTCATCGACCGCCTCCTCGATCCGCTCCCGGGCGCGGCCCTGAACGCGGGTGATTCCATCGTCGTCCTCGGAACGACGCGCGCCGAGTTCGGTGGTTCCGCCTGGGCCACGCACCACGGCCTGCGCGACGGCACTCCGCCCGAAGCCGACCTCGATGTCGCCGTCCGGTTGCACCGGCTCGTGGCCGCTCTCGTCGATGAGCGTGTCCCCACGGGCGTGCACGACTGCTCCGACGGCGGACTCGCGATCGCACTGGCCGAGATGGCGATCAACGGCGACATCGGGTTCGAGGTCGAGATCGGCGGGGTCGCGGCCTGCTTCTCCGAGTCGGCGTCACGGGTGGTTCTTTCGGTCGCGCCCGACCGGGTCGACGCCGTTCTCGACCGGTCCCGCACGGCCGGCGTACCGGCCCGAGTGATCGGTGTCGCGAGTGGTGACCGTCTCGCCGCCACCGGTGCCTTTTCGGTCACGCTCGCGGCAGCCACGCACGCGTACCGCGACGCACTCCCCACGATCATGGGTGCGGTCCGCGTCTGATCCGGCCCGACCGGCCAGAGGTCGTGCGGGTTCGGCGCGCTCTGCGATACTGGTGACGATGCTTGCGGCGGATTCGACCGGACCGAACATCGGGCATGCGTGCGGTGTCTTCGGGGTCTACGGCCCCGGTCAGCCCGTTGCCCACCTGTCCTACCTCGGGCTGTTCGCCCTCCAACACCGCGGCCAGGAATCGGCCGGGATCGCGGTCAGCGACGGCGAGACCATCACGGTGATGAAGGACATGGGTCTGGTCACCCAGGTCTTCGACGAGCGCAGACTTGCGTCGTTGCACGGCCACCTCGCGATCGGCCACAACCGCTACTCCACCACCGGGTCGTCGTCGTGGATGAACGCGCAGCCGATCTACCGCAGCGTCGGCGACGCCGGATTCGCGCTCGGCCACAACGGCAACCTCACCAACACCGCCGAACTGGCCGCGGGTCTCGGGATGCTGCCCGGGATGACGGCCGACGAGACGCAGTTCGACTCGACCACCGACTCCGCGCTCGTCGCCGAACTGATCGCCCGCGAGTGGCCGACCGAGCCCCGGTCCGACGGTCGCGAACTCGAGCTTGCTCTGGAGAAGGTGCTCCCGCGGCTCGAGGGTGGGTTCTCGTTCGTGCTGATGGACGACAGCCGCCTGATCGGCGTCCGCGATCCTCACGGGTTCTGGCCACTCGTGTTGGGCCGGCTCGACGGTGGCGGGTGGATCCTCGCGAGCGAATCCGCCGCGCTCGACATCGTCGGCGCGCACTACATCCGTGACGTCAACCCGGGTGAGATGGTCGTCATCGACGCATCCGGGTTGCACCGCGAGTACCAGTACGCCGAGCCGACGCCGCGGCTGTGCCTCTTCGAGTTCGTCTACTTCTCCCGCCCCGACACGCGCCTGTACGGCCAGAGCGTCCACGCGGCGCGCCAGCGCATGGGTGAGGAGTTGGCACAGCAGTCGCCGATCGAGGCCGACATGGTGATGCCGGTGCCCGAGTCGGGCATCCCCGCCGCGCAGGGCTACGCCCGCGCCTCGGGCATCCCCTACGGGGACGGCCTGGTCAAGAACCGTTACGTCGGGCGTACGTTCATCCAGCCGAGCCAGCAACAACGCGGTATGGGTGTGCGCATGAAGCTCAACCCGTTGCCGGAGAACATCCGCGGGAAGCGGTTGGTCGTCGTCGACGACTCGATCGTCCGTGGCACCACCACCCGGCAGGTCGTGGCGATGCTGCGCGAGGCCGGCGCGGCCGAAGTGCACTTCCGGGTGTCGTCACCGCCGTACCGCTACCCGTGCTTCTACGGCATGGACACCGGCCGCCGCGGGGAGCTGCTCGCCGCCGACCTGTCCGTCGGCGAGATTCGCGACTATCTCGGGGTCGACTCGCTCGCCTACCTCGACCTCGACCGGCTGGTGCGCGCCACCCACGCCTCGCCCACCTCGTTCTGCACGGCGTGTCTCTCCGCCGACTACCCGGTCGCGGTCGACCTCGAGATCGCCGACGCCAAGCGCGTGCTCGAAGACACGGTGATCGACCTCGCATCGCCGATGTCGTGACCGACCAACCGCTCACCTACGCCCAGGCCGGCGTCGACATCGCCGCGGGCGACCGGGCCGTCGAACGGATCAAGAAGCACGCGGAGTCCACGTACCGCCCTGGTGTCATGGGTGCGATCGGCGGATTCGGGGGCCTCTTCGACCTCCGTGACCTCGAGTTCGACGACCCGATCCTGGTGGCGTCGACCGATGGAGTGGGAACCAAGTCGGTGCTCGCGTGGACCACTGGTCGCTACGACACCATCGGCATCGACCTTGTCGGTACCGCCGACGACATCGCGGCGCAAGGCGCCGATCCGTTGTTCTTCTTCGACTACCTGTCGATGGGCCGGCTCGATCCTGACCTCGCCGACGTCATCGTGGGCGGCGTGGCCGAGGGGTGTCGCCAGGCCGGATGCGCGTTGCTCGGCGGCGAGATGTCCGAACATCCACAGCTCATGGCCGCCGGGGAGTTCGACCTCGTCGGCTTCGCGGTCGGCGCAGTCGAGCGCGATCAGGTGTTACCGCGAAATGTGTCGGTCGGCGATGCGATCGTGGGCATTGCCAGCCCGGGACTGCGGTGCAACGGCTACTCACTTGCCCGCCGCGCGTTGCTCGAGCGGGCGGGGCGCGCGCTCGACGAACCGGCGTGGGCGGGGGCCGAGACATCGTTGGCCGACGAGTTGTTGCGCCCGAGCGTGATCTACGCGCCCGTGCTCGCGGCGCTCCGAGCGGGTGTCGGGGTGCACGCCTTCGCGCACATCACCGGCGGTGGTCTGCCCGGCAATCTCAACCGCGTCCTCCCTGCCGGGGCCGACGCGCACGTCGACCGACGGGCGTGGCGCGAGCCCGAGATCTTTGGCGAGGTGCAGCGCGCCGGCGACATCGCGGACACGGAGATGGAATCGGTGTTCAACCTGGGCATCGGGATGGGTGTGGTGCTCCCGCAGGCCGACGCCGACCGCGCGGTCGAGATCGTGCGCGCCGCCGGTCAGGATGCGTGGGTCATCGGCGCAGTCGTCGCCGGTACCGGCGTGGTCCGCATCGACCGGGCCTGAACGCCCCGCGCCCTCAGTCGAACCAGCGAGCGGCCACCCAGGTGCGGTGCTCACAGGCCGGACACCGCACGAGCCGGGAGTGGGTCCGCCACGGCAGCCACGCGGTGACGGGGACCGAACGCTTCACCAACTCCAGGTAGGTGAGTCGGCTGCGGCCGTGACAGCTTCCGCAGTGGACGACGAGGGTGCCGGGCCGGCGCACCGCGGTCGAGAACAGCGCGCGCTTGCCGTTGGACGCGCTCATGAGGCGGACGGCGCTTCGGGAGCGGTCGTGACGCCGATGGTCCGGAGAACCTGGTCCGCGAGCTCGCGGTACGCCTGCGCGCCGCGCGACGTCGGGGCGTGATCGAGGATCGATGTGCCCGACGCGGGCGCTTCGGCGAACCGGATCGAGCGGGGCACGGCCGGCTCGAAGACGTGGATGTCGTACCGCGACGCCACGTCGGCGGCGATCTCACGTGGGTGGCGGCTCCGACCGTCGAACATCGTGGCGATCGCTCCGAGCACCGTGAGGTCGGGCTGGGTGTAGGCGCGGACGTCCGCGATCGTCTCGAGCAGTTGACCCACCCCGCGATGGCTCAGCGTTTCGCACTGCAGCGGGATCAGGACCGAGTCCGCGGCGGTGAGACCGTTGATGGTCAGGATGCCGAGTGACGGTGGACAATCGACGAGGACGACGTCGAACGTCGACCGCACGGGCGCGAGGGCGCGGGCGAGGGCGTGCTCGCGGCCGACCTTCGTGGCGAGTGCGATCTCCGAGCCCGCGAGATCGATCGATGCCGGGAGGATCGAGCACCGGCCGGCGGTGAGGACCACCGCATCGGCCGCGACCCGGCCGGTGAAGACGTCGTGGATCGATGTCTCGAGGTTCTCGGGGTCGAGGCCCGCGGCGTAGGTGAGACAGGCCTGGGGGTCGAGGTCGACGAGCAGTACCCGGGCCCCGGCGGCGGCCATCGCCTCCCCGAGCGTGTGCGTCGTCGTCGTCTTTCCGACGCCGCCCTTCTGGTTCGTGATCGCGAGCACCGGCATAGTCCGGCGAGTGTACGCATCGGCCTTCGCGACGCGACCGCGACCATCAACCACGAAAATAGGACCGAGTGGTACATTGGACCTATGCCACCTCCGAGGGGATCCTCGGTTGTGCTGGGGGAACCAACTACTCTCGATATCCCGAACCGGTCTGAATCGTACGGACCATCTCGCTCACCGGAGGCCGCAATGCAGGGACACCCCGACGACGACGCACTGCTCACGCCTTCCGAGGTCGCAGCGATGTTCCGCGTCAATCCCAAGACCGTGACCCGGTGGGCGCGCGCCGGGAAGATCTCGGCGATCCGCACCCTCGGTGGGCATCGCCGCTTCCGGGCCTCGGAGATCCGCCAGTTCCTCGACACGGTCGAAGAGCACCAGGAACTCTGAGTACTGCAATCGAGACCGGCGGGTCTCGGATCGCCGACCGTGGACCCCTGCGACGACCGCGGTCGTGGTGGCCGGGACCGGCGTCGATCCGGTGACCTCGCGCTTTTCAGGCGCGCGCTCTGCCAACTGAGCTACCCGGCCGGGTGGAGGCCCCGAATTGCGGGCGTCCGGCGGTCCTGACGGGATTTGAACCCGCGGCCTCCGCCTTGACAGGGCGGCGTGCACTCCAAACTGCACCACAGGACCAGTGCGTCCGCCAGTTCGACGGTGGTGCCCCCAGGGGAGTTCGAATCCCCGTTACCGCCTTGAAAGGGCGGCGTCCTCGGCCACTAGACGATGGGGGCTCGCGCTCTCCAGGAGAGACGGGCACTGTAGCAGCCCGGTTTCCGCGCCACCGAGGCGATGTCCGCCGCGGCGCGGAGGCGGTGGACCTGTCAGGCGGCCATCGCGCGACGGGCGTTGTGCCACGCGAGTTGCGCGGCGATGCCGTCTCGCAGACTCACCTGCGGCGACCACCCGATCAGCTCCCGGGCGAGGTCGGTGGCCGCACCGTTGCGCTTGGCGTCACCGGCTTGCGCGGGGTGGTCCTCGATGACGACTTCGGTCCCGGCGAGTTCGCCGACCATCGCGATGAGGCCGTTCAGGGTGATCTCGCCGCCGCCCGCGATGTTCACGACCGTTCCGGGCGCGACGTCGGCAGCTGCCGCGGCGAGGTTGGCCGCCACGATGTCGGCGACGTAGGTGAACTCGCGTACCTGGGTCCCGTCGCCGAAGCGGGGGAACGAAGCACCGGTGCCGACGGCCTCGCACAAGCGGTGGATCGACATGTCCGGACGCTGGCGTGGCCCGAACACGGTGAAGTAGCGGAGCGAGACGGTCGAGAGACCCCAGTTCTCCGCGTACAGGCCGCAGAGATGCTCGGCCGCGAGCTTGGTCACGCCGTACGGGCTGTACGGACGCGGCAGGTCGGTTTCGACCGTCGGGTAGCGATCCTGGTTCCCGTACACCGAAGACGACGACGCGTAGACGAAGCGACGCACTTCGGCGTCGCGCGCAGCTTCCAGCAGGCGCTGGGTCGCCAGCACGTTGTGGCTCGCGTACTCCGAGAACCCGTCGGACCACGAGAGGCGGACACCCGGCTGCGCGGCCTGGTGGAACACGGTGTCGACACCCTCGAGCAACCCTGCGAGTTCGGCTTCGCGCAGGTCGGTTTCGACGAGTTCGAAATGGTCGCTCTCGTGGGCGCCGACCAGCGCGGCCCGCTTCGCGTCGGGCGAGTAATAGGGCGTGAAGCAGTCGACGCCGACGACGTGGTCGCCTTGTGCGAGCAGCGTGTCGACGAGATGGCTCCCGACGAACCCGGCCGCGCCGGTGACGAGGACACGCCGGCCGGTGGCGGCGGATACGTTCGAGTTGGGCTCAGCGTTGGTCATGATTCTCCTGCCGCGGGCCGGACGGCGACTCGCGAACGACGACTATAAACCGGGCAAAACAGTCAGATTCCCGGGAGCGAACGGAATGAGCACAAGGGCCTACGTCGCGCGCGGTGTCGGGACGCGCACTTCCCGCGGACGGTGAACCGTCCGCGGGAAGTGAGCGACGCGAGGGTTGCTCGAACTCGGTCAGTGTGCGGCATTCCAAGCCGCGACGGCGTCGTTCCAGGTGGACTTGGTCGTCACGATCAGGGTGTCGGGGCACTTCGCGAGCCAGGACGCCGCCTCCGGGAAGGCACCGCCGCCGAGCCACACGATCGTGTTGCCCGAGCAGCTCACCTGGTACCCGGCCGGCAGACCGAGCGAACCGTGGTTCGGGGTCTGGTCGACGCGGAACACGTTGCCGTGCAGCGACAGCTTCGGCGAACGGTGGGTGTCGTCCCACTTGAAGAAGCCGCCGTGGCCGGGCGCGGGGCCCTTGTAGACCGTCGGCATCGGCTGGAGTCGCAGCAGGTCGTTGTTCATCACGAGGGTGTTGTTGTGACCGTCCGACGAGGTGTCGCTCGCGGACGGACGGGTCGAGATTCCCACGTAGCAACCGTCGAACAGCGAGTCGGCGATGACACCCGAGTTCAGGTAGTCGTCCTGCAGGCAGTCGTCGTGGATGAACGAGGTGTGCGCGCCGCGGACGGTCCAGTTGCTGGCGCCGTCACGGACGTTGATTGCATCGCCGTAGTTGTGGACGCGCACGTCTTCGACGACCGAGTTGGGCGTCTGGAAGCTGAAGCCGCCGGTGTGGTGGAACACGTCCCACACCGTGCTGGTGGACCAGGTGCCGTCGATCGAACCGCCGGTCCAGCACACGCTGCCGGAGCCGTAGATCGAGACCGGCCAGTTGTCGACCTGGGTCCACGACGCCGAGCGGGCGTCCACCGCGAGGTGGCCGCTGACGGTCGGCTTGTACCGACTCGACTGCACACCCGAGACGACCGCCGGGCTCTGGGCGAGGCACTGGCTCGGCGTGGGCACCGGGACGGGGGTCGGAACCGGCGTCGGGACCGGGGTGGGAACGGGCGTCGGGACCGGGACGGGTACGGGTACGGGGGTCGGGACCGGTACGGGGGTCGGGACCGGTACGGGGGTCGGGACCGGGACCGGCGTCGGCAGCGGGATCGTGGGCACCGGCGGGAGCGTCGTGGTGGTGGTGGTCGTCGTGGTCGGAGTCGGGCCGTCGTGGTCGTGGTGACGGTGGTGGTGACGGTGGTGGTGACGGTGGTGGTGTTCACGAGTGATCCGGGCGAGGACCGTGTTCACTCGAGGTGAATCCGATCCTGCACTCGCGAGTTGGGGCGCCAGAATGACGAGGAACGCCACACAGAGTGCGGCAAGGGCCCGGAAGCGGAACTGGGACGGCATCTCATGACTCCTTGGGGTCAGTCGAGGGACCGGTACCCGTGATCTCGCTCTCCGCGCGATCACCGGGTGCCGGTGGTTTCCGTGACCTCCGACCTATCGACGGCGCTTCAGCCCGCTCTTGAATGGGCCGGACGACTCAATCCGGGCAATATCGGTTGTGAAAGTCCGTTTTGGGTGGTAGCTTCAGCTCCTTCCGGGTGGCCCGACGAGCCCGGAAAGTGGAGGCAATTGCTCTTTCACGGCGTGCGCTCGGCAGTGGATGCGAAAAAAACCGCTTCCTTCGCTTCGGCCCGCACCGCGAAACCGACAACTGGGGAGAAAGGGGCGGGGAGTTCCAATGGCGAGCGGCGTATTTCCTGATCTCGACGTACGGATCACCGAGCGTGCACGACGGCGCCGGGTTCGTGGTCGGGGCGCGGGAAGCTTGATCACCAGCGTTGAACCCCGTGAAGACCTGCTCGACGACCCGGCGGACCTGCCGGGCGTGATCACGGTCGACGCAAGCACCGGTGAGGTCGTCATCGACCTGCGCACCATCGAGGAGCGGGCGCGTTCGATCGATCTCGTGTCGGTCGACAGCCCACTGCGCGACACTGCGCCACCCACCGTGACCGTGGTGCCCCGCGCCGCCCGTGACGGCGTCAAGCGCGCCTTCGACGTGAGCGCGGTGGTCGTCAGCGCACCACTGTGGGCACCGCTGATGTTGGCACTCGCCGGCCTGATTCGCGTCTCGTCCAAGGGCGCCGCGTTCTACGGCCACGAGCGGGTCGGCCGCGGTGGTCGCACGATCAAGTGCCTGAAGCTGCGCACGATGGTCGAGGACGCCGATCGCCGGCTCGCCGAACTGCTCGCCTCCGACCCCGAGCTCGCCGCCGAGTTCGCCCGCACGTTCAAGCTCAAGGACGACCCCCGGGTCACCCGGGTCGGTCGCTTCCTTCGCAAGACCTCGCTCGACGAGCTCCCGCAGCTGATCAACGTCCTCAAGGGCGAGATGAGCCTGGTCGGGCCGCGGCCGATCACCGAGGGTGAGATCCGCCGTTACGGGCAGTACATGCCGATCGTGTTGAGTGCCCGGCCCGGTATGACCGGTCTGTGGCAGGTGTCGGGTCGCAACGACGTGTCCTACGCGACCCGCGTTGCGCTCGACGTGCAATACGCGTTCGGACAGAGCCTCGTCAGCGATATGGGGATCATCGCCCGAACGTTCGTCCGCGTCTTCCGGCCCTCCCAGGGTGGTGCATACTGAGATGATCGACGATCATCTGATGCCCTCGGGCGAACCCGCACCCCTTCCAACCCGGCGAGACCGCAATCTCGAGTCACTCGGCGGTTCGACGCGTCTCGAGCTCGGCCTCGGTGGGGTCATGCGTGTCCTGCGCCGGCGTGGGCTGTTGCTCATCGGGATCTTCGTCATCTCGGCCGGCCTGATCTACCTCGGTACCAGCCAGCTGCAAAAGCGCTACGCGTCCGTCGCATGGATCCGCGTCACCGACGACACGCAGAACCTCTTCATCAAGTCGGGTCAGTCCGTCGACCTCACCAAGGAACAGCGCGCGGTCATCCAGACGCTGGAATCCCCGCGGTTGAGTGCCGCGCTGCAGAAAGCGCTCGGCAAGGACTTCGGAGACGTCAGCTCCGTCTCGGCCACTGGCCTCGAGGCCTCGCCGCTCATCCGGATCGACTCCGAGGCCAAGACCCCCGAGCTCGCCGAACGCGCCGCCGACGCGGCCGCCAGCTTCGTGGTGACGGACCGGGAACAGAAGACGCGGGACAAGATCGCCGCACGCGCCAAGGTCGAAGGCGACAGTGCGAATGCGCTCGAGAAGCAGGTCAACGACCTGGCCGCTCAGCTCGCGCCGATCCCGACTGCCGACGCGCGTCGTCCGGCCCTCCAAGCGAAGTTGGACTCGGCCCAGCAGGAACTCGCAGACGCCTCGAAGGCCTCGGCCAGCGACACCACCGATTCGAAGACCGCCGACGGTGGGCTCGAACTCTACGAAGAAGCCATCAAGCCTTCGGACCCGGCATTCCCGAAGCCCACGAGTTGGGCCCTCATCGGTGGGTTCGCGATCCTCCTGATCTCCGTCGGTGTGGTCTACGGGCGGGAAGAGCTGGTCGGTCGGTTCCGCAGCGGTGACTCGAGCGAATCGCGTCGGGCCGGAGCACGCGTGCTCGGGGTCCTGCCGACCCCGGCCGGCAACCTGCCGCGCGGTGTCGTCACCGGTGCCGGTGCGACGGTCGACGAGGTCGGCCTGCAACTGGTGCATCTTCTCGGTCGGAGCAAGCCGAACGTGGTGTTGCTCTGTGGCGTCGACGGCGCGGCGCCCGAAGCCACCGCCCGGCGGATCGCGCAGGCGATTGCCGAGTCCGGCGCCCGCGTCGTGTTCGCCGCGTGTCGGGGCGTCTCCGACACCAGCAACGTCGACGAGTTCGAGGCCCCCGTCCCCCGTGCCCGTCTGTCGGTGGTGCACGAACAGCAGACCGGTGGTCGGCTGCGGGTGCTCGACGACGGCATCGCGGTCAACGAGTTGACGGTCGCCCGGGCCCGTACGGTGCTGCGGCGCCTAACCGAGCAGTGCGAATACGTGGTCATCGCGGCGCCTTCGCCGACGGTGGAGCCCTCGTCGCTGGTCTTGGCCGAGCTGGCCGATGCCACCGTCATGATCGCCCAGCACGGAGTCACCAAGCTGCGTGACGCCGAGCGTTCGGGTACCCGGCTCCGCCGTGTCGGTGGCGCAGTCCTCGGCGTGCTTGTCGACCCGGAGAAGCCCGGTCCCGCAGGGGCGGTGCACGTGGCCCGACCCGCCGGAGTCTCGGCGGGCTGAGTTCGTGAGCCTGGTACAGCGCCCGCTCCGGGTGCTCCATCTGGTGACGCGCTATCAGCGCGGTGGATCCGAACAACGCCTCCGAGACCTGGTCGCCGCGTTGCCCGATGCCGAACACGTGGTGGTCGTCGGCGCGGACTCCGATCTCGATCTGGCGCGTTCGCACCTGGCGTGCCCGGTGGTGATGGACGAGTCC
>JBBSBV010000034.1:0-44499 GCA_038250905.1 Acidimicrobiia bacterium
CGAGTTCGACTACTCGGGCACCCAGGCGTGCCGGGTCCTGCGCGCCGAGGGCTACCGCGTGATCCTGGTGAACTCGAACCCGGCCACGATCATGACCGACCCCGATTTCGCCGACGCCACGTATGTGGAACCACTCGACGTCGAGAGCCTGCGCCGGATCATCGAGCGCGAGCGGCCGGACGCCGTGCTGCCGACGCTCGGCGGCCAGACCGCGTTGAACCTCGCGATCGCACTCGACGAGGCCGGCGTGTTCACCGAGTTCGACGTGGAACTGATCGGCGCGAGCATCGAGGCGATCCACACCGCGGAGGACCGCAGCCGGTTCAAGGCTGCGATGCAGGAGATCGGGCTCGCGGTCCCGGCCTCCGGGCTCGCCTACACCGTCGACGAAGCGCTGGTCGTCGGCCAGGAAGTGGGCTTCCCGCTCATCTGTCGCCCGTCGTTCATCCTCGGCGGTGGCGGCACCGGATTCGCCTACGACGTCGAGGAGCTGCGCGGGGTCGCCGAGCGGGGCCTCGCCGCGAGCCCGGTGTCGGAGATCCTGCTGGAGCAGTCGGTGCTCGGGTGGAAGGAATACGAACTCGAGGTCATGCGCGACCACGCCGACAACGTCGTGGTCATCTGCTCCATCGAGAACCTCGACCCCATGGGGGTCCACACGGGTGACTCCGTCACCGTGGCGCCGGCCCAGACCCTCACCGATCTCGAGTACCAGCGGATGCGCGACGCCGCCTTCGCGTGCATCCGCCGCATCGGCGTGGAGACGGGGGGTTCGAACGTGCAGTTCGGGCTCGACCCGACCAACGGTCAGATGGTCATCATCGAGATGAACCCGCGCGTGTCGCGCTCGAGCGCGCTCGCCAGCAAGGCGACCGGGTTCGCGATCGCCAAGATCGCGGCCAAGCTCGCGGTGGGCTACCGCCTCGACGAGGTCACCAATGACATCACCCGGGTCACGCCGTCGAGCTTCGAACCGACCATCGACTACGTCGTCACCAAGATCCCGCGGTGGGCGTTCGAGAAGCTGCCCGGCGCGGAGCCGGTGCTCGGCACGATGATGCAGTCGGTCGGCGAGGTGATGGCGATCGGGCGCACCTTCCCCGAATCGCTCCAGAAGGCGCTGCGTTCACTCGAATCCGGTCGCGCCGGCCTCGACCACCTCGATCCCGCGTTCATCGACCTGTCCGTGGAAGATCTCGAACGCGCGTGCCGGCGCCCCACCCCCGACCGGCTCTTCGCGCTCGCGGTCGCGCTCGGCCGCGGCATCTCGATCGAACGGCTGTACGAGATCACCGGGGTCGACCCCTGGTACCTCGACCAGATGGCCCAGATCGTCGAGGCCGCGGTCGAGTTGGCCGGCATGGGACCGAGCGGGTCGCTCGACCGCGCCACCTGGCGGTGGGCGAAGCGCCTCGGCTTCGGCGACGCCCAACTCGCGCACCTGTGGGGCGAGACGCCCGAGGCGGTACGTGCCGCCCGGAAGGCCGCGGGCGTCGAGATCACCTACAAGACCGTCGACACCTGCGCGGCCGAGTTCGCGGCGACCACGCCCTACCACTACGGCACCTACGAGGACGTCGGCGAGCTGGCACCGCTCACGAAGCCGGCAGTGGTCATCCTGGGCAGCGGTCCGAACCGCATCGGTCAGGGCGTCGAGTTCGACTACTGCTGCGTGCACGCCGCGTTCGCGCTCTCCGACGCGGGGTTCGAGACCGTCATGGTCAACTGCAACCCGGAGACGGTGTCCACCGACTACGACACCAGCGACCGGCTGTTCTTCGAGCCGCTCTCCATCGAGGGTGTGCTCAACGTGTGCGAAGCACTGCAGGCGAACGGCGAGTTGCGGGGCGTCGTCGTCGCCCTGGGCGGGCAGACGCCGCTCAAGCTGGCGCACGCCCTGGAGACGGCGGGCATCCCGGTGGTGGGCACCAGCCCGGAGTCGATCGATCTCGCGGAGGACCGCGACCGGTTCAACGCGCTCTGCAACGACCTGGAGATCCCGCAACCACCGGGCGGTACTGCGCTCACAGCCGAAGGCGCCCGCGCGATCGCCGCCGGTGTCGGCTATCCGGTGCTCGTCCGGCCGTCGTACGTGCTCGGGGGGCGGGCGATGCAGATCGTCTTCGACGAGATCGGGCTCGACAGCGCGATGGCCGAACTGGCCGAGCACGGTTCGCTCGGACGCGAAGGGGGACTGTCGGCCGACCGACCGGCGCTGATCGACCGGTTCCTCGAGGATGCGATCGAGGTCGACGTCGATTCCCTGCGCGACCACACCGGCGAGGTCCTGATCGGTGGCGTGATGGAACACATCGAGGAGGCCGGGGTGCACTCGGGCGACAGCGCGTGTGTCCTGCCGCCGTCCACGCTGTCCGCTGCCACCATCGCCACCCTCAGCGAGTACACCGAACGGCTGGCGGGCGCGCTGAACGTGGTCGGGCTGCTCAACGTGCAGTACGCCGTCAAGGACGGCGCGGTCTCGGTGATCGAGGCGAACCCCCGGGCCAGTCGCACGGTCCCGTTCGTCAGCAAGGCGACCGGGGTGCCGCTCGCCAAGGTGGCGGCCCGGCTCATGCTCGGCGCCACCCTCGCCGAACTCCGCACCGAGGGCCTCGTCCGGCCGCCGGCCGAGGGCGGACACGTGTCGGTGAAGGAGGCGGTACTGCCGTTCAACCGGTTCCCGACCGTCGACACCCTGCTCGGGCCGGAGATGCGCTCGACCGGTGAGGTCATGGGTATCGACCGGTCGTTCGGACTCGCGTTCGCGAAGAGTCAGGCCGCCGCGGGCAGCCGACTGCTGGATACCGGAACGGTGTTCCTCTCGCTCGCGGATCGCGACAAGGAGCACGGGCTCGTGGCCGCGACCAAGTTCGTGGAACTCGGGTTCTCCATCGTCGCCACCCCGGGGACCGCGGCGGCGTGTGAGGCACGGGGGATCCCGGTGGAGGCGGTCGTGGCCAAGGTGGGGGACCCGACGGGGATGGACGCGCTCGAACTCATCACCTCCCGCAAGGTCGACCTGGTGGTGAACACGCCGCGGGGCCGCGGGCCGCGGGCCGACGGCGCACACATCCGCCGCGCCGCGGTGGTCCACAACGTGCCGTGTCTCACCACGGTCGCGGCCGCGCTCGCCGCCGCGGCCGGGATCGCCGAGAGCCAGACCACCGACGTCACGGTCCGGTCGCTCCAGGAGTACCACGCCGACGGTCAGATGCGGCTCGAGGTGTGATGCGGGCCCGGCATGCCGCGACCGCGCCGGCGGTCGACACGACGGTCGAACTCGGACCGTTGTCGTTGCGGAGTCCGATCGTGGCCGCGTCGGGGACCTTCGGGCACTCCGACGAGGTATTGCGCATCGGTGACAGCAGCCGGATCGGTGCGGTGACGGTCAAGTCGCTCGCCGCCTTCCCGTGGGTGGGGAACCCGGCGCCGCGTCTGCACGCGGGTGCCGGCGGCGGGATGTTGAACTCGGTCGGACTCCAGGGGCCCGGGGTCGATGCCTGGATCCGTGACGACTGGCCCGCGCTCCACGCGCACGGCGTGCCGGTGATCGTCTCGATCTGGGGCCGTACGGTCGAAGACTTCGCGGCGGCGATGCGCGCGATCGGGCCGATCGCCGACGCGCTCGCGGCGGTCGAGGTCAACGTGAGTTGTCCCAACGTGGAGGACTCGGCGCGGATGTTCGCGCACGATCCGGCGGCCACCGGCGCGGTAATCGCAGCCGTGCGCGCGGTGGGCCTCGACCTGCCGGTGTTCGCGAAGTTGTCGCCGAACACCTGGGAAGTGGTGGCGGTCGCCCGGGCGGCGATCGCGGCCGGGGCCACCGGGCTCACCCTCGTGAACACCCTGCTCGGGATGGGGATCGACGCGGAGACGAAACTGCCGCAGTTGGGCAACGTCACCGGCGGGTATTCGGGTGATCCGGTCAAGCCGGTCGCGCTCCGCATCGTGCACGAGGTGACGCGTGCGCTCGGCCCCGTCCCGGTGATCGGCACCGGCGGAGTGAGCCACGGCCTCGATGCCGTCGAGATGCTGATCGCCGGCGCCGCCGCGGTCGGGGTGGGAACGGTGTCGTTCCGGGAGCCCCGGGCCGTGAACCGGATCCACGACGAGGTCGCGGCCTGGTGCGACGCCCACGAGGTCCGACGGGTCCGCGATCTGGTCGGGACGCTCCGGGCCCCGACCCCTGAAGCCCCGACCCCTGAAGCCCCGACCCCTGAAGCCCCGACCCGACCGGACGAGACGAGAAGGAGCGATGCATGAACACTGCAGTCGGAGCCCCCACCGAGGTCCGGAATCGGCTGGCGCTGCCCCTCGACGTCGGTGACCTCGACGCCGCGATCGCCATGGCGCGCCTCGTGGCGCCGTGGTTCGGGATCGCCAAGGTGGGCCACGAGTTGTACGCCGAGGCCGGCCCCGAGGCGTTCGAACGCCTGCACGACCTGGGGTTCGCGGTGTTCTGCGACCTCAAACTGCACGACATCCCGAACACCGTCGAACGGGCCGCCGCCGCCCTCGCGGCCCACGGGGTCCGGTTTCTCAACGCCCACGCGGCCGGTGGCACCGAGATGCTGCGGGCGTTCGTCGCCGGCGCGCAGGCGGGCGCACAGCGCGCCGGTATGGAAGCGCCGGTGACCCTGGCCGTCACGGTCCTCACGTCCGATGCCGACACCGGTGCGTTCGCCGAGCGGCTGGAGTGGGCCCGCACCGCAGGGTGTGTGGGGGTCGTGTGCAGTGGTCTCGAGGTGGACCGGGTCCGGGCCGCCGGCCTGGCGTCGATGGTCCCGGGGATCCGGCCCGCCGGCGCGGCGATCGGGGACCAGGTACGCGTCACGACCCCGGCCGATGCCATCTCCCGCGGCGCGAGTTGGTTGGTCGTCGGCCGTCCCGTGACCGGTGCCGCGGACCCGGCGGCGGCCGCGGCGGCCATCGCGGACGAAGTCGCGACGGCGATGGCGACCCCCTGAAAAATGCCTGACGAGGATTGGCGCGACGACCCCAGGGGATTCGCGACCACCTGCCTATACTCAGCGCCGCTCGAAGTCGGTCACGCGCCGTGCTGATCCTGGTGTTCTCGGAGGTCCCTGTCTATGCCGCTCCCGCCCGCGCTCACACCCGAGCAGCGTCAAGCTGCGCTCGAGAAGGCCGCCGTCGCGCGCCGGGTGCGGGCCGAGATCAAGGCGCGTCTCAAGTTGAACCGGTTGTCGCTCGCCGACCTGTTCACCCAGAGTGACAACGACGACATCGTCGCCAAGCTCAAGGTGGTCAGCGTGCTCGAGTCGCTCCCCGGTGTCGGCAAGGTGCGGGCGCGGCGGATCATGGCCGATCTCGAGATCAGCGAGAGCCGCCGGTTGCGCGGGCTCGGGACGAAGCAGCGTGCCGCGCTGTTGGCTGCGTTCGTCGGTCAGTAGCGTCCGCTGAGCGTGCTCCTGGTCCTGACCGGGCCTTCCGGAGTGGGCAAGGGAACCGTCGGGCGCGCCCTGCTGGCCCGGGAGCCGAACCTCGCCTGGTCCGTGTCGGCGACCACGCGGGACCCGCGTCCCGGCGAGGTCGACGGGCGTGAGTACCACTTCATGAGCCGCACCGAGTTCGAGGCCCAGCGTGACGCCGGGGGATTCCTCGAGTGGTTCGAGGTCTACGGCCAACTCAAGGGGACTCCGCTCGCGCCGGTCGTGGAGCGCCTCGAGACCGGTGACGACGTGTTGCTCGAGATCGACGTCCAGGGCGCTCTGGCGGTCAAGGAGCGGCTCCCCGAGGCATTGCTGGTGTTCCTCCGGGCACCCGACCGGTCCGAGCAGGAGGCCCGGCTCCGGGGCCGTGACAGCGACGATCCCGACCAGATCGAGCGCCGCCTGGCGACCGCGGCCGAGGAGGAGGCCCTCGCGCACCGGTTCGACGCCGTGGTCGTGAACCAGACCGTGGAGCAAGCCGTCGAGGAAGTCGCTGCTATCCTGGAGTCCCGTCGTCGCGGACCTTCGCTCGACGGCATTTCCTGACTTCTGGAGCCCTTCACCATGGCCGAACGCCGCGCGTCCCTCACCGAGCCCCGCATCGAGCACCTCCTCGAACGCGAGGACTCGAAGTTCACGCTGGTGACCCTTGCGTCGCGCCGGGCCCGGGAGATCAACGACTACTACAACCACCTCGGCGACGGACTGGGCAAGATCGTCCCGCCGCAGGTCACCTCGGTCTCGCGCAAGCCCCTGTCGATCGCCCTCGAGGAGATCGAGGCCGGCAAGATCATCAAGGCCGAACTCGTGGAGCCCGAGGCCGAAGCCACCGCGGACGAGCCCGCGGGCGACGCCGGCTGAGTTCGTTGCCACCCGACTCCGGGGCCTGGGGCGGCCGTCGGGTCGTCCTCGGAGTCGCCGGCGGCATCGCGGCATACAAGGCCGTCGAGTTGTGCCGGCGCATGGTCGATGCCGGCGCCCACGTGATCCCGGTGCTCACCGAGGACGCGACCCGCTTCGTCGGCGCGTTGACCTTCTCCGCGCTCGCGTCCGAGCCCGCACAGACCCAACTCTTCACCGGCCCGGACCACGACGGATCCGAGGACCCGATTCCGCACACTCGCCTCGGCCGGCGCGCCGATGTGATCGTGGTCGCGCCGGCCACGGCCCGGGTCATCGCCAAGCTGGCCGCCGGCCTCTCCGACGACCTGCTCACCGCCACGCTGCTCGCTACCCGCGCCCCCGTCGTCGTCGCGCCCGCGATGCACACCGAGATGTGGGAGCACCCTGCGGTCCAGGAGAACCTTGCCACGCTGCGGCGTCGGGGAGTGCAGGTGGTCGAACCCGAGTCGGGTCGGCTCGCCGGGGGCGACGTCGGGGCCGGGCGCCTCGCAGCCCCGGAACGGATCATGGAGGCCGTGCTCGCGGTGTTGACCCGCGACGCCGACCTCGCCGGCGCCCGATTCCTGGTCACGGCCGGCGGTACCCGCGAGCCGATCGATCCGGTGCGGTTCATCGGGAACCGGTCGTCGGGGAAGATGGGTCACGCGGTCGCCGATCGTGCCTACGCCCGCGGCGCCGCGGTCACGTTGGTGACCACGAGCGGAATCTCGGCCGCCGAGGGGATCGACGTGATTCGCGTCGCGACCGCGGCCGAGATGCACGCCGCGGTCGCGGCCCGCTTCGATCAGGTCGATGCGGTGGTGATGGCGGCCGCGGTCGCCGATTTCCGGCCCAAGGCAGTCGCGCCCGACAAGTTGAAGAAGGTCGACGGCGCGCCCGAGATCGTCCTGGAGCCGACCGTCGACATCCTCGCCGAGCTCGGCGCCGCGAAGCGGGGCCAGGTCCTCGTGGGGTTTGCGGCCGAAACCGAGGCCGTGGCGGAGAACGCGGCCGCGAAACTCACCCGCAAGAACGTCGACCTGCTCGTCGCCAACGACGTCTCGGACCCGCAAGCGGGCTTCGAAGTCGACACGAACCGGGCGATCCTGCTTGACTCTTCGGGCGCTTCCGAGGAGACGCCCTTGCTCACGAAGGCCGCGCTGGCCGACGTGATTCTCGACCGAGTGGCCGCGCGATTGGGCCGCGGACCCACGACCCCAGACCAGGAGATGCGTTGAGCGCCTTCACCTTCACGTCGGAATCGGTGACCGAAGGTCACCCCGACAAGATGAGCGACCAGATTTCGGACTCGGTTCTCGACGCGATCTTCGAGGAGGACCCCAACAGCCGGGTCGCCTGCGAGACCATGTGCACCACCGGTCTCGTCATCGTGGCCGGCGAGATCAGCACCCAGGCGTACGTCGACATCCCGCGGGTCGTACGCGACACCGTCCGGAGCATCGGGTACGACCGCGAGTCCTACGGCTTCGACGGCAACACCTGCGGCGTGATCACGTCGATCGACGAGCAGAGCCCCGACATCGCCATGGGTGTCGACAAGGCCGAGGAGCAGCGGGCCGGCGACACCGACCGCATGCTCGAGACCGGTGCGGGCGACCAGGGCATGATGTTCGGCTACGCGTGTGACGAGACCGAAGACCTCATGCCGATGCCGATCTGGCTCGCGCACAAGCTCGCGTTCCGGCTCGCCGAGGTCCGCAAGTCCGGCATGCTCGGCTACCTGCGCCCGGACGGCAAGACCCAGGTCACCATCGATTACGAGAACGGTGTCCCGAAGCGGCTGTCGACGGTGCTCATCTCCACCCAGCACGGTCCCGGTATCGACCGCGACTCCATGATCAAGCCCGACCTCATCGAGCACGTGATCCGCCCGCTCGTCCCGGCGCAGTTCGCCGACGACGATTTCGAGGTGCACGTCAACCCGACGGGCAACTTCGAACTCGGCGGCCCCCACGCCGACTGCGGCCTCACCGGTCGCAAGATCATCGTCGACACCTACGGCGGTATGGCCCGCCACGGCGGCGGTGCGTTCAGCGGCAAGGACCCCACGAAGGTCGACCGCTCGGCCGCCTACGCGGCGCGTCACGCGGCGAAGAACATCGTGGCCGCGGGCATCGCGAAGCGGTGCGAGGTCCAGGTCGCGTACGCGATCGGCATCGCCCGGCCGGTGTCCCTCATGGTGGAGACCTTCGGGACCTCCGAGATCGACCCGGACAAGCTGCCGGCGTTGGTCAACGAGCATTTCGACCTCCGCCCGGCCGCGATCATCGAACGGCTCGACCTCCGGCGGCCCATCTACCGCAAGACCGCGGCGTACGGGCACTTCGGTCGGAACGAGCCCGAGTTCACCTGGGAGCACACCACGAGCGCCGACGCCCTGCGCGCCGCCGCCGAGAAGCTCTAGGCGAGAACGCCGTCACGACCGTTCCGATGGTCGTCGGTGCGCAGGAGACGACCGGCACCCGGGTGGTGCGGGTCCGTCCCGATCTCACCGCGATCACCCGCGAGTTCGATTACGAGGTCCCCGACGCGCTCGGGGGCCTCGTGCGCGTCGGGACCATCGTGCGCGTCCCGCTCCATGGTCGGAAGGTCCGGGGGTGGGTCGTCGCGGATCCCGTCGTGCCCGACGCCGCGGTGGGTCGGCTGCTGGCGATCTCCAAGGTCGTGGGTGCCGGCCCGCCCCCCGCCGTGCTCGACCTGTGTCGGTGGACCGCCCACCGTTGGGCCGGACGCGATGTCGCACTGTTCCGGGCCGCCTCACCGCCGAACGCGGTCCGCGAGCCCTGGCCGGACGATGCCGGCGCGGCGCCGGTCACCGCGGGATCCGCGGCGGATCCTCGCCACGAGGTGGTGGCGTGGCCACCGGCCACCGACCGCCGGGACCTGGTGGCCGAGCGGATCGCAACGAACGGATCCACGTTGGTCCTGGTCGCCGACGCGCACCGGCTCGGCGCGTTGGTGCGTGATCTCGAACGTCGGGGCCATCGGGTGATCGTCATGCGTTCGGACCTCGACGACGCGGTGCGCACCCGGGCGTGGTCGGACGCACGGCGCGGCCAGGTGGTGGTGATCGGCGGCCGCACCGCAGTGTGGGCTCCGGTGCCCGACCTCGCTGCGGTGATCGTGCTCGACGAGGGCGACGAAGCACTCCAAGAGGAACGGGTCCCCACCTGGCACGCGCGTGACGTCGCGATCGAGCGCGCCGCACGTACGGGCGCCGCGGTCACGTTGATCGCCCCGGTGCCGACGCCGGAGGCCGCGGCCCTCTCCGGCGGGGTGGTGATGCGTCCGTCCCGCGCCGTCGAGCGCGCGGGCTGGCCGCTCGTCGAGGTGGTCGACCTGCGGGCCGAGCCGCCCGGCAACGGACTGCTCAGCGAGCCACTGGCCCGAGCCCTGCATCGCACCGTCGACGCCGGCGAGCGCGCGGTCTGCGTCTTGAACCGTAAGGGGCGGGCCCGGCTCCTCACGTGCCTCGCCTGTCACGCGGTCGCCACGTGCGAGCGCTGCGACGCGGCCGTCGCCGAGAGTGGCCCGGGCGAGTTGCGCTGTCCCCGGTGCGACACCGTCCGACCGATGATCTGCACCGCGTGTCTCAACACGAAGTTGCGGGCGTCGCGGCTCGGGGTGCAGCGACTCCGGGACGCCCTCGCGGCCCTGCTGCCGCGTACCGAGATCGCGTGGCTCGACGCATCGGTCGACGACGTGCCGACCGCGCCGGTGATCGTGGGGACCGAGGCGGTCCTGCACCGGGTCGACGCGAAACTCGTGGCGTTCCTCGACCTGGATCAGGAACTCTTCGCCCACCGGGTGCGGGCGGCCCAACAGGCGGCCGCGTTGGTGGCGCGCGCGGCGCGACGGGTGGGCGCGAAGGATCGCGGTGGTCGGCTCGTCCTCCAGACCCGGACCCCCGAACACGACGTCATTGCGCTCGCGGTCTCGGGCGATCCGTCGGGCGTGATGGTGGCGGAACAGGCGCGGCGCGAGATGCTGGGGTTCCCGCCGGTGGGCGCGGTGGCCGAGTTGAGCGGCGAGACCGCGGCGGTGACCGCCGCGGTCATGGCCGTGCGGCGCGACTATCGGGTGATGGGTCCGTCGGAGCACGGCACCGGTTCGACCGCACTGGTACTCGCACCGACCGCGGACGGCCTGGCCACGGCACTCGACATCGCC
The DNA here is from genome assembly GCA_038250905.1 of Acidimicrobiia bacterium. Lineage (GTDB taxonomy): Bacteria > Actinomycetota > Acidimicrobiia > IMCC26256 > JAENVU01 > JAENVU01. Next base: position 10,524 of record JBBSBV010000034.1, read on the forward strand.
GGTCCTCCCGGCCACGCCGCCGGCCGCCTCCGCATCGCGGTCGACCCGCCACGCGTCTGACCCACCACCCCCGTTCCCGTCACCTACAGCCGTTGTCGCACCCGAGCTGCACCCCAGGGCGTGCAGAACGCGCGTCGGAAACAGCTTCCGCGTTGCTCGCCGTCCTTCGGAACTGCCACGATCCGGCCATGACCGAACACACGTATCCGGGATTCGCGGGCACCGTGGGTCGGACCTTCGCGGGATCCGTCGGCGCGTGGCCCGAACGCCCGACCGCCAGGGACGGCGCGCCCAACATCGTGATCGTGCTCGCCGACGACCTCGGGTACTCGGATCTCGGGTGTTACGGCAGCGAGATCGAAACGCCGCACCTCGACGCGTTGGCGGCCCGGGGCCTGCGGGGCACGAACTTCCACGTCACCCCGATGTGCTCGCCCACCCGCGCGGCCCTGCTCACCGGGATCGAACCGCATCGGGCCGGCCTCGGGACCGTCGCCCACGTGGATCCGGGGTTTCCCGGGTACGCGTCCGAACTCGCCCCCGACGTGATGACGATGGCCGAGATCCTCCGCGACGAGGCGGGCTACGCCACGATGATGGTGGGCAAGTGGCACCTGGCCAAGGACTCGGACTGCTCCGAGGGGCCGCGGCATTCGTGGCCGTGCCAGCGCGGGTTCGACCGCTACTACGGCGTGATCGACGCGTTCACCAACCTGCACCAACCGCACCGGCTCGTCGAGGACAACCACCAGGTCGACATCGACCAGTACCCGGACGACTACTACTTCACCGACGACATCACGGATCACGCGATCTCGATGGTGCGGTCACAGAAGACGGCGAACCCTTCACGTCCGTTCTTCCTCTACCTCGCGCACGGCGCGGTGCACGCGCCCCTCCAGGCCCGGCCCGAGGACATCGAGAAGTACCGCGGCCGGTACGACGCGGGCTGGGACGCGCTCCGCTCGGAGCGGTTCGCTCGTCAGCAGGAACTCGGGGTGGTCGCGCCGGGAGTGGAACTGGCCCCGCGCAACACCGAACGGGACCACGACGTGGCGCCGTGGGACGAGTTGTCGGCCGACGAGCAGCGACTCTTCGCCCGCCACATGGAGGTCTACGCGGCGATGGTCGACCGCATCGACCAGAACACCGGGCGGCTCGTCGCCGCGCTCGACGACCTCGGCGAACTCGACAACACCATCTTCGTGTTCACGTCCGACAACGGCGCGTCCCGTGAGGGCGAGGTCGCGGGCACGACCGCGTACTACGTGCACCTCCTGCAGGGTGACGACATCGAGGCCGACCTCGCGCGCATCGACGAGATCGGCGGACCCACCACCACGCCCCACTACCCGCGCGGCTGGTCGATGGCATCGAACACCCCCTTCCGGCTGTACAAGATCAACACCCACCAGGGCGGTCACTCGGTACCGTTCATCGTGTCCTGGCCGGACGGACTCGGCGCGGCAGGGGAGTACCGACGCCAGTACCAACACGTGACCGACCTCCTCCCGACGTTCCTCGAGATCGTCGGCGTCGACCGGCCCGCGGCGCGGTACGGCGTCCCCCTCGTCGACGTGCAGGGCGCGAGCTTCACGTCGGTCCTCGCCGACGCCGACGCGCCGAGCACCCACCACGAGCACGTCGTCGAGATGAACGGTCACCGCGGCTACTACCGCGACGGGTGGCACGCGGTCACCCTCCATCACGGTATGACGAGCTTCACCGACGAGCAGTGGGAGCTGTACCACCTCGACGAGGACCCCACCGAACTCCACGACCTCGCCGCGACCCATCCCCAGAAGCTGCGCGAGCTCACCGACGCCTGGGAAGCCGCGGCATGGGAGAACCACATCTACCCCCTCGACGAGGGCGTGAGTCTCAAGTACGTGACCCGTCCCGCCCACGACGCGGTGTACGCGACCCCCGTGCGGATCCCGCGCGGGACGCCGACGCTCGAGCGCTGGCGGTCGGTGCAGCTGATCTGGTTCCGCGGCTTCACCGTGACCGTCGATCTCGAACACCACGCCGGCGACGAGGGGGTGCTGTTCGCCCACGGCGACCAGGGCGCCGGGTACGTACTCGTCGTCCGTGACGGGGAGCTGACCCTGGCCCACAACGACGGTCGCGGTCACATGACGAACGTCGCCGCCGGCCCGCTGCCCGACGGCGCGCGCGAGGTCGTCGTGACGTTCACCGCGCCGGGCGAGCGACTCTGGGACGTCGCGATCGCGGTCGACGGTGTGGAGCGCGCCACGCATGCCGGACTCCCGATGCTGTTCGGCATGGCGCCGTTCCAGGGCATCGACGTCGGCATCGACCGCCGATCACCGGTCTCGTGGGAGCTGTACCGGGAACACGGACCGTTCCCGTTCTCGGGCACCCTGCACGCCGTCACCTACACGCCCGGCGAGCCCGCCCCCGACGCCCCGGTCCACCTCATGGACATGCTCCGCACCCTCGGAGCCCGCTACGAGTGACCCGCCAACTATCGTCAGCGTCGTGGCCCAACTTCCCGACTCCCGAGCCGGAGCTTGCGGAGGCGAGCCGCGAGGCAGCGAGCCCCCCGTCGGCACTGCTCATCAGGAGCGCGAGCGACGAGGCAGCGAGCACAGCGCTGCTACCCGTCATCAGGAGCGCGAGCGAACGAGCCGAGTGGGGAGCAGTTTGTAGTGTCGACGTATCCGATTCGGGTGTTCGGTGACCCGGTCCTGAAGCAACGGGCGAAGGATGTCATGGACGTCGACGGTGCGCTCGTGCGGGTCGTCAACACGATGGTCGACACGATGTACGACGCATCGGGCGTCGGTCTCGCGGCACCGCAGGTGGGCGTCCAGAAGCGGCTCTTCACCTTCGACGTCGGCGACGGGCCGCAGGTCCTCATCAACCCGGTGATCGCGGAAGCCACCGGCGAATGGGCCTACGAGGAGGGCTGTCTCTCCATCCCCGGGTTCCACTTCGAGATCGTGCGCCCCAAGGTGGTCACGATCACCGGGATCGATCTCGACGGCGACGAAGTGGTCATCGAGGGCGACGAACTGCTCGGCCGGGTCTTCCTCCACGAACTCGACCATCTCGACGGTGTGCTCATGATCGACCGGCTGGACCCCGAGCAACGCAAGCTGGCATTGCGCGCCCTGCGTGACGTCGATCTCGAGGCCGCCGCCCGCGAGCGCCTCGACGACATCCGCCAACTGTGAACCACTCCGAACTTGCGTCGATTCTCCACCGCTGGGGTGGAGAATTGACGCAAGTTGGTGTTCGATGAGGCTCGTCTACTTCGGGACGCCCGTCGCGGCGGTCGGCCCGCTCGACGCGTTGGTCGCTGCCGGTCACGAGATCGCGTTGGTCGTGACCCAACCGGACCGTCGCCGCGGGCGGGGTAAGGACACCGACCCCAGCCCGGTGAAGGCGGCGGCCCTCCGCCACGGGCTGGCGGTGGTCACGCCGGAGCGCAGCCGCGAGATCGTCGATCAGGTGCGCGAACTCCACGCCGACCTCGGGGTCGTGGTGGCGTTCGGCCAGATCCTCCCGCAGGCGTTGCTCGACGCGATCCCCGCGGGACTCGTCAATGTCCACTACTCGCTGTTGCCGCGGTGGCGCGGCGCGGCGCCCGTGGAGCGCGCCATCCTCGCCGGAGACGTCGAGACCGGCGTCGACATCATGGCGGTGGACCTCGCCCTCGACACCGGCGCGATCTACGCCGAAGCCCGACTCACGATCGGCGCATCCGAGACCGCCGGTGAGTTGCACGAACGTCTGAACCGACTCGGCACCGAACTCCTCGTTCGCACACTTCCGCAGGTGCGCGCGATGACGCCCGTGCCGCAGGTAGGGGAGCCCACGTACGCCGAGAAGTTGACCGGCGCCGAGTTCGAGATCGATCTCACCCGTTCCGCCGCGGAGAACGTGCGGCTCGTTCGCGCCGGCAACCCGCGTCCCGGCGCGTGGCTCGCGTTCGACGGCGGCCGACTCAAGGTGTGGAAGGCGCACGTGGAGGACGACCACTTCGTGCCCGACACCGTGCAGGCGCCGGGCAAGAAGTCCATGGAGTACGCGGCCTGGCGCGCCGGGCTGCGACGCGAGGATCCCTTCGCATGAGCACCCGACCGGTCGAGACGAGCCGCGCCGTAGCGATCCGCGCGCTGTTGCGCATCGAGGACGGCGCATTCGCCAACGTCGCACTCCCGGCGCTCCTGCGGGAGTCGAAGCTCGTGGCGCGGGACCGGGCTCAGGTGACCGAGTGGGTCTACGGCACGGTCCGCTGGCAACGCACCCTCGACCACTTCGTCGCCACGGCGGTCGACCGGCGTATCGCCAAGCTCGACCCGCCGGTGCGTGCCGCGCTACGGCTCGGCGCGTACCAGCTCTGGAGCGGTATCGCGGCGCACGCGGCGGTGGGCGAAACGGTGACTGCGGTGACGCAGGTCGCGCCGCGCGCGAAGGGGTACGTGAACGCGGTCCTCCGCAAGCTGGCGGGGAGTGGACCACCCTGGCCGTTGCCCGACGGTGACGACGCGACCGCGATCGGCATTCGTAGCTCGCTGCCGGACTGGATCGTGGAGCTGCTCATCGCGGATATCGGAACCGCCGACGCGGCCTCGGTGTGTGCAGCGGTCAACGAACCGGGCGTCGTGACGCTGCGGGCGAATCCGTTGCGGTCCACCCCGTCCGATGTCGAAGCCGAGCTGGAAGCAGCCGGCGTCTTCGTGAGCCGGGGCGAGCTGTTGCCCGACGCGTTGCTCGTCACCGGTGCCGGTGACCTCGGCGCGCTCGGGTGCATTGCCGAAGGGCGGGCCACACCCGAGGACCAGGCGAGCCAGGCGGTGGCGGCATTGCTCGGGGCCGCGCCCGGCGAGCGGGTCCTCGAGATCGGTGCCGCTCCGGGGGGCAAGACCACGGCGATCGCGGAGCACCTCGGCGACCAGGGGCTCGTCGTCGGGCTCGACCGGCATGAGGGTCGCACGCAGATGATCGCCACCGCGGCGCGCCGGCTCGGACTGGAGGCCGTCACCGCGATCGTCGCCGACGGTGCCGAGCTGCCCTTCCGCGACGGTGCGTTCGACCGCGTGTTGGTGGACGCGCCGTGCAGCGGGCTCGGTGTACTGCGCCGCCGTCCGGAGGCCCGCTGGCGGCTGCAGCCCGAGATGGTCGCCGAACTCGCGCGGTTGCAACCGGTGCTGCTGGAAGCCTCGGCGCGGGTGGTCCGCCCCGGCGGGACGTTGCTCTACTCGGTGTGCACCGTCACCCACGCCGAGACGGTCGCGGTCGACGAGTGGGCGCGCGACGCGCTGCCGACGTTCGCCGCGGTCGATATCGTCGGTCCGCCGTGGACGAAGGTCGGTCGGGGCGCCCGCCTGCTCCCGGGCACGGTCGACACCGACGGCATGTACGTCCTCGCCTTACGAGCCCCGGGATAACGTGCGAGCAATGGGAAAAATTGCGCCTTCCATCCTCGCGTGCGACTTCTCCGTGCTCGCCGCGGAGGTCGAGACCGTCACTGCCGATGCCGACCTGCTGCACGTCGACGTGATGGACGGCCACTTCGTCCCCAACCTCTCCATCGGCGCACCGGTGGTGAAGTCGCTCCGCCCGCGGACCGAGATGTACCTGGACTGTCACCTGATGATCGACAATCCCGGCGACCTCCTCGACGACTTCGCCGCGGCCGGTGCCAACAGCTGCACGGTGCACGTCGAACTCGGCGATCCCCGTCCGCTCTTCGACCGCATGCGCAAGCACGGCATGCGCGTCGGCCTGGTGCTCAACCCGGAGACACCGCTTGACGCGGTGCTCCCGTTCCTCACCGAGATCGACATCCTGCTCTTCATGAGCGTGCACCCGGGCTTCGGCGGTCAGGCATTCCTCCCCGAGGTCCTCGACAAGGTCCGTGCGGCCCGCGCGATCGTCGACGAACGGAACCTGCCGGTGGAGTTGGAGATCGACGGCGGCATCAACGTCGAGACCGCACCGCTCGCCGCCGCCGCCGGGGCCGACATCCTCGTCGCCGGCAGTGCAGTCTTCGGTCAGCCCGACCGCGGCGCCGCCTGCCGCGCCATCCGCGCCGCCGCCTGGGGCAACTGACGTGAGCGAAGCCGGCTTTCATGCGAAGGTGCTGACCGTCTCGGACGGGGTGGCGGAGGGCGTACGCGAGGACCAGTCGGGCGACGCGTTGGTCGCGCGCCTCCAGGCTGCCGGTGCGACCGTCGTCGAGCGGACGGTGACGGCCGACGGCGTCGAAAAAGTCGCGGACGCGCTGCGCAACCTCAGTCGCGGATTCTCCGGTCTTCTGATCACCACCGGCGGTACCGGCTTCGGTCCGCGCGACTGCACTCCCGAGGGCACGCGCAAGGTCATCGACCACGAAGCCCCGGGTCTGGTCGAGGCCATCCGCCGCGCCAGCGACGCCGACGGTCGTGGGTTCGGCATGCTCTCCCGGGCGGTGGCCGGCACCCTCGGGCAGTGCCTGATCGTGAACACCCCAGGCAGCCGGAGCGGTGCCATCGAGGCGCTGGAAGTGATCCTGCCCGTGCTGCCCCATGCGCTCGACCTGCTCGCGGGCGGCCACCCGCACTGATCGGAGGAGGGCGATGGCCGCCGCGTTCCGAAAGGCAGTACGGATCCTCTGTCTCGACGCCGACTCCCGGGTGCTCCTGCTCCACTGGCGGGATCCGGTCGGCGGCGCCCTGCTCTGGGAGCCACCGGGCGGGGGGATCGATCCCGGCGAATCGCCCCTCGATGCCGCCCGCCGCGAACTCCACGAGGAGACCGGTCTCGATCCTGCGAACGTCGCCGACGGTTTCGTCCTCGTCCCGCGGGACATGGCGTGGAAGGGGAAGCGGCGCATCGGCGACGAACCGTTCTTCGTCGCGCGGTTCGCGACGGCCCGGCCCGCCCTGGCGCCGGCCGGTCTCAACCCCGGGGAGGTCGCCAATCTGCAGGGATTCGCGTGGTGTGCCCCATCGGACCTCGCTGCGCTCGCCGACCGGGTCGAACCGCCCCAACTTCCCGGGCTGCTGGCCGTGATCGATCCGGGCGGTCCGTGGGTCGCCTGACCGCGGTGTGACACCCGCCACCAGAAAATAGAACCGGTTCCATTTTCAGTGTCGCGGTGGTACCCTGACCGGCAACAGTTTTCATTCAAACTGCCCTCGGGGTATGGGTGCAAGTCCCGACCGGCGGTAACCGTTCGTGAGAGCGGGAGCCCGCGAACTCGTGGCCGCCAGTCACGAGCCGATGAGGTGAGATTCCTCGGCCGACGGTGAGAGTCCGGATGGGAGAGGGCGTCGGACGGCCGTGCTTGCGCGCGGTGCGTCGGCATACCCCGTGGGCGCGAGCGCGTCCGGATGACGGTGGTGATGACGACGACCGACGAGGAGTTGATGGGCCAGGCGCTCGCGGCGGCCCGGGCCGCGCCGGCGGTCGCGCCCCCATGGCCGCGGGTCGGCTGCGTCATCGTCCGCGACGGCGAGATCGTCGGCCGGGGCGCCACCGGTCCGCACCCCGTGGGTCCCCATGCCGAAGTCGCAGCCCTGCGGGTCGCGGGCGATCGGTCCCGGGGCGCGACCGTCTATACGACCCTCGAACCGTGCGACCACGACGGCAACACGCCGCCCTGCACCCGCGCCCTCATCGACGCCGGAGTGGCACGCGTCGTGGTCGGAGTGGTCGACCCCGACGTCAAGGTGGCGGGGCGTGGTCATCAACGGCTGCGCGCCGCGGGCATCGACGTCATCGACGGTGTCGCCGCGCAACTCGTCGAGGACGACCTCGCGCCCTATCTCCACCACCGACGCACCGGTCGGGCGTTCGCCGTCCTCAAGACCGCGATGAGCCTCGACGGTCGCACGTCGGCCGCCGACGGCACCTCGCAGTGGATCACCGGCCCGGCTGCGCGTGCCGACGTGCACCGACTCCGGGCCGAGTCGCAGGCGATTGTCGTGGGCCCGGCGACCGCGCGCATCGACCAGCCGAGCCTCACCGTGCGCGACACGCCGCTGGCGGTCTGGGGTCAACCGTTGCGGGTGCTGCTCGACCCACGCGGCCGCGTCCCGGTGACCGGGCCGCTCGCCGATGCCTCACTCGCCGACACGCTGGTCGTCACCACCGAGCACATGGACCCGGCGGTGCGCGATGCCTGGCACGCGGCGGGGGCGAAGACCGCGCTGGTCGGTCCGGGGCCTGCGGGGCGGGGCGTCGATCTCGGCGCCACACTCGACCTCCTGGCCGCCGAGTACGCCGTCTACCAGGCCATGGTCGAGGGGGGTGGCCGCCTGCACGGTGCGTTCGTGGCCGAGGGCCACGCCGACCGCCTGATCGCCTACGTGGCGCCCGTGGTGCTCGGCGAACAGGGTCGTGCGGTGATCGCAACTCCGGGACCCGCCACGCTCGTGGACGCCGACCGGGGCTGGCGGGTCACCGACGTCACGCAGTTCGGGCCCGACGTCCGCATCACCTACTCCCGGGTCCCGTCCGTCGGTGCCTCGCACACCGGGACCGGCGCCTGATGTTCACCGGCATCGTGGAAGAACTCGGACGGGTCCGGGCCGTCACCCCCAACGACGGTGGCGCCCGCATCGTGATCGAGGCCACGGTCGTCATCGCCGACGCGCGCATCGGCGATTCGATCGCAGTGAACGGCTGCTGCCTCACCGTGGTGGAACTCGACGCCGACCACTGGGCCGCGGACGCGGTCACCGAGACGCTCGACCGGACGAGCCTGGGGTCGTTCGTGGCGGGCGATGCGGTCAATCTCGAGCGGCCGGTACGCGTCGAGGACCGGCTCGGCGGGCACATCGTGCAAGGTCACGTCGACGGGGTGGGCACGCTCGTGGCCCGAGATGCACTGCCCGACGGCTCGACCCGGATGCGCTTCACGCTGCCGGCCGCACTGTTGCGGTACGTGGTCGAGAAGGGCTCGATCACCATCGACGGCATCAGCCTCACGGTCGCCGGACTCGACGACACCGATCACTCGGTCGAGATCGCGGTCATCCCGCACACCCTCTCCGTCACCACGCTCGGGCCGAAACAGCCTGGCGATCCCATCAACGTCGAGGTCGACATCCTCGCCAAACACGTCGAGCGTCTGCTCGCGACCAGGGAGTAATCACGTGTTCACCCACATCGAGGAAGCCATCGCCGCCGTCGGCCGCGGCGAGATCGTGATCGTCGTCGACGACGAGGACCGCGAGAACGAGGGCGATCTGATCATGGCCGCCGAGAAGATCACGCCCGAGGCGATGGGATTCTTCGTCCGGCACACCAGCGGCGTGATCTGCATGCCGATGATGGGGGAGCGGCTCGACGAACTGCAGCTCCCGCTCATGGTGAGCAACAACACCGAGTCGCAGCGCACCGCCTTCACGGTGTCGGTCGACACGGTCGAAGGCACGTCCACCGGGATCTCGGCGGCCGACCGGGCGGCCACCGTCCGCAAGCTCATCGATCCGGACTCGACCACCCACGATTTCGCCCGGCCCGGGCACATCTTCCCGCTGCGGTACCGCGAGGGCGGCGTGCTCAAGCGCGCCGGTCACACCGAGGCCGCGGTCGACCTGGCTCGGCTGGCCGGGCTCTCGGAGGCCGGCGTGCTCGCCGAGGTCGTGAACGACGACGGCACGATGGCGCGTCTCCCGCGACTCCAGGAGTTCGCCGCCGAGCACGGCCTGCACCTCATCACCATCGCGGACCTCATCCGGTTCCGCCGGCACCGCGAGAAGCTGGTGCGGCGGGTGAGCGAGGCCCGCATCCCGACCCGTCACGGCGACTTCACCGCGTACGTGTTCGAGAGCCTGCTGGACGGCGTCGAGCACATGGCGTTCGTGTGTGGTGACGTGTCGGGCCAGGAGAACACGCTGGTACGGGTGCACAGCGAGTGCCTCACCGGTGACGTGTTCGGATCGATGCGCTGTGACTGCGGGCTGCAACTCGACGGTGCGCTGGCGCAGATCGCGGCCGAGGGTCGGGGCGTCGTCGTCTACCTCCGGGGTCACGAAGGTCGGGGGATCGGGCTCGGGCACAAGCTGCGGGCGTACACGCTCCAGGACCAGGGCCGGGACACCGTGGAGGCCAACGAGGAACTCGGCTTCCCGAACGATTCACGTGAGTACGGCATCGGGTCCCAGATCCTCGTCGACCTCGGCGTCACGACCATGCGGCTCATGACCAACAACCCGGCGAAGTACGGCGGCCTCGAGGGCTTCGGACTCGAGATCGTCGAGCGGGTGCCGCTGTCGATCGCGCCCAACGCCGAGAACATCGCGTACCTGCGCACCAAGCAGGAGAAGATGGGCCATCTCCTCGGCCTCGACCCGGCGGCAGATACCGACGCGGAAACCACGGCCTAGTGCCCGCACCCGAATCCTTCTCGACGACGCGTTTGGCCGCGGCGCGGCCCGTGCCGGCCGACGAAGCGTTCCTGATCGAGACGTGGTCCGACGCGCGCGTGACCGACTGGCTCGGTGGGTCGAGGGACCGGGCGGCGGTGCATGCGCTGGTTGCGCACTGGGACGACCTCTGGGACTCCCAGGGCCTCGGCTGTTGGATGCTCCGCGATCGGAACGACGAGGTACCGGTCGGTTGGGTGCTCCTCCACCCGATGGACTTCGGCGGTCACACCGGGATCGAAGTCGGTTGGGCGATCACCGCCGATCGCTGGCGCGAGGGCCTGGCGACCGAAGCCGCACGACGAGTGGTCGAGATCGCCTTTGCCGACTGTGAGATGGACGAGGTGTTGAGCGGGACCATGATCGACAACGTCGCGTCACGCAGGGTGATGGAGAAGCTCGGGTTCGTCTACGACTGCGACGTCGTGCACGCGGACCTGCTGCACGTGCTGTACCGGTTGGATCGAAGGACATGGGAGCGCAACCATGGGTGAGTACGCAGCGGCGGCCGAGTCGGTCGACGGTTCGGGCATGCGGTTCGGCGTGGTGGTCGCCCGCTTCAACGAGGACATCACGGAACCACTGCTCGTTGGGGTGCTCCGGACGTTCGCGAACCAGGGGGTGGCCGACGAGGCGGTCGGCGTCGTGCGCGTGCCCGGCGCATTCGAGCTGCCCCTGGTGGCCCAACAACTCGCCCGGTCCGGCACCGTCGACGGCGTCGTGTGTCTGGGCGCGGTCATCCGGGGCGACACCCCGCACTTCGAATACGTGGCTGGGGAGGCGGCGCGCGGCCTGCAGGAGGTGGCGCTTGCCACGGGCGTCCCGGTCGTGTTCGGGATCCTCACCACCAACACCCACGCGCAGGCCGTCGACCGCATCGGGGGCTCGGAAGGCCACAAAGGTGAAGAAGCCGCCGCGACCGCGCTCGAGATGGTTGCATTACTCCGATCTATCCCACCCGCCCGCGACTAGAAACTCCCCCACATGTTGCGCATCGTCTTACCCAAGGGCTCACTCGAACGGGCCACGTTCCAACTCTTCGAGGACGCCGACCTCGCCGTCGGTCGCAACTCGGACGTCGACTACCGGGGCGTCATCGACGACCCGCGTGTCAACGAGGTGATGGTCCTGCGGCCCCAGGAGATCCCGCGGTACGTGGCCAACGGGATGTTCGACCTCGGGATCACCGGTCGTGACTGGGTGGAGGAGACGAGCGCCGAGGTCGTCACCCTCACCGAGTTGCACTACTCGAAGGCCACCGCGCGTCCGATCCGCATGGTGCTGGCGGTCGCCGGCGATTCCGGTGTCGAGTCGGTGAAGGACCTTCCCTCCGGCGTGCGGGTGCAGACCGAGTACCCCGAACTCACCCGGCGCTTCTTCGAAGAGCACGGCGTCGACGCGGAGATCACCCTCTCGTACGGCGCGACCGAGGCCAAGATCCCCGAGATCGCCGACGCGGTCGTCGAGATCACCGAGACCGGGCGTGCGTTGCGCGCCGCGGGCCTCAAGGTGATCGACACCATCGTCGTGTCGTACACGGAGCTGATCGCCAACCCCGCCGCCTACGCGGACCCCGAGAAGCGCAAGGCGATGGAGCAGCTCATGACCTTGCTCTCCGGCGCGCTCGAAGCGCGTGGTCGGGTCCTGGTGAAGCTCAACGTCGACGACGCCAACCTCCAGAATGTCATCGACCTGCTCCCGGCCTTGAAGTCGCCGACGGTGTCGAAGCTGCACGGCGACGACGCGTTCGCGGTGGAGACCGTGGTCGCGAAGTCCGAGATCAACACCCTGATCCCGGCGCTGAAGGACGCGGGTGCGTGCGACATCATCGAGCTGCCGATCGCGAAGATCGTCCACTGACGTGACCGCCGGGACGATCGCGGAGTTCTCCGAACCGCGGGGAATCGGGTTGGTCGCGGTCGACGGTGCCCGCTACCCGTTCCACTGCACCCAGATCGCCGACGGCACCCGCACGGTCCGGGTCGGCGCGGCTGTCGAGTTCGAGATCGTCCCCGGTCGCCGCGGCGACTGGGAGGCCGCCCACATCGTGAAGGTGGACCAGGTGTGAATACGTGGCAGGTCGGCGACGTTCGGATCACGAGCATCGTCGAGATCGAAGCGCCGATCCCGGGTGAGCTCGTGATCCCGGCGGCGACGATCCCGGCCGTGTTGGCCCACCCGTGGCTCGTCCCGCACTTCGCGACCGACGACGGGTTCGTGCACCTGCGCATCCAGCTGCTCGTCGTGGAATCGCAGGGCCGGCGCATCGCGATCGACACGTGTCTCGGCAACGACAAGACCCGCACCAACGAACTCTTCGACCACCTGCAGACGCCGTTCCTGGCGAACCTCGAAGCGGCCGGGTTCCCACGCGAGTCGTTCGACGCGGTGGTGTGCACGCACCTCCACGTCGACCACGTGGGCTGGAACACGATGTTCGTCGACGGCGCCTGGGTGCCGACCTTCCCGAACGCCCGCTACCTGATCGGCCGGGTCGAGTCGGCGCACTGGGACGCGTACGGCATCCACGAGGACGGCGATGTCTACGGCGACTCGGTGCGGCCGGTGATCGAGGCGGGCCTCGTCGACCTGGTCGAGTTCGGCCACCAGGTCACCGACGAAGTGGTCATGGAGCCGACCCCCGGCCACTCACCCGGTCACCAGAGCGTGCACATCACCTCCGGCGGGGCCGAAGCGGTGATCACCGGCGACGTCATGCACCACCCGATCCAGTGTTCCGAGCCGGAGTTCGAGAGTTCCTTCGACTCCGACGTCGACCATGCCCGCGCCACCCGCCGTGAGCTGTTGGCCCGCTATGCCGGTACCGACGTGTTGGTCATCGGCACCCACTTCGCGGGCCCGGGCGCCGGCCACATCGTCGCCGACGGCGATGCGTGGCGGCTGCAGGTCTGAGGGGTGGTGACGCGGCTGCTTCCTCCGCTGCTGCGTCCGTTGCACACCGACGAGTTCGCGCCCGTCGCCCCGCATCCGGCACTCGCCCGCGCGATCGCCGCCACCGCGCACGCGCTCCCCGACGTCGCCCGGGCTGTCGGTGCCGACCCGACCACCTTCGCCCACGACCGCCGTGGAACCGCCCTCGCCCTCGCGGCGATCGACGCCGCGCACGGCGGCGGCTTCTACGACCTCCCACGCGACGCGGCTATGGACTTCGAGGCCACCAACGAAACGTTCGACGCTCCCGAGCCGGAGCGAGGAACGAGCGGAGGCGACCAGTCCGGGAGCGAGCCTCACGGAAGGCATGACGATCAGGAGCGCGAGCGGACGGGCCATGTAGTCGATGTTCAAACTCACCTCGTCGATCCGTCGTTGTGGGTCGGTCCGCACGCCGCCGCGCTCGGGCAGTTCCTGCAACTGGTGGATCCGGACCGGTGGGGCGGAGGGGTGGATCCGCACACGATCGACGCCGCGGCCTGGGCCACGTTGGTCTTCGGGGCGAGCGAGACCGCGGTCGCACTGCTCACCTCGACGCCCGGTCCGACGGGGGAGAACGTGCTCGAGAACGCCCAGATCGCCGCGGTGCGAGACGTCACCGACCGGTACGCGGGCACCGGCAGCGTCCTCACCCACACGATCGTGCATCCCAACCTCGGTCCGGAGGAGCGGGACCGGATGGTGGGCTGGAGCACGACCCTGCGGCCGTCGGCCTGGAAGGTGTACACGCTCGCGGGTCCGCCGACGCCGGCGTCGCCCACCGGTGGTTGGTTCCTCGACGACGCCGAGGTCGGGCTCCCGTTCCTCGAGCGGGCGCAGGAGTTGGGCCCGCGGATCGTCTGCGCGCACAAGGGCCTCGGCGGTCCGATCCCGGATGCGTCGGTGGCGGCGGCCTCCCCGCGCGACATCGGTCCGGCCGCGGCGGCGTTCCCGGACATCGCGTTCGTCGTGTACCACTCGGGCTACGAACGCAACCCGAGCGGCGAGGAAGGTGCCTTCGATCCGGTGTCACCGCTCGGTGTCGATCGGCTCGTCGCGTCGTGCGCGGCGCACGGCATCGGCGCGCCGGGCGCTCGCGGTGGCAGCAACGTGTACGCGGAGTTGGGCAGCACCTGGTTCCTCATGTTGCGCCGGCCGGTCGAAGCCGCGCACGTCCTCGGCAAGCTGCTCGCGCACTTCGGGCCCGAGCGCATCCTGTGGGGGACCGACAGCACCTGGTACGGATCGCCCCAGCCGCTGATCGACGCGTTCCGCGCGTTCACGATCCCCGAACGCATGCAGGAGGAGTTCGGCTATCCTGCGCTCACCGCCGCAGTGAAGGAACGGATCCTCGGATCGAACGCGGCCAGCCTCTACGACATCGACCTGGCACGTGTCGTCTCCGGCCCGGCGGTCCCCGTCGTCGAACTCGCCCCGGCGCTGCTCGCCACCATGGGCACGCGGTAACGCCGGCTCCTAGCCGGCGCCGATCCCGCCTCCGCCGCCTCCGCCGCCTCCGCCCCCGGAGAAGCCGCCCCCGCTGCCAGAGCTGCTCGGTGGGGTGAACGACGCGGTGGAGCCCGCCAGGCCGGCCGAGAAGTCGCCGATGGAGCCGAACGAAGCCGATCCCGGCGTATGGCCGATGTACCAGGGTGCGAACTGGGCCTGCTCCTCCGGTGGGATGCGCGCCGCCAGGCCCTGCGCAAGTTGTTCACTCACCCCGAGCGCGGTCGCGTACACGAGGTAGCGCTCCCAGAGGATGAGGTGCCCGACCGGCGCGTCGGCGAGCTGGGAGAAGTCGCGGAGGTAGTTGCGCACGCCCTGCCACTCGAGGAAGCGTTGGTGGCCCTGCGGGCTCCGTTGGCGCAGTAGGGGAGTGAGGGCGAGTTGCGCGACCGCCCAGGCCACGGCGATGCCGCCCACGACCCAGACGTGCAGCCCGAGCGCACCGATGCCCGCGAGGCCGACGAGGAGCGCGCTCGCGATGTTGAGGAGGAACGGCTTCGAGCGGTGGCCGTTGATGTACTTGCGGTTGCGCAGGCTCGTCCCCGCGTCGGCCTTGAACGAGTTCCACCGACCCTGCGCTTCGGACTGGTGGGCGCGGGCGTACTTCGAGATCTCGGACTGCATCACCGGCGACCCACCGGCGAAGACCTGTTCGAGCGCGGTGCGTTCGAACGCTTTCAGCTCGCCCCGGTCCTTCTCGGTCGCGGTCAGCTCGTAATCGGTCCGGTCGGGGAGCAGGGCGCGGTCGACCCGCGTCTCGGTGACGGTCAGGAAGCCCCGCTGCGCGAGGTCGAGGATCGTCGCGGAGAACGCGGTCGCCGAGATCGTTCCCCAGTGCACCAAGCCCTCGACCACCGCGGGCGGGTCGTCGGGCAGGTCGCGGAAGTACTGGCCGACCGGCGTGATCGGCTCGGGTTCCTTGCCGAAGCGCCGCCAGAGCACGAGGAAGGCGAGCATCCCGGCGACGACGACGACCGGCCCGCCCCACGTGAGCGCCGCCCGTGCGTCCCGTTCGCGTTGCGCGGCATCGGCGGCGCGGGCCCGGGCGTCCTCGGTGGCCCGGATGAACGACGACTCCTCGGCCAGGATGCGCGCCAGGCGCGGGTCGGCGGAGGGCGGCAGCGCGGACATCCGCGGCGTCGGTATCGCGACGCGACCCTCCACGAACGTGCCACGGGGAACGTCGGGCGCGCGGAACGTGACCGTGTCGGCGCCGACGTGCACCGCGCCCTGAAGCGGTCCGTGGCCCCACGCGCGGAGCTTTCCGACGCCGGGCGGAACCTTGAGCGTCGCGGTCACCAGGCCGATGGTGGGGTGGTCCTCGCCGACCCATTTCCAGTACAGCTCCGCGACGTCGGAGCCCGCCACCGCCGCGCCACTGACCGTGTAGGCGATGTCGAAGGTGCGGGTCTCGTCCTGCGCGCTGAAGTACCACGTGAGGTTGTACGGCGCGCCGGTGTTCGGCAGCGGTTGGCCGTGCTCGGTCACCGTCATGTCCGAGATCTGGTAGTTGCCCACCGGGATCGGTCGGGTCCCGTAGTGGAACTGACCGGTGAAGTCATAGGTGATGTGCTCCACCACGTGCATCGTGCCGTCCGCGTCGACTGTCCCGGCGACGGCCACCCGCGGCACGCTGAACGCCTTCTTCGGGACCAACACCGACGCCGCGATCGCGCCACCGACGAGGAGTGCGAGCAGGAGGAGTCCGGCCGCGATCCGGAAGGTGCGGATCATGCGCCCGGTGGTGGCTCCGAGATTCCGTCCGGTCCCGATACTTCGTCTTGTCCCGATACTTGGTCGTGTCCCGATACTTCGACGAACGCAAGGCGGAGCTGGGCGAGGACCTGGGCCAGGGCGTCGGCGTTCGGCTCGAGCCGGGTTCCCAGCCCTTCGACGAGGGCACCGAACGCGTCGATGGCGAGCGCGGCCTGGTGGAGGGACTCCGGGCGCTCCTGCGAGATTCCGAGATGCAGGACCGCAATTTCTTGGAGTTGGACCACGAACTGGGTCACGATCGCCTCGACCGGCGTGGCCGCCAGCCGGGCGAGCATCTCCCGCATCTGTTCGGGATCGATCTCCTCCTCGGGCCCGTCGTAGGGGCCCTGACCGCCAGAACCGCCCGGCCCGCCGCCGCTTTGGCCCCCTCCGGGGGGTCCGCCGGCAGCACCGGGCTGCTCGGGTTCGATGGGTTGTTCACCGTATGGAGTCCAGAGGCTGCTCATGAGTTTGTTATCGTGCCACGCACATCCAGTTGGGAAGTGGGATCGTCTCGTGACGGTCCCCACCCGGCCGGGGCCGATCTCCGGATATTCGGGGAGTTCCACAGTCGGTCGCCGCGTCCGGGTCGTCCACATCGACTCGGTCTCGGCCGCGCGGTTGGAGCTTCCTTGTGAGCCAGCCGCCGGCGACCCGCCGACGGGTCCCGAGTCGAAGAGGTGATGCCAACATCGCTGCCGATGACGAAGCACGGATCAACGATCGGATCCGTGCCCGCGAAGTACTCCTCATTGCCGAAGACGGCGAGAAGATGGGGGTCCGCCCCTTGCCGCAGGCATTGCAGATGGCCCGCACCGCGGAACTCGATCTGGTCGAAGTCGCGCCGAATGCCAACCCTCCGGTCTGTCGCATCATGGACTACCGCCGGTGGCAGTACGAGCAGCAGCAGCGTCGGAAAGAGTCACGCAAGAAGGCCACGAACGTCGTCGTCAAAGAGATGAAGTTCCGGCCCAAGATCGACATCCACGACTACACCACCAAGATGAAGCACGTGCAGAAGTTTCTTGGTGAGGGTCACAAGGTCAAGCTCACGATCATGTTCCGCGGCCGCGAGATGGCCCACCCCGAGCTCGGCCGCAAGATCCTCGACCGGGTCGCAGTGGATGTCGCCGAACTTGCCATGGTCGAGTCCGCTCCTCGCCAGGACGGTCGCAACATGACGATGGTGCTCCACCCACTCAAGCAGACCAAGCCGAAAGCGGCGAAGCCGACCAAGCCAGTTGCCGACGCGGCGTCCGACGCGGCGCCAGTTCCAGCACCAGCAGCCGAGCCGGCACCGACCGCGGTCGGCACCGACGAAGCGCCCGTCGAGGTGCTCGTCGAAGTTGTCGTACCCGATGCACCAGCAGCAGGAGCCTGAAATGCCCAAGGTCAAGACTCACCGCGGAGCCGCGAAGCGGTTCAAGGTCACCGGGAGCGGCAAGATCCGCCGCCGCAAGGCCTTCCGCGCGCACTTGCTCGAACACAAACCCACCAAGCGCACGCGGCGGTTGGCCCGGGGCGCCGAGGTCGTCGGCGGCGACAAGAAGCACGTCGAACGGCTGCTCGGCCGCCGGTAATCGTTCATTGATTCACGCGCCCGGTTCGCCGGGCGTTGCGCCACCCGTTCCGGTTCCGTTCTGAAGAAGGAGTTCCACCCATGGCACGCGTCAAGCGGGCAGTCCAGGGGAAGAAGCACCGCCGCGCCATCCTGGAGCGCGCCGAGGGGTACTCGGGTGCGCGCAGCCGGCACGTGCGCGCCGCGCACGAGCAGGTCATGCACTCGGGGAACTACGCGTTCCGTGACCGGCGCGCCCGCAAGGGCGAGTTCCGCAAGCTCTGGATCATGCGGATCAACGCCGCGTGTCGTGAGGACGGCATCAGCTACTCGCAGTTCATCGCGGGACTGAAGGCGGCCGAGATCGAGGTCGACCGCAAGGTGCTGGCCGACCTTGCCGTGCGCGACCGCGAGGCCTTCGGTGCCCTCGTCACCGCCGCGCGCGGTGCGCTCGACGCGGCCTAGCCCGACCACCCTGCCGGGGATCGGGGGCCACCGCCGATGAGCGAGTTGCCTCCCCTCAACCACCGCCACCACGACGCGGTCCGGCTCCACGGACTGCTGCGCGACGCGGCCGCACGCCGTGAGGCGGGTGCCTTCGTCCTCGAAGGGCCTCGGGTCGTGGCCGATGCGTTGGCCCGGGACGCCGATCTCGAGGCGGTCTACTTCGGGCAGAACGCTCGGCGTGCGTTCGCGCCGCTTGTCGCCCGGCTCGAGGCGGCGTCGATCCCGATGCGCGACCTCAAGGAGGGCGTGCTCGAGAAGATCGGCAGCACCAAGACGCCCCAGCCGATCCTCGGCGTGGCCACGATCCCGCCGGCACCGGCGCTCGACGCGTTGCCCGCGGGCCTCGTCGTCGTGAGTGTGGGGGTGGCCGACCCCGGCAACCTCGGCACGATCATCCGGTCCGCGGAGGCCGCGGGGGCCGTCGCGGTCGTCACCGGCGCCGGGGTGGATCCCTGGAATCCGAAGGTCGTGCGGGGGTCCGCCGGCGCCGTCCTCGGGGTCCCGATCGTCTCCGTGGCCGACGTGGCCGCCGCGCTCGGCACACTCCGGGCTCGGGGTTGGCGGGCCATCGGCGCCGAGGCCGATGCGACCGAGGACTACTCGGCGGTGCCCCTGGCGGGGTCGGTCGCCATCGTGCTCGGGAGCGAGGCGCACGGGTTGCCCGCTGCGATCACGGCCGAACTCGACACCGTCGTGCGGATCCCGATGACCGGCGCGATCGAGAGCCTCAACGTCGGCGTCGCCGCGAGCGTCCTGATGTTCGAGGCGGCGCGTCAGTCACGCGGCTGACCGCGACCTCGGTTCACGCGTCGAGCAGGCGGCGGACCTTGCCGAGGGCGTCGTCGTGGTCCGCGCCCAACTGACGCACGGCGAGCGCGAATCGTTCGACCGCGGCATCGAGTTCGTCGCGGATCTCCTTGGTGGGCATCTTGGGCGGAGCCTCGGCCACCGAGGTGCCGCGCCGGCGCTTGCTCACCACGATGCCGTCGCGCTCGAGCTCTTTGTAGGCGCGGGCGACGGTGCCCGGCGCGAGCGCGAGATCGTTGGCGAGTTGTTGAATGGTCGGAAGGCGCGCACCGGGCGCGAGGACGCCGCTACCGACCATGTTCGCGATCTGCGCCCGGATCTGTTCGTACGGCGGCGTGGCGGCGGTGGCGTCCACGGTGAGGATCACACTGACTCCTCGACCGCGGTGGAGGCCGGAATCCGGGGTGCCGCGGGGTGGCGCCAGGCCTTCGATGCGCGGCTCCACTCGACGATGCCACCGATCCAACCCACCGTGAATCCCAGCCCGCCGAGCGAGATCACGAGATCAGTGTCGATGAAGTTCCCGGACGCGAGGTACGCAGTCGGGGGGAGGGGCCGGGTCGTGGTGTGTCTGACGTCGTCCGCATCCGTCCACCGGATGGTGATCGTCGTCATCTCGCTGACCCGCACGCTCACGTCGGGCTCCGACACCACCGCGTCGAGACGGCCGCCGTCGGGTACCTGGAACACGGTCCGACCGTCGATCTTGACCGCCTCGTAGCTCTGCGTGTTGATGCCGAGCAGCGCGAGCAGGCCGATGCCGCAGGCCAGCACCCCGATGGTGGCGTGCTGGATCGAGCGGACCGCGCCCGAGCGCAGCACGTCGTCGACCGCGGCACCGACGGGGTTCTCCATGTCGCGACCGCGTTCGACGATGCGGACGCTCAGGTGGTGCGCCCAGGTGACGAACGCGATTCCGGCGATCGTGATCGTCGTCGTCGTCGCCGCGGTGATCGCGACATCGTGCGTCGTGGCGACCACCACCAGCGCGACCGCCGCGAAGAACGCCCCGGTTGCGACGCGGATGAGCACGGTCCCGTGAGGGGTGCGGTAGGCGTCGATGTCGCGGACGGCGAGTGCGGCGTGGCGGATCGGCTCGGGGTTGGGACGCGGCGTGCGTTGGCCGGCGGCGATGCCGACGAAGGTGCCGACCAGGACGCCCGCAGTGGCCGACAAGACGGTGGTCCATCCGGTACCGAGGTGGGTGGCGAGGTTGAGACCGACACCGGCGGCGATCCCGAGCCCGAGCCCGACCCAGGCTCCCACCACCCGGCTCCGGCGGGTGCGGTTGAGGGTGGCGGTGACGCGTGCTGCGTTCGTCGGATCCAACCCGAGTCGGTTCACCGTGGCGAAGCGCTCGGCGCTCGGGCGGTTGCGGGTCACCGCGACGACGATCAGCCCGAGCGGAACCGCGAGCACGAGGATCTCGATGAGAGCGAGGCGCATGTGCGCAGCTTCGCGCCATTACTTGAATATATCAATACATTGGTGGAATCTGATAGTGACCCGCAATCGTGGCACGGCGAATGGGCCCGAGGCGCGGCAGGTGGGTTCTCTAGACTCCCCGCTACTCATGGACCTTTCGGAGCTCGATCTCGACGCGGCCCGGGCTGCGATTGCCGCGGCGGACACGCTCGACGAGCTGGGCGACCTACGGAAGCGCTACGTGGGCAAGGGCGGTCTGGCCCACAAGATCCGGGAGTCGATCAAGACCGTCGACGCCGCCGAGCGGCCCGTCGTCGGCAAGGCGGTGACCGAATACACCAAGGCCGTCGAGGCGGCGCTGGACGACCGGGAGGCCGATGTCGCGCCGGCCGGCCCGACCGAAGCGCCGCTCGACCTCACCCTCGGTGGCCACGGGCGGCGGCGGGGTCACCTCCATCTGGTCACCCAGGCCCAGCGTGAGCTCGAGGACGTCTTCGTGAGTCTCGGCTACATGGTGGCCGAGGGCCCCGAGGTCGAGGACGACTGGCACAACTTCGAGGCTCTCAACTTCCCGCCCGGTCACCCGGCGCGGGCCATGCAGGACACCCTCTACGTCGACCTGGGTGAACCCGAGCAGGTGTTGCTCCGCACCCACACCTCGCCGGTGCAGATCCGGCTGATGGAATCGCAGCCGCCGCCGATCTACGCGGTGATCCCCGGGCGCACGTACCGGAACGAGACCGTCGACGCCCGCCACTCGGCGGTGTTCCACCAGATCGAGGGACTCGCGGTCGATCGCGGCCTCACCTTCGGTGACCTCGCGGGCACGCTCGAGACCTTCACCAGCGCGTACTTCGGCAAGAAGCTCACCTCGCGTCTGCTGCCGTCGTTCTTCCCCTTCACCGAACCGTCTGCGGAGTTCGCGATCACCTGCGCGTTCTGCGACGGCTCGGGTTGCCGCGTGTGTTCGAACACCGGGTGGATCGAACTCGGCGGCTGCGGGATGATCGATCCCAACGTGTTCGCCGCGGTCGGCATCGACCCCGAGGAGTACAGCGGGTTCGCGTTCGGGTTCGGAATCGAGCGCATGCCGATGCTGCGGTACGGCGTCGAGCCGATCAAGACCTTCTTTGACAACGACTCCCGCTTTCTCTCCCGGTACTGATCCCATGCGCGTCCCTCTTTCCTGGCTCTCCGACTTCGTCACGCTCGACGCCGACGCGCGCGCGATCGCGGAAGCGCTCGACCGGCTCGGCCTCGAGGTCGAGGCGCTCGACGCGCCGGGTGCCGAGATCACCGGGGTCACCGTGGCGCGGATCCTCGAGGTCCGGCCGCACCCCAACGCCGACAAGCTCCAACTCTGCGACATCGAGTTCGGCGGTGGCACCACGACCGTCGTGTGCGGTGCGCCGAACGTGGCCGGCGGCATGGTCGTCGCCTACGCGCCGAGCGGTGCAACGCTCCCGGGCGGCTTCAAACTCGAGAGGCGCAAGATCCGCGGCGAGGTCTCCGACGGCATGTTGTGCTCGGCGCGTGAGCTCGGTCTCGGCGACGACCACGACGGCATCCTGCCCCTCACCGATTCGGCCGAACTGGGCGCCGACGTGCGCGACGTCCTGGGCCTGCACGATGTCGTGTTCGATCTGTCGGTCACGCCCAACCGGTCCGACGCGATGTCGGTGGTCGGGGTCGCGCGCGATCTCGCCGCCCATTTCGGAGTCCCGCTGCGCGTTCCCGAACCGTCGGTCGACGTCTCGGGTGATGCCGACGACATCACGGTCGTGGTCGATGCGCCGGACCGCGCGCCGCGGTTCACCGCCCGCCGCATCGGGGTCACCATGGGACCGTCGCCGGAATGGATGCAGCGGCGCCTGACCCTCGCAGGGATGCGACCGATCTCGAACGTCGTCGACGTCACCAACTACGTCATGCTCGAACTCGGTCAGCCGTCGCACGCGTTCGACCTCGACCGGCTCCGCGGTCCCGGTCTCGTGGTCCGACTCGCGAACGAGGGCGAGACGCTCACCACCCTCGACGCCGTCGAACGCAAACTCCGGCCGACCGACCTGCTCATCTGCGACGCGGACCGGCGTCCGCAGGCCATCGCCGGGATCATGGGCGGGGCCGAGGCCGAGGTCCACGCCGGGACCACCGGCATCGTCCTCGAGGTCGCCTACTTCTCGCCCATGGGGATCTCGATGACCTCGAAGCGGCTCGGGCTCCGGTCGGAGGCCAGTGCCCGCTTCGAGCGTGGTGTCGACCCCAATGGGGTACTGCGCGCTTCGGACCGAGTGGTGGAGTTGCTCACCGAGGTGGCCGGCGCGCCCGTCGGTCCGCCGGCGATCGACGAGTACCCGGCGCCGGTCGAGCGGGAGCGGATCCGGGTGCGCCCAGCGCGTGTCGCCGCGATTCTCGGAGTCGAGATCGACGGCGACCGCGTCCGTGAATCACTCCGCCCGCTCGGCATCGCCGTCGAGGAGATTGCCGGCACCGATGAAGCAGGTGACGACGACCCCTTCGTGGCGGTCGCGCCCACCTACCGGCCCGATCTCGTGCGCGAGATCGACATTGTCGAGGAGGTCGGGCGCCGGATCGGGCTGGACTCTATCCCGCGCACGCTCCCGCACACCACCGGGCAGCGCGGCGGGTTGACCAACCGCCAACGCGCGCGTCGCCGCGTGGCCGATGTCCTCGTCGGTCTCGGGCTCAGCGAGGCCTACAGCCTGCCGCTCATCGCCGAGGCCGACGTCACGCGCGTCGGACGCACGCTTGGCGATACGGTGCGGGCCACCAATGCGCTGCGCGCCGAGGAGCCGATCCTGCGGCCCGCGATCCTGCCGGGGCTGCTGAAGTCGACGGCCCACAATGCCGGCCAGGGCCTCACGGACCTTGCGCTGTTCGAATTCGGTCACGTGTTCGCGGCTCCGCCGCGCCAGCAACTCCTCCCGGTCGAGCACGACCATCTCGCGGTCGTGATGACCGGCACAGTGCGGCGGGCACCGGTCGAGCCCGATCGACCGATCGACGTCTACGACGCGGTCGACGCGCTCGACGCGCTCATCGAGGAACTCAAGCTCTCCCGCGCCGAGACCCGCACCGCCGACCACCCCGGATTCGTTCCGGGACGCGCCGCGTCGATCGTGATCGACAACGCGGTCATCGGCGCGGTGGGGGAGATCGACCCGTCGGTGCTCGACGCATTCGGAGCGCCGCGTCCGGCCGTCGGGTTCGAACTGCACCTCGATCCGCTGCTCGAAGGCGAGCGCCGTGATCTCGCCTTCGCACCCCTGTCCCGGTTCCCGGCCGCGGCGATGGACCTCGCGTTCGTGCTCGACGAGTCGGTGCCCGCCCGCGCGGTGCTGACGACGTTGCGCGCGACGGGCGGGGATCTCGTCGAGGACGTCCGGGTCTTCGACGAGTTCCGGTCCGAGGCGTTGGGGGCGGGGCGGCGCAGTCTCACGATCGCGCTTCGGTTCCGGGCGGCCGATCGAACCCTTACGGATGCCGAGCTGACCAAGGTCTGGCAGCGCTGCATCGACGCAGTCGTGAAGGTGCATCACGCCGAGCTGCGCAGCTGAGATGCCGTTCGTCCACACGGTCCGACCGCGCTACGCCGAGGTCGACATGCAGGGTGTGGTGTTCAACGCCCACTGGCTCACGTACTTCGACGAGGCCTGTACCCATTGGTTCGGCCACCTCGGCTACGAGGCCTCGGTCGCGTTCTTCGAGGACTTCGACGTGATGCTGGTGAAGGCGGGTCTGGAGTGGAGCGGTCCGGCCGGCTTCGACGAACTCGTCGCCATCGCGGTCGCGCCGGTACGGCTCGGCACCAAGTCGTTCGACGTGCGCTACACGGCGACCGTCGCCGACCGCCTCGTGTGTGTCGGCACCATCACCTACGTGTCGGTGCAGCCGGGCACCCACGACTCCACCCCGATCCCGACCGAACTGCGTACCCGCCTCGAGGCCGAACTCGCTGCGGTCGACCCACCCCCCGCAATGTGATCGCAAATCGCGGGCTGTAGCTACCAGAACGCGTGTCGAATCGAGTCGATCGGAAACTGACGCTCGCGGAGCCCCCAGTCGGGTCCGGCTCACTCCTACACTCGAAACCGATGCTCCTCGCCGTAGACCCGCTGCCCTGGGCGCGGGCGCAGATGGCCTTCACGCTGGGCGTGCACATCATCCTCGTGCCGCTCGGGGTCGCCTGGGCGTTCATGATCCTGGTTGCCGAACGGCGCGCCATGAAGCACGATGACGCCGACGCGCGTCTGCTTGCCCGGCGTTGGTCCAAGGTGCTCGCGGTGACCTTCGCGGTCGGCGCCGTAACCGGCACGGTGCTCACTTTCGAGTTCGGCTTGTTGTGGCCGCGGTTCATGGGTCGGTTCGGCGATGCGTTCGGCATCCCATTCGCGATCGAGGGGCTCTTCTTCTTCCTCGAAGCGATCTTCCTCGCGATCTACATCTACGGCTGGGACCGGCTCCCACCTCGGATGCACTGGTGGTCGGGGGTGCCGATCGTCGTCTCCGGCATCGGTGGCACCGCGTCGGTCATCGCGGCCAACGCGTGGATGAACCAACCCGCAGGATTCCGGCTGAACGCCGCGGGCAAGGTCGAATCGGTCCAGCCACTGAAGGTGATCTTCAACCGCGCCTTTCCCTACGAGACCATCCACATGCTGATCGCGGCGTACCTCGTCGGCGGGTTCCTCATCGCGTCGGTCTATGCCTTCGCGATGCTCCGCGGCCGGCGCGATCGCTACCACCGCCTCGGGTTCCTGATCCCGTTCACGATCGCAGCCATCGCCGCGCCGCTCCAGATGGTGGTGGGCGACTTCGTGGCCCGGGCCGTGTACCACGACGACCCCACCAAGTTCGCGGCCATCGAACTCGTCACCCGGACCGGTGACCACGTGCCCGAGACGCTCGGTGGGTACCTCGACTCGCACGGCCGCCTGCACGGCGGTATCCGCATCCCCGACGTCGCGTCGTTGCTCTCCGGCTACTCGGTGAACACGAAGATCGAGGGGTTGCGGGCCGTGGCGGCGCGGGATCGGCCCACGTTCGCGCAGGCCAACGTCGTGCATCTCGCGTGGGACCTCATGCTGGGTCTCGGTACCGCGCTCGCACTGCTTTCGGTGTGGTTCGGGCTCACCTGGTGGCGCAAGAAGGACCTGCCGAAGACCGCATGGTTCCTGCGGGCCGCCACGGTCGCGGGCGTGGCGTCGGTGCTTGCGCTCGAGGCCGGGTGGGTGGTCACCGAGGTCGGACGTCAACCCTGGATCGTGCGCGGTTTCATGCGGGTGTCGAGTGGGGTCACGAGCGATTCGGGGGTCTGGATCACGTTCCTCGTCGTGCTCGTCGTCTACCTGGCGGTGGCGGCGGCGACCATCTTCGTGCTGCGGTCGATGGCCCGGCGCTGGCGCGAGGGTCAGGACACCGTCGGTCCCTACGCGCCCGACCCCGGTCGACCCGCGGCCGCGGGCCAAGAGGGGAAATGACGTGACTGAGGCGGATCTGGTCGCGGTGGTGTTGTTCCTCGGGATCAGTGCGTACGCGGTGTTCGGGGGCGCCGACTTCGGCGCGGGGTTCTGGGATCTGCTCGCGGGCGGGGCGGAGCGGGGTCGCGAACCACGCGCACTGATCGAGGACGCGATCGGTCCGGTGTGGGAAGCGAACCACGTGTGGTTGATCTTCGTGCTCGTGGTGCTGTGGACTGCCTTCGCCGAGACATTCGCGTCGATCATGCTGACGTTGTTCGTCCCGCTGTCGATCGCCGCACTCGGCATCGTGTTGCGAGGCGCGGGGTTCGCGTTCCGCAAGGTGGTGCCAGACGTCGCCGAGCAGCGGATCTTCGGCGGCGCGTTCGCGATCTCGTCGGTGGTGGTGCCGTACTGCCTCGGCGCGGTCGTCGGTGGGGTGGTGTCGGGCCGGGTTCCGACCGGCGGAACCGCGGGCGACCGGTGGGCATCGTGGATCAACGGTTCGTCGATCGTCGGGGGACTGCTCGCGGTCACGGTGTGCGCCTACCTCGCGGCCGTGTTCCTGGCGTCGGACGCCCACCGCCTCGGTGAGCGCCACCTCGTCGGATACTTCCGCCGCCGGGCCATCGGCGCGGCGATGGTCGCCGGGGTCCTGGCGCTGGCGGGCTACTTCGTGATGAAGGAGGACGCCGTGCATCTCCACCGGCATCTCACCGACCGGGCCCTGCCACTGGTGATCGTGTCGACGGTGTGCGGTGTCATCACGCTGACCCTGCTGCTCCGCGACTCGCTGCGCTGGGCGCGGTTCTTCGCGATCGGCGCGGTGGCGACCGTGGTCTGGGGTTGGGGCGTCGCGCAGTGGCCGTATCTGCTGCCGACGTCGCTGACGGTGGAACAGGGCGCGGCGCCGAGCGGGACCCTCACCGCCGTGATCGTGGTCACCGTGGTGGCTGCGGTCGTGATCTTCCCGTCGCTCGGACTGCTCTACGTGCTCGACCAGCGCAACCGGTTGGAGGCGGCGCCCGCCCGTGACGACGAGACGCTCGCGGCCGTGGTCAGCTCGCCGGCAGCAGGAACTGACGACTCGGGTCGGCCTGGAGATCGCGGCTGACCGGCGGCCCGGTGTCGGGGTCGCCGCGGAGGCAAACGGCTCCGTCGGGGGCGTACTGCACGATGTAGGCGCGGCGGATCTCGTCGGTGTGGTTGCGGCCGGTGGCATGCGGGGTGAGCGAGGAGAACACCACGGTCGAACCGGCGCGCACCGGGACCTGCACGGCACCGTCGGGATCCACACAGCACTCGAAGCCGAGTGGGGTGTTGCGGTGCGCAACCGTGCCGGAGCGGTGCACGCCGGGCAGGACCGAGATGCAGCCGTTCTCCGGGGTCGCGTCGGTGAGGGCCACCCAGACCGTGAGGTACGCCTGGGGATCGATGTAGGTGTAACCGTTGTCCTGGTGCCAGAGGACGGGCTCCGCGCCGCGCGGCCGTTTGTAGACGGCCTGGTCCCAGTAGAGCCGTACGTCGGGGCCGATCAGGTCGTGCCCGAGGTCGGCCATGAGCGTCGATGCGCAGAACTCACGACACGTCGACGCGCGCACGGATGGGTGCAACGCAATGGAGACGGTGTCGACCCCCGCGATGCTGAACCGGCCGTCGGGACGCGTCGCGAGGAACTCCATCACCTCCGCGTCGAGCGGTTCGATCGCATCGGTGAGCGCGGCCAGTGTCACGTCGTCCACCGCGTCCTCGAGGACGAAGAAGCCGAGTTCGTCGTACTGGCGCGCCTGGTCGGCGGTCACCCGTCGGTACGGTCCCGCGTGGTCGGTCCACGTGAACTCGGTGTTCCACGGGTGGCGGGGGAGTGGCATCACGGTGCCTCCGGGTTGCGGGCGGCCGTGCCCACGACGGCGGTGCGGTCTCCCACGGTGACGACGATCTCGGCGGCGCCGGGTGTCGAAGGGGTCACGGACGCATCCACGGTCTCGCCGTCGACGACCATCCCGACGAACTTCAGGTCGATCGCACCGTGGGTGAGGAAGTCTTCACCCCACTCGTCGAGCAGGAGGCCGTACGCGGGACCGGCCACCTGCATTCCCTGAGCGACGAGGCGGGTGTACCCGATGCCGGCCGCAGCCTCCGGGTCCGAGTGGTAGTTGCCCCGCCGTGAGTACAACCGCAGCAGGTCGGCGGTCAGGAGCAGCGACCGCTGCCGCGGCGCGCTCACGATTCGGTTCCGGCCGCGATGAAGGTGGCGACCGACGTCCAGAGCGGCGCGTCGGCGCCACTGATCTCGGTGGCGATCTCGGCGGTGACCTCGAGGTACTCGCGGCCGCGGCGGGTGAACCGGCCGGTCACGGTGCCGGCGACCGTCAGCGGTGCCGGGGCCCGGACCGCGCGGTGGCACTCGAGGTGCTGATGGGTGTGCAGCAACGGCGCCGGGGCGACGGTCTGGAGGGCGAGAATGGTGAGGTTGGCGGCCAGCGGGGGATAGAGGAATCCGGCGTCGCGGGCGGGGTGTTCGACACCGGCCGCCTGCCAGTAGCGGTCGTTGGCGGCGTCCGAGACGTCATAGACGACGGGCCCGAAGGTGGCGCCGACCTCCAGGCCCGAGAACGGGACTCCGGAAAGACCCGCATCATTATGCATTGGGATGTATGCTATTCGTCATGGCGTATCAAGCGGCAGTCGTCGGGGGGTCAGGGTACACAGGTGCCGAGCTCCTCCGGCTGCTCTCCACCCATCCCGACATCGACGTGGTCACGGTCACGGCCGACAGCAACGCCGGCGCCCGGGTGGGCGGGCTGTACCCGTCCCTCGCCGCGGCGTACCCGCACCTCCAGTACGCGGCCATGGACCCGGCGGCGGTCGCCGGACTCGATGTGGTGTTCCTGGCCATGCCCCACGGCGCGTCCCAGGCGTTCGTACCGAAGCTGATCGGCGAGGTCGGCCACGTGGTCGACCTCGGGGCCGACTTCCGGCTCGGCGCGGCCGACTACGAGCAGTGGTACGGCGAGGCCCACCAGGCACCGGAACTGATCGACCAGTTCGCCTATGGGATGGTCGAGTTCTACCGAGCCGACATCCTCGCGGCGCGCAACGTCGCGGTGCCGGGTTGCTACCCGACGGCGGCGTCGATCGCACTGGCGCCGCTGTTCGCCGCCGGGTTGGTCGACCCGCACGTGATCGTCGACGCGATGTCGGGTGTCTCCGGTGCCGGTCGGGGACTCAAGGTGACGAGTCACTTCTCCGAGGTCGACGAGAGCGTGAGCGCGTACGGACTGCTCGGCCACCGGCACACGGTCGAGATCGAACGCACGCTGAGCAAGGTCGCCGGGTCGCCGGTCCAGGCGTTGTTCACACCGCACCTCGTGCCCATGGTGCGCGGGATGCAGGCCACGTGCCATGCGACACCGATCGTCGACGGTCTGTCGACGGCATCGCTGCTCGCGACCTACCGCGAGTACTACTCGGGGGAGCCGTTCGTGGTCGTCGTCGACGATCCGGCGCCGACCAAGGCGGCAACCGGCGCGAACACCTGCCTCGTGACCGTGCGCTTCGACGAGCGCACCGGCCGGGTGCTCGCACTCAGCGTGCTCGACAACCTCGTGAAGGGCGCGTCGGGTGGCGCCGTCCAGAACGCCAACCTGCTCCTCGACCTCCCCGAGACCACCGCACTCCCGACCGTAGGGATGTGGCCGTGAGCGAGGCGTCGGATCACACGTACCGGCCCGGCCCGCAGGGTCGAGAGGGGACAAGATGAGCGTGACAGCAGCCAAGGGGTTCGTCGCGGGGGGCGCGGCCTGTGGCATCAAACCCGACGGCGTTCCCGACCTCGCGATCGTGGCGACCGACGACGGCCGGGCCGGGTCGGCGGCCGGGGTGTTCACCACCAACATCGCGTGTGCGGCGCCGGTGCAGGTCAGCCGGGCCCACCTCGCCGACGGGCAGGCGGCCGCGGTCGTCCTGTCGTCCGGGAACGCGAATGCTGCGACGGGTGAACAGGGCCGGATCGATGCGCGTCGCATGGCCGAACTCACCGGGGCGGGCCTCGGATGTGAGGCGGACGACGTCCTGGTCTGTTCCACCGGACTCATCGGCTATTTCATGCCGATGGACCCGCTGACGACGGGCATCCCCGCGCTCTGTTCGGATCTCAACGGCGCCACGGCCGCGGCCGACGCGATCCTCACCACCGACACCGTCCGGAAGGAAGCGGTCGCCGGGGTCGGCACCACGAGCGCGCGCGTCGGTGGGATGGCCAAGGGCGCGGCGATGCTCTCTCCGGCGATGGCCACGATGTTGGCCGTGCTCACTACCGACGTCGCAGTCGATCCGGCCGTGCTCCAGCAGGCGCTCGGCGACGCGGTCGCGGTCACGTTCAACCAACTCCTGGTGGACGGCTCGATGAGCACGAACGACACCGTGCTCGTCCTCGCCAACGGCGAGTCGGGGACCACGATCGACGGCCGGGCCGATGTCCATGCGCTGACCGATGCCCTGGCCGACGTGTGTGGTTCCCTCGCCGAGCAGATGGCCCGCGATGCGGAGGGCGCCACCAAGCTGCTGCGGGTGAAGGTCGTCGGGGCCCGCAACGCGGAGGACGCGCGTCGGGCGGCACGCGGGGTCGCGGGGTCGCAGCTGGTGCAGTGCTCGTTCAACGGCGAGGACCCGTACTGGGGCCGCATCCTCTCGGAGTTGGGGGCGAGCGGCGCGATGTTCGACCCGGAGGCGGTCGAGATCTCCTACAACGGGACGATCGCGTGCCGGGCCGGGATCGACGCCGGCACCGACGGCGGGGTGCTCGCCGCGGTCATGGCCGAGCCCGAGATCGAGGTCGTCTGCGACCTGCACACCGGTCACGGCACCGCCACCGTGCTGTTCACCGACCTCTCACACGCCTACATCGACGAGAACCGAGGAACGAGCTGATGACGGTTGATGCACGCCGGGCGCAGGCGGAGGAGAAGGCGCACATCCTCGCCGAGGCGATGCCGTACATCCGCGCGTTCAGTGGGCGCACGGTGGTGATCAAGTACGGCGGCCATGCAATGGACCGACCGGAACTCTCCGACCTGTTCGCGCAGGACGTCGTCCTCATGCGCCTCGTCGGCATGAACCCGGTGGTGGTGCACGGTGGTGGACCGCAGATCAGCGACCTCATGCGCCGGCTCGGGAAGGAGCCCGAGTTCTTCGACGGGCACCGCGTCACCGACGCCGAGACCGTCGATATCGCACGGATGGCCCTCGTCGGCAAGGTCAACCGCGAGGTGGTCGCGTCACTCAACCAGCACGGCTCCGCCGCAGTGGGACTCTCCGGTGAGGATGCCGGGCTCATCAGCGTGGAACCTCGGGACGAGCGGCTGGGGTTCGTCGGTGACGTCAGCGGCATCGACGCGTCGATCCTCCACAAACTCCTGCGCGAGGAGCTGATCCCGGTGATCGCCACCATCGGGATGGGCGAGGCCGGCCAGGCCTACAACGTGAACGCCGACGCGGTCGCGGGTGCCATCGCCGAGGCGTTGGGCGCCGAGAAGTTGGTGTACCTCACCGATGTCGCCGGCGTGTACCGCGACTTCCCCGACGAGGACTCGTTGATCGCGCAGATCGACGCCGACGGACTCGAGCAACTCGTCGCCGACGGCAAGGCGAGCGCGGGGATGATCCCGAAGCTGACGTCCTGCATCCACGCGTTGCGTCACGGCGTGACCCGCGCCCACATCCTCGACGGACGCGTCCCGCACGCGTTGCTGCTCGAGTTCTTCACCCGCGAAGGAATCGGAACCATGGTCGGAGCGGTAGAAGCATGAGCGCATCCACAACCACACCGGATCCGTTGCTCGCGGAGTTGATCCGACTCGACGCCGACCACGTGATGCAGACCTACGGCCGGCTCCCGGTGGCGTTCGTGCGTGGCGCGGGGACCCGCCTGTGGGACAGCGCGGGCAAGGAGTACCTCGATTTCCTGACCGGCCTGGCCACCGTCTCGCTCGGCCATGCCCATCCGGAGGTGGCCGATGCCATCGCGGACCAGGCCCGGACCCTCGCCCACGTCTCCAACCTCTACCTGAACGACGTGCAACCGCGGCTCGCGGAGCGCATCGACCTGCTGCTCACCTCGGCCACGGGAACCGCGGGGCGCGTCTTCTTCGCCAACTCGGGGGCCGAGGCCAACGAGTGCGCGATCAAGTTGGCGCGCCGGTACGGGCAGGCCAACGGCGGCCCCGAGCGCTACCACGTCCTCAGTGCGTTCAACTCGTTCCACGGCCGCACGCTCACGACCCTCGCCGCCACCGGGCAGCCCCAGAAGCAGGAGACGTTCCAGCCGCTGCCGTCGGGTTTCCGCCACGTCGCGTTCGGGGATCTCGACGCCGCCGCGGCCGCGATGGACGAACGGGTGTGTGCGGTGCTCATGGAGCCGGTCCAGGGGGAGGGCGGCGTGAACCCGGCTCCGCCCGGATACCTCGAGGGCCTCCGTTCGCTCTGTGACGAGCGGGAGGTGCTGCTGATGATGGACGAGGTCCAGACCGGGCTCGGCCGCACCGGCAGCTGGTTCGGCTTCGAGCACGGCGGCGACGTCCGCCCCGACGTGGTCACGATGGCCAAGGCGCTCGGCAACGGTATGCCCATCGGCGCGTGCTGGGCCCGGGCCGACGTCGCGTCCGCGTTCAAGCCCGGCGACCACGCCTCGACGTTCGGCGGTCAGCCGCTCGCCGCACGGGCCGCACTGACGACGCTTGACGTGATGGAACGCGAGGACGTACCCCGACGCGCCGCGGCCGCGGGCAAGCGGCTCACCGCCGGCCTGCTCGCGGTCGACGGGGTCGTCTCCGTGCGCGGCGCGGGATTGCTCCTCGGCGCCGAGATGGCTGCGGACAAAGCTGCCGGACCCATCGCGACGGACTGTCTCCACCGTGGTCTGGTGGTGAACGCGGTGACGCCGACCGTCGTCCGCTTCGCGCCGCCGTTACTGGTGGCCGACGCCGACATCGGCCAAGCGGTGCAGATCTTCTCGGAGGTGGTACGGGATGCGTGATTTCCTGGAAGTGGACGAGTTGTCCCATGGTGAGCTGGCCACGCTGCTCGACACCATGACCGCCTGGAAGGTGCCGGGGACCCCGATCCCGCAGGCGTTGGCGGGATGCGGCGTCGCGCTCGTGTTCCAGAAGCCGTCGGCCCGCACGCGCAACAGCGGCGAGATGGCGGTGGTCTCGCTCGGGGGTCATCCGATCTCGATCCGCCACGACGAGATCAGCATCGACGAACGCGAATCGGCCGAGGATGTGGCGCGCACGCTCGCCAGCTTCCACGCCATCATCGCGGTGCGGGTGTTCGACCACACGGTGCTCGATCGCATGGCCGTCGCGGTCGACGTCCCGATCGTCAACCTCCTGTCCGATCGGGGTCACCCGTGCCAGGCGCTGGCCGACCTGTTCACGATCCGCGAACTGCTCGGTGGCCTCGAGGGTCGCCGGGTCGCGTACGTGGGCGACGGGAACAACGTGGCCGCGTCGCTGGCCTTCGGCGCCGCGCTCACCGGCCTGGATCTCACCGTCAGTTCACCGGTCGGGTACGAGTTGGACGTCGACGTCGTCGATCGCGCCCGCAACCTCGGTGGC
>JBBSBV010000035.1:0-44479 GCA_038250905.1 Acidimicrobiia bacterium
GACCGCCGGGACCCCTCCGTTTTGTCCACCCGGCGCATGCGGCGGGGGGCCCCCCGGGGCCCCGCGGGGGCCCCCCGCCTCACACGATCATCACAATTCTTTCATCGCACGCTCACGAGTTCACCGCTAGGTTGCGCAGTCAACGCAACTTTCGGGGGAAGGTCGAACCATGAGGTCCAGGCAACTGCGAGTCGGAGTGATGTTCGCGGCGGTGGCATTGCTGTCGACCGGATGTGTGGCGCTCACCAACGCGCCGAGCGGCGGTGGGACCAAGTCGGTCAGCTCGTACACCATCGGACCGTTGAATCTCGCGGCGATGGGCCAGCCCGGATCCGAGAGCGACACTACGAAGTCGAACGTGCCACGCCCGGCGGGTTCGTTCGGTATCACGAGCATGGACTTCGACCTCGTCGACGCGTCGGGTACACCGATCCCGCGCCACATGGCCCACCTTCACCACGTGCTGCTCATGGACTCCGCGCACACCGACGTGTTGTGTCCAGGCCGCGAGGAGCGGTTCTCGGGTGCCGGCGCGGAGCGCACGCCACTCCGGCTGCCGAACCCCTACGCGTACCTCGTCGGGAGCAGCGACCGCTGGGACTCGCTCTGGCACGTGATGAACCTGTCGACCATGCCGATGCAGGTGTACATCAAGTACACGGTCGGCTACGAGACCGGCGCGAACGCGTCGAACACGCGCAACGTCGTGCCCTACTTCGCCGATGTCACGGGTTGCGGTGGCTCGGTCTACAACGTTCCGGGCAACGGCGGGATGGGCAGCACATACAGCAAGGCGCGCACCTGGAACGCACCGACCGACGGGATCATGGTCTACGCCGGCGGCCACCTCCACGGCGGCGGCGTGGACCTGACCCTGCGTGACGACTTCACCGGCGCGAAGTGCGTGATGACCGCCCACTACGACACCGCGATGGGGATGACGATGGGCATGATGGATCCGCCGATGTGGATCGACCCCTGCCCTGCCCACAACGTGGTGATCAAGGGGAAGCCGTACACATTGACGGCGCGCTACGACAATTCGCAGCCACTCACCGACGTCATGGGAATCGCGATCGCCTACGTCTGGCCCGGCACGCAGTAGTCCGGTGGTCTCCGGCCGGTCAGCGCCGGCCGGAGACGATCGCCTCGGCGCACCGGCGACCCGAGAACAACGCTCCCTGGATCGACGGCGTGTCGCGGTGGTCACCGCACACGAGGACACCCGGCCGGACCACCACCGACTGCTTCGGGCGGAACGGCGGACGCGACTCGGGTTGACCGTGGACGATCACGTCGGTCCGGAGGTGCGTCCACCGGTCGGCGACCGCGCCGAACCACCCGCGCATCTGGCGCCGAGCGTCGATCGCGGTGTTCTGCTCGTCACCGCCGCCGGGACACGCGCACGCGATCAACGCCCGCCCGGACGGCGCGTATTCGGGTGCCACGTTGCTCATCACCGCGACGTTGAGCACCGGTCCCGAGTGCATGCCGTCGAGCACGATGAGCTTGTCGGCGAGCGGTGGTTCGTCGGCCGCGAACCAGACGCACGAGACCGATCGCGATCGGACGGGCGCGAGGCCGAGGAGCGCGGATGCGGCCGGGCCTTCGGTTGCGACGATCACGTCGTGGGCACCGACCCGGCGCCCGTCCACCGTCGTCACCGCGCCGTCTCCGACCGATGCCACGGGCGTCTCGAGCGCGATGGTGCCGGCGCCGAGGTGCGCTGCGAGTTGATCGGGGATCGCCTGCATCCCGGTGGCCGGCACCGCAGAGTCGCCCACCGCGAGACACCGCAACACCACGTCGAACATCCGGCGACTCGTCGTGAGCGCGGGGTCGAGCTGGATTCCCCCGAACAAGGGCCGGAAGAACCGGTCGATCATCGTGGGGCTGAACCCCTCCGCGCGCAACGCGTCGAGCGTGGTCCCGTCCGGTCCCCGCAGCAGGGCGCGCGGATCGGCGCGGCGCAGTCGCAGCAACAGGCGGGCGAGCCGCGCCTTGTCGGCGACCGAACCCACGGGGGCGAGCGCGGACGAGAGCACCGCGTGGGGCATACGGATGGGATCGCCGACGGTGTGGAGCCGGTCATCGGCCCACACGAGCGCACCGGGGTCGAACGCACGGAGGTCGAGCGCGTCGAGGTCGAGTTGCCGCGCGAGTTCCGGGTACGCCGTGAGCGCGACCTGGAACCCACGATCGAGCCGGAATCCGTCGACGGAGTCGGTCCGGACCCGGCCACCGACGCCGTCGGATGCCTCGAGCACGAGGACCTCGCGTCCGGCATCGGCCAGCGTCCGAGCCGCGCTGAGCCCGGCGAGACCGGCGCCGACGATGACGACGTCGGTGCGTTCGGGAAGTTCCATCGCCGGGCGAACCTACCGTCGCGGCGCGCCGCCGGCCGAGCGCGGGCGGGGTGCGCGCGGCGAGTGGTCGTCGACGCGACGACGTTGATCCGCGCGTGACTACCGCTCCGTACCATGAGCATGCGGTGCTGCCGGCGCCGAGACGAGGAGCATCGTGAGAGGTTGCGCACCATGACCGTCGCCGAAACGATCGACCGCGGACTCGAGATCGGGATCGGGCCGAGCTTCACCCGCATCGGATACGAGGTCCGGTCGCGGCTCTTCCACTGGACGCCGGTCGACGGTGACGACCTCTCCGGCCGGGTCGTGGTGATGAGCGGTGCCACGTCGGGTCTCGGGCGGGCCGCGGCCGGGATGCTCGTCGCAGCCGGAGCCACGGTCGAGGTGATCGCCCGCGATCCCGGACGTGCGACGCGGACGTGTGACGAACTCAATGCGGAGCCCGGCTCTGGATCGGCGAACTTCGTGATCGCCGACACCGGTGACCTCGTCGCGATCAGGACGGCCGCCGCCGAACTCACGGCGCGCCACCACGGTGTCGACGTCCTCATCCACAACGCGGGCGCGCTCGACGAGCACTACGAGCGCTCGCCGCAGGGAATCGAGCGCACCGTGGCGAGCCAGGTGGTGGGGCCGTTCCTCCTCACCGGGTTGCTGCTCGACGCGCTCCGCGCCACGGCGCCGTCCCGCGTCCTGTGGATGGCGTCGGGCGGGATGTACTCGCAGCCGCTGGCGGTGGACGACCTCGAGATGGGTCCCGCCGACTACGACGGTACGACGGCATACGCACGCGCCAAGCGGGCGCAGGTGACGTTGGCGCAGCTGTGGGCGGAACGCCTCGCCCCGGACCGCGTCGTCGTGCACGCGTTGCATCCGGGGTGGGCCGATACCCCGGGCGTGCGGAAGTCGCTCCCGACGTTCCGCCGGGTGCTCGGACCGTTGTTGCGCAGTCCGGACCAGGGTGCGGACACGCTGGCGTGGCTCGCGGCCGACGATGGTGACCCGCTGCGAACGACCGGTGAGTTCTGGCTGGACCGCCGGCCCCGGAGCATCCACCGCCTTCCGTCGACGCGGCGCTCGGATACCCCGGCGGAGCGACGACGGCTGTGGGACTGGTGCGTCGACCGTTCCGGGTTCGACCCCGATACCGCGGGCGACCAGGAAGCGTGCCGCTGATCGGCGCGGCGTATGTCAGCTCGTGCGTTGCGTGTAGCTCAGGCCGTACACGAGCCGCCGCAACGCGAGGATCTCGTCCCCCTCGGGGATCTCGACCCCCGGGAGCACGTTCGTGGGATCGAAGATCACCGGCTCCGCGTCCGCTTCGATCGCGGTGATCTCGAGTCGCCCGGCGACGAGTGTCGGCCGCTCGGGCCAGATCGCAGTCGGGTCGTCGACGGGATCGTCGGCCGCGCCCAGGTGGATGACGAGGTCGAAGCTCGCCGGTCCGTCGGCCAGGCGGCCGGTGAGTTCGATGAGCAGATGGTCGGGTGACACGGACCCGGGCTCCTCGACCGCGTGGACGCCGTCGATCGGCGCCCACGAGTACCGAATCGGCTGGTGCCGGCCGTCGGCATCGGCGAGCAGGAAGGTGTGCAGGCTGTTGTACGCCACCGTCGCGTAACTCGCGGGCACCGTCGCCGACAGGGCGGCCTGGATCGCGGGCAGTGCCTCGGGGTGCGCCTCGAGGAAGGCGCCGATGCGTGCCGGATCGGGCGCGCCGGTCTCGGGATCGGGCGCGCGGGCGAGGATCAGTTCCACGAACGCGGCACCGTCCCGGACGAGGAAGGCCGGGGAGCTGACCGCCACCAGGTCGTGCGCACCGTGGGCGGTCCGCAGTTTCACGGCGAGGCCGCGCCCGCTCGGGATCGCGTCGGAGACGTGTGGGTCGCCGCCGGGGTGGGAGAACCGGACCCGCGCGGGCGTGGAGCCGGCGACGAGATGCGCGGCGGTGGTGCGTCCGGCCAGCGCGCCACTGGCCCGGAACGTGCCGGAGGCGACGACCCCCTTCGCGTGGAGTGCCCGCGACGAGGGCGCGGAGTTGGGCGCCATGCGGAGGAGCTCGTGGATCAGTTGCGCAGTCGCGGCCAGGTCGTCGGGCACGTCGGGACCCTACCGATCGACGGCCGTTCCTGCGCCCGGGTGCCCCTGTCACCGTGCAGTCGGAGGACCTAGGGTCGATCGCATGAGCGAACCGAACTTCTTCTCCGCCGCGGCCCGGGTCGCCGCCCTCGAGGCCCTCGACGTCGCTGGCATGAAGCTGCTGTTCCAGGTTGAGTGCAGTGGTGAGGACTTCTACTTCGCGCTCGCGGACCGGATCGACCACGCCGAGGCGGCTGACCTCCTCCGCAAGAACGGACGCGAAGAGGTCGGTCACGCGCGGCGCCTGCAACGGGCCATCGCACTCAAGCTCGGAGGCCAGTTCGAACCGTCGGCCGAGATGCAGACGCGGTTCGCGATCCCGCTGCCCGATCACATCGACGCGGCGCTGTTCCCCGCCATCGTGCAGGCCGAACTCGACGGCGATGCCGGGTACCAGAAGTGGGCGGACGCCGAACCGGATCCCGAGGTGGCCAAGCTGCTCCGTCAGAACGGGCGCGAGGAGACGGTCCACGGCGAGCGGGTGCGCCGGGTCACCGAGTTGCTCGCCGGCTGACGCGAACCTCGCGCACCGACTCGGCCGCGGTTCGGGCCGCCACCGGAGTCTGGAAGACTTCGCCCCGTGCGAGTCCCGGTCCCGACCCTCCAACCTGTGGCGCGCGTGATCGGCATCGCGTCCGGCGTGGCGCTCGCGCCGGCCCGCTCGCTGATGCGCAACGCGGCGCGTTCCGCGCTCGCCGGCCAGCCCACCGGTCAGCCGGAACTGGAGTTCGCGACCGAGGAAGACCCCGGTCTCTTCGGCCCGGGTTCGGTCACCTGGCGGGTCCACGCCGACCGTTCGATGCTCATCGGCGGGGTCCGCGCCCTGTTGCTCCAGGTGCTGCACCCGCTCGCGATGGCCGGGGTCGCACAACATTCCGCGTACCGTGACGACCCACTCGGTCGCCTCGCGCGTACGGGTCGCTTCGTCGCGGCGACCACCTACGGCACCACGCCGGAGGCCGAGCGGGCCGTCGCGATGGTGCGGGCCGTCCACCGG
The DNA here is from genome assembly GCA_038250905.1 of Acidimicrobiia bacterium. GTDB lineage: Bacteria > Actinomycetota > Acidimicrobiia > IMCC26256 > JAENVU01 > JAENVU01. The sequence continues at coordinate 5,503 of JBBSBV010000035.1, forward strand.
AAGGTGCGCGGCACGGCGGCCGACGGCCGCGCGTACGAGGCGAGTGACCCGGTCCTGCTCGCGTGGGTCCACAACGTCGAGGTCGACTCGTTCCTCGCCGCGTACCGCCGGTACGGGCCTGGCCTCGACGATGCCGAGGCCGACCGTTACGTCGCCGAGATGGCGGTGCTCGGTCGTCGGCTCGGCGCCATGGACGTGCCCGAGACTGCGGCGGCCCTCTCGGCCTGGATCGTCAACGCGCCCGACCTCGCCATGACTGCGGACGCGCGGGAGGCCGTGCGGTTCCTGGTACTTCCGTCGCTACCCACACGGATGTTGCCGGTCTACGGCGTCATCGTCGCGGCGGCGGCCGACCTCCTGCCGATCGGTCAGCGCCTCACGCTCGGGCTCTGGCCGGTCCCGCTCGCCGACCCACTGCTGGTCCGACCCGCAGCCGCTGCGCTCCTCGCGCTTCTGGGCTGGGCGCTCGGCGCGCCGCCGCTCCCCGCCGGGCGCGCGTAGCCGCACGAGGCGCGCAGCCCGGGCTTCGAGCACGGGGCGCGTGGACGGTGGGAACGGACGTCGGTCATGCTGGGGGCCGCCACCCCCGGCGATCGCCCGAAGACGAGGAACCCTGATGCCCGACGCCCTGATCATCGACGCCTGCCGCACCCCGCGCGGGATCGGCAAGCAGGGCAAGGGTGCTCTCTCGCACCTGCACCCGCAGCACCTCGGTCGTACCGTGCTCGAAGCGCTGGTCGCGCGCACCGGCATCGACACCGCCGACGTGGACGACGTCGTGTGGGGCACGAGTTCGCAGGTCGGTCAGCAGAGCGGCGACCTGGGCCGGATGTCGGCCCTCGACGCCGGCTTCGACGTCCGCGCCAGCGGTGTCACGCTCGACCGGTTCTGCGGTTCGGGCATCACCGCCAACAACATCGCGGCGAACGCGATCATGGCCGGGATGGAGGACCTCGTCGTCGGCGGCGGGACCGAGATGATGTCCCTCCCGAAGAAGGGCCTGATGCCCATGGGATCGGGCAACCAGCACCTCCAGGAGATCCACCCGCAGTCACACCAGGGCGTGTGCGCCGACGCGATCGCGTCGATGGAGGGCATCCCGCGCGAGGCGCTCGATGCCCTCGCGGCCGAGTCGCAGGCGCGCGCCGCCCGCGCCATCGCGGAAGGCCGCTTCGAGAAGAGCCTGATCCCGGTGCTCAACCTCGACGGCACCGTCGCCCTCGACCACGAGGAGTTCCCGCGTCCGCAGACCACCGTCGAGTCACTGGCGGCGCTGGCCCCGAGTTTCCCGGCCATCGCCGACTACCGGCACGAGGACAACCCGACCTTCCGGGAGTTGATCAACCAGAAGTACCCCGACCTCGAGATCCACCACGTGCACCACGCGGGGAACTCGAGCGGTGTGGTCGACGGTGCCGGCGCGGTGCTCATGGCGAGTGCCGGGTACGCGAAGGCCCACGGTCTGCGGGCCCGGGCCCGCGTCGTGGCGACGTCGAACATGGGGGACGACCCGACGCTGATGCTCAACGCCCCCGTGCCGGCCGCACGCAAGGTCCTGGAGCGGGCCGGACTCACACTCGACGACATCGACCTGTTCGAGGTCAACGAAGCATTCGCGGTGGTGGCCGAGAAGTTCATGCGCGACCTCGACCTCGACCGGAACAAGGTCAACGTCAACGGCGGTGCGATGGCCCTCGGGCACCCGATCGGCGCGACCGGCGCGATCCTGATCGGCACCGTCCTCGACGAGTTGGAGCGCACCGACGGCCAGTTCGGTCTCGTGACCATGTGCGCCGGTGGCGGCATGGCGCCCGCCATCATCATCGAGCGCGTCTGAGCGCGGTCATCGGGTCGCCGAAGACCATCCGGAACCCGAGCACCGGCGCGGCCGTCAGTCTCGAGAGGCGAAGCGGGTAGTCCCGCTCACGGTGCTCCCGGCACGGCGTCGATGTGGTCGGGCGACCTGGCGCGCAGCCGACCGCGACGCACTTCGCCGAGCCCCGCGTCGACGATGGCGTCACGGGTGTAGCTGCGCACCCGGCGCCGACCCAGGAATCCCATATGGCCGCCTTCGTACCAGTACGTCGGTGCATCGCCCCACCGGGCGACGATCCGGTCGACCTGATCGGGCCGGACCAGCCGGTCGCCCCGTCCTGCCCAGACCCGACGGATCCCCGTTGCCGGCACTGGCAACGCCAGTGGTGAGCTGTACCGCTCCAATGACTCCGACACGTCGCACAGCTGCTCGAACAGGGGGTGGCGCGCGAAGCGCTCGGGTGCGTGTCTTCGGAGCAATGCCGCGAGGTCGACGACCGGAACACCGACCACGACCCCTCGCACCGACGGCTCGAGCGCCGCAACGGACGCCGCCACGTAACCGCCGAGCGAGATCCCGAAGAGCATCGCCGCCTCGTGGCGTTGCTCGATCGCCACGAGCACCGCGCGGACGTCGGCAATCGCCTGGGCCGCGCCGTGGAAGTTGAGGGTGGGATCGTCGGTCGGGAATCCGACCGTCGATCGTCCGGCGCCGCGGGGACCGTGGTGGGGAAGCACCGGGATGGCCACGTTGAACCCGGCCCGATGTAGGGCGCCGGCTCGGAACGCGAAGATGTCGGCGAGGGGGTCGCCCATCCCGGCGCCGTGCACGCAGACGATCCATGGCGCCGGCCGATCGTGGGCGAGGATCCACGCATGTGCGGTCCGGTTTTCGGTCTGCACCCGGTAGCGCTCGGCGCCGGGTACGGACTCCGGCGGGTCGTACGTACTCGGGTACGACGCGTGCTGGAAACGGACATGACCGACGCGTCGCTCGACTCCGGAGAACGCGGCGGGCCCCGGGCGGACGTGGTATTCCGCCGGATCCGTTCCCGATGGTGCCCGGTGCTGGAACTCCAGCAGCGTGCGAGCGTCGTCGAGGTGCCGCGCGAAGTCATCCGGGTGCGGCGGTGACCGGATGATCTGGAACGTGGTGAGCAGGGCTTCGTCGATCACCGCGGCCACCCCGAGCCGGGCTGCGGTCGGCCGGGACATCGAGTCCCGCCGCGTCCGGAGGGTTCGGACGAAGGCGATGATTCTGCCGACTCCGGCGGAAACGTCGGCACCGACCGTGCTCGCGCGGAGAAGCGCGGGCGGCACCCTCATGAGCGTGTCGCCATGGTCGGGTCTGAGCTCGGCGCACGCGGGCCCGGTGCCTCGTCTTCTTCGGTGAGGTCGACCGACGACAAGCCGAACGCGTCTGCGACCTCCGTCGGTTCGCCGAGCTCCGCCGCCCGCATCAACTCGCGTAAGGCGTCGGGAATCGCCTCGGCGATCTCCCATGGATCCTCGATGAGATCGGGATCGACGTGCAGCCCGAAGTCGACCCGCTCGCCGAAGGTGAACAGCGTGATGTTGAGCCCCATGCAATCGAGGAGGACGCTCGCCGAGAAGATCCCGGCGAGCTTCGCGCCGGCGAGGTACAGGTCCACCGGCGGCCCGGGAACGTTCGAGACGATCGTGTTCATCATCCCGGGGATGTAGGAGAGCACGTGGGTCTGATACGCGAGCCGCATTAGTGACCCGATCAGGAACGGCGCGGCGGTCTCCGCGATCGAGCCCACGGGATGCGACCGCATCGTGCGGTGGACGTCCTTGGCCGCGCGACTCTGCTCCGCGATGTGCTGGAGCCGTTCGATCGGATCGGCGTACTGGGTACCGAGCGGCATCACCAGATACGACAGCTGGTTGTCCATCGATTCGTCGCCCGGGCGCCGGAGCGAGACCGGCGCGCCCGCCGTCAACTCGCGCTCCGGGAGCTCGCCGGACGCCTGCAGGTACGAACGGATGGCGCCGGCGCACAGCGCGAGTGCAACGTCGTTGACCTTCACGTCGAAGCGCTGGGCCACGGCTTTGACGTCGGCGAGCGCGACGCTGCTGAAGGCCAGGGAGCGCTGTGGGCCGATGGGGAGGTTGAACGGTGTCTTGGGTGCCTGGAGCAACGTGGCGAGGTCGGGTCGGCTCCGCCCCGATGCCGCGTGCACAACGAGATCGATACCGCGCTGCACGAGTCGGCCCGCGTACCGCGCGCGCCGCCACGGCATGCCCAGGCTCGAGACCAGACTCCCGAGCACCAGGCTGACGTCGCTCGGTGGCGGCTCGAACTCGACCTTCGCCGGGGGCTCGCGTGGTGGTGGGGTCGGTTCGATGTCGAAGAGCAAGGTTGCGAGGACGCTCCCCGCGCCACCGTCGAGCAGGCAATGGTGCATCTTCATCAGCACCGCGACCCGATCGTTGGCCAGCCCGTCCAGGTACCACATTTCCCACAGGGGGAACCGTCGGTCGAGCTGGCGGCTGAGGATCGGTGCCACGGCCTCGGCGGTTTCGCGGGGCCCGCCCGGGCCTGGAACCGTCGCTCGGTGGAAGTGGCGACGGAGGTCGAACGACTCGTCGTCGACCCAGACCGCGCGATCCAGCCCCAGGGGGACCGGCTTGAGCTTCCAGGTGAGCTTCGGTATCAGGGCAAGCCGCTCACCGACGCTGCGGGCGACCGTCTCGTAGTCGTACCCCGGGGCGTCGGTCGGGTCCAGGATCACCAGGCCCGAGATGTGTTGGTGCCAGTTCGGTGTCTCGCCCGCCAAGAACAGTGAGTCAGTACCCGACATGCGTCGCATCGGCCTCCGTTCTTGTCACTCAGCCGTCGACCGTCCGTACCGCGATTCTCCTCGGCTCCCTGCCTTCCCGAGCAGAGGCCAAGGTCCCACCGTCGCTCTCGGTTCCGGACCGGGCGGCGTCCTCACTTTGCCGTTGGCACCGCGCGGTCAGATAGCCTCGGCGCGCCCGGCGTGGGACCGGACCGATCGACGACGAGGGGAGCGAGAACGTGGCGCAGTATCTGCCGATCCTCGCAATGGTCGTGCTGGTGATCCTGTTCGTCCTGGTGAGCTTCATCGCCTCGATCCTGCTCGGCGTGAAGCGGCCGACGAAGGCCAAGACCGCCCCCTACGAGTGCGGCATCGTCCCGGAGCAGGAACCGGTCGAGCGTTTCCCGGTCAAGTTCTACCTGGTCGCCCTGACCTTCATCGTCCTCGATGTCGAGATCATCTTCCTCTACCCCTTCTCCACGATCTTCCGCTCCCTCGGCGGGTACGGGATCGCGTTGATGGGAACGTTCCTGCTCGTCCTGATCATCCCCTTTGCGTACCTTTTGAGCGTCGGCGCGCTCTCGTGGGGCCCGGTCAGCCAGATTGCCGACCGCGTCGTCCGCCCGGTGCTGCGGGCCGCCGGAATGCCCGAAGGTGTGGCAAAGCGTCCCGAAACGCCCACAGCCGACCAAGAGGCGGCGTAGGTCGATGGGTCTCGACGCAGTTCCCTACAACTTCCTGACCGGCCGGCTCGAGGATCTGGTCCGCTGGGCCCGCCGCAACTCGGTGATGCCGGCCACGTTCGGTCTCGCCTGCTGTGCCATCGAGATGATGGCCACCGGCGCCGCGCACTACGACCTCGCCCGCTTCGGGATGGAGACGTTCCGGGCCAGTCCGCGTCAGGCCGATCTCATGATCGTGGCCGGCCGGGTCAGCCAGAAGATGGCGCCGGTGCTCCGCCAGGTCTACGACCAGATGGTCGAGCCGAAGTGGGTCATCTCGATGGGTGTCTGCGCGAGCAGCGGCGGCATGTTCAACAACTACGCGATCGTGCAGGGCGTCGACCAGATCGTGCCCGTCGACGTCTACGTCCCCGGCTGTCCTCCGGGCCCCGAGACGCTGCTCCACGGCATCATCACCCTGCACGAGCAGATCCGGACCGGCGAACTGCTCAAGCGCCGCGACGCGTCGCCCACGGGCGGCGCCGGCATCGAGATCGCCCAGCAGGACGGCGTCCTGGTCGACCTGCCCACGCGCGCGGCCGCGAGCGCCTGACTCCGATGCCCGACACCGCCGCGCCCGAGACCGACGAGGCTCGTGAAGAAGAGCACAAGCCGGTCGTTCCCGTCGTCGAGATCTCGGACGAGGTCGCCGCCGCGCTCTGCGAGCGCTTCGAGGGCGCGGTCTTCCACGAGTCACACGGCCAGGCGGTCGTCTACCTCGACCGGTCCCACTGGGCCGAGGCCGCCCGGTTCCTGCGCGACGAGCAGGAGTTCACGTCCTGTATGGACGTGACCGCCGTCGATCACCTCGGCGACGTCGAGCGGATCAGCGTTGCCGGGGTGGCACCGGAGCGGTTCGAAATCGTGGCCGGCTTCCTGTCGCACACCCGCAACCGACGGATCCGCCTCATCACCGAGGTCCCGGTCGGCGACCCCACCATCGCGAGCATCACCCCGACCTATCCGGGCATGAACTTCGGTGAGCGCGAGGTCTTCGACCTCTACGGCATCACCTTCGAGGGCCACCCGGAGCTGACCCGGATCCTCATGCCCGACGAGTGGGTCGGCCACCCCTTGCGCAAGGACGACGCACCGGCACGCGTGCCCGTCACGTTCAAGGGCGACCCGGGACCCCGATGAACGCAGCGGAACGCACCCATCGGCAGAGCGACGTGATCAGCGAAGTGGGGCCCGTCCGGCCCGCTCCGCGGGAGCACGAGGACAAGAGATGAGCGCGAACGACGAGCTCGAAGTGATCGACGTGGAGCCGGAAGTGGAGGACGCCGACGCGGCCGTCGCCGCGTCCGACGCCGCCGTCACCGAGACGGCCGCGCAGATGGAGCAGGAGCGGCTCGAGCGCCAGACCGACGAGGGCAGCCAGCTGCTCGCGCAACAGTCCGAGATCGTCGTGACGGGCGGGCCGTGGCCCGAGCTCGAGGGCGAGAGCCAGACGATGATCATCAACATGGGTCCGCAACACCCCTCGACCCATGGGGTGTTGCGCATCATGTTGGAACTCGACGGCGAGACCGTCGTGCGGGCCAAGCCCATCGTCGGCTACCTGCACACGGGCATGGAGAAGACCGGCGAGCAACTGACGTACGTGCAGGGATGCACCAACGTGACCCGGATGGATTACGCGTCGCCGATCGCCAACGAGTTGGTCTTCTCGATGGCGGTGGAGAACCTGCTCGACGTCGAGGTGCCCGAGCGGTCCGTCTGGATCCGCATGCTGCTGGCCGAGTTGAGCCGGATGGCGTCGCACCTGCTCTTCCAGGCCACCAACGGCATGGACCTCGGCGCGATCTCGATGATGCTCTACGGGTGGCGCGAGCGCGAGGAGACGCTCCGCGTGCTCGAACTGATCACCGGACTGCGCATGAACCACAACTTCGTGCGTCCGGGTGGCGTCGCCGCCGATCTGCCCGACGGTTGGCAGCAGGCGTGTCTCGACCTGTGCGACCTCGTCGAGCGCGGTATCGGTGAGTACGACGAGTTGCTCACCGGCAACCCGATCTGGCTGGAACGCATGGTCGGCGTCGGCGTGATCACCAAGGAAGATGCACTCGCACTCTCGGCGTCCGGTCCGATCCTCCGGTCCACGGGGTTCGCGTGGGACCTGCGCAAGACCCAGCCGTACCTCGCGTACGACCAGGTCGACTTCGACGTCATCTACGCCGACAACGGCGACTGCTTCGACCGCTACCGCATCCGGCTGTTCGAGATCGCGGAGTCGATCAAGATCGTGCGCCAGTGCGTGGACATGATGCCGGGCGGCGACTACCGGGTGCAGGACAAGAAGATCACGCCGCCACCCCGCGCCCGGATCGACGAGTCGATGGAAGCGCTCATCCACCACTTCAAGCTCTTCACCGAAGGGTTCCGGGTCCCGGCCGGCGAGACGTACACGGCCGCCGAGTCGCCACGCGGCGAGGTCGGTTGCTACATGGTGAGTGACGGAACGGGGAAGCCGGTGCGGATGCACGTCCGGGGCCCGTCCTTCTACAACCTGCAGTCGATGCACCCGATGATCGAGAACCGGATGATCGCCGACGGTGTCGCGATCATCTCGTCGGTCGACCCGATCATGGGCGAGGTCGACCGGTGAGCGAGTCGTCGACACGGTGTTCCGTTGTCCGGGTGCGGCGAGCGGGGCCCGAGCGGCCCGGCCCGCAGGGCCGAGAGCGGGGTGACCGGTGAACTTCAACGCGACGAACCTGGCGCGGGCGCACGAGATCGTGGCGCAGTACCCGCACGCGAAGTCGGCGATCCTGCCGCTCGCACACCTCGCGCAGGACCAGGACGGCTGGCTGAGCCCGGAGGCGATGCGTGAGATCGCCGAGATCGTCGGCGTCACCCCGGCGGAGGTGCTCGGCACCTGCAGCTTCTACACGATGTTCAAGCGCACACCGTGCGGCAAATATCTCGTCAGTGTGTGCACCAACGTCACCTGCCTGGTACTCGGTGGCCCCGAGATCCTCGAGCACCTCCAGGACCGCTACGCGACCGACCCCGACGTCACCGTCGAGGAGGTCGAGTGTCTCGCGGCCTGCGGCAACGCGCCCTCCATGCAGGTGAACTACGAGTACCACGAGCACCTCAACCCCGACCTCGCGGCCGCGGTCGTCGACGACTACAAGTCCGGGACGTTGAGCGCTCGCACCATCTCCGGGGGCCGGGCATGACCGAGGGATGTCGATGACCGCAACCGAGACCCGCCTCGTCACCGCGCGGCTGCGCGAACGGCCCCAGGACTCCTGGACCATGGAGGGTTTCCTCGCGTCCGGTGGGTACACCGCGTTGCGCCAGGCGCTCGGCATGGACGCGGCAACGATCGGCCCCGAGGTCGTCGGACCGTCCGGGTTGCGCGGCCGCGGCGGCGCCGGGTTCCCGGCGGCCACCAAGTGGTCGTTCCTGCCCCCCGACTCCTTCCCGCGCTACCTCGTAGTCAACGGCGACGAAGGTGAGCCGTCCACGTTCAAGGACCGGATGCTCGTCGAACTCGACCCGCATCAGCTCATCGAGGGGATCGCGATCGCGTCCTACGCGATCGGGTGCAACCAGGCCTTCGTCTATCTGCGCGGCGAGTTCGCGCTCGGCTACGAACGCCTGACCCAGGCGATCAAGGACGCGCACGCGGGTGGATTCCTCGGGCGTGACATCCAAGGTTCCGGCTTCGACCTCGAGATCGTGGTGCACCGCGGTGCCGGCGCCTACATCTGCGGCGAGGAGACGGCGCTGCTCGAGAGCCTCGAGGGCGAGCGCGGGATGCCGCGCATCCGCCCACCGTTCCCTGCCATCGCCGGGCTCTACGCGAAGCCGACCGTCGTGAACAACGTCGAGACGTTGTCGACGCTGCCGCACATCCTCCAGATGGGCGGCGCGAAGTACGGGGAACTCGGCGTCAACAAGTCGACCGGTACCCGCATCTTCTCGCTGTCCGGGCACGTGAAGCGTCCGGGCAACTACGAGGTCGAGCTGGGTATCACGTTCCGCGACCTCATCGAGTCGCCCGAACTCGGCGGCGGGGTGCCCGACGGGCGGAAGGTCAAGTTCTTCATCCCGGGGGGCGCGTCGAGCCAGTGGCTCACCGGTTCGGACGAGCACCTCGACGCGCCGCTCGACATGGACTTCGTGCAGCAGACCTACAGCGTGATGCTCGGGTCCGGCGCGGTGATGGTCTACGACGAGACCACGAACCCGGTGCTGGTCGCGTGGCGGCTCGCCAAGTTCTTCGCGCACGAGAGCTGCGGCAAGTGCACGCCGTGTCGTGAAGGTGCGGGCTGGGTCGAGAAGGTGCTGTACCGCATGTCCCACGGCCAGGGTCGCCCGAACGACCTCGACCTCCTGTTCGACGTCGGCAACTCGATCTCGCCCGGGGTCGTCAACGCACCGTTCACCCAGACCACCATCTGCCCGCTCGGTCCGTCGGTGGTCTCGAGCGTCGCCAGCCTGCACCGGTACTTCCGCGACGAGGTCGTCGAGATGTGCTCGAACCGCAGTCCCTCCATCCCGGTGCGCGCGTCATGAGCGAGATGGTCAAGGTCACGATCGACGGCACGACCGTCGAGGTACCCAAGGGCGAGTTGCTGATCAAGGCCGCGCAGGAGCACGGCACCTACATCCCGCGGTTCTGCTGGCACGAGCGGATGAAGCCCGTCGGCATGTGTCGCATGTGCCTCGTCGAGGTCGAAGGCGTGCGGGGACTGCCGCCCGCCTGCACCACCCCCGTCGCCGACGGCATGGTCGTGAACACGTTGTCGGACGCGGTGAAGGACGCGCAGGACGGCGTCCTCGAGTTCCTCCTCATCAACCACCCGCTCGACTGCCCGGTGTGCGACCGTGGCGGCGAGTGTCCGCTCCAGGACACCACGCTCGCGTTCGGCCCGGGGGAGTCGCGCTTCACCGAGGAGAAGCGGCACTGGGAGAAGCCCATCGCCGTCTCCGACCTCGTCCTGCTCGACCGCGAACGCTGCATCCAGTGCGCCCGCTGCACGCGCTTCGCCGACGAGATCGCCGGTGACCCGTTGATCACCTTCAGCGAACGCGGCGGTCATACCGAGATCGCGACCTTCCCCGGCGAGCCGTTCGCGTCCTACTTCTCCGGCAACACCGTCCAGATCTGTCCGGTCGGTGCGCTCACCTCGAAGCCGTATCGCTTCCGGGCCCGCCCGTGGGACCTCAGTGCGGTCGAGACCAGTTGCACCATGTGTGCGGTGCAGTGCAGGGGCGCGTTGGAGTCCAGCTCGAACCGGTTGGTGCGGCTGCTCGGCGTCGACAGCGAACCGGTCAACCAGGGTTGGTTGTGCGACAAGGGCCGCTACGGATACGACGCGGTCAACGTCGACGATCGGGTGCGTCAGCCGATGGTGCGACGCGCGGGTGAACTCGTTCCGTGTTCGTGGCCGGAGGCGCTCGACGCCGCCGCGGAGGGACTGCGCAACGCGTTGGCCGCCGACGGTGCGGCGAGTGTCGCGGTCCTGGGCGGTGCCCGCGGCACCAACGAGGACGCGTACGTCTGGTCCCGCTTCGCCAAGGGTGTCCTGCGGACCGACAACGTCGACGCCCAGTTGGGTGACGGTCTGCCGGCCGAGGTCGCGCTCGGCCTACCGCACGCGACGATCGCCGACCTCGACCGGGCTCGCGGCATCGTCGTGCTCGGGATCGATCTCAAAGAAGAGTTGCCGGTGTTGTACCTCCGGGCGCGGCGCGCCGCGGAGGAACTCGGCGTCCCGATCGTCGAGCTCAGCGCGACCGAGACCGGGCTCGCCCCCTACGCCGCCTCGGTGCGATACGCGCCGGGTGAGCAGGCCGAAGCCGCGCAGCGGATCGTCGCCGCACTCGGTGGCTCGGCGGCCGGCGACGCCGACATCGACGCGGCGGCCGCGGCCCTGGCCGGTCGCGACGGCGACATCGTGGTCATCGTCGGCCGGGCGAACCTCGCCGAGCGGGCCGATGCCACGGTCGCCGCGATCGCGGAACTCGCGTCCCTCGACTCGGCCCGTTTTCTCGTCGCACTCCGGCGCGGCAACGTGCGCGGCGCGCTCGACCTCGGGCTGGCCCCGGGATTCCTGCCGGGCCGGGTCGAACTTGAGGCCGGACGCGACTGGTTCGAGGACGCGTGGGGCGCCGTGCCCAAGGAGCGGGGTCTCGATGCGCTCGGCATCCTCGAGGCCGCGTCGCAGCACCGCATCGGCGCGCTGGTGTTGCTCGGCGCGGATCCCGTCGCCGACTGCCCGGACGCGACGCTCGCCGCCGCCGGGATCGCCGGCGCCCGGTTCGTGATCGCAGTCGACACAATGCTCACCGAGAGCAATCGGCGGGCCGACGTGTTCCTTCCCGTCACGGCGTGGGGTGAGCAGGACGGCAGTGTCACCAACGTCGAGGGCCGGGTCCAGCGGGTCACCCGCAAGATCTCGCCCGACGGTACGTCCATGCCCGACTGGCGGGTCGCGGCCGAGTTGGCGCTGCGCCTGCGGGAGGACTTCGACCTCGCCACGGCCGACGAGGTCCAGGACGAGATCGCCCGGGTCGCCCCCGCGTTCGCCGGCCTCGACAGCGCGATCCTGCGCCGGGCCCGCGACGGCGCGGTGCTCCCGATCGCCGACCACCCCGACGATCTGGTGCTGGGCCGGCTCTCGCTGGCGCTGACCGACGCGTCGTGGGAGCCGATCGCACCGGGCCAGGCCGACCCGATCCCGCCCGAACCCGAGCCGGAACCGGTGTCCGACGCGGAGGCAGACGCCGCCGATGGTGAGGCCACCGCCGCCGGTGAGGCCGAGCCCGCACCCGAACCCGAGTTGGCACGACCGGCACTGCACGTGTGGGACGGTGCGGTCACGGCTCCGGGCAAGCCCGGTCGGGATGCGTACGCTCTGCGCCTCGTGAGCAGCCATGTCCTCTACGACGGTGGTGTCATGACCACGGCCACGCCGTGGTTCGCCCCACTCGTGCGGACAGCCGTTCTCAGAGTCCACCCCCAGGACCGGGACCGCATCGGAGTCGTCGACGGGGGCGCGGTCCGGGTGACCTCGGCCCGGGGCCAGCTCGACCTCGTCGTACGCGGCGACGTCGCGATCGCGGCGGGGACCGCGGTGCTCGCGTGGAACCTGCCCGACCGCGGCGCGAACGCGCTGGTCGACGCGACGAGTCTGATCACCGATCTCCGCGTGGAGTCGATCCGATGAGCGCAGCGGAAGCCACGATGGCGTGCAGCCGCGACTGCAGCGGAGCGGGGCCCGAGCGGCCCGGCGCGTCGCGCCAGGAGCGGGAACGATGAGCACCGCGATAAGTGGGCTCCTGGCGTCGGATCCGCTGCTGAGTCACGGGATCGATCTCGCGGTGGTGCTCATCGTCATCGCGAAGACGATCGTGGTGTTCGCACTGCTGCTGGTCCTGGTGATGTTCTACATCTGGTTCATGCGCAAGGTGATCGCCGACATGCAGAACCGCATCGGTCCGGACAAGGCCGGTCCGTGGGGCATCCTCCAGACCTTGGCGGACGGCATCAAGTTCTTCTTCAAGGAGCAGTCGATCCCCGACACGGCCGACCGCACCGTGTTCCGGCTCGCCCCGTACCTCTCGGTGCTGCCCGCGTTCCTCGCCTTCTCGATCATCCCGATCGGTGGGAAGGTCTCGATCGCCGGGCATCAGACCTACCTGCAGCTCGCCGATCCCCCGATCGGCGTCCTCTTCCTGCTGATGATGTCGGGCATCGGGCTCTACGGCGTGATGCTCGCCGGCTGGTCGAGCGGATCGAAGTACCCGCTCCTCGGCTCGGTGCGCGCGTCCGCGCAGTTGCTCTCGTACGAGGCGGCGTTCGGTCTGTCGATCGTGGCGGTGCTGCTCCATGCCGGCACCCTCAGCACGCGCGGGATCGCGAACGCGCAGGCCTGGACGAACTGGCACTCGTTCGTGACCGAGTGGTACTGGAGCATCGCGATCGTGTCGTTCGTGATCTTCGTGATCGCAGCCGTCGCCGAGACCAACCACCCGCCGTTCGACCTGGTGGAGGCCGAGCAGGAACTCGTCGGCGGTTTCCACACCGAGTACACCGGTATCCGATTCGCCATCTTCTTCCTGGCCGAGTTCATGAACGTGATCACCATGTCGGCGATCGCGGTCACGCTGTTCCTCGGTGGACCGTCGGGCCCCGCGCTCGGCTTCCTGCCCGCGCACGGCGTGGTCAACGTGTGGTTCATGCCGCTGTTCTGGTTCTTCACCAAGCTCATGGCGTTGCTCTTCGGCACCGTCTGGCTCCGGGCGTCGCTGCCTCGGTTGCGCTACGACCAGCTCATGGACCTCGGGTGGAAGTGGCTGATCGAGTTGGCGTTCCTCGCGGTCATGGTCACCGCGGTCGTGGTCGTCGCCCGTGACCAGGGCTGGGACCGGTGGATCGCGGTGCCCGGTGCCTTCGGTGGTGCCATCCTCATCCTCGGGCTGCTGCGCCTGTGCATGCCCAAGCGCGACGAGACCGTCAGCGAGGTGGCCTAACTCCTATGGGACTCGCCAAGGGATTCGGAGTCACGTTCCGCCAGATCTTCCGCCCGCGCATCACGTCGGAGTATCCCGACGAGAAGCGGCCCAAGCCGGTGCGGTTCCACGGTCGTCACGTCCTCAACCGGTACGAGGACGGGATGGAGAAGTGCATCGGCTGCGAGCTCTGCGCCGGGGTCTGTCCGGCCCAGTGCATCTACGTGCGCGGTGCCGACAACCCGCCCGACGCGCCGGTGTCGCCGGGCGAGCGGTACGGCTTCGTCTACGAGATCAACTACCTCCGGTGCATCCACTGCGACCTCTGCGTCGAGGCGTGCCCGACCGAGGCGATCACCGAGACGAAGCTGTTCGAGTTCTCCTTCACCAACCGCGAGGACGCCATCTACACCAAGGCCGAGTTGCTCGTCGACGACAACGGCCGGGCCCAGCGCCAGCCGTGGGAGATGTGGCTCGGCGGCGAAGACGACCACACCAGCGCGTGGATGCGCGCGACCGCGCCGAGCGGTGACGTCGACTTCGAGAACCGCGTTGCGTGGAGCAGCGAACTCGGATTCGGCGAGCGCGCGCCCGAAGCGGGCCAACGCCCCGACCAGCCCGCCATTCCGCAGGTCGATGCCACCGATGCGCCCGAGGCCGGTGATCACCATGCCTGAGGCCGTGCTGTTCTTCGTCTTCGCCGGGATCGCGCTCGTAGGTGCGCTCGCCGTGGTGCTCATGCGCAACCCCGTGCACTCGGCGCTGAGTCTCGTGACGGTGCTCATCGCGATCGCGGTGTTGTTCGTGATCCAGAACGCGCAGCTGCTCGCCGCGGTGCAGGTGATCGTCTACGCGGGCGCCATCGTCGTCCTGTTCCTGTTCGTGATCATGCTGCTCGGCGTCGATCGCAGCGAGTCACTGTCCGACCCTGTGAAATCGCAGCGTCCGGTGGCGATCGGGCTGGGGTTGGTGACGGCGGTCGGTCTCATCGCCCTCGGCTGGAACCACTGGGCCACCGGTGCCGCCTCGACACGGGGCGTCCTGGCTCCGGCGAGGAGTACCAACATCAAGGCGGTGGCCGAGAGCCTCTTCACGTCCTTCCTGTGGCCGTTCGAACTCACCGCCGTCCTCCTCGTGATCGCGGTGATCGGCGGCGTCGTCCTGGCCCGCCGTTCGGATCTCCCGGCCGATGTCGAACTCCACGACCTCGAGGAGCAGGACCAGTGAGCGGTGTGATCGCGTCGTTCGGGGTCACCCCGACCTACTACCTGGTGTTCGCGGCGATCCTCTTCAGCATCGGCGCGGTCGGCCTGCTCGTGCGCCGAAACGTCCTCGTGATGTTCATGTGCGTCGAACTCATGCTCAACGCGGTCAACGTCACGTTCGTCGCCTTCTCCCGCGCCCTCAACGACGTCAGTGGCCAGGCGATCGTCTTCTTCGTCCTCGTCGTGGCCGCCGCGGAAGTCGCCGTCGGCCTCGCGATCATCGTGGCCATCTTCCGCCGCCGCCGTCATGGCGCGACCGCCGACGACATCGATTTGCTGCAGGGGTAGGGCCGTACCGATGACCGCAAGAGATCTTCTGGACCTGGTGTGGCTGGTGCCACTGCTGCCGCTCACCGGCGCGGTGGTTCTGCTCGTCGCGGGCAAACGCATCGGTGACCCGAAGGCGGGCTGGCTCGCCACGGGGATGATGGGCCTCGCGTTCGTGTGGTCGGTCGTGATGCTGATCGCCCTCCTCTCACTCCCCGGTGACGCGCGGTCGCACGTGAGCAACGTGTTCACCTGGCTGTCGGCCGGGAACCTGCGCGTGAACCTCGGCTTCCTCGCCGATCCACTGTCGATCACCTGGATCCTGCTCGTCACCGGTGTCGGTTCGCTGATCCACCTCTACGCGATCGGCTACATGCGCGGCGACGAGCGTTACCCCCGCTTCTTCGCCTACTTCAACCTGTTCGCGACGGCGATGCTCATGCTGGTCCTCGCCAGCAGCTTCCTCCTCACGTTCCTCGGTTGGGAGGGTGTGGGCCTCTGCTCCTACCTGCTGATCGGGTTCTGGTTCGAGCGCAAGCGGGCCTCGAGTGCGTCGGTCAAGGCCTTCGTCACCAACCGCGTCGGCGACTTCGGATTCATGATCGCCATGTTCTTCATCGTGGGTGCGCTCGGCAGCCTCGACTACACCGCGATGGCCCACGGCGCCGGCGGGCTCTCGAAGAGCACCGCGACCGCGATCGCGCTCCTGCTCTTCGTCGGGTGTATCGGCAAGAGCGCACAGATCGGGCTGCACGTCTGGTTGCCCGACGCGATGGAGGGTCCTACGCCGGTCTCGGCGCTCATCCACGCCGCCACCATGGTGACGGCCGGCGTCTACCTCGTGTGTCGGGCCCACCCGTTCTTCGAACGCAGCGGCGTGGCGATGGACGTCGTCGCCGTCGTGGGCGCGCTGACCGCGCTCATCGCCGGCACCGTCGCGTTGGTCCAGCCCGACATCAAACGGGTCCTGGCCTACAGCACGGTGAGCCAGCTCGGCTACATGTTCCTCGCGGCCGGCGTCGGTGCGTACTCCATCGCGGTGTTCTTCGTCCTCGCCCACGCGTTCTACAAAGCCGCGCTGTTCCTCGGTTCCGGTACCGTCATCCACGGCACCGAGGAGACCCAGGACATCCGGCGCATGGGTGGCCTCCGCAAGTACATGCCGTTCACCGCGGCCGGATTCGGGATCGCGTGGTTCACCATCGCGGGGCTCCCGCCGTTCTCGGGCTTCTGGGCCAAGGACGGCGTGTTGGCCGCCGCGTTCTACGACCACAGTTACTTCGTGTGGGCGATCGGCCTTGCGGCCGCACTGCTCACCGGCTTCTACATGACCCGCGAGACGATCCTGGTCTTCGGCGGCAACGAGCGGTTCCGTCCGAGCGTCGCGATCGCCGGCGCCGACGAAGCAGTCGAGCACGCGGCGATCGAGCACGACATCACCGCCTCACCCACCGTTGATTACGGCATGCCCGTCGCGCCCGCTCACATGAGCCACGATCCGCACGAAGGCACCGCGACGATGGTCCTCCCGGTGGTGGTCCTGGCCGGACTCGCGATGATCGCGGGTCTCCTGGAGTTGCCGTTCTCGGGACTCGAGTTCCTCTCCAAGTGGCTCGAACCGACGTTCAAGGGGATCAAAGCGCCCGAGCCCACCTCGTTCCTGTCCGGGTTCGGCCTCTCGATGCTCGCGGTGGCCATCGGCGTCACCGGCATCGTCATCGCCCTGCGGCTCTACCGACGCGGCCTCGAGGATCCGGAGGTCGATCCGGTCGACGCCAAGCTCGGCGGTCTCGGTCGGTTGTTCGGTCACGCCTGGTACTACGACGAGGGGATCGCCGCCATGGTCGGTGGCCCGCTGCGCCGGAGCGCGCAGTGGCTGGCCGACGTCTTCGACCAGAAGGTGCTCGATGGGGGCGTCAATGGGGTGGCCCGCATCTTCGGAGCGGCCGGTACCGGCATGCGCAAGCTGCAGACCGGACTGGTCCGTCAATACGCACTCGGGATCGCGGTGGGCATGGTGGCCCTCTTGATCTGGGTCTTCTGGCGAGTGGGGGTGGCCTGACATGGGCGGGTACCCCATTCTCACGGCGATCATCTTCACGCCGCTCGTCGGTGCGTTGCTCGTGTTGCTGACCCCGGCGCGCCGGCCCGAACTGGCGCGCGCCGTCGGGATGATGGCCTCGATGGCCACGCTCGGCTTCGCCGCACTGCTCGTGTGGAAGTTCCACACGAACTTCGGCGGGTTCCAGTTCACCGAACACAACCGCTGGTTCGATTCGCTCGGCGTCGGCTACATCGTCGGGGTCGACGGCTTCAGCCTCTTCATGGTGCTGGCCACCGCCGTGCTCTTCCCGATCGGCCTCCTCGCGTCCGCGAAAATGGACCAGCGCGTCAAGGCGTACACGTTCTGGTTCCTGATGCTCGAGGGGGCGATCCTCGGGATCTTCCTCTCCCTCGACCTCATCGCGTTCTTCGTGTTCTGGGAAGCGATGCTCGTCCCGATGTACTTCCTCATCGCGGGATGGGGGAGTTCCAACCGCAAGTACGCGGCCACCAAGTTCTTCGTGTACACCGCGGCCGGTTCGGCATTCCTGCTGGCCGCTGCGATCGCGTTGGCGTTCCTCCACCGGTCGGCCACCGGCGTGCTCACGTTCGACTACCGGGTGCTGGCGTCGTGGACCGTTTCGCGATCCGGCCTGTCGACGACGACCGAGTACTGGCTCTTCTTCGGGTTCATGGCGGCGTTCGCGATCAAGCTCCCGCTCGTCCCGTTCCACACCTGGCTCCCCGACGTGCACACCGAGGCGCCGACGGCCGGTTCGGTGGTCCTGGCCGGCGTCATCCTGAAGCTGGGGGCGTACGGGATCCTGCGCTTCGCGTTCGGTCTCTTTCCGAACGCGTCGGTGAAGTTCGCGCCGCTCTTCATCACGCTCGGTGTGATCGGCATCGTCTACGGATCGATCGTCGCTGCCATGCAGAAGGACGCGAAGCGGGTGATCGCGTACTCGTCGGTCGCGCACATGGGCTTCATCGTCATCGGTATCTTCTCGCTCACCGTCTTCGGCCTCGACGGTGCCTCGTTCACGATGGTCAGCCACCCGTTGACCACGGGCGCGTTGTTCCTCGTGATCGGCATGCTCTACGA
Organism: Acidimicrobiia bacterium; assembly: GCA_038250905.1. GTDB lineage: Bacteria > Actinomycetota > Acidimicrobiia > IMCC26256 > JAENVU01 > JAENVU01. Next base: position 23,993 of record JBBSBV010000035.1, read on the forward strand.
ACGCCGGCACACCCGCCAGATCGATGCCTTCGGAGGTATCTGGAAGTCGGCACCGAGGTTGACGGCCCTGTTCCTGATCGCCACGTTCGCGGGGATCGGCCTTCCGGCATTCTCCGGATTCGTCGGCGAGTTCCTCTCACTGTTGGGTACCTTCGCCGCGCACCGCTGGTGGGCGGTCGTCGCCACCACCGGGGTGATCCTCGGTGCGGTCTACATGCTCTGGATGTTCCAGCGGGTGTTCACCGGCGTGCCCGAGGGTGAGAACGCCACCATGGCCGACGCGAACGGTCGCGAGCTGCTCGTGGTCGTCCCCTTGCTCGCACTGTCGCTCTTCATCGGGCTCTACCCCAAGCCGGTGCTCGACCGCGTCGAGCCCACGGTGAAGTGCGTGATGCGCAACTTCGAGCAGCACGCCGAGGTCGTCCGGCCCGCCGCTGATCGAATGGACCTGAGTCGCGCGAAGGGGTGCTCATGATCGCCATCGCGGCACCCCGCGTCGACTGGTACTCGATCGCGCCGGTCGTCTCGCTCGTCGCGGCCGGACTCGTCATCATCCTGTTCCGATCGATCGCCCGCGAACGCGTCCGGACCTACGAACCGGCGTTGTTGATCGGGATGGTCGGGCTGGCGGTCTCCGCGTTCTTCCTCGCCAAGCAGTGGAGCGTCGTGATCGACGGCGGTCCCTCCGACGCCATCGCGCACATGACCGCGCTCGACGGTTTCTCCGTGTTCATCGGGGTGATCGTGGTGATCTCCGCGATCCTGATGCTGCTGCTCTCGAGCGACTACCTCGTCACGCGTGGAATCCAGTCCCGCCCCGAATACGTGGCGTTGGTGCTGTTCTCGGCGGCGGGCATGCTCATGATGGCCGGCGCCAACGACCTCATCGTCGTGTTCGTGGCGCTCGAGGTGCTCTCGATCCCGTTGTACGTACTCGCCGCCTACGACCGCACCCGGGCTCGTTCGCTCGAAGCCGGCATCAAGTACTTCCTGCTGGGCGCGTTCTCCTCCGCGGTGTTGCTCTACGGCGTGGCGCTCACCTACGGCGCCACCGGCACCACCTCGCTCGTGGGCATCCAGAACTTCATCAGCGCCAACGTGTTGTCCCACGAGGGCACGCTCCTCGCCGGCATGGTGCTGCTGCTGGTCGGACTGGCCTTCAAGGTCTCGGCGGTCCCGTTCCATATGTGGACCCCCGATGTCTACGAAGGCGCACCCAGCCCGGTCACGGCGTTCATGGCGTCGGCCACGAAGGCTGCCGGGTTCGCGGCGCTGATCCGTATCCTCTATACGGCCCTGCCCCAGTACTCGGTCGACTGGCGGCAACTGGTCTTCGCGCTCGCGGTGCTCTCCCTGCTCGGCGGGAGCCTCGGCGCCCTGTTCCAGACCGACCTCAAGCGGTTGCTCGCGTACTCGTCGATCGGACACGCCGGCTACATCCTCATCGGGGTCCAGTCGGGCACGGTCAAGGGGGTGCAATCGGCGCTCGTCTACCTCTTCGTCTACGCGTTCATGACCATCGGCGCCTTCGCCGTCGTCGTCGCGCTGGGCGGCCGGGACGACCTGCATTCGATCGCAGACCTGCGCGCCTACGGCCACCGCCGGCCGGTGATCGCCGCCCTGTTGGCGTTCTTCCTGCTGGCCCAGGCCGGTATCCCGCCGACCGCGGGCTTCATCGCCAAACTCGCGGTCTTCTCCGCGGCCGCGGAGGCGCATTCCTACGCGTTGCTCATCGTCGGCGTGATCACCTCGGTGATCGCTGCGTTCTTCTACCTGCGGGTGATCCTGATGATGTACGCCGCCGAGGACGCCGACGAGTCCATCCCGGAGGCCGAGACGCCCGCCGCCATCGGACTCCCGCTGGCCACGGTGCTCTTCGTGTGCGTGGCCATGACGATCTGGGTCGGGGTGTTGCCGTCGATCGTCGTCGACTTCGCCCGGGACGCCTCGTTGATCTGATCCGTGGTGCTCGTTTTCGGTCGACCACGGTTTGAGGCCAGCGAAAAGGCCAGACCTATACTCGCCCCGTTCTGGCGACGGGCTGGAGGGGCCGCGTGACCGAGTATTACCGGCAGTATCTGGCGGTTGCCGTGCTCATCGGCGCCGGCCTGGCGATGGTGGGCGGCATGCTCGGACTCGGCAAGCTCGTCCGCCCGACGCGCCCGCAGCCCGACAAGTACGTCACCTACGAGGCCGGCTCCGATCCCGTGGGCGGCTGGGGCCAGTCCAACGTCCGCTACTACGTGTACGCGTTGCTCTTCGTCATGTTCGACGTGGAAGCCGTGTTCATCTTCCCGTGGGCGGTCCGGCTCGAACACCTCGGGGTCCAGTCGCTGGTCTCGATGATCGTGTTCATCGTCATCCTCACCCTCGGCCTGGTCTACGCGTGGCGAAAGGGAGTGCTGCGGTGGGCCTAGTCGAGAAGGGCGTCTTCGGGAAGAAGCCGCTGAAGCCGGTTACCTGGCTGCTCAATTACAGCCGGAAATACAGCCTCTGGATGTTCCAGTGGGGCCTCGCGTGCTGTGCGATCGAGATGGGGGCGGCGCTCGCCAGCCCCCGCTACGACATGATGCGCCTGGGCGTGATCCCCTTCCCGGCCAGTCCCCGCCAGGCCGACCTCGTGGTCATCTCGGGCACGGTGACCGACAAGATGGCACCGGCGATCCGCCGGCTCTACGAGCAGATGCCCGACCCGAAGTACGTCATCTCCATGGGATCCTGTGCCAACTGCGGCGGCCCCTACTGGGACTCGTACTCGGTGACCAAGGGCGTCGACCAGGTCATTCCCGTGGACATCTACATCCCCGGTTGCCCGCCGCGCCCCGAGGCGCTGCTCGAGGCGATCGTGATGCTCCAGGAGCGCATTCAGAACGAGGGACTCGGCAACGACGAACTCGCGCAGCGCTGGCGTGGCGAGTACGTGCCCGTCGAGAAGGCCGCTGCGGTCGAGGTCACGGCGTAGCGATGGCCGACGAGACGCCCGCACCGGACGAGACGCCCGCCGCGCCCGACGCGCCCGAGGCCGCGGCAGACGCGCCGGCCGAATCCGTCGCGGCGACCGAGGAGACCGTCGAACTCGATCCCGAGATCGAGGCGCTCTTCGCCCGCTTCGAGGCGGCGCTGGGCGAGGGTGTCATCGACCATGCCGCGTCCTTCGGGACCCTGGTGGTCCGGGTCCGACCCGATGCCTGGCGGCGCGCGGCCGAGGTCGCCCGAGCCGATCTCGACTGCGACTTCCTCTCGTTCGTCTCCGGGATCGACTGGATGCCCACGCCGAAGGCTCCCGGTGACGAGGGTGGCGACACCTCCGCGCCGGTCCAGCCCGACACCATGACCTTCGGGGTCACCGGTTCCGACGGCCGCTTCCAGGTCTTCGGCCACGTGCAGTCGACCACCAAGCACTGGGGCATCACGCTCAAGACGGACGTCTCGGACACCGAACCGCGCGTCGACAGCTGGGTCGGGGTGTACCCGGGCGCCGACTGGCACGAGCGGGAGTGCTGGGAGATGTACGGCGTCGATTTCGCGGGCCACCCGAAGATCCGCCACCTGTACCTGCCGGCCGAGTTCGAGGGCCACCCGCTCCGCAAGGACTTCGCCCTCGTCGCGCGCGAGGTCAAGCCCTGGCCCGGGCTGGTGGACGTGGAACCGATGCCCGGTGACGACACGCCCGACGAAGCCGCCGAGGGGAGTAGCTGATGACTACCACCGAGACTCCCGGGTTCGAGGTCGATCCGGCGCTGTACCGCAACCTCGCGGACGCGCAGGTGAACGTCGAACTCGACAACGGCGACATGATCCTGAACCTGGGTCCGCAGCACCCGGCCACCCACGGAACCCTGCGGCTGGTCGTGCGCCTCGACGGCGAACGCGTGGTCGCGGCCGACCCGGTCATCGGCTACATGCACCGCGGGTACGAGAAGCTCACCGAGTTCCGGACCTATCCGCAGATCACCACACTGGTGAACCGGATCGACTGGCTCTCGAGCTTCGCGAACGAAGTGCCGTTCGTGAACGGGGCCGAGCAGCTGATGGGGATCCAGGCGCCACCGCGGGCCGAGTGGATCCGCACCATCCTCACCGAGCTGAGCCGGATCGCCACGATCTATCTGTTCCTCGGCGAGATGGGCCTCCAGGTGGGGGCGCTCACGCCGGCTTTCTGGGGCTTCCGCGACCGCGAGCACGTGCTCAACCTCATCGAGTCCGCCACCGGCGGCCGGTTCCACCCCAACTTCAACCGCATCGGCGGCCTCAAGGACGACCTGCCCTGGGGCTGGATCGCCGAATGCCGAGCCACGATGGACAAGATCCTGCGCGGCTGCGACGACTTCGAAGACGTGTTGGTCGGGAACGAGATCTTCGAGGCCCGCACCCGCGGCATCGGCATCATCCCCGGCGAACTCGGCGCGGCCTACGGCGTCTCGGGCGCCAACCTGCGGGCATCGGGGATCGACTGGGACCTCCGCCGCGACGGCAAGCCGTACCTGGCCTACCCCGAGGTCGATTTCAAGGTGTGGACGCACCCCGACGGCGACTCGTTCGCCCGGTACTGGGTCCGCCTCCAGGAGACCCGCGAGGCCGTGCGGATCGTGTTGCAACTGCTCGACTCGTTGCCGGCCGGACCGATCATGGCCAAGGTGCCGCGCATCATCAAGGTTCCCGAAGGCGAGGTCTGGACCGAGGTCGAGAACCCGCTCGGGCAGATGGGGTACTACATCGTCTCGAAGGGCGCGACCGGACCGTTCCGCGTGAAGATCCGCTCCGCGTCGTTTTCGAACGTCTCGATCCTGCCCTGGTTGCTGCGCGGCGTCTACGTTCCGGACGTCATCACGATCATGGGCAGCCTGTACTTCATCCTCGGGGACATCGACCGCTAATGATGAACAGCTACGCGGAGCGCAGCCACATGTCGACGCGCGTCACCGCGATGCGGAGCGGAGCGTCATCATGATGCTGGCGCTGCAGATCGGGTGGGGGACCACCCTGGCCATCAAGACGATCATCGTGCTGATGATCATTCCGGCCGGCGCGCTCATCCTCGGGTACACGTTCCTCCTGAAGATGATGAGCCACATGCAGAGCCGGCTCGGTCCGATGGACCCGGGCGGGTTCCACGGCTGGTTCCAACTCGTCGGCGACGGCATCAAGTTCCTCCAGAAGGAGGACATCATGCCGGCGGAGTCGGACCGCCGTGTCTTCGCGATGGCGCCGGCGATCGTGGTGATCTCGACATTCCTGATCTTCCTCGTCGTGCCCACCGGCCCGCGCCTGGTGGTGAAGGACCTCGATGTCGGCGTGTTCTACGCGCTCGCGGTCTCGAGCCTGTCGGTCATCGGCGTGCTGATGGCCGGCTGGGCGAGCGCCAACAAGTTCGCCCTGATCGGCGCCCTGCGGGCTGCGGCCCAGCTGATCGCCTACGAACTGCCGCTCCTGCTCGCGGTCGTCGGTGTGGTGATCCAGGCCGGCACGATGAACCTGAACGGCATCGTGAACGCGCAGGCGAACGGCTCGATCTTCGGCCTCGACTTCTTCGGGAACCCCTACATCCTCACCCAGTTCGTCGGTTTCGGTCTGTTCCTCGTGGCCGCGCAGGCCGAACTCACCCAGACCCCGTTCGACATGCCGGTGGCCGAGTCCGAACTCGTGGCGGGGTACATGGTCGAGTACACCGGCTTCCGGTTCCTGTTCTTCTTCATCGGCGAGTTCGGCACCGCGTTCGCCTTCGCTGCCCTGGCGGCCACGATGTACCTCGGCGGCTACGCGATTCCCGGCGTCACCGGTGGCCTCGCCGATCTGCTCGGACCGATCGTCCTGTTCGTGAAGCTGATGCTGGTCGCGTTCCTCATGTTCTGGGTGCGGTTCACGTATCCCCGGCTGCGGGAGGACCAACTCCAGGCGCTCGCGTGGAAGTACCTCATCCCGATCGGCCTGCTGAACATCATCGCGACGGCGATCATCAAGGTGGCCGTCTGATGGCGCTCAAGAAGCCGAAGCTGCCGGGCGTCGTCTCCGGGCTGGGGGTCACCTTCCGCACGATGATGGAAGGCGCGGTCACCGTCCAGTACCCGCACGAGCGGGAGGACCCGGCGCCGCGCGCCCGTGGCGTCATCGCGCTGAAGGAAGAGAACTGCACGGCGTGCATGCTCTGCGGCCGGAGCTGTCCCGACTGGTGCATCTACATCGAGGGCCACAAGGAACTGCGCCCGCCGCGCCGCGAAGGTGGGCGGCCGCGCAGCGTCAACATCCTCGACCGCTTCGACATCGACTACGGCCTCTGCATGTACTGCGGGATCTGCGTCGAGGTCTGCCCGTTCGACGCGTTGTTCTGGAGCCCCGAGTTCGAGTACTCCGAGCCGCGCATCGCCGACCTCCTGCACGACAAGACGCGCCTCGGCGAGTGGATGGACTCGGTCCCCGAGCCCGAGCCGCTCGAACTCGGCGCCGACCCCGTCAAGGCCAAGAAGTGATCGTCCAAAATATCTTCTTCTGGGTCCTCGCGGCAGCGATGGTCCTCGCCGCGCTCAGCGTGGTGCGGTCCCAGAACGTCGTGCACGCGGCGCTCTCGCTCGTGGTGGTCATGGCCGGTGCCGCCGCGCAGTTCATCCTGCTCGCCGCGGAGTTCGTCGCCTGGGTGCAGGTGATCATCTACATCGGCGCGGTGATCATCCTGTTCCTGTTCGGCATCATGCTCACTCGTGCTCCCATGCGGGGGGAGACCCGGCTCGACAACGACCAACGCTGGCAGGCTGCAGTCGTCAGCCTGTTCCTGGCGGGTGTCCTCGGGACGCTCCTGATCCAGGCGTTCGGCAAGAAGGAAGTCGTCATCAGTGGTGCCAAGGGGCAGGCGTTGCTCCACATCGGCAAGGCGGCGACCATCTCCGACTCGATCTTCACGACCTACGTCGTGCCGTTCGAGATCGTGTCCATCCTGCTCCTGGCCGCGCTCGTCGGCGCGGTCGTGATCGCGCGGAGGGACTGACGTGATCCTCAACCAGTTCCTGGTGCTCGCCGCGATCCTGTTCTGCATCGGCGTCTACGGCGTGCTCGCCCGCCGCAACGCCGTCCTCGTGCTCATGAGCATCGAACTGATGCTGAACGCGGTGAACATCAACCTCATCGCATTCTCCGCTTACTTGCGCAATCAGGCCGGTGACGTGTTCGCATTGTTCGTCATCACGATCGCGGCCGCCGAAGTCGGAGTCGGCCTCGCCATTGTGCTGCTCATCTATCGCAACATGCACAGCCCCGACCTCGACACCGTCGAACAGCTGAAGGGGTAGCGGCAACCGTGCTCGAATACGCGTGGATCATCCCGGCCATCCCGGTGCTGTCCTTCCTCCTGATTCTGTTCTTCGGCAAGAAGATGCCCAAGGGCGGTTCGGAGATCGGCATCGCCGCGGTCGGTGCGTCGTTCGTGTTGGCGTGCGTCACCGCGGTCCAGTGGTTCGCCCGCGTCGAGGACGCCACCAAGACGTCCGGGGCCGAGGCGGCCAAGGCGTTCGGCAAGGGCCTCTTCGCCCACGCGGGTGGCGGCGAGACGATCGTCACCCCGGTGGTCTCGACCATCAAGTGGTTCCAGATCAGCAATGTCACCGTCACCGTCGGGACCCGTATCGACGGCCTCGCGGTGATGATGCTCTTCGTCGTCACGCTCATCTCGCTGCTCGTGCACATCTACTCCACCGCCTACATGCACGACGACCGGCGCTACACCTACTTCTACGCCGCGCTCTCGCTGTTCACGGCGTCGATGCTCACGCTGGTCGTCGCATCGAACACGCTGCAGTTGCTCGTGGGCTGGGAACTCGTCGGTCTCTGCTCGTTCATGCTCATCGGTCACTGGTGGGAGGAGCAGGAGAACAGCAATGCCGCGCTCAAGGCGTTCCTCACCACCCGGACGGGTGACATCGGGCTGATGATCGGCGTGATCGTCACGTTCTTCGCCGCGAACCAGAGCTTCGACATCGGCAAGGTGAACGCCGCCGCCCTGGGCGGCGTGAACGGTCACACCATCTGGTTGGTCGGTGCGTCCTGCCTGCTGATCGGCATCATCGGCAAGAGCGGCCAGTTCCCGCTCCACACCTGGTTGCCCGACGCCATGGCCGGTCCGACGCCGGTGTCGGCCCTGATCCACGCCGCGACCATGGTCGTTGCCGGCGTCTACCTCGGTGCCCGGGTGTACGGCGTGTTCTGGCAGGGCTTCTCGATCCACGGCGGTGGGCTCAACGCGATGGCGATCGTCGGTGGGGTCACGATCCTCATCGGTGCCGCGCTCGCGTTTGTCCAGGACGACATCAAGAAGGTGTTGGCGTACTCCACGATCAGCCAACTCGGATACATGGTGATGGCGCTCGGCGTCGGTTCGTGGGTCGGTGCGGTGTTCCACCTCTTCACCCACGCCTTCTTCAAGGCGCTGCTCTTCCTCGGCGCCGGCTCGATCAGCCACTCCGGTTCGCATCACTCCTTCGACATGAAGAAGGAGATGGGCGGGCTCCGCAAGTACATGCCGATCACCTTCACCACGTTCATGATCGGTTCGGTCGCGCTGGCGGGGATCTTCCCGTTCGCCGGGTTCTGGTCGAAGGACGAGATTCTCGCGACCGCGGGTCAGAACGGGTTCGAGATCTTCATGGTCATCGGACTCGTCGGTGCGGTGATGACCGCGGCCTACATGACCCGGTGCGTGTACCTCACCTTCTACGGCGAGTACCGCGGCAACCACCACCCGCACGAGTCGCCCAAGGCCATCACGATCCCGCTGATGGTCTTGGCCGGGTTCAGCGTCATCGCCGGCTTCGCGAACGCCACGGCGTTCAACATCGAGAAGTTCAAGCAGTACATCGAGCCGACGGTGGCGTTCCCGAAGGACATCTTCGGCGTGGAGTTCGACGTCACCCTCGCGACGATCTCGGTCTTCATCGTCCTGGGCGCGATCGTGGTGCCGGCGTTGTTCTGGCTCGAGCGCAAACAGATGCAACGCCTGCGCGGGCTCACCGAGCGCAGCGCGGCGTTCAAAGCCGGCCACACGTTCCTGGTCAACAAGTACTACCTCGACCACCTCTACACCGACGTCATCGTCGGTGGCATCAAGGGCCCCATCGCCCGCGCGGCGTACTGGGTGAACATGAACATCATCGACGGCGTGATCAACGGCGCCGGCAAGGGCGCGACCATGCTCGGTCGTGTGGTGTACCGCGACATCGACCAGAGGGTGGTCGACGGCGTGGTGAACGGAATCGGCAAGGAGACGGATGCGGCCGGTGGCCTCCTGCGTCCCTTGCAGTCGGGTCGCGTGCAGCGTTATGCGCTCATGCTTTTCGCCGCGGTCGGGCTCATCGCCCTCGCGCTCGCCATCTTCGGTTAAGGGAAGACGAGACATGAACTGGTTCGATCATTGGGCGTTGACGCTGGCGATCTTCCTGCCGGCCGTTGGGTTGGTCATCTTGCTGATGCTGCCCAAGGCCGAGGAGACCCTGGCGAAGGTCGTGGCGTTGGGGACGAGCCTGGTCACGCTCGCCGTCGGCATCGGCATCCTCGCCGACTTCGACTACGACAAGGCCGGCAGCCTGCAGTTCGGCGTGAACAAGGCGTGGATCAGCGTCATCCACGCCCGGTACCACCTCGGAATGGACGGCATCTCCCTGCCGATGCTCATCCTGTCGATGTTCATCACCGTCCTGTGCATCATCTACTCCTGGAACCACTTCCCGGAGCCGCACAACCCGAAGGGGTTCCTGGCGCTGATCCTGCTCCTCGAGGTCGGCATGAACGGCACGTTCCTCGCCGAGGACCTGGTCCTGTTCTTCATCTTCTTCGAGATCGTCCTGCTCCCGATGTTCTTCATGATCGGAGTGTGGGGCGGGCCGAACCGCGAGTACGCGTCGATCAAGTTCTTCCTCTTCACGTTGTTCGGGTCCGCGTTGATGCTCCTGGGCTTCCTGGCCCTCTTCTTCCTCCAGGGCTCGTTCCAGATCCCGACGCTCGCCGCGATCGGTGACACCGGCCTCTCGGAAACGACGCGCAACCTGATCTTCGGCGGCCTGTTCCTCGGGTTCGCGATCAAGGTGCCGATGTTCCCGTTCCATACGTGGCTTCCCGATGCACACACCGAGGCACCCACCGTCGGCTCGGTGCTCCTCGCCGCGATCCTGCTGAAGCTCGGGACCTACGGCTTCATCCGCATCGCCATCCCGTTGCTCCCGCACGCCGCGATCAAGTGGGCGCCGTGGATCGGCGGACTCGCGGTCATCGGCATCATCTACGGCGCGCTGTGCTGTCTCGCCCAGACCGACATGAAGCGCCTGATCGCCTTCTCGTCGGTGGCGCACATGGGCTTCGTGATGCTCGCTATCGCCACCCTCACCAGCTTCGGCATCAACGCCGCGATCTTCGGCATGGTGGCCCACGGTCTCATCACCGGCATGCTCTTCTTCATCGGCGGATCGGTGCAGCACACCTTCGGCACGCGCCAGATGAGCCGCCTCGGCGGACTGCTCAAGCAGGCGCCGAAGATGGGCTGGCTACTCGGGTTCTGCGCGATGGCCTCACTCGGCCTGCCCGGCCTCGCCGGGTTCTGGGGCGAGTTCCCGGCGGTACTCTCGGCCTACCAGCCGGCACCCGGAATCTCCGAGGGCCTCTTCCGGGCCTTCATGGTGATCGCCGCCATCGGTACGGTGCTGGCCGCCGGTTACCTGTTGTGGATGTTCCAACGCGTCGCGTTCGGTGAGCCCAAGCCCGAGTTCGCGGACGCCCACATCCACGACGTGACCACGATCGAATGGATCGCCTGGACCCCGATCCTGCTGTTCATCGTGATCCTCGGTGTCTACCCCGACATCATCTTCTCGTTGACCAACGACGGTGCCACCCACATCGCGAACCTCGTCAAAGCCGTAGGCGGGTGATCGCGTGAGCGACGCCTTCATCACCTTGCATCACAGCACCGGCGGGCGGAGCGGGGCCCGACCGGCCCGGCCCGCAGGGCCAAGAGGGGACAGGCAGTGAACCCCGGCTGGGACTTCCATGCGGTCGCGCCGCTGATCATCATCTCGGCGACGATCGTCGCGGTGCTGATCGCCGACTTCTTCTTCGAGTACCGCGGTCGGTTCCGGACCCAGCAGATCGCGTCGTTCGGGGTCCTCGCGGCGAGTATCCCGATCATCACGCTGGCCGTCGACGGCGGCACCCGGTCGATGTTCGGCGGCGGCTTCCAGGTCGACGCGTACTCACTCGTCTGGCAGGGGTTCTTCTTGGCCGCGGCCTACGTGAGCATGCTGCTCTCGGTCGACTACATCGGCGACGGCGACTACTACCAGGGTGAGTTCTACGTCCTGATGCTCACGTCGCTGCTCGGCATGCTCGTGATGGCGAGTTCGCGCGACCTGATCTCGATCTTCGTGGCGTTGGAGACGATCTCCATCCCCACGTTCGTGCTCGCCGGTTGGCGCAAGCACGACCCGAAGTCCAACGAGGCGGCGATCAAGTACTACCTGATCGGCGTGATGTCGTCGGCCGTGATGCTCTACGGCATGTCACTCGTGTTCGGGCTCACCGGTTCCACGCTGCTCTCGGACATCGCGGCCAAGGTCGGGCGGATCGACGAACCGCTCCTGCTCGTGGCCGGGTTCCTCACCATCGTCGGGTTCGCGTTCAAGGTCAGTGCGGTGCCGTTCCACTTCTGGGCGCCCGACACCTACGAAGGCGCGCCGACCCCGGTCACCGCGTTCCTCTCGGTCGCGTCGAAGGCCGGCGGGTTCGTCGCACTGCTGTCGGTCGTGATCTTCGGGTTCTTCCCGAACGCCGACATGTGGCAGCCCGTGATCTGGGGTCTGGCCGCGGCCTCGATGATCCTCGGCAACCTCGTCGCGTTGCGTCAGACCAACATCGTGCGCATGCTGGCCTACTCCTCGGTGGCCCAGGGTGGGTTCATCCTCGTCCCGTTCGCGGTCGCGGCCGACGGTGGCGCAGCCCGGAGTTCCATCGAGGCCGTCGTGATCTACATCCTCATCTACGGCGCGATGAACCTCGGTGCGTTCGCGATCGTGATCGCGATGGCCCGCCGGACCCGGTCGGCCGAGATCACGAGCTTCGCCGGGCTCGGTCAGTACGCGCCGGCGATGGCCGTGGTCATGTCGGCATTCATGTTCTCGCTGGCCGGAGTGCCGCCCTTCGCCGGTTGGTTCGCCAAGTTCACGATGTTCCGCGCCGTGTTCGACGCGAACACCCCCGCCGCCACCGTGCTCGGCGTACTGGCCGCCGTGAGCTCGGTGGTCGCGTTCTTCTATTACGCGCGGGTCGCCCGGGAGATCTGGTTCCACCCGGTGGCCGAGGGCGTAGACGCCTCTCCGATCCGAACGCCGGTCGCGCTGAACGCCGCGGTCGTGCTCTGTGCTGCCGTCGTGCTGGTGATCGGTGTGTACCCGCAGCTCTTCGCTCGCCTCGGCGAGCTCGCCGCCGGCGGCTAGGCCGCCCGTGGGCTCTGACGACGTGAGGTCGGCGCCGTCGCTCATCGCAGAACGGATCCATCGCGAGGGCCCGATCCGCTTCGGTGCGTTCGTCGATCTCGCGCTCTACGCCCCGGGCGGGTTCTTCGCCCGCGGCGCCGGTGCCGGCCGCAGCGGCCAGGACTTCATCACCAGCCCGGAGGTGGGTCCGCTCTTCGGCGTCTGCACCGCACGCGCGCTCGACGCCGAGTGGGTCCGCCAGGGCCGACCCGACCCCTTCGTGGTCGTCGAGGCGGGTGCGGGCAACGGTCGCCTGGCCCGTGAGGTGCTGCGAGCGGAGCCGGACTGTGCCGGCGCGCTCCATTACGTGCTCGTCGAGCGCAGCGAGTTCCTGCGCGCCGAGCAGTTGGTCCGGTTGCCGATCGAACCGCGCTCCGACATGCTCGGTCCGGGACGCGTCGAGGCCGGCGAGGACGCGCCGGTCCCGGTCGATGGGCTCGGCCCGATCGTGAGCGCGCTCGACTCGTTGCCCGCCCGCCCGGTCGACGGCGTGATCCTCGCCAACGAACTCCTCGACAACCTTGCGTTCGAGATCGTGGTCCGTGTCGACGCAGGCTGGTCCGAGGTGCGGGTCGGACTCGACGGCGACGGCTTCGTCGAGGTACTCGTCCCAGCGGCGGACGACGTCGCACACTGGGTCGCGGACATCGACGCTCCGGTCGGCACCCGACTCCCGGTCGCCACCGAGGCGGTCGGGTGGATCGTGGAGGCGGCCGCGTCGCTCCGGCGGGGCGCGGTCATCCTCCTCGATTACGTCGCGCCGTGGACCGAGCTGGTCGCGCGCGACGGCGGCTGGTTGCGGACCTATGCCGGTCATGAGCGTGGGCACGACCCCTTGGAGGTGCCCGGCTCGCGGGACATCACCGCCGACGTCCCGCTCGAGATGGTGCTGCGGGCGGCCGCGCGGGTCGGGCTCGCGCCGGTGGAGACGAAGCGCCAGGCGGAGTGGCTGAGCGGCCTCGGGATCGACGAACTCGTCGCCGAGGGTGCGGCCCAGTGGGAGGCGGGTGCCGCGAGGCCGGACCTGGCCGCGATCGCGGGTCGGAGTCGGGGCACCGAAGCCGCGGTGCTCACCGCGTCACCGGGCCTCGGCGCCCACACCGTCCTGACCTTCTCCAAACCCTGACCACCCGCCAACTCATCTCGAGCACTTGTCGATCTGGCGGTTCTGGGACTCGTCAGATCGACAGACGGTGGGGTCCGGGTAGCCTCCGAAACCGGCGGCAACACGAAACGGGGGATCGATGGCGGACGTGACACTCGAGGCACTGGCGGACGAGCAGCGGGTCTTCGCGCCGTCATCGGAGTTCGTGGCGAACGCGCTGGTGACCGACCACGCGATGCACGATCGCGCCGCGGCCGACCCCTCGGCGTTCTGGGCCGAGCAGGCCCGCGAGCTGTTGCACTGGGACCAGGACTTCACCTCGGTCTGCGAGTGGGACCTGCCGTTCGCCAAGTGGTTCTCCGACGGGCGCCTCAACGTGTCGTACAACTGTCTCGACCGCCACGTGGAAGCCGGCCACGGCGATCAGGTGGCGATCCTCTGGGAAGGTGAACCCGGCGACGCGCGGGAGATCACCTACGCCGAGTTGCTCGACGAGGTGGCCCGCACCGCCAACGCGCTGAAGTCTCTCGGCGTCGTCAAGGGCGACCGCGTCGCGATCTACATGGGCATGGTGCCCGAACTGCCCGTGGCGATGCTGGCGTGCGCCCGCATCGGGGCCGCGCACTCGGTGGTGTTCGGCGGGTTCACCGCCGACTCGCTCCGCGACCGCATCAACGACGCCGCCGCCAAGGTCCTCGTCACCGGCGACGGTGCGTGGCGGCGCGGTGGCATCGTCGAACTGAAGGAGATCGCCGACGAGGCGATGACCGAGACGCCGTCGATCGAGAATTGCCTGGTCCTGAGGCGCACGGCACACGACGTCGACATGACCGACGGGCGCGACTTCTGGTGGCACGACATCGTGCCAGCCCAGTCGGCCGACTGCCCGCCCGAGTCGATGAACGCCGAGGACCTCCTGTTCATCCTCTACACGAGCGGGACGACCGGCAAGCCCAAGGGCATCATGCACACGACCGGTGGCTACCTCACCCAGGTCGCGTTCACGTTCAAGTACGTCTTCGACATCCACCCCGACACCGACGTGTTCTGGTGCACCGCCGACTGCGGGTGGGTCACCGGCCACTCCTACATCGTCTACGGGCCGCTCGCGAACCGTGCCACCAGCGTGATGTACGAAGGCACCCCCGACCACCCGGCGAAAGATCGCTTCTGGTCCATCGTCGAGCAGTACGGCGTCACGATCCTCTATACGGCGCCGACCGCCATCCGGACCTTCATGAAGTGGGGCAACGAGTTCCCCGCGGCGCACGATCTCTCTTCGTTGCGCCTGCTCGGGTCCGTCGGCGAGCCGATCAATCCCGAGGCGTGGATCTGGTACTCGGAGCACATCGGCCACGACACGTGTCCGGTGGTGGACACGTGGTGGCAGACCGAGACCGGGGCGATCATGATCAGCCCGTTGCCCGGCGCGACGGTGGCCAAGCCGGGGAGCGCGACGTTCCCCCTGCCGGGCATCGGTGCCGAGATCGTGAACGACGAAGGCCGGCCGGTCGGCGTTCCGGGCGGCGGCTATCTCACCCTCACCCAGCCCTGGCCCGCGATGTTGCGTGGGATCTGGGGTGACCCCGAGCGTTACCGCGACACGTACTGGTCGCGCTTCGACGGTCGCTACTTCGCCGGTGACGGGGCCAAGACCGACTCCGACGGCTACTACTGGCTGCTCGGCCGGGTCGACGACATCATGCTCGTCGCCGGGCACAACATCTCCACGACCGAGGTGGAATCGGCGCTGGTCTCGTACCCGTCCGTGGCCGAGGCCGCGGTCGTCGGCAAGACCGACGACACCACGGGCCAGGCCATCGCCGCGTTCGTGATCCTGCGCGCCGGGAACGAGCCGAGCGACGCACTGGTCGCGGCGTTGCGCGAGCACGTCGGCCATCACATCGGGCCGATCGCGAAGCCGAAGTCGATCCTCTTCACCGAGGATCTGCCGAAGACTCGTTCGGGCAAGATCATGCGCCGCCTGCTCCGGAACGTCGCCGAGGATCAGGCGCTCGGTGACACGACGACGCTGGCGGACCCGAGCGTCGTCGACGGGATCAAGAGCCGTTACCTCGCGACCGCCACCGACGAGGACTAGGTCCGCGTGTCACGACGAGGCGTCGCCCCCGAACACTGGACCTGGCGCGACGGTCAGGTCGAGCCCGGCCGTGCCGTACTCATCGACATCGATGGCGTGCTCTCCGATGCCGCGACGCGTCAGCACTACATCGAGGCGCCCCGGCGCGACTGGCGCGGCTTCTTCGACGCGTGCGGCGACGATCCGGTGATCCAGGAAGTCCAGGTGATGCTCGACCTCCTGGATCGCGACATCCGCGTGATCCTGCTCACCGCGCGACCCCAGCGGGTCCATGAACTCACCGAAGCCTGGCTGCGGCGCTACGAGATCCGGTGGGACGTCCTCCTCATGCGCCCCTGGGGCGACTACGAACTCTCCCGCGACTTCAAGCAGTCGTCACTCTGGGACCTCCGCGAGTTTGGTTTCGACGTCCTCCTCGGCATCGAGGACGACCGCCGCAACGTCGAAATGCTCCGCGCCGAAGGCGTCCCCACCCTGTACCGCCACTCCGGCTACTACGACTGACGCCCTGATTGCTCGTTCGCTCGCGCTCCTGATCGTCATGCCCGCCACCGAGCGAGTTCGTGAGGCGGGCCGAGAGTCAACGAGGCGGGCTGAACGCTGTCTGAGCGAATGGCGGGATGCCGGCCCTCGTAGCAGGCGCAAGCGGGAACGAAGCGCAGAGGCCAACCGTTCACACCTGCATGAACAAGAACACCATCAAGACCTTCGCCCTCCTCGCCGGCTTCGGCGGGTTGCTCATGGTGATCGGATCCTTCTTCGGTCAGGCCGGCCTGCTCCTCGGCCTGGCGCTCGGCCTGGTGATGGTCGGCGGCTCGTACTGGTTCAGCGACAAGCTGGCCGTCGCGTCCGCCCACGCCCGACCGATCGACGAGGCCGCCGCGCCCGAGCTCTACGCCATCGTGCGGGACCTGGCTCAGCGGGCCGACGCGCCGATGCCGCGCGTGTACCTGTCGCCGGAGCCGCAACCGAACGCGTTCGCCACCGGCCGGAACCCTCACCACGCGGTGGTGTGTGTCACCCAGGGCCTCCTCGACCTGCTCGAGGTCGACGAGGTGCGCGGCGTCCTGGCCCACGAGATGAGCCACGTGAAGAACCGTGACATCCTGATCGGGTCGGTCGCCGCGGCTCTCGCGATGGCGGTCACGTTCGTGGCGCGCATCGCGATGTTCGGTGCGCTCTTCGGTGGCGGTGGCCGGGACAACGAGGGCGGCAACGCCATCGGGGCGCTGCTGCTCGTCGTGCTCGCCCCGGTCGCGGCCGTCGTGATCCAGATGGGGATCAGCCGGTCACGCGAGTACGAAGCCGACCACTCGGGCGCCGAACTGCTGGGGTCCGGCGAATCACTGGCCCGGGCACTCGAGAAGATCGAGGCGTACGCCCGGCGCGTGCCGATGGACGTCGCGCCGGCCCAGGCGACCGCGTACATCGTGAATCCCCTGACCGGCCGCCAGGTGCAGTTCGCCAATCTGTTCCGCACCCACCCGCCCACCGCCGACCGGGTCGCCCGCTTGCGGGCCTGACGCGGGGCTACGCTCGCCGCTCTACAACGGGCCGAAATCCTCGAACAGGGAGCGCGGGTGTCCACAACCGAAGGTCCGAGGGCTGGGCTCGGAGCGCGTCACACCGTCGTCATCTTCCTGGTCAGTTTGGCCGGTCTGCTCCTGGAAGTCGGTTACACCCGAATCGTCTCGTTCAAGCTGTTCTATTACTACGTGTACCTCGTCCTGGGCCTGGCGTTGCTGGGCATCGGGTCGGGTGGGATCTTCGTGGTGGTCTGGCCGCGCCTGCGCCAGGCGGCGACCGACACCGTGGTCGCCGTGTGTTCGATCGTCGGGGCGGTGAGCATCGCCGTCGGGTACTTCGTCGTGGCCCGGGTCAAGATCGACACCTTGCAGATCTGGGACTACGGATCGAAGACGTCGTTCAAGAACCTGGGCATGCTGGGCATCGTCTGCCTCGCACTCTTCGCGTCTTTCATCGCCCTGGGCATCATCGTGTCGACGTTGTTGGGGCGGGGCGGTTCCCGGGTCGGTGGTCTCTACTTCGCCGACCTCATCGGCGCCGGACTCGGTTGCGCGTTGGCCATTCCGCTCATCGTCACGCTCGGCCCGCCCCAGGTCGTCATGGTGGCGGCCCTGATCTTCGGCATCGTCGGCATCGTGGTGATGCCGCGGGACCGGTTGGCGGTCGTGCCGGTCGGGATAGTCGTCGTTGCGCTCGCGGTGCTCTCGACGGGGTTCGGGCTCCCCGATGTCACGGCTGAGCCATCCAAGGGGCGACCCCACGGGACGCCGGCGGCTTCGGACTGGGGCCCGGTGTTCCGGGTGGACGCGTTCCAACTGCCGGACCTCTCCAAGCCCGGCCATCCGCCGCTGCCCTTCATGTCGTTGTGGCACGACGGCACCTTCGGATCGATCATCCCGCAGTTCGATGGCAACGCCGCCGCGACCACACGGTTCGACGAGGACCCCCGATCGCTGCCGTTCGGCACCCTCGGTGCACCCCCCGGGCACACCCTGATCATCGGATCGGCGGGAGGCAACGAGATCGTCGCCGCGCTCCATTACAAGTCGAAGCGCATCGACGGCGTCGAGCTCAACCCGGTGACCGTCGATCTCGTGGAGCACAAGTTCCGCACCTACTCGGGCGACCTCGCCCACCAACCAGGAGTGAAGATCCATCAGGGCGACGGACGGTCGTACCTGGCCCGCAGCGATTCCAAGTACGACCTGGTGTGGTTCGTGGCCCCCGACAGTTACGCCGCGAACAACGCCGCGTCATCCGGCGCGTTCGTGCTCTCGGAGAGCTACCTCTACACGACGCAGATGATCAAGGAGAGCCTCCGTCACCTCACCGATCGCGGCATGATCGTCGTGCAATTCGGAGAACTCGACTTCAAGAACGCCCCGAATCGGACCAGCCGCTACGTGATGACGGCACGGCGCGCGCTGTCGGAGATGGGCATCAAGGATCCCGGGGCGCATCTGATCGTCTCGCCGTACATCACGAACAAGAGCGGTGATCTCGCGACCGTGATGGTGAAGCGCACGCCGTTCACACCTGCGGAGGTCGCGCGGTATCAGGCCGCGGTGCAGAAGGTTCCCCTGGAATCGACCGCGTGGGCGCCCGGAGTCCCCAAGGGACCGGGGATCGTGCCCCGCCTGATCGACGCCGACAGTGCGAAGGCCGCCGCCGTCGCTGCGACCTATCCCCGTCAGATCAGTGCCGTCTCGGACGACAGCCCGTTCTTCTGGCATTTCTCGAGCTTCTCCAACGTGATCCGGAACTTCGGCGACCCCATCGATCCGATCGATCCCGGGATCGTGATCGGCGAGCGGGTGCTGCTCCTCCTGCTCGGGGTTGCGGTCGTGTTCGCGTCGCTCTTCCTGCTGGCGCCGTTCCTGTTCGTCCGCAAGGAGTGGCGCGCGCTGCCGGCCAAAGGTATCTCGGCGCTGTATTTTGCCGCGCTCGGACTCGGGTTCATCCTCTTCGAGATCTCCATGATCCAGCGACTCGTGCTGTTCCTCGGCTATCCCACGTATTCGCTCACCGTGACGCTCGCTTCGCTCCTCGTGTTCACCGGGGTCGGGGCGCTGTGGAGCAACCGGCTGGTCGACCGTGCGCAAGTGGTCGTCCCGGTCGTCTTCCTCGCGCTGTGCGGGCTCACGGTGTTCTACGAGTTCGGACTCGACAGCCTCAAGGACGGGCTGCTCGCGGAGGGCCTGGCGGTGCGCGTCATCGTGACCCTCGTCGTGCTCGCACCGCTCGGCGTGTGCCTCGGGATGTTCATGCCGCTGGGCCTGAACCTGGTGAACGGCCTGTCCGACCACCCGGACGAATACGTCGCGTGGTCGTGGGCGGTCAACGGCTTCTTCTCCGTCATCGGATCCGTGCTCACGACCATCCTCGCGATGTCGATCGGGTTCCGCTCCGTGCAGCTGGTCGCGCTCGGCGTCTACGCCGTCGCCGTCCTCGCGTACCTGCGGTTGCGGCAGCGAGCCGGCCAGATCGCGTTGCAGCGCGCCTGAGCAGTCCGATGGAACGCGCCCCGGCGAAGTCGGGTCAGTCGCGGAAGTTCGTGAACTGGAGGGGGAGGTCGAAGTCCTTCTCCTTCAACGACGCGATGACCGACTGCAGGTCGTCGCGCTTCTTGCCGGTGACCCGGAGCTGATCGCCCTGGATCTGGTGTTGCACACCCTTCCGACCGAGCCCCTTGATGTACTTGCCGACCTCGCGAGCCTTCTCGTCGGTGATGCCGACGCGCAGCGTGATCGTCTGGCGGACCGTGCCCTTGGTTGCTTCCTCGACCCCGCCGTAGCCGAGCGCCTTGATCGACACCCCACGCTTGACCATCTTCTCCTCGAGCATCTGCTTGAGTGCGTCGAGGCGCGGCTCCGATTCGGTGTGGAGCTCGATGGTCTTCTCCTTGAGCTCGATGCTGCTGTCCGTGCCCTTGAAATCGAAGCGCTGCGAGAGCTCTCGCGCGGCTTGGTCGACGGCGTTGCGGACCTCTTGCATGTCGACTTCGGAGACGACGTCGAAGCTGGGCATGGCGCAGGGAACCCCCGTGGCAGAGCGATGTGGACGGCTTGCTACTGTACGCCCGGGTCCGTACCCGAGAGGCCAAAGGGATCTGGCTGTAATCCAGATGCGCAAGCTACGGGGGTTCGAATCCCTCCGGGCCCACCACAAATTTGCTCGCATCCGCTCGCGGCGAGCGGCCTGCGCACCCGGTGTCGCTCGTCCCTCGCTCCCGGGCTGCATCCGGCCACCGC
>JBBSBV010000036.1:0-42991 GCA_038250905.1 Acidimicrobiia bacterium
CGCGTCCGAGCGTTCAGCGGCACGCGCCGCTTACTGCAAGTTCGGTGTCGCAGACGGTCCTGATGTGGTCGTGACGTTGAAGTCGGGTGCGCCTGCCCGCGAAGTCGACGGGCTCGTGAACGACCTCAGCCACGGGTGTCACGGCGAAGCGTCGGCCGCTGCTGGCCAGCAGATCGCGCCACTGACGCAGTACGAGGCGAGTGGGCCGTCTTTGACGATCGATCTCGGTCCGCAAGCCACGGATCGTGACCGGACGGCACTCGTCGCTTACCTACGGCAATCCCGCGTCGTACGTTCCGTCGTGTCCTGCCCATGCGGCGGGTGACATTCCCGCGCCCCTGGGTGGCCGATGGGCAAGTTGCTCGCGGGTTCATTCGGAGGGTGTCGGCGAGGCGTTCTCCGGCGAATCGCTTTCCGCGGGTTGCTGCCGGTCCCGTCGTCGCGGACACCACGCGATGATCAGCGTCACGATCAGCAGCACGGACAAGACCATCGTGTGCACTGTGAACCAGCGCCACATCGTGGACTTGCTGATCTCGTTGCTCCCAAGGAGTACGTACCTGACCGAGCTTCCAAAGACGGGCGTAAAGCCGCGCATGTTGGTACCGACGGTCACGGCCCTGAGCGCGACTTGGTCCCACGGAAGGAGGTAGCCGGTGAATGATGCTGCCAGCACCAGCACGGCTATGCCTGGACCAGCGACCAGCGCGGCGCGTCCTTTCCGCCACCCCGAATTTCGACTCCGGGCATCGACCACTACCAAGACGGCGGCGGTGACGGCCGTCGGGATTGCAATCCTGGAAGTGACCCGATGGATGGTCTGGACCGTGTGCGACCACGACGCGGAGTTGCCCAGGCCGCGATGCAGCGGCCACAGAGAGGCGCTGCTCGGCACGTAGAAGAAGACGAGCCACACGCCCGTCGCGCCGAGGACGAGTAGCTCGGCGGTCAGAAGGCCGACTGCGAGGATCCTGGCTCGTGACGCACCACTGCGATGCCACGCCGCCCTCATTCAGAAGACCCTATGTGGGAGGCCGTCGTTCGGGCGCCCATCCGCGCGCGGGAATCCCGGATGACATTTATGGACGCCTGGGTGACCGTCCCTGACTGGCTGCGGGCGCCTCGTTGGACTCGGGTTGCCAGCAGTCTCTATCCGCCTGGCATACGTGTCGACGCGGGTATATCATACGACCGTATGACTTCGGTTGAGCAACGGCGAGCGAGGAATCACCGCGATACGGGAGCTCGAGATCGCTTGATCAATGCTGCGCAGCGGTGTGTGAGGTCTCAGGGACTTGCTGGCGTTTCGTCGCGGCGGATTACCGAACTCGCCGACGCGAATCTCGCGTCGATCACCTATTACTTCGGTTCCAAGGAGAACCTCGTCGCGCTCGCCCTCGCCAAAGAGCTTCAGGAGTGGCTGCAACCGGTGCTCGATCGACTGACGGCGCGCGACGACGCGGTCGTTCGACTCCTCGCCGCGGTGGAACTACTCAGCACCACCTTCGACGCGCAACGCGCTCGGACACCGGCGCTCTTGGAAGTCTTCGTCCACGCCTCCCGGGACACGACGACTCCAAGCCCGGTCGCCTCGACCTGGACCAGCTTGCGCGAGCAACTTGCAAACATCATCCGAGAACTCCGAGCCCGAGGGGCGATTCCGGATTGGGTCGAGCCGGACGCGATGGCCGCGCTCATCATGGCGGTCGCAGCGGGAACCGTCCTCAGTGCGACGGTGGAACCCTCTACGACGAACCACCGCGACATCGCAGCCCAGTTCGCGAACTTGCTCATCGCAGTCGCGACACAACAAACCCGTCAGCCATGACTGCCGAGCGCGAGCCAACGCGGCCGGTTGTCGCAAGGCTGCCTGCGCTACTGACGAAGTGGACGGCGATCGGTGCGGGGTCAGCGGGCCTCGTCGGCGGCGGCGTTGGTCTCATACTGGGGCTCCGGGCGTATCCGCCCACAGCGTGGTTCGCGATCTTCGAAATCGGAATCCCCGCAACGATCGTCGGAGCCATCGCGGGACTCGTTGCCGGAACAATCGCCATCGGAGTTCTGTCGCACGCCGCCACCAAGAACGACAAACCAGATGCCCATCCACACCCGAAGGCACCCCGATGGCCCGAAATCGTCGTCGCACTCGGCGTCGCCATCATCCTCTACGCACTCTGGTCACTGGAGTGGGCGACCAGGGTCGACTCCGTCGGGACTGCGACATTCAAGGACGGTCCGACAAGCCTGCTCGCAGCAGCCGCGCTCGCGTCGCTGGCGCTCGCCCTCATCATTGTCGCCATTCCCTGGCAGTGGTTTCGCTGGTTCCTACTCGCGACGACACTTACCACCGCGACGGCCGCGGTCGTAGTAGCCCTCGCCTCGATCGCCTCCGCCAACACCAGCACTCGCCAAGAACTCGGGAGGTTCACTACCTCGTACGGACCCGGCGCCGCCGTCGCGTTCGCAGCAGCTTGTGTCGTGACCGGTTGCGCGCTCGTCGGCCTCCTTCGAGCGCTGCGTACATCCACGGGTGAGCCAAACCGCGGTTTGGGAACCAGCGGGTGTGGTTAACGCGCCCTTGGGTGGGTGCGCGACAAGGGCCTGAGCCTTCGCTAGGAAAGCCATCCGCTGAAGTCGCCGTACGAATCGTCGGTCGCGGGCGGCGCTGGTTGACGGCTTATCGAGAGATAGACCTCTCCGTATGTCGTCGGAAGTCGCCAGTTCGCGAACTGGTCTAGTTCGGTCTCTGCGAAGCGGTGAAGGAGTCGCGCGAGGATGCGCCAATCATCGTCGGCTAGCGGTTGAGTGCTCATCCTCTGAGTCTTCCAGCACTCGCAGAGCGCTCGGCTGATCGCGTCGGTTGGTCTGGTGACGTCGGCACCTGCCAACGAGAGTGATCTGAGAGCCCGCGCGACTTCGGGTGTGCTTAACGCGCGCTTGGGTGCCGGCGCAGATGTGCTGTGGTCCACAGTCGACAGCCGAGAAGTACGCTCGCATTGTGCAGGGATGGCCGCGCCTGGCGCTGGCACTATTGGTTTCTTCAGCGCTTGCTGCGTGTGGATCGTCGGGTTCCAACCGTCCGTCGCCAGCGGCGTGTCGCGTCTTGCGTCTCGGCGATGCGAAGACCTTGCTGGGTGGAAGTGCAACGCGTACCGGGCTCATCGGAAATGACCCGAACGTCTGCACCTATGCCTCGGCGGGAAGCGTCAGCAACTCTGCCCCTGCTTCGATTGTGCTGCATTTGACCGAGCCTCGGGGTGGATCGACTCTGGCGCAGCGGATGGCTGCATTCTCCCGATCGTCCATCGCTCGACCGGTTCGGTTGAGGGGCCTCGACGGCGACGCGTACTGGCTTGTTGGACATCCGAGCGCGACAGGCCCTGTGGGGTCGCCGCCGCCCGCATCGCGAAGTGAGGGCATTCTCGTCTTCGCCACAGGCGGCCAACTTGTTCAGATCGATGTCGGTAACAGCAGCTCCAACCTGAATACTGCGAAGCGCGCTGGCGAGACCGTGACGAACCGCCTGAGCTAACGGCAATCCTGCCGGGTGTCATTAGCGCGCCGTTGGGTGGTGTTGCTCCCTGTGCTGCGAGTTGTTCGGGCAGGTCAGTCGCTGCTCGCGCGGTGAGGCACGGTGTTGTTCTTCACCATCGCCCTGGCGTGCTCAGGTATGTGCCGTCACGATGAGTGCGGAAGCGCCCAGCTTCAACTCATCGTGTTCGATCCGACCGGACAGCGCTCCCCGCACCGCTTGCTCGATCGCCGACGCGGTGATCGCGTCCGCTGTGCGAAGTGCCTCGCGCACGGGCCCGACTCGGCTGGACAATGCGGCGAGCGCCTCGATCTCCTCAAGAGGAATCACGATCGATTCCTCCTGCGGGGTGATCTCGATGTGCGTGAATCCACTCTCGCGCAACACGGCTTCGAGGTGTCGAGGGTCTTCCAGAGAGAATGGTCCCGGTTCTCCCGGCCC
Source organism: Acidimicrobiia bacterium (assembly GCA_038250905.1). Lineage (GTDB taxonomy): Bacteria > Actinomycetota > Acidimicrobiia > IMCC26256 > JAENVU01 > JAENVU01. The sequence continues at coordinate 3,974 of JBBSBV010000036.1, forward strand.
CGGCATCGGGGGGAGCGCTCCGGTCACTGAAACGACCGCTGAGCCAGGAACGAACATCCACTCGTTGGCGAAGATGTTGGTCCAGCATGCGAACGCGAGCCTCCCCTCAGGCCGGAGCGATCTGCGGATGTTCGCAAACGCTGAAACCGGGTCGGCAAAGAACATCACGCCGAAGCGTGAGTACGCGGCGTCGTAGATCCCATCGCCGAGATCATCGACCTGCGCATCCGCGGTCACGAACAGCGCATGCTCGATGTCTTCGTCGCGAGCGTGTTCCTGTGCTGCCTTCACCATCGCCGGTGCGATGTCGATCCCGACCGCTTGACCGGTTGGGCCGACGGCCTTCGCGAGCGCGAGCGTCGTGCTGCCGGCGCCGCAACCGATATCGACTACTCGGTCTCCCGGCCGAAGCGCGAGGCGGTTCATCGCAGCATCGCCGAACGACGCCGATACCAACTCCGTGTGGCCCTCAGACGCAAGCCAACCTGGAGCGAGGTCCTGCCAGAACTCGAACTGTGCATCGTTGGAGCGAATCATCTCTGCACACTACGTACGCAGGGACAACCGTGGAGGCTGAGAGGGAACTCGCCTCTATGAAGACGCGCCAGTGCTCCCGATCTGCGCTCAGGTGTCATGGCCGCGCCCTTGGGTGGGCTGACACCGCGAAGCCGTTGATGCGGCCGTTGCCGGGCCACTGAATAGTCGGTAGCGTCGTCGCCAAACGAAGGAGCGGGCGATGCGACGACTCGTCATAGTGGTGGCGTCGGTCCTGGTGCTCTCGGGCTGTTGGAGTCAGCGCGGTTTCGACGCCGGGAACTCCGGCTCCTCGCCGCTCCCGACGCCGATTAACACTGCAAACGTCGGCTCGTTGACTCACGTGTTCACCGACGCAAACCCGGGCTCGATCACGGGCCTGCATGCAGTGGTCTCGGGCGGCAAGGTCTTCGCCGTCGGGGACCGCGTGTACGCGTTCGACGCCGGCGGATGCTCCGGTGCCGTACCGGCGTCGTGCGTTCCGATCTGGCAGTCGGCCGACTCGGGCGGCTTCGGCCAGGACATCGTGGTGGGTGGGGGCAAGGTCTGGGTGACCTGGAATCCCGGCGGTACCGGCAGCGTCCGCGGTTACGACCCCGACGGTACGAACTGCCCGACGGCCACCACCTGTGCGCCCGTGACGACGTTCACGACACCGCACGCCACACCCGGTCAGTTGCGGTGGATCGGCGATACCCTCAACGTTCGGGACGTGACCGGGTCCGTCAACACCCCGGCGCACCACTACCTGTACGCGTACGAAGCCAGTGGGACGCTCCGGTGGCAGGCTGACCTCGGCACCGCCGCATCCATCTTCTATCAAGCGTCGATTGCGGTGGCCGACGGTGACACCGTGTTCGCGCAGGTGCCGTTGGGCCCGCCACTAGCGTTCGACAACCGCGGCGTCACGGGCTGTAGCGGGACCCCAAAGACGTGCCTGCCCATGTGGAGCTATGCGGCCACCGGCGCGTCAGCCGTGCGGGCGGGGAAGCTGTACGCGGGCGCGAACGGCACCGTCGCAGTCTTTGATGCTCACGGCGTCGACGGCTGCAGCGGTACCCCCAAGGTGTGCTCACCGCTGTGGTCGACTCCTTCCGGCACCACCGGACCGCTCACAGTCAGCGCCGACCACCTCTACTCGGGCGTCAACGGCGGGTTCGAGGCCGCTTTCGCGCTCGATGGCTCCGGCTGTGGCGGATCACCGGTCGTGTGTCAGCCGCGCTGGACCAACGTGCAAGGAGCGTCGGGCACCCCGGCGTTGACGGAATCGTCGGAGGCGGGCGGAGTGCTCTACTCGCTCTCGCACGTGTGTGACGACCCCTCCTGCACCACTACGGGAAGTTGGTACGTGGACGGGCACGACGCAGCGGGAGTCGTCGGCTGCTCCGGCACCCCGAAGGTGTGCCGGTCGCTGTGGTCCAAGGCACTGCCGTCCAAGCCCGACGAGGTGATGGTGGTCGGCAACGTCGTGTACGTCGTCGGAGAAAGTAGGAATCTGTTCTCGGACCCTGCGCCATCGGTCTGGGGTTTCCGGACGAGCTGACGAACGCGAAGCGCGCCAAGCTCAGCGGTACGCCTTGGCGAAGGTCTCTGCGGTGATCCTTGTTCTTGAGCTACTGACGTGGACCGCGGCAAGACCTAACCGATCGGGTGTCATTAGCGCGCCGTTGGGTGCCGCAACGTCGGAAGGGTCGTGGCGCATACCCTCGAAGGCATGGCTCACTCTCGGACCATGAGCGTCCGACCATTGGTGATCGGCGAGGTCGACGGCTATCTGCGTCACGTGGCTGTGGTTGATGCTGGGTCGGGTGTCGAGGGATCGGGACATTCGCATCCGTACAGCGCATCAGAGCCGTTCGATTTCGAAGCTGGTCGTGAGCGAGAGGTGGCTCGATGGTCGACCGAGATCGACGACCCTGAATGGCGCCGCGTATGGGGCCTCTTCGACCGGGATGATCTCGTCGGTCATCTGTACTTGGCTGGCGGGGCGCTCCGCTCAGAACTGCACCGAGCGGACCTGGGGATGGGCGTCGTCGCTTCGCATCGTCGTATGGGAGGTGGAACCTCGCTCATGGAGGCAGCGATCGACTGGGTGCGAAGCCAACCGTCCATCATCTGGATCGACCTCAGCGTGTTCTCTGATAATTCCGGTGCTCAGCATCTCTACGCCCGGCACGGCTTCCAAGTGCTGGGACGGACACCTGATCGCTACCGTGTCGACGGCCAATCGCTGGACGACACGTGGATGGCGTTGAGCGTGGCGTCTGGCGACGAGTGACGAGTGACGACGGGGTTCTCGCCGCGCGTTAGTAGCGCGCCCCTGGGTGATGGTGTCGCGATCAGCCCACGTACCGCTCGGGATCACGGACCGGCCGAAGCGGTGGCCAGTGATCTTCTGTGGCGCCGGTCAACGCACCGAGTCCGAAGGAGCGCGCCGGAACGGGACCCGGTGCTTCAATCGGAGGACCGGCCGCTCGACGAGGAACCACGAGAGCGATGCGGCTGTGATCGTCAGTGCGAGGATCGCGAGCAGGAACGTGAACCACGGGATGCTGAAGTACGCGTTGGTGTGCCAGCGGAACGGAACATCGGAGAAGTACACGCTGCGAAACGGTTGATCGGTCCAGGTGAGGTACCGATCGATCCAGCCTTCGTGCCACAGGTAGATGCCGTAGGAGATGGAACCGAGATACACCATCACCCGCGTCTGGAGGAACCAGTGGATGCGGCTATGGCCGCGATCCTGCGGCCCGAAGATCGCCGGGACCACGAGGAGCACTGCCGTCGCTCCGTAGAGGTAGTGCTGGCCCCAGAGGAGCGAGTGGCCGATGGCCGCCGTCGTGTGTCCGAGACCGGCACCGGCCGCCACCCACCACAGCGTGCCGAGCGCGCCGATCCAACAGGCCGCGGGCGCGATGCGCCGGTCGAGGCCGAGCGGGGTCGTGGCACCCAGGTACTCGACGGCGAGCGACAGCACCGCGAGGGCCATGCCGAACGCGAAGAGGTCGAGCCACCACGGCAGCCACATCTTCAGCTGACCGATCCGGCCGTCGGAGAACCCGGCGCCGAGGACGAAGGCCTTCCAGGCCACCGAAACCGCGACGAGCGTGGCCGCGCCGAACAGTTCTGTGCGGACGCGCGCCCGCGCGTCTCCCCGGACGAAACGCCCGATCGCGCGCGACCAGATCGGGAGGAACAGGTAGAACGCGACCTCCGTCGCCAGCGTCCACGACTGCACGAGCGGCGCGAACACGTCGGGCTGGTGCGGGCTGTAGATGTGGAGCAGCGAATAGTCGAGGACGAAGTTCTTGACGCTGCCGATCTCGGTGACGCCCAGCACGTAGACGACCACGGTCATCGCCACCCAGTACGCCGGATAGATCCGTAGGGCCCGGCGCCAGAGGTAGGGGATCACGGCGGGCCGGTCACCGTCGAGGAGATGCGCCCGGGCGAAGGGGCGGTAGAGCAGGAACCAGGAGAGGACGAAGAAGATCGCTACGCCGCCGTCCATGCGGGCGAAGAAGATCCCGAGGATGTTGGGGGCGTTGGCCCCGCCGGAGTCGGCGACGTGGGTGAGGAGCACGGCGAGCGCGGCGATCGCCCGCAGCCCGTTGAAGCCGGGAAAGCGATCCGTCGACGCGCCACGTTGCGTGATCGCCGTCATCGGGGGCGATTGTACGGTTGTTCCGTCTCCGGTCCGCGGGTTCTCGTCGCCTACCATCCGCATTCCGCCCTCCGAGTTCGAGGATTGTCTCTGTGAACCTGACCGACCGCGACAGCCCGACTCGTCCGGCCGTCGTCACCGGCGCCGCCGGATGGCTCGGCCGCAACCTTGTCCGCTCGCTGGTGGCCCAGGGCCGTCCGGTGCGGGCCCTCGTCCAACATCCCGAAGAAGCGCCGCTGCTCGAGTTGCTGAGCGAGGACCTCACCACGGTGGCCGGCGACGTCCGCGATCCCGCCACGCTCGACGCGTTGTTCGCCGGAGTGCCGGAGTGCACCGTGTTCCACGCCGCCGCGGTGATCCACCCGGCCGCGGTGCGTGACTTCTTCGACACCAACGTCGGTGGTACCGAACTCGTCGTCGACCAGGCCCGGCGCGCCGGCGCGGCCCGCCTCGTACACGTGTCGTCCAACTCGCCGTTCGGTGCCAACGCCCGTCCTACCGACCGGTTCACCGAGGACTCGCCGATGAACCCGTACATGGGCTACGGGGAGTCGAAGGTCGAAGCCGAGGCGATCGTCGACCGGGCCAACGAGCGGGGCGACGTCGAGACCGTCATCATCCGGGCCCCCTGGTTCTACGGCCCGTACCAACCGGCGCGGCAGTCGCAGTGGTTCAAGGCGGTCCGGCGCGGTCGGTTCCCGTTGATCGGCGACGGCACCCAACAGCGCTCGATGGTCTACACGGACCACCTCGTGCAGGGACTCCTCCGCGCCGAAGCGACGCCCGCGGCCGCCGGTCGCGCGTACTGGATCGCCGACGCCGAGCCCTACGAACTCCGTCACGTGCTCGCCACCGTGCGGGAGGCGCTCGCCGCCGAAGGTCAAGCGGTTTCGGGCGGTCAGCCGCGAGTCCCCCGGCTGGTCGGTGTCGTCGCGGAGAAGGTCGACGGCTTCCTCCAGGGACACGGCAAGTACGTCCAGGCCGTACACGTCCTCGGCGAACTGAAGGACACCATCGCCTGCGACATCACCCGGGCTCGCACTGAACTCGGGTACGACCCGCAGACCACGCTCCTCGACGGCATGCGGGCGAGCATCCGGTACTGCCTCGACCACGGAGAGATCCTGTGAGCCGCATCGTGATCACCGGTGGGGCGGGCTACTTCGGCTCCGTGCTCACCGACCGCGCCCGGACCCAGGGCCACGAGGTCGCGGTCTTCGACCTGAATCCGCCTGAGGACCGGTCGGTCGAGCACGTGATCGGTGATGTCCGCGACATCGACGCGCTGCGCGCGTCGTTCGTCGGCGCCGACATCGTGCTCCACAACGTGGCCCAGGTGCCGCTCGCCAAGGACCGCGAACTGTTCTGGTCGGTCAACGCGATCGGAACGGCCAACATGCTGCTCGCGGCGCGTGACGCCAAGGTCGCCAAGGTGGTGCACACGTCGTCGAGCGCGATCTTCGGGATCCCCGATCACAACCCCGTGGTCGAGACCACGCGCCCGCGGCCGTTGGAGGCCTACGGCAAGGCCAAGCTCGAGGCCGAGTTCCTCTGTGCCGACGCCATCGGTTCCGGTCTCGATGTCTCCATCGTCCGGCCCCGCACGGTTCTCGGTCACGGGCGCCTGGGGATCATGGCAATCCTGTTCGAGTTCGTCGCCGACGGCGCGCCGGTGTTCGTGCTCGGTTCCGGGGACAACACGTACCAGTTCGTCCACGCGGAGGACCTCGCCGAGGCCGTGCTGCTGGCCGCGATGCGGCCCGGACCTGAGATCTACAACATCGGTTGTCGTGAGTTCGGCACCATGCGCGAGACGCTCCAGGCCCTGGTCGACCACGCCGGCACCGGATCGCACGTGGTGTCGCTGCCGTCGAAGCTGGCCGCCATGGCCATGCGCGTCCTCGGTCAGTCGTCACTCGTGCCGTTCGCGCCGTACCACTGGCTGCTCTACGGCGAATCGCTGTGGTTCGACGTGACCAAGGCGGAGACCGAGTTGGGGTGGAAGCCCACGCACTCGAACGCGTCGGCGGTCATCGACTCCTACGAGTGGTTCCTGCGCAACCGCGCCACGCTCGGCGGCGACGGCAAGTCGCACCACCAGTCGCCCGCCAAACTCGGCGTGCTCAAACTCGTGAAGCGCTTGCCCCTCTAGAGACACCGGCGAGATACGCGTCGGCATTCCGGGCCGCGATCGCCATGATGGCCGCCTGGGGGTTCACACCGGGCGCGTCGGGCAGCAGCGACGCATCGTTCACGTAGAGGTTTTCGGTCTCCCACACGCGCCCGAAGCTGTCGGCCCCGGTGCGGTCCGAGGCCTCGCCCATGCGGACCGTCGAGGTGAGGTGCACCGTCATCAACTTGGATCTCGCCCGCGTGAGCGCGTCCCACCACGATCCGAGGCCACTGCGGTCGGTGACGATCGGCCCGGCGGTGATCGAAGGGAACAACTCCACTGCGCCCGCCGCGAGCAGCACCTCGCCGAGGTGCACCAACCCGCGGGCCAGCCGGCTCATGTCGGCGTCGGTCATGTGATACGTCACGAGGGGCGCACGGAATCCGGGCATTGCCTGCACCCGTCCGCTGCCCTGGCTCCTGATGGCCGCGTAGTAGACGACGATGTCTTCCCAGCGTTCGATCACCGACTCGAGCTGTTCGGGCGCCGCGTCGGCGATCGCCAGGGCCACCTGACCGCGCCGGCTCGCGGAACCGCCGATGGTGAGGAACGGCGCGAACTCGGTGACCCGGTGCATCGGGACGTCGTCGTGGTCGTAGGGCTCGGTGAAGCGGGCTGCGACCTTCACCGTCGGGTGGAACTTCAACCCACCCCCGATGTTGCGCCGGAATCCGCTGCGTTGGAGAAGCGCCGGCGACTGGATGGCACCACCGCAGACGAACACGTCGTCCGCGCGGATACGGACATGCTCCTTCGAGCCGTCGGGGAGCGTGAGGACGGCGACGGCACCGGTCACCCGATGCTCCGACCGTTCCAGCTTCAGGATGGCGCAGTCGGGTTGGACGATCGTGCCGGCCTCGACCGCACGGGGGATCATCGTGCGTGACATCGTCTGCTTCGTGCCATGACCCTGGCTGTCGTACGCGAAGACGCGGGCGAACTCCACACTGCGCCAGCCGAGCGCGGTGGCGCCGCGCCCGAGGGCCTGCGACGACGGCGGTGGGTCGCCGGGGACGGTCGAGACCGTGATCACCTCCTCGATCTCGGTGGCGTACCTGGCCAGCGTGGCGTCGTCGAAGTCGGCGATGGCGTACGTGTCGCGCCATTCCGCCGCGAGGTGATCGGGGAGCCGGTGGTAGAGGCCGCTGTTGATCTCGGTGCTCCCGCCCACGCAGCGGCCTTCGGCGAAGGCGATGCCGGGATTGCCGAGCGCGGCACAGGCGCCCTGGTGGCGGTAGCGGGCGGTGAACTCGTCGAGCGAGAACGGCACCTGTGCGTCCGGCGCGTACCAGGGGCCTTCCTCGGCGACCAGCACCGACCGGCCGGCCTCGGCCAGGCGGGCGGCCGTGACCGATCCGCCGGCACCGGATCCGATGACCAGCACTTCGGTGTCGATGGTCCTCACGGAGCGACCCTCTCGTACTGGGCGAAGATCACGAGCGATGCGAGGAGTTGTGGATATTGGCGCACGACGCCGACTGGGTTGCGCTCGAAACCGGAGAGCGCGGACCGGATCTGTTCGGCCGACGGATTCCCGAGGTAGCGGAGCCGCACGTAGGCGCCCAGGCCGACCGATTCCACCACCACCCCGAGACGCAGGTGGGCGGGCATGGCTCGGAACGACGAGTCGACGAACTCGCTGATCGCGCCACCGCTGCGCTCGTCATCGGGTCCCGCCAGCGCCGCGACGATGCGTCGTTCCAACCACAACATGAGCGTCGGAGCTTAGAACGCGCGCCGCGCGCTACGAGGATGCCCCAACTTGCGTCAATTCCCCACCGCCACGGTGGATTTTTGACGCAAGTTCGACGAGGGCGGTGGCGGCGCCGATGAGGATGGTGGGTTCGGCCCCGATGCGGAAGCGCTGGTTGCCGTACGTGACCACCGTGGCGACGATCACGCTGATGAGCGCGGCGAAGAGTGGCCAGGCCCGCGCCCGGCGGCGTACCAGCAGGAAGAGGCCCACGGCGGCGAAGGGATAGACGACCCATTCGGCGTAGGTTCCCGCCCGTTCCCAGCTCTCGGGCCTTCCTTCGAGTGCCTCCAGCTGGATCTGCTGGCTCGGCCGGAACAGGCCGAACGTCCGCAGGACCCGGGCTGCCATCACCTTGGGCAGATCCCCGGGGTGGTCCCGAACGAAGTCGAGGCCCTGGCGCCGGGCGGCGGCGGCCGCGGTGGCCTCGTTGAAGTGGGGTTGGCTGCCGTTGAACCCGGTGAAGCACTGGCCCGCGCCCGCATCACCGGCGCCGAACGTCGACCGCCACGATCCCAGGAATTCTCCCGAGTAGGTGAGGCCGCAGTTGGCGCCGGCGAGGGCCGTACCGAGGTTGTTCGAAACGGGGACGAACGCGTGGAACGTCGACTGGTTCCGGGCGGTCCAGGGGCCGACGACGAGCGCCACGGCCACCAGTCCGACCGCCGCCATCGCGACCCGGCGGCCCATCGCGGCCGGACGGGCCAGGGCGGCCAAGGGGACGACGAGCAGGATCGCAAGAACGCCGGCCTCGGCCCGGGTGAGCACCCCGAGGCCGAGCACCAGGCCCAACGCCAGGAACCGGCCGAAGCTCGGCGCCTCCCGTACGCGGCCCGCGAGGTAGAGCGCGAGCGCCACGAGGAAGCCGAAGATCGCCTCGCTCATGAGCGTCGCCTCCGGGAGGAACATCATCGGAGAGATCGCGGCGAGGCCCGCGGCCACCAACCCGACGCGCCGGCTCACGATCTGGCGGCCCACGAGACCGATCAGCGCGACGGTGCCCGATCCGAAGACCGCCAGCACGATGCGCTGCGCCTCGACGCTGCGGAGGCCGACGCGCGCGACGAGCGAGAGGACGAACGGGTGGAGCGGTGGATACTCGGCGGTGGGGACCACGAGGTGGAAGCGCACGAGGTCGAACGGTCGGATGTAGCCGCGTCCGTCGGCCAGATGGTTGGCGAGCAGGTGGTAGGCGCTGGCGTCGCCCAACGTCGGCACGTGGGGGTCGACGATGACGATGACCAGAATCCGCACCAGCAGCGCCCCGCCCGTGATGACGGCGAGTGCGCGCAGGAACCCGCCGGTCGCGTCCCGATCCTCCATCGGGTCGGTCACGGTGGTCAGGGCGACGGGAACCGTCGGGGCTTGCGGGCGATGGCGAACAACACGGGCGTGGTGGGCACGATCGCGTCGGTCGCGAAGAAGTGCGAGTCGTCGAGACCCGAACCGATCCCGGTGTTCTTCGAGCCCAGGGCTTTGTAGACCACCGGCAACGCGTGCTCGTAGGACCACACGTACCAACTGCGAGGCATCCGCTGGCGCAGTTTGAGGACGTCGAACTTCAACAACTTCTCGCCGCTCGTCCGACGGGCCGCGAAGTCTTCCTTGAGTTCGGCGTCACCCTCGAGTCCGATCACCTCGACCTCGTCGAAGAACAGCCGCAGCATCGACGCGAGCTGCGCCGCGTCGAACAGGTACACGTGAAACGGATTCTCGAAGTCGGCCGGTGCGTTCGGCGTGATCACGAAGGCGCTGCCGTCGTCGGCACAGACCCGGGCCAACTCGGCGCAGTGGTCCTCGGGCATCACGAAGTGCTCGATGATGTGCGAAGAGCACACGGCATCGAAACTGCGGGAGGCGAAGCCGAGCTTGCCGCCGTCCATGGCCACGAACTCGGCGTCGGTGCCACGCGATCCGCCGGGGCCGTATTCGGAGCGGGCGAGTGCTGCGGTGTCGGCGCTGTAGTCGACCCCGATCACCCGCCGGGCGGGCCCGCAGAACCGCGCCGTCTCGCTTCCCACACCGCAGCCGACGTCGAGGACCCGGCCGTTCCCGAGTCGGGCGATCACTTCGCGGTACCCGGCATCGTGCAGCGCGAGCAGGGAATCCGGGGTGTGACCTTCCATCGGGCGCTCGCCAGTGAGCTTCACCAGGGGTCCTTTACATCGGGGCTCACGAGCCCGGTGGGCCCGCGCCGGTCCGGTCGGGACCGCAGGGCGCGTAGAATATCCGTCTGCTCCGTGGGGGCGGTGCAGTGGGGGAGAGAACACGACGTGGCTGATCTCGACGGTCTGGCAACACCTGGTGACATCGCCAAGCTTGGTGACCTGGCGGCCGAGGCCGGCCTGCAACGGGTCGCGATGCTGGCGTGGCGGGATCTCGACGACCCCGAGGCCGGTGGATCGGAGGTCCACGCCTCGACCGTCGCCCGGCTCTGGGCCGAAGCCGGCATCGAGGTGACCATGCGGACCTCGTTCGCGGCCGGACAACCGCAGATGAGCTGGCGCCACGGCTACCGGGTGATCCGCAAGGCCGGCCGGTACATGGTGTTCCCGCGGGCCGCCTTCTCCGAGATGATGGGCTGGCACGGCGGACGCGACGGGCTCGTCGAGATCTGGAACGGCATGCCGTTCATGTCCCCGATCTGGGCCCGCACCCCCCACGTGACCTGGCTGCACCATGTGCACGCCGACATGTGGAACATGACCCTCCCACCGAAGTTGGCCACGGTCGGACGCACCCTCGAATCCACGATCGCGCCCAAGTTCTACCGCCGGACGCCGATGGTCACGCTGTCGAACTCCTCGAAGCACGAGCTCGTCGAGGACCTCGGCTTCAAGCCGTCGATGGTCCACGTGGTCCCGCCCGGGATCGATCCGAAGTTCTCGCCCGGAGGTGAGAAGTCGCCCACCCCGCTCGTCGTGGCAGTGGGACGCCTGGTCCCGGTGAAGAAGTTCGAAGTGCTGGTCGACGCGCTCGTGAAGTTGCACGCTCGCCACCCCGACATGGAGGCCGTGATCGTCGGCGACGGCTACCGGCGGGAACAGCTCGAGACCCAGATCCACGAGGCCGGTGCCGAGCGGTACATCCACCTGCCCGGTCACGTCACCGAAGAGGAACTCATCGACCTCTACCGGCGCGCCTGGGTGCTCACCAGCGCGTCGGCCCGCGAGGGTTGGGGCATGACCGTCACCGAGGCCGCCGCCTGTGGCACTCCGGCCGTGGTCACCCGGATCGCGGGCCACTCGGATGCGGTCGCCGAGGGGCGCTCCGGCCTGCTCACCGACGGTCCCGACGAACTCGTTTCCGGCCTCGACCGGGTGCTGGGCGATCCGGATCTGCGCGCCCGTCTGGCCGCCGGTGCGCGCGCTCATGCCGATCGCTTCACGTGGGCCGCGACGGCCCGCGGGACGCTCGAGGTCCTGGCCGCCGAGGCATTGCGCCGCCGGGGTCACCCGTGACCGACCCGAAGTCGTTCTTCCTCGGGGCCGAGATCCACGAGTACCTCGTCGCCCACGGCACCCCGCCCGACGCCGTCCAGCAGCAGCTCATCGCCCGCACCGCCGAGTTGGGCGGCATCTCGATGATGCAGATCTCACCCGAGCAGGGTGCGTTCATGACACTGCTGACGCGCATCGTGGACCCGAAACTCGCCGTCGAGGTCGGCACCTTCACCGGCTACAGCGCGCTGTGCATCGCACGCGGGCTCTCGGCCGGCGCCCGCCTCGTGTGCTGTGACGTCAGCGAGGAGTGGACGGCGGTCGCCCGCACCGCGTGGGAGCAGGCGGGCGTGGCGGACCGGATCGATCTCCGGATCGCACCCGCCACCGAAACCCTCGCGGCGCTGCCGGCCGACACCGTGATCGACCTCGCGTTCATCGACGCCGACAAGCCGAACTACGCGAACTACTACGAGGCGATCGTCACCCGGATGCAGGCCGGGGGCCTGATCCTCGTCGACAACGTCCTGTGGAGCGGCACGGTGATCGATCCTGCGGTCGCCGACGACAACACCGTCGCGATCCGGGCCTTCAACGACATGGTCGCGGCCGACGATCGGGTCGAGAGCGTGATGATTCCGCTCGGTGACGGCATCACGTTTCTCCGCAAGCGCTAGTCGCTAGAACTTCCCGGTGCGCCCGTAGCGGTAGTAGCTCGCGTACTTGGCGCCGATCTCGGCGGGGACCCCGACGATCGGCCCCAGCGCCCGTGCGCCCCACACGACCTCCGCCGTGCGCTCGACGAGTGCGGCCACGTGCAACGCATCCTTGGCGGTCTTGCCGCATGCGAACAGGCCGTGATTGGCCATGACGACCGCGGCCCGGTCCGAGACCCGGCGCGCGACCTCGTCGGCGAGTTCCTGCGACCCGGTCTCCATGTAGTCGCTGCACTCCACATCGCCGCCCACGTACACGTCGAACTCCTCGACGACGGCAGGAATGGGTTGGTGGGTGATCGCGAACATCTGCACATGTTTGGCGTGGCAGTGCATCGTCGCACCGATCTCCGGATACGCGTTCAACACCGCGAGGTGGAGCTGCTTCTCGCTCGTCGGCCCGCGGTGGCCTTCCACCACGGTGCCGTCGGGCGCACAGACGACGAGATCGTCGAGCGTCATCTCCAGGTAGTCGAGGCTGCTCGGGGTGAGCACGGCATTGCCGTCCGGGAGGCGGGCCGCCAGGTTCCCCGCGGTTCCCTCCACCAGGCCCGAGCGCAGCATCTCCTGCGCGGCCCAGAGGAGCTGGTCCTTGATGTCCGCGGCCGACGGCGCGGGTGCTTCCTGAGCCACGGTCAGTGCTCCTTGACGACTTCGGGGTTCACGAGATTGGCGGGTCGTCCGCCGGCGAGGAGTTCGGCCAGGCCCTGCGCGATGGAGAGCGAGTGCCGGCTCTCGGTGTTCCACGTGGCGCCGCCGATGTGAGGGGTGAGGACCACGTTCGACATCGAGCACAGCGGATGGTCCACCGGGAGGTTCTCCCCGACGAAGTGATCGAGACCGGCGCCGGCGAGCTTGCCGGCCTGCAATGCGATCACGAGGGCGTCGGTGTCGTGGAGCTGGGCCCGGGCACTGTTGATGAAGATCGCGCCCTCCTTCATCGCCGCGAACTGGGCTGCGCCGATGAGGCCTTCACTGTCCGGAGTGACCGCGGCGTGCAACGACACGACATCGGCCTCGGCGAGCAGATCGGGGAGCGAGTGGGTGGCGTCGGGAGCGAAGGGGTCGTAGCTGATCACGTTCATACCGAGGCCTTCGAGCCGCCACTTCGTGGCCCGCCCCACTGCGCCGAGTCCCACGATGCCCGCGGTGCAGCCGTTCAGCTCCCACGCCCGGAAGCGCTGGTAGGGAATCGTGCCGTCCCGCCACACCTGGCCTTCACGCACGTCCATGTCGGCCCGCACGATGCCGCGGTTCACCGCGAAGAGGAGCCCGATGGTGATCTCTGCGACCGCGTCGGCGTTCCGGCCCGGCGCACGCAACACGGGAATGCCCTTGGCCGTCGCCGCCGGGATGTCGACATTGGTGGGGTCGCCCCGGCACGAGCCGATGGCGACGAGGGGGAGTTCGAGCACCGGACCCTTGACGCTGTCGCTCTCGACGATCAGGAGGTCGGCACCTTCGGCGGCGGTGCGTTCGGCCAGTTGCTCGGAGTTGTAGAGCCGCAGGGGGCGGTGGTCGATCCAGGGGTCGATCACGACCTCGGAGCAGAGGGATTCGAGGATCTCGAGTCCCTCGCCGCGGAACGGGGCGGTGACGAATGCCTTCGGTTTACTCATCCCGCGCAGTCTCGCACGTACCTGACGGTGGCGTCAGGAAACGGGTCAGCCGGCGGCCATGCCGAGGACCTGCTCGTGATCGAGGATCAGGTCGGTCACGCGCGTTTCGGTCATGGGCCGGTGGAGCCAGAAGCCCTGCAGGAGGTCGCAGTCGAGTTCACGCAGGCGGCGCAGCTGTTCGGCGTTCTCCACCCCTTCGGCGACCGTGGTGAGCCCGAGCGAAGACGCGAGTTGGATGATGGCCGGCGCGAGCACGGAGTCGCGGTCCACGATCGACGCCACGAAGGACTTGTCGATCTTGACGATGTCGATCGGGAAATGCTGGAGGTGGGTGAGCGACGAGTAGCCCGTGCCGAAGTCGTCGAGCGCGAGCCGCAGGCCCATCGCCTTGAGCGCTCGGAGGTTGCGGCGGGCGGTCTGGGTGTCCTGGAACATCGCGGTCTCGGTGATCTCGAGGATCAGGTTCGACGGGTCGAGCCCGCTCTCGGTCAGCGCGAGGACCACCGCGGGCACGATGGCCTCCCCGGCGAGTTGACGCGAGGAGACGTTGACGCTCACCGCCACCGGCGGCCGGCCGGGTCTGTTCCATCCCGCCGCCGTGCGACACGCGTCGTGGAGCACCCGGGCTCCGATGGCATCCATCAGGCCGGCCTCTTCGGCGAGGGGGATGAACGTCGCGGGCAACAGCAGACCACGCGTCGGGTGCTCCCATCGCACGAGGGCCTCGGCCGCGACGATCGCCTCCGATCCGGTTTCGACGATCGGCTGGTAGAACAGCGTCAGCTCGTCGCGCTCCAGCGCGTGGTGGAGGTCGGCCTCGACCTCGATCCGCACGACGACCGCGTCGTGGGCCTCGCTCCGGTAGCACTCATAGCGGTTCTTGCCTCGCCCCTTGGCGAGGTACATCGCCAGGTCGGCGTTGCGCAGGAGTTGCTCGCTCGTGGAGCCGGCCGCACCGAACGCGACACCGATGCTCACGGTGGACATGACCTCGGTGTGGCCGAGCCGGAAGGGCTGGCGGAACGCGCCCACGATGCGTTCGGCGAGCGCGGTGGCGTCGTCGGGTTCGGTGAGGTCTTCGACGAGGATCGCGAACTCGTCGCCGCCGAGTCGGGCTGCAGTGTCACCGGCCCGAAGACAGCTCGAGATCGAGTCGGCGGCGACCCGGATCAACTCGTCGCCGGAGTGATGGCCGAGGCTGTCGTTCACCGTCTTGAAGTTGTCGAGGTCGCAGAAGAGCACCGCGTAGTTGGCCGTCGTTCGGCGGCTCCGGTCGGCCGCGTGGGCCAACCGGTCACAGAACCGGGCCTTGTTGGGAAGCCCGGTCAGCTGGTCGTGGAACGCGCGGTAGACGAGTTCGTCCTCCAGTCGTTTCCGTTCGGTCAGGTCTCGGAAGCTCCAAACGCGGCCCACAACGGCTCCGTCTACCCGTTGGGGCCGCGAGAAGCGTTCGAACACCCGACCGTCCTTGAATTCGAGCATGTCGTAACTCTCGGCGTCGGGCTCGGCGTAGAGCTCCTCGACCTTCGCGACGAACACATCCGGGTATGCGAGTTGGTCCATCACGAAACCGAGGGCGGCGCGGTCGTCGCGCGTCTCGGTGATCGTGAGCGGGATCCGCCACATGTCGATGAACTGCTGGTTGAAACTGGTGATGTTGTTCTCACCATCGACCACGAGGATCCCGTCGGCGGTCGAATCGAGCGTCGCGCTCAGGAGTGACAGCGCGCTGCGCAGCTCACGTTCCACCGCAACCCGCTCGCTCACGTCGTGGGCCGACACCACGTAGCAGCCGACGGTCGGGTCGTCGAGGAGGTTGACGATCGTCAGCTCCATCGGGAGGACCGGGTCGTGACCGAAGGTGCGCACCCCGACGACGACGGTCGAGGGATCGCCCACGCGTGAGTCGTCGACCGCAGCCTCCAGCCGGAGCTGGTCCGCGGGATCGGGCACGAGGTTCGAGATCGGTTCGTCTTCGACCGACTCTGGATCGAGGCCGGTGATGCGGGTCATCGCCCCGGAGACCGACGTGACCGTCCGATCGGCGCGCATCAAGAGGGTCACGACGCCCGAGTGGTGCATCGTGGCGCGCATTTGGGAATCGTCGCCGTTGGCGATCTCGTACCGCCGCCGTTCGGTGATGTCCCGAATGGAGATGAGGACTCCGCCGTCGCCGTACGGGGCGCCGATGATCTCGGAGAGGCGCCACCCTTCGGCAGCCCGGATTCGGACCTCGATGAGCGACCCCACCGACTTGTCCTGGACGCTGGTCAACGCCCTCGCGGCCCAGTGATGGTCGTCGGGATGCACCAGTTCGAGCGCCGACCGACCTTTGACGTCCTCGAGCGACCACCCGAAGGTGCGCACCGCGGCCTGGTTACCCCAACACAAGGTCGCACTCGCGTCGAGCAGCACGACCGCATCGGGCAGCGCATCGAGCAGCTTCGCTTGATCGTCGACGTCCATCGGGTCCGGGGTTTCGGCAGTATGGCGGTAGCTGGCTTCATCGACCCGAGTCGATGGCGGCTTGAGGATTCCCGGGCCGGGTAGCGTCCGCCGTCCATGCAGACCCTCGTCACCGGCGGTGCCGGCTTCATCGGTTCCCACATCGTCGACGCCCTGGTGGCCCGAGGTGATGCGGTCCGGGTGCTCGACGACCTCTCCACCGGCCGGGCGGAGAACGTCAACCCACAGGCCGAGCTGATCACGGGCTCCATCGTCGATGCCGCCGTCGTCGCTCGAGCGGTGGCCGGCGTCGAGGTCGTGTTCCATCTCGGTGCCCTCGGCGCGGTGGCCCGGTCGGTGGCCGATCCTCGCGCCTCGAACGCGGCCAACGTCGACGGCACGCTGAACGTGCTCACCGAGGCGCGCGACGGTGGAGTGCGGCGTGTGGTGTTCGCCTCATCGAGCAGCATCTACGGCGGGGCCGAGGTGGTGCCCACGCCCGAGAGCACACCGCTCCGCCCCCGGTCGCCGTATGCGGTCACCAAGATGACGGGCGACTGGTACACCCGCGTGTTCTCGGAGCTCTACGACCTCGAGACGGTCGCGTTGCGCTACTTCAACGTGTACGGACCGCGCCAGCGGCCCGATGCCACGTACGCCGCGGTCATCCCACTCTTCGCCGCCGCGTTGTTGGCGGGGGAGCCGCCGGTCGTGCACGGTGACGGAACGCAGAGTCGCGACTTCACCTTCGTGACCGACGTCGTCGCGGCCAACCTCGCCGCGGCTGTCGCACCCGCTGAGACCGCGAGTGGCCGGGCGTTCAACGTCGCCCCGGGCGAGGGCACCACGCTGCTGCAGCTCCTCGACGGTCTGGCGGCGCGCATCGGCGTGACTCCCGACCCGGTGTTCGTGGAGCCGCGGCCGGGTGACGTGAAGATCTCCTGCGCCGACGCGTCGGCTGCCCGCTCCGTACTCGGCTGGGCGCCGGCTGTCTCCATCCCCGACGGTCTTGCCGCCTACGTCGACTGGATCCGCGCCTGACGCGTTCTGCTGCGGTGCCAGACCCCCCGCCTCCCCATGACGACCGATTGTCGGCTCGGCAGGCCGTGGGCCGGCTCAGGCGACAAGCACCACTGAGATGGGGGGCTCTCGAGACGGCTATCGGGCGAGGAGGTCCGCGATCAGTGCGGCGGCTTCCTCGGGGGTCGGACCGGGAGTGATCACGAGGTCGGCCGCGACCGGCGCCTCGTACGGATCGTCGATGCCGGTGAAGCCCTTGATCTCACCCGCCCGGGCCTTCGCGTAGAGGCCCTTCACATCCCGCTGCTCGCACAGTTCGATCGGGGTGTCGACGAAGACTTCGACGAAACGCACCCCGGTGGCCAGGTGGCGGTCACGGACGCGATCGCGGTCGGCACGATACGGGCTGATCAGCGGGACGATCGCGACAACCCCGGCATCGGCGAAGAGCAGTGCGACCTCACCCGCCCGGCGCACGTTCTCGGCACGGCTCGCGGCGTCGAAACCCAGGTCGCCGTTGAGACCGTGGCGGAGGTTGTCGCCGTCGAGGAGATACGCCGGCACGCCACCGCCCACCAACCGGTGCTCCAGCGCGACCGCCACGGTGCTCTTGCCGGACCCCGACAGCCCGGTCAACCAGACGGTCATCCCGGCGTGACCCGTCGCCGCCTCTCGTTCCGCACGCGTCACCGTGCCGGCCTGGAACACGACATTGGGGCTGACAGGCGGATCGGCCATCGGCTACGCGTCGATGATCATGCCGGCACCGACGGTCTCGTTCGTGCCCTCGTCGATGAGAATGAACGATCCGGTGGTGCGGTTCCGGCGGTACTCGTCGACGAACAGGGGAGTGGTCACCCGCAGGCTGACCCGACCCATGTCGTTCATCTCGAGCGTCCCGCTGGTCTCGTCACGCGAGAGCGTGTTCACGTCCATCCGGTAGTGGAGGTCACGGACGAGCGCACGCGCCGAGCGGGTGGTGTGCTTGATCGCGTACTTGCCGCCCACCTGGAGCGGACGCTCACCGAACCAGCAGATCATGGCGTCGATCTCCTGGGTGGTCTCCGGCGCGTTGTTGGGGCGGCAGATCAGGTCGCCCCGGCTGATGTCGATGTTGTCGGCGAGGCGCAACGTGACCGACATCGGTGGGATGGCCGCGTCGACCGACTCGCCGTAGAGGTCGATGCCCTCGATGGTCGTCGTGAGTCCCGAGGGCAACACCAGCACCTCGTCACCCGGACGGAACGTTCCGCCGGCCACCTGGCCCGCATACCCGCGGTAGTCGTGGTACTTGTCGCTCATCGGCCGGATCACGAACTGCACGGGGAACCGGGCGTCGATGAGGTTGCGGTCGGAGCCGATGTAGAGGTGTTCGAGGTGGTGCAGCAGGGTCGGGCCGTCGTACCACGGCATGTTCGGACTGTGCGACGTGATGTTGTCGCCATGCAGGGCGGAGACCGGGATGAACGTGAGGTCGGTGATGTCGAGCTTGCCCGCCCACTCCCGGAACTCCTCCGAGATGCGGTCGAACACGAGTTGGTCGTAGTCGACGAGGTCCATCTTGTTCACGCAGAGCACGAGGTGCCGGACCGAGAGGAGCGACGCGATCACCGAGTGCCGCCGCGACTGTTCCACCACACCGTGGCGGGCGTCCACCAGGATGAGTGCGAGGTCGGCCGTCGACGCGCCGGTGACCATGTTGCGCGTGTACTGCACGTGGCCGGGGGTGTCCGCGATGATGAACTTGCGGCTCGGCGTGGCGAAGTAGCGGTAGGCGACGTCGATGGTGATGCCCTGTTCCCGCTCGGCGCGCAGGCCGTCGGTGAGCAGCGCCAGGTTCGTGTAGTCGAACCCCTTCTCGCGTGAAGTGCGTTCCACGGATTCGAGTTGGTCCTCGAAGATCTGCTTCGAGTCGAGCAACAAGCGGCCGATGAGCGTGCTCTTGCCGTCGTCGACGGAGCCCGCGGTGGCGAAGCGGAGCATCTCCATCAGAAGTAGCCCTCTTTCTTCCGGTCTTCCATGGCCGCTTCGTTGAACTTGTCGTCGCCTCGGGTGGCACCGCGTTCGGTGATTCGGGACGCGGCCACCTCCACGATGATCTCCTCGGCCGTGGCGGCAGGAGACTCGACCGCGCCGGTGAGGGTGGCGTCACCCACGGTGCGGAACCGGACGGTGGTCTCCTCGAGTTCCTCGCCCGGGAGCAATGTCACGTGTTCGGTGAGCGCGAGGAGCATGCCGTCGCGCCGGAACACCTGACGCTTGTGCGCGAAATAGATCGACGGGAGTTCGATGTTCTCGCGGGCGATGTACTGCCACACGTCCATCTCGGTCCAGTTCGAGATGGGGAACACGCGGATCTGCTCGCCCTTGCGGATGCGGGCGTTGTAGAGATTCCACAACTCGGGGCGTTGGTTCTTGGGATCCCACTGCCCGAAGTCGTCGCGGAAGCTGAACACCCGCTCCTTGGCCCGGGCCTTGTCCTCGTCCCTCCGACCGCCGCCGAACACCGCATCGAAGCCGTGCTCGGTGATCGCGTCGAGCAGGGTGACGCTCTGCAGGCGGTTCCGGCTCGCCTTCGGGCCGGTCTCCTCGTGGACGCGCCCCTCGTCGATCGATTTCTGCACCGAGGCGATCACGAGCGGGACGCCGAGTTCGGCCGCCCGCCGGTCCCGGAAGTCGAGGACCTCGTCGAAGTTGTGCCCGGTGTCGACGTGCATGAGCGGGAACGGCAGCCGCGCCGGCCAGAACGCCTTCTCCGCGAGCTTGAGCATCAACGCCGAGTCCTTGCCGCCGGAGAAGAGCAGCACCGGGCGCTCGAACTCGGCCGCGACCTCGCGCATGATGTGGATTGACTCGGCCTCGAGTGCGTCGAGGTGCGAGATGGTGGTGTCCGTCACCAAGTCCTCCGGGGAGTACGAAACGGGAAAGTCTACAAGCCCTCGGTTTGGGGCCGGTTCTGGGTCACTTCGATCACGGCCGCCGTGTATTCGGGTCGGCAGATGAGCAGATCCGGGAGGGAACGTTCGGCGTCGTTGTACACGAGTGGGGCGCCGTCGAGGCGGGACACATGGAGCCCCGCCGCGGCGGCGACGGCCACCGGGGCCGCGGAGTCCCACTGGTACTGCCCGCCGGCGTGGGCATAGATGTCGGCGCGCCCCTGGAGGATCGCCATCGCCTTCGCTCCGGCCGAACCCATCGGCACGAGATCGGCCCGGAGGGCGCGTTGGAGGGTCTCGGTGATCGCCGGCGGCCGAGTCCGGGACACCACGAGGCGCGGTGCGCCGCCGTGGGCGGCCGCGAGTTCGGGCGCCGGTTCGGTGGCCAGCACGAGTCCCTGGGCCGGCAGGGCGACCGCACCGATCGTGGCGACGCCACCGACCGAGAGCGCGACGTGCACGGCCCAGTCGTCCCGGTCGATCTCTCCGTACTCACGGGTACCGTCGAGCGGGTCGACGATCCAGACCCGCTCGTGGTTCAGCCGGTCGAGGTCATCGGCCGACTCCTCGGAGAGGATCGCGTCGTCGGGCCGGGCCGCGTGCAACCGGTCGAGGATGAGGACGTTGGCGCGCGCGTCACCCGCCGCCTTCAACTCGGTCGGGTCCGCGATCGTCGGACGCAGGGCAAGGAGGAGCTGTCCGGCCTCCTCGGCGATCGCGGCCGCCAGTTCGTGGTCGTTCATGGTCATCGGCGTTTTCTGGCTTCCGGCGTGGCGGCAAGTCTCTCGACCTTGGCGGGCAGCTTGCCGGAAGCGAGATCGGCGAGGGTGACCCGCTCGAGCACGTCGCGGAGGCTCGCCCGGACCGCGATCCACACGTCGGCCAGGCGCGCGGCCGGTCCGGGGTAGGTGACGGTTTCGGGGGCATCGCCGTGGACGGCGGCGAGTGGGCCGTCGACGGCGCGGATGATGTCGGCCACGTTGACCTCGCGCGGATCCTTGGCCAGGTAGTAGCCACCGACCGCGCCCCGGCGCGACGCCACGATGCCGGCCGTGCGGAGCAGCCCGAGGATGTTCTCGCAGAAGGCGAGCGGTGCGCCCTGGGCGTTGGCCAGGGTCTCACCGGTGATGGGTGTCGCCGGCGGCGCCGCGGCCAGTTCGGCGGCCAGACGGACCGCGTAATCAGCTTTGGCCGAGATCCGCACGGCCGGGAACCTAGTCCAGGGATCCGCCCTGTTTACCCAAGCCGATAATCTCGACTAGTCTGATTGAGTTCGTTGGTGGGGACAGGTCGGGGGAATCGTGGATTGGCTGTTGGTACTCGGCGGTCTCGGCGTCGGCGGCGTGGTCGGGCTCACCGGCATGGGCGGCGGTGCGCTGATGACCCCGATGCTCGTGATCTTCTTCGGTGTCGACCCCGTGACTGCGGTCTCCACCGATCTCGTCGTGTCCCTGGTGATCAAGCCGTTCGGTGCCGGCGTGCACGCCAAGGAAGGCACGGTCAACTACCAACTCGTGAAGTGGCTTTGTCTCGGGTCGGTACCGTCGGCGTTTCTCGGCGTCATCCTGCTCAATGCGCTGGGCGGTGACGACGTCTCGGCCACCGTGAAGAACTATCTCGGCTACGCACTCCTGATGGCGGCCGTCTCGATGGTGGTCCGCCACGAGATCAACCGTCGTCGTGGTACTCACCGACCGATCGACGGTGCCCAGCACGCGCTCGTCGTGCGCCCGTTACCGACGGTGGCGATCGGCATCGTCGGAGGCCTGATCGTGGGCATGACGTCGGTGGGTTCGGGTTCGCTGATCATCGTCCTGTTGTTGCTCCTGTACCCCACGTTGTCGGCCGGACAGCTGGTCGGGACCGATCTCGTCCAGGCGGTCCCGCTGGTCGGCGCGGCCGCACTCGGCCACCTGCTCTTCGGCGACGTCTCGTTGTCGCTCGCCGGATCGCTCATGCTCGGCGCGATCCCCGGCGTGCTCATCGGTGCGCGCATCTCGTCCCGCGCCCCGGACGCGATCATTCGCCCCATCCTCGTCGTAGTACTCCTCGCGTCGGGCGCGAAGCTGCTCGAAGCACCGAACTGGTTCATCCTCAGTTTCGTCGGTGTCGCCATCGTGGCGGGTGCGATCACGGCCGCAGTGGCCGTGCGTCGTCGCCGGAATGCGGCCGTGATCGACGCCCCGGCACCGGCGGTCTGACTACGGTTCCGTCCGACCTCGGAGGGAACCGTGACGATTCGATACGAGCTCGACGACGAGCACGTCCTGCTGATCACGATCGACCGGCCCGAGGCGCGTAACTCCGCGGACCTGGACCACTTCAAAGCGCTGCGGGAGGCGTGGGAGCGTTTCGACGCCGATCCCGATGCCTGGGTGGCGATCATCACCGGTGTCGAGGACGCCTTCTTCACCGGCGCCGACCTGAAGACCTACGTGCCGGCGATCACCGCCCTCGGCCAGCGGATCCAGTCCGAGGGCCTCACCGAGATCGACGGTTACCGCCTCGATGACGGCACGCGCGCGGTGCTGCGCGGGGCGAAGATCTGGAAGCCGATCATCGCCGCGGTCAACGGCTACTGCACCGCCGGAGGCATGGAGATGCTCGGCGGGGTCGACATCCGCATCGCCTGTCCGGAGGCTCAGTTCGCGGTCATGGAACCGAAGCGCGGGCTCTTCGCCGGGGGCGGCACGACCGTTCGACTCCCGCGGCAGATCCCGTTCCCGCACGCGATGGAGTTCCTCCTCTGCGCCGATCTCATCCCGGCGGAGCGCGCGATGCAGATGGGGTTGCTGAACGCCGTCGTGCCCCGCGCCGAGCTGCTCGATGCTGCGTACGACTATGCGCGGCGGATCACCGCGAACGCGCCGCTTGCGGTTCAGGCCACGAAACGCAGCGTGTGGGAAGGGCTCGGCATGTCGTTGAAGGATGCGTACCGGAACGAGTCGGCGATGTCGTCCGCCATCTTCGCGACCGAGGACGCGAAGGAAGGTCCCCGGGCGTTCGCCGAGAAGCGAGCACCGCGGTGGCAGGGGAAGTAGCCGTCGTCGGCGTCGGGACGCACACCTGGCGCGGCGGCGATGCACCCGAGCCGATCGCGATGTGGGAGCACGTCACGCACGCGGCGGTAGGGGACAGCGGCGTGGCACTGCTGGAGTACATCGACTCGATCGACATCGTCTATTGCCAGACCTGGCAGTACGACGCTCCCGTCGACCGGCTCTGTGAGCGACTCGGTGTCGAACCTCGGCGTCGGCACTACTCGGGGATCGGTGGGACGACGCCACAGGTCCTGGTACAGGACGCGGCGGATCGCATCGCACGGGGCGAGATGGACGTCGCGCTGGTGGTGGGCGCGGAGGCCCTCGACACCCAGCGGCGGTATCGCAAGGCGGGGGAGCGGGCGCAGTACTCGTTCAAGCCCGAGGTCCGGCCGCCGTTCCCGTGGGAAGCACCGTTTCACCCGGCCGAGGTGGCGCACGAGGTGTTCCAGGCGTGGCTCACCTTCGCGCTGTTCGACAACGCACGGCGCGCGCGTCTCGGTGCCGGACTCGATGAGTACCGGACCGCGCTCGGCGAGCAGTGGCACCGCTTCAGCACGGTGGCGGCGGCGAATCCCGAAGCGTGGTTCCCGATCGAGCGCAGCGCGACGGAGATCGTCACGCCGACCGCGACGAATCGCATGGTCGGTTATCCGTACACCAAATACATGATCTCGATCATGGACGTCGACATGGCCGCGGCGGTCATCCTGATGAGCGAGGAGCGCGCCGATGCGCTCGGTGTCGCGCGGGACCGCCGCGTGTACCTCCGGGGCTGGCACTACGCGACGGACCCGGTCTACGTCGCCGAGCATCCCGACCTGTCCCGTTCCCCCGCGATGTCGGAGGTCACCGACGTCGCGCTGCGTGCGGCCGGCGTCGGGATCGACGACGTCGCACATCTCGATCTCTATTCCTGCTTCGGGTCATCCGTGAACTTCATGCGCGACGCGCTGGGGATACCGTCGGACGACTCCCGTCCGCTGACCGTCACCGGCGGTCTCCCGTACCACGGGGGTGCGGGGAGCGACTACCTCACGCACGCGATCGCCCAGATGGTGCGGGTCCTGCGGGCCGATCCCGGTTCGTTCGGGCTGGTCACCGGGGTCGGCATGCACATGACCAAGCACGTTGCCGGGGTGTATTCGACGGTTCCGGGCCCGGTGGTGGCTCCGCCGCCGGCGGATGCCCCGGCCGCCGTTGCGATCGTCGACCACTACGCGGGTCCGGCCACCGTGGCCCCGTACTCGGTGGCGCACGGTGGCGACGGCGAGCCGGCGTGGGGCGTCGTGGTGTGCGACCTCCCCGCCGGTGGCCGCTGCTACGCCCGTATCGAGGCGCCCGAACTCCTGGCCGACGCCGAGGCCGAGGAATGGGTGGGGCGCGGTGTCGTCATCGCACCGTCCGGCGAAGTGAATATGGTGATCGCGTGACCATCGAGTTCGACCCCTACTCCGACGTGTTCTTCGACGACCCGTACGACCTCTATCGGGAGCTGCGCGATCACGCACCGGTGTACCGCAACGACCACTACGGCTTCTACGCGTTGTCCCGCTACGACGACGTGGTCACCGCGCACCGCGATTGGCAGACGTTCACGAGCACGCAGGGCATCACGATCGACATGCTCACGGACCCGAGGGGCGCAACGCTCGCGCTGGCGGCGTCGGGCTCGATCATCTTCATGGACCCGCCCGACCACGACCGCATGCGCGCGCTCGTCAGCCGGGTCTTCACGCCGAAGGCGGTCGCCGACCTCGAGCCGATGATCCGCGGCCTCGTCTGCAAGTACCTGGACCGGCTCGACGGATCCGAGTTCGACCTCGTGGCCGATTTCTCCGCGCCGTTTCCGGTCGAGGTGATCTCGGTGATTCTCGGGGTACCGGAGGCAGATCGTCAGCAGATCCGGCACTGGACCGACATGATGCTGACCCGCGAGCCCGGCGACCCGAAGCCGACCGCCGCCGGGATGGACGCGGGGCTCAACCTCGGCATCTACATCCACGGACTCGCACAGGAGAAGCGCCGCCGTCCGACCGACGACATGGTGACGGGCCTGATCGAGGCCGGGTTGACCGACGACGAGGTCGCCGGCTTCTCATTGCTGCTGGCCGGCGCCGGCAGCGAGACGGTCACGAAGCAGATCGGGAACGGCGTTGTGCTCTTCGGCCGTCATCCCGACCAATGGCACGAGGTCCTCGAGGACCGGTCACTCCTGGTTCCGGCGGTCGAGGAGATCTTGCGCTATTGGGCCCCGTCTCAGTATCAGGGGCGCTGGAGCACGGCGGAGACGGAATGGCATGGCGAGACGATCCCGGCGAACGAGCCCGTGCTGCTGATCACCGGCGCCGCCAACCGCGACGAGCGCGCGTACCCAGATCCCGACCGGTTCGACATCGACCGGCCGCTGAAGCTGAACGTGGGGTTCGGGCACGGCATCCACACCTGCCTGGGTGCCGCGTTGGCACGCCTCGAGAGCCGCGTCGCGTTCGAGGAGATCGGCCGGCGGTGGCCGGAGTTCGACGTGGACGAGTCCGGCTGCCGGCGCGTCCATATGAGCAACGTCGCCGGGTACTCCAACGTGCCGGTGCGCGTCTGACGCTCAGGTCGCGTCGAGATACGCGCGGTACTTCTTCGCGAGCGGCAACCGGTTCCACCACCAGCCGATGCGGTCGTCGGCCGAGAACGGACTCACCCGCACGCGCTCGGTGAGCACATGGAAACGGTGGTCGATCTTGTCGGCCGACTTCCACAGGTCTTCGCGTCCCGACACTTCGAGCGCCTCGCCCAGATCGGACCGGGCCTGGAGCAGGAGTCCGTAGGACTCGCGGTCGAGCGGTCGTTGTTCGAGTTCGCCGACCCAGTGTTCCCAGGTGGCGAGGGGACCGTCAAACGAATGCTGCACAGCCCCATCATGCCGCGTCGCAGCGGGCGAGGTTGCCAAGCTACGGTCGCCGCGTGATCACCGACGCGCCGGGGCCCTTCACGATCGCCGATCTGGAGGTGCTCACCGACCTCGCCGTCGCCGCATGGCGCACCGGGGTCGACGCCGACTGGACCGTTCCGGCCGGCAGCTTGGACTGGTCGTGTTTCGCGACCGCCGACCACACCATCGACTGCGTGTTCTCGTACGCCCAATTCCTGGCATCGCGTGTCACCGGCGGGTACCCGCCCTTCACCGAGGTGCACGCGCTGGCCGGCGCCACCCCCCGCGACCTCGTGAACGGACTCGTCGCGATGACGAATCTCCTCCACGCGATCGTGATCGACACGCCCGCTGACGTACGCGCCATCATCCTGCAGTCGCCGTCGATCATGGTCGGCCCACCGGCCGACTTTCCGGCCCGGGGGGCACACGAGTTCATGCTGCACACGCATGACATCTGCGCCGGCCTCGGCGTCGCGTTCGTTCCGCCCGAGGCCGAATGCGCGCGGCTGCGTGACCACTCCGATCGATGGCCGTTCGGACCGATCCTGGAGCCGACCGCCGATGCGTGGTCCGATCTGCTCGAACGGTCCGGGCGCGCCCGCCTCACCCCGCGCCCGTGACGGTCGAAGTCCGGCGCGGCACTCCCGCCGATGTCGACGCGGCGGCGACGGTGCTCGGCATGGCGTTCGCCGAGGCACCGTGGACGCGCTGGACGGTGGCTGCGGACCGTCACGTGGAGCGGATCACCTCGCTCCAGCGCCTGGTGATGGAGCGGGCCGTGCTCCCGTTCGGTGAAGTCTGGTTGGCCGTCGATGCCGGACCCATTGCCGGGGTGGCGATGTGGATGCTCCCGGACCGGGCGCCGCAGCCGGCCGTGTGGGAGGAGATACGGGCCGCCACCGCAGTGCTCGAAGGGGATCGGCACGAATATGCCGAAGCGGCCGAACCGCACCTCACCCGATTGAAGCCCGACTCCACGCACTACTTCCTCGGCGCGGTCGGAGTGCAGCCCGACCGTCAGCGACGTGGTATCGCCACGCGGCTCCTGACTCCGGTGCTGGAGCGGGCTGACGCCGAGAGGGTCGATGCGTACCTTGAGACCTCGGAGCCGTCGCACGTGGACTTCTACGTGGGCCTCGGATTCACCGTGACCGGCGAGTGCCAGATCCCTCACGGCGGGCCGCGGGTCTGGGCCATGACGCGCCCACCCCGGACGGGACCGTCACCCTCGCGGTAGTCCGAGCACGCGCTGGGCGAGGATGTTCTTGTTCACCTGCGTCGTGCCACCCGCGATCGTGAGCGCGCGCATGTAGACGCGATCGCGGCCCCAGCGGCCGGAGTTCGCGTCGGGACCGAGGACCTTGCCGGCGACCTCGCCGAGGTGCTGCTCGGCCTCACTCCACACGAGCTTGGCGATCGATCCCTCCGGTCCCATGGCACGCCCGTGGATCGCGCCGGAGATGGCGCGGTCGGAGACAAGCTTCAACAACTCGCCTTCGAGGTAGAGCGTGGCGAGCGCCTGGCGTTTGACCGGATCGTCGAGTGCACCGACCTCGGCTGCTTCGTCGATGAGCGTGCGGATCTTCGACCGCAGGCCGAGGTGCAGGTTGGCGACCGTGCCGCGCTCGTACGCCAGGGTGGTCATCGCCACCCGCCACCCGTCGTGGAGCGGACCGAGCATCGAGGTGACCGGTACGTGCACGTCGGTGAAGAAGATCTCGTTGAACTCCTTCTCACCGGTGATGGTGATGAGTGGCCGCACCTCGACGCCGGGGAGGGTCATGTCCACCAGGAGGCACGAGATGCCCCGGTGCTTCGGCGCATCCGGGTCGGTCCGGACGAGCAACTCGCACCAGTTGGCGAGATGGCCGAGGGTGTTCCAGGTCTTCTGCCCGTTGACCACGAAGTGGTCGCCGTCGAGCACGGCCTTGCATTGCAACGACGCGAGGTCCGAGCCGGCGTTCGGCTCAGAGAACCCCTGACACCAGATGTCGTCGCCGCGCAGCATGCGGGGAAGGTGCGTTCGACGTTGCTCGTCGGTGCCGAACTCGATGATCGCGGGTGCGATGTTCGAGAGGCCGAGGGGATTCAGTGTTCCCGGCGCACCCGAACGGTGCATCTCCTCCGCGAACACCACTTGTTCCATGGTTCCGGCGCCGCGGCCGCCGTACTCCTCGGGCCACGAGATCGCCGCGAAGCGCGCGTCGGCCAGCTTCCCGTTCCACTCGCGCATACGGGCGAGACGTTCGCCCTCCATCTCCATAGAGAAGCCCAGGCCCTCGCGGCGGAACTCCTCCGTGTAGTGCTCGTCGAGCCACGCCCGGAACTCGGCGCGGAACGCCTCGGCCTCGGGTGGGTAGGTGAAATCCATCGCTGCTGCGTCTCTGCTCGGTCGGGCTCGGAGGTTCTACTCGTGGTGGTCTTCGATGCCACCGCGGGCGAGAGCTTGTTCCATCTCGACCGCCTTGCGCACGTTCTCCTCGTGGAGCTCCTCGGTCGTACGCACGACACCGTCGACCTTGAGTTCACCCATGATGTGCACCTCACCCAGGGTGTCGTTCATGTAGTCGGGGCCCTCGAGGGTGGGGATGAACCAACCGGTCGGACACATGGTGAGCACCTCGACGAACGTGAAGCCCTCCTTGCGCTCCTGGGCCTGGAACGCCCGCTTGAACATGCGCTTGGTACGGGCGACCGCGCCGGCGTTGTGCACCGAACCCCGCGCCACGTAGGCCGCTCCCTCGAGTCGGGAAATGAGGTCGCCGATGAGGATCGGATACCCGTGGTACTGCGCGTCGCGGCCTTCGAGGCTGTTCTTGGTGCGCTGCCCGATCACCGACGTCGCGGTCATGTGGCCGCCCGTCTCGCCGAAGACGCCGTTGTTCAGGAGGATGCAGGTCACGTTCTCGCCCCGCGCCGCGGTGTGGAGCACTTCCTGCAGTCCCTCGTTCACCATGTCGCCGTCGCCCTGCACGGTGAAGACGATGGAGTCCGGCCGCATGCGCTTCACACCGGTGGCCACCGACGGTGCGCGCCCGTGCAACGCCTGCACGAGGTCGACGTCCATGGTCATCGAGAAGCTCGTGTAGCAGCCGATGCCGGCGACGCCGATCGCGCGCGATGCCATGCCGAGTTCGGTGATCGCCTCGAGGTAGCCGCGCAGCGCGAGCGGCTCGCCGCACCCCGGACACATGTGGTGCTCCTGGGTGAGGAGTAACTCGGGCAGCTTCTTCCCGACCTGTCGCATCTCGACGTTCGTCATCGCTTGCCCTCCATCATCAGAACTGCCTCTCGTTGTGGGGGAGCGGGGGCATCGGTTCGTCGTGATGCAACGCGAGGATCCGCTCGCGGATGAGTTCGACGTCGAGGAGTGGTCCCACACCGAACCCGGAACCGTCGGTCGAGATCCCACCGATGAAGGTGACCGGCGCCCGACCCAACACGCCCAGGCGGACGTCGTCGATCATCTGACCCGCGCAGAGTTCGAACACCCCGACACGCTCGGCACCTTCGGAAGCCGCGGCCACCGCCGCGTACGGGAACGGCCACAGGGTGATGGGCCGGACGTAACCGATCTTCTCCCCTTCGGCCCGAAGGGCGTTCACCACGTACCTGACGAACTTGCCCGGTGGCCCGAAGGCCACGATCACGGTCTCGGCGTCGTCGAGGAACCCGGATTCGACGCGGACCTCCTCCGCGGCGATGCGGTCCTGCTTCTCCACGATGGCGCGCAGATGGTGCTCGATGCCTTCGCTCGGTCGCCCGGCCTTGTCGAATCCGAGTGGCGACACGATGCGGGAATCGCCAGTGCCGCTCAGGGTCCCGTCGACCGCCCAGTCCTTGGCGGGCAGGGGCTCGAACTCGAGCGGGGTGACGTCGACCGCTTCCTGGACGTGAGCGAGGAGATAGTCGCCGTAGACCAGGACCGGGGTGCGCCACTTGTCGGCGAGGTGGAACGCGAGTTGGGTGTGCGCGACCGCCTCGCCGATGTCCATCGGGGCGAGGACGATGTGCCGGTAGTCGCCATGACCACCACCGCGAGTGGACTGGAAGTAGTCCTGCTGGCCTCGCGCCATGTTGAAGATCACCAGTGGCAGTTCGGCGAGCGTGATCTCGCTGAAACTCTCCTGCATGAGGGAGAGGCCCTGGCCGGTGGACCCGGTCGCCGCCCGCTCTCCGACCGCCAGCGCGCCCCAGGCCATCCCGACCGCTTCGAGTTCGCTTTCGGCATTCACGCACACGCCGCCGGAGTCGGGGAGTCGGCGTGCGAAGTGCTCCAGCAACTCGGTGAACGGCGTCATCGGGTAACCGGCGAAGAACTTGCATCCGGCGGCGATGGCCGCGTCCGCGATCGCCTCCGAACCCTCCATGAGCTTCATGCGCCGGCCCCTCTCGGCGCACGGAAGACCTCGAAGACGAAGTCGGGGCAGATGAGCTGACAGGCCGCGCATCCGGTGCAACCGTCGGAGAGTTCCGGATAGTGGTAGCCGAGATGGTTTACCGGGGTACTCATGGTGAGCACCCGCGGCGGGCAGGCATCGATGCACAGCTCGCAGCCCTTACACACCTCGACGTCGATGGTCACCGAACCCTTGGCACTCATGATCCCGCTCCGATCGGTTCGAGCTGCTCACTGCCCCAGGTGAACCAGTCGGTGAGGGTGACCACGTTGGCGTCGATGTGCTGGGTCCGGTAGGACGGAATCGATTCCCGCATCCCCGCGATGAGCGCATCGAGCGACACCACCCCAGCAATCGCCGCATACGCGCCCGCCATCACCATGGACCCGCCCATCGCGTGACCGAGATCGGTGGCCCGGTCGGTCGCGGGGACCCGCACCACGCGGTAGCGGTCGGAGTCGAGCGGCGTCTCGAAGGTGCCGTCGTTCACGAGGATGAGCGCGCCGTCGCGGAGTTTCGATGCGATCGGCCGCCAGAACTTGTCGTGCATGGCGATCGCGGATCCGGTGTGCGAGAGGAGCGGCGGCGAGAGGAGTGGACCGTCGCCGATCGCCAACGTGGCATCGGTGTTCATGCCGCGCATCGCCCCGGCGTAGACCCCGAAGAGCATCACGTGTTTGCCCTCGATCACCGCGCCTCGCGCCAGCACCTGCGCGCAGAGTTGCACACCCTGGCCGCCGATGCCGGTGAGGAGACACTCGGTCTCGGTCGGTGTGTCACTCACAGCCACACCCCCGGATCGCGAACTCGGTCATGGCGTCGACCTCTCGTTTCGTCGGCGTGCGACGCGCCGCGAGGGCGTCGTGCACCATCCCCATGGTCAGGTGATAGATCGCGTCGGCGTTGCCGGCACCGATCCGAGCCGCGAGCGGAGTGACGAGTTGCTCGCGGGAGCGGGCCACCTCGTCCGGGTACTCCACCGCGAGCCGTTCGCTGTTCGCGACGAACGGACGGGTCGCCGCGGCGGCCGCGGGTTCACGGGTCTGGTCCATGACCGCACCCATCCAGGCGCGGACCACGGCGTCGGGGTCCGTCGCCCTCGTGACACGTCGGTCGATGGTGCGCGCCAACCGTTCCCGGCCGTCGGCCAGGAGTGCGAGGAGCAGCGCATCCTTGCCGTCGAAGTGGCGGTAGAAGGCCTGGTTGCTGAGCCCGGACGACCGCACGATGTCGGCCACCTTCGGGTCGATCGTCTCGTCCCGTTGCATCACCGCGAGTGCAGCGTCCAGCAGGGCCCGTATCTCGGCCGCGTACCCCTCGTGCCGCCCGGCCACCGCCCGATCCGCCAGATCCGCAACGACATTCCCCATAGCCGGAACACTATTCCACCCCGCCACGCCCCATGCGCTTGTCGACTGAACGAGTCCCAGGCTCTGTAAATCGACAAACGCTCGGGGAGCCGGGGTGCGGCCGTCGTGCGGAATGATGTCCGGGTCCGGCAGTATCGGGCGATGGGAGACGAGATGCCGCCGGCTGGACTCATAGCGCAGGCGCGGGTTCGGCCCGACTCGCCGGCGTTGGTCGTCGGTGACGCGACGTGGACCTTCGGGGAACTCGACGCCGCCGCCCGGGATCTGGCGCACGCACTCCACCGTCTCGGTGTTCGGCGCGGCGACAAGGTCGGGGTGCTCGTGGCGAACTCGGCGGAGTTCTTCATGGCCACCCACGCATGCGGGCGGCTCGGCGCGGTCGTGGTGCCGATCAACATCCACTTCAAGGCCGACGAAGCCGGTTGGCTCGTGACCGACTCCGGGGCTACCGCCGTCGTCGTGGCTCGGAACCTCCAGGACGCCCTGTCGGGTGTGCCCGACGTTCCCCGACTGGTGGTGGAGGACGGCTGGCCCGGCGACCAGCCGGAGATCGATCCGCCCGAGGTGATCGGCGACGGTTGGCCCACCACCATGGCGTACACGTCGGGGACCACCGGGCGGCCCAAGGGCGTGGCGATGGGACCCGACGACATACGGCGGCGGGCGGTCGGTGCCGCGGCCGGTGGGCTGCGCTGGGGTCTCGACCACCACGACGTCCACCTCATGGTCGGACCCGCCTACCACTCCGGTCCGAGCTACTGGGCCCAGATGCATCTCGCGTTCGGGGCATCGGTGGTCGTGATGCCCCGTTGGGACGCCGCCGAGGCGCTGGCGCTCATCGAGCGTCTCCGCGTGACCACCACGCACATGGTGCCGGCGAACTTCCAACGGATACTCGCCCTGCCCGAGGCGGTTCGGGACGGCCGCGATCTCTCCTCACTCAAACTCGTCGTGCACGCCGCGGCTCCCTGCCCGGTACCGCTCAAGCGCGCGTTCATGGATTTCGTGGGTGCCGAGAAGGTCTGGGAGTACTACGGCGCGTCGGAGGGTGGCGGCACCGTCATCTCGCCGGAGGAGTGGCTCGAACGGCCAGGGAGCGTGGGCAAGCCGTTCCCCGGGAACGAGTTCGTCATCCTCGACGACGCCGGCAATGAACTACCGGCGGGCGAGGTCGGCACGGTCTGGACCCGCCCCGCGGAATCGAGTTTCGAATACCACAACGATCCGGAGAAGACCGCGGCCCAACACCGCGGCAAGTTCTTCACCGTCGGTGACGCCGGCTACCTCGACGCCGACGGGTACCTGTTCCTCGCCGACCGGAAGTCGGACATGGTCATCTCCGGCGGGGTCAACATCTATCCGCGCGAGATCGAGGAGTGCATCCTCACCCACCCCGGTGTGGTCGACTGCGCGGTGCTCGGCGTACCCGACCCCGAGTGGGGCGAGGTCCTCTACGCGTTGGTGCAACCCGATCCGGCCGCGCCGCCCGATGCCGAGACGGTCGTCGAGTGGGTCCGTGATCGTCTCGCCGATTACAAACGTCCGCGCATCGTCGAGTTCGTCACCGAACTCCCACGCGACCCCAATGGAAAAGTGAGAAAGCCGAAGCTACGCGAGGCCTACGTGGCCCGGAAGGTGGGGTAGTGCACATCCCGATCACACGGCTCGACCCGAACGCGCCGATGCCCAGCCAGGCCCACGACGACGACGCGGGGTACGACCTCCACGCCGACGAGGACGCGGTGGTCGCACAGAACGGTGGTCGGGCCCTGGTGCCCACCGGCCTCGCGATCGCCATTCCGCCGTCGTATGCGGGCCTCGTGCTCCCGCGCTCGGGACTGGCCCTCAAGCACGGCATCACGGTCCTCAATGCGCCCGGTCTCATCGACGCGCAGTACCGCGGCGAGTTGAAGGTGCTGCTCGTCAACACCGACCCGTTGGATCCGTACGAGATCCACCGCGGCGACCGCATCGCGCAGCTCGTGATCCAACGCGTCGAGTACGTCGAGTGGCAGGACGTCGACACGCTCGACGAGACCACCCGCGACACGTTCGGGTTCGGATCGTCCGGCCGGTGAAGTCGCCGCACCAAGAACGCGCGGTCGGTTCGCCTGCGTGGTAGTACCCGAGGAACTCGTCAACGTCCTGGCGCCCGGCGTCACCCGACTCGCCGGTCAGTAGTTCGTCACCACTCCACCCCATTCACAGAGGATCGATCACATGGTCAAGCAGTTCCGTTTCGGGATCCAGGTCGGCGGCAGCCATACCGGGGGGTCGCTGGGCACCTTGGCGCGCCGCGCGGAGGAGTTGGGTTACAGCACCATGTACTTCCCCGACCACTTCATCGACACCGAGATGGCGCCGATGGTGGCGATGGCCACGGTCGCGGGTGCCACCTCGACCCTCCGCACCGGCGCACTCGTCTTCGACAACGACTACAAGCATCCCGCAATCCTCGCCAAGGAGATCGCGACGATCGACGTGCTCTCCGGCGGCCGGACCGAACTCGGGATCGGCGCCGGCTGGATGGAGGTCGACTATGTCGCGCTCGGTCTCCCGTACGACCGGCCCGGCGTGCGGATCGCCCGACTCGAAGAGGCCCTCCAGGTGATCAAGGGGTGTTACGGCGCCGAGGCCTTCTCGTTCAGCGGCGAGCACTACACGGTCACCGAGTACCAGTCGATCCCGAAGCCCACGCAGACCAAGGTTCCGATCCTGATCGGCGGCGGCGGGCCCAAGGTGTTGCGCCTTGCCGGTCGGGAAGCCGACATCGTCGGCATCAACCCCAACCTGCGCGCCGGTGCGGTTACCGCCGACGCGGTCACCGACTCGCTCGCCGCGATGACCGACCGGAAGGTCGCGTGGATCAAGGAAGGTGCCGGGAGCCGCTTCGACGACCTCGAACTCCAGATCCGCTATTTCCTTGCGTCGATCACCGACGATCGCAACTCGTTCGCGTCGGCGGTCGCGCCGGGCTTCGGTATCTCCGCGGAGGACGCACTGGAAGCCGGCCTCGCCCTCATCGGCACCGCGGACGAGGTGTGCGATCTCATGGAGTCCCGCCGGGAACGTTGGGGCGTGAGTTACGCCGTCGTCGGAGCCGACGAGATGGAGATGTTCGCTCCCGTCGTCGAACGACTTGCCGGGAAGTAGCACGCCCACCTGGCGGGCACGGCTTGCCGCACGTGACCCGGGCCAGATCGCGCTCGGGCGCGGCGTGCGGGCGCTGATCGCGGGACCGCCCCTGTTCGCGATCGGGGTCGGCGTGTTCCACAACGACACGTTTGCGGTCACCGCGGTGTTCGCGGCGATCTCGGCGCTCGTGTTCGCCGACTTCGGTGGTTCCCGGCGCGCCCGGGTGGGTGCCTACGCGGTGCTCGGCGTTGTGGGTGCCGCGCTGCTCGCAGGGGGCACCGCCGTCGCGAGTTCACGGGTCGGATCGGTACTCCTGACCTTCGTGGTCGTGGTCGCGATCCGGTTCGCGGGCAACCTGGGGCCACGATTCGCTGCAGCGGTCAGTCCCGCGATCCTCGGCCTGATGCTCGGCATCCTGGTGCCGGCTCCCGATTCGGCGATTCCCGATCGGGTCGTCGGGTGGATGCTGGCGGTTGCAGTCGCCGCGCTCACGTCGGTGACCGTGTTCGCGCAACGCGATGTCACGCGCGTTCCCGACATCGCCGCGGATGCCGCAACGCGGCTGGCTGCCGCGCTACGGGTTGCGGTGGGGAACACGGACCCCGCGACGCGTGAGCACGCCCGCACCGACGTCGACGAAGTCCTCGAGTCCGTGCGGGCCGTCGCCCTCGTCCCGACCCGCCCTTCGGGGCCGGGCGCCCACGACGTCGCTCGGCGCCAGATCCTCGACCGGCTCACCCGGCTGGCTCGCCTGCTCGACGTCACCCTCCGGGATCCCCATGTTGTCGGGATCAGCGACGAGATGCAGGACTTCGGCCGGGCTGCGGCCGACGGGCTCGACGCCTGCGCGACCGGCTTGGCGCACCCGGACCGGGCTTCGACCATCGACGAAACAATGCGGGCCCTCGACGTCGCGCGGCACGCGGCCTACCTACGCCTCGAAGCGCTCGCCGCAGACACCAGCGTCGCCGATGCGCTGGTCGACCGGGTCGATGCCGGCTTCGTGGCGCGGGCCGGTGCACTGCATACCGAGACCATCGCCCGGCAGGTCGCGTTCCTCGCGGGCTCGACCGTGACCACCGGCGCAGTGGTCGGGGTGGACGCGGGATCGGATTCACGATCCGATCGACTCTCCACCCGCCTCGCGCGTTTCGCCAGTGCGTACGCCCGGCCGACGTCGGTCTGGTTCCGCGACGCATTCCGAGCCGGATGTGCCCTGGGCATCGCGGTGTTCGTCGCCCAGGCGTTGCAACTCGACCACGCGTTCTGGGTCGCGCTCGGGACGCTGTCGGTGCTCCGCGGGACGGCGCTGGCCACCGGTCAGGACGCGGCCCGCGCCGCCTGGGGTACCGGACTCGGGGTGGGTGTGTCGTCGCTGGTCCTCGCCGTCATCGGGGTGCACGACGGATGGTTGTGGGTCGCGATGATCGTGTTCACCTTCCTGCTGGCGTATCTCCCGATCGTCGCGGGTTTCGCGTGGGGGCAGGCGGCCTTCACCGTGTTCGTGGTGATGCTGTTCAACATCGTGGAGCCGACCGGTTGGCATACCGGTCTGGTGCGCATCGAGAACGTCGGGATCGGCGTGGTCGTCAGCACGACGGTCGCGCTCCTCTTCTGGCCCCGACGCGTCGAACCCCTCCTGAGTCGGCTACTCGCCGAAGCATCCGCCCGGGCCGGTGCGTTGTTCGAGACCGCGGTCGACACGGGCGCCAATGATGCCGATTACGCCTCGGAACGGAACGCGGTCATCGTGGACGAGGCCAAGACCCGGGCCGCGCTGGTGGAGTTGATGACCCAGCGGCGAGGGCAACCGCGCCGGACCATGCAATGGATCGAACGGCTCGCCGTGGCCAGCCACACGCGGTCCGCAGCCGATGCGGTCGTTCGCCTCGACCGCCTGGTCGGATTCGTCGCCGTCCCCGAACCGCTCCACTCGGAGTTGTGCACCGCGGTGCGGCAGGTCCGGGACGCGGTCGCACCCGGTCGCGGTGCGGCGCCGACGGCATTGGCGCCGAACGTCGAAGCGATCACTCGGTGTGCAGCGGAGTCGACCATCCTCGATCCGACGGCAGCCCGAGCCGGGATCGTGCGCGGCCTGCTGGTGCGCGACTGGGTCGTGGCGGTTGCGAGCCAGTGCGACGCCCGGCCCTAGCCCAGCTGGGTCGGAATCCAGTCGCCGAGCCGTGACCGCAGACGGTCGCCGACCTCGCTCAACAGGTGTCCGGTCCCGGTCAGGAGTTCGACCTCACCGTGCCCGATGAGCATGCGGACCATGTACGACGCGTCCGGCGGCAGGATCTCGTCACGATCACCATGCAGGAGCAGCACCGGTACGTCGTCGCGGAGTTGACCGGCGTCCTCGCACCCGGCGGACTGCGTGGCGAGCGTGACCACGCCGCGGCAGTGCTGGCCGAGGACCATCGCGGCCTGGATCGCCACCGCGCCTCCGAACGAATGTCCGACGGTGACGAAGCGCGACGCGCCGGCACGTGAGGCGAGGTCGGCCGCAGCGGCGACGTCGTGTACGCAGCGGACGAGGTCGTTCGGCTTGCGGTATCCCACCCGCATTGTGCCGATCCCGGCCGCGGCGAACGTGACCCCGAGGTCGTGGTACAGGCCGCCCGCGGGTCCGAGCAGTCCGCCCATCCCGCCACCTGCCATCACGACCACACGCTCAGCGTCGATCGGCCCGTGCCAGAGGATGGTGAGCAACCCCCGCATGGTGTAGATCTCGAGGTGGCGGAGGTTGTCGTTGATGATCACTTCCTCGCGTGCGATCGCCTCCAGCAGTTCGAGCGGCGATCGGGCGAGGGGTGCGTCGTTCACAACAGGGAGCGCAGCAGCGCGCGGGTGCGAGCACGATCGTCGGCCGAGCCGTACTCCGCCGCCGCGAAGTCGGTAGCACCGGCATCGGCAACGCGCTGGATCCCTGCGGTCACGGCCGCTTCGTCGCCGACGATCGCGACGTCGGCCGGGCCCTCGGCACCTTCGCGGTCGAGCATGGCGCGGTAGCTCGGCAGGTACCCGTACATCTCGTAGTTCTTGGCCGCCGTGGCTCGTGCCGCGTCGGTGTCACCGGTGACACAGACCGGGAGTCCGACCGCGACCCGCGGCGCGGGCCGGCCGGCATCGGCCGCCGCCTTGGTGATGGACGGGACGATGTGACTCGCCACGGTGGCGGGACCGGTCATCCACGTGACGGTTCCGTCGGCGCGCTGACCCGTCAGTTCCAACATCCGGGGTCCGAGCGCGGCGACCAGCACGGGCATCGGCGCGGCTTTCACCGCGACGCTGCCGTTGAACGAGAGTGTTTCGCCGGTGATGGCGACGGACTCACCGCGCAGGAGCGGCATGAGGATGTCGAGGTACTCGCGCATGTGCCGCGCCGGCTTGGCGTACGACATGCCGAACATCGACTCGATCACGATCTGGTGCGAGAGGCCGATGCCGAGGACGAGGCGACCGCCGCTGGCCTGTTGGGCGGTGAGAGCCTGGGCGGCGAGCATCATCGGGTGACGGGGATAGGTGGGGATCACGCACGTTCCCAGCTCGATCCGGGGCACCTCCCGTCCGACGACCGCGAGCATGGTGAGCGCGTCGAGCCCGAAGATCTGCGGGACGTAGAACCCCGCGAAACCTTCTGCTTCCACCTGCTTCGCCATGGTCACGGCCGCGTCCACCGTAGGCACTTCGCCGCCGAAAATCGAGATCCGCATCGCCGGAGGCTAGGGGTTGGCCGGGCCCGGCTGCTATCTTCGGGACCTCACGCGGACGTGGCTCAGCTGGTAGAGCATCACCTTGCCAAGGTGAGGGTCGCGGGTTCGAATCCCGTCGTCCGCTCCA
>JBBSBV010000037.1:0-37094 GCA_038250905.1 Acidimicrobiia bacterium
CGGCGGTGACCTGGTCGGAGACCACGACCGGGGCAGGCTCACCGGCGAAGCGGTGGAGTACCCAGAGCGACTCCGCCATCGCGAGGTGCTTCACCAACCACAGCAGCGTGGTGCCGCTCGGTACCGGTGACGTGCGGGCTGCGACTTCGTCGACGCCCATCACCTTCCGCACGACCGAGTCGCGGTGGTACTGGAGCAAGGTGTGCAGCGTCGCCCGTTCGTCGGCGGTCGACTTCGGCGGCTTCTGATCGGGCATGGTCGCTCCCTAGGTGATCACGAACTGCTGGAACGGGCCTTCGTCGTTCTCGTGCTCGACGAACGGCTCCGGGATGGCCCGCCGCCAGAACGCCGTCGCCGCAGTATTCGCGAACTGCTGGCGGGTCTGCCATGCGCCGGGGAACTTGGCGAACACGGCGCGGGCCGCGTGGATCCCGATGCCCGCCCGCCGGTACTTGCGCATCACGAAGAACTCCGCCATGTCGTGCGGGTCGCCGGTGCGCACGATGGCGAACCCGGCGAGCCGGCCGTCGACGCGGAAGAGAAGGGCATGCCGGTCGGCGTCGGTCCAGATGGCGTCGAAGTACGGGTAGTCGCCGTACCGACCATCGGAGCCGAGATCGGCCTGGTTGAACTCGGAGAAGTCGTACGTGTACAGCTCGATGAGGCGGCGCAGCGTGTCGGCGTCCTCGGCGCGGGCCGGGTCGACGTCCAGGGTGGTCACCACCTCAGTATGCGGCCTGGATCGGAGATGGACCGGCCCGTTCTCACCTGACCGCCCTGCTCAGATCGACGGAGCGGTCATCCAGCCGGGGTTGGCCGGGAGTTCGTCGAGGCCGCTCGGGCGTACGGCGCGGTAGGCCTCGACGATCGGCGCGAGTTCCGCCGGGGTGGCACCGTGCAGGATCACGCTGTCGGCGCCCGCGGTGAACTGGTCGACCACCCGCTTGGCACACGCGGCCGGAGAGCCGACCGCGGCGGCGGCCATCCACTCGTCCGGCAGCAGTCCGGCGATGTGCTCCCACTGCTCGACCGTGCCGATGGCATCGATCGCGCCGGGGATGGACGAGACGACGGCGTCGGCGCGGAAGCGAGTCAGCACCTCCGGATCCCACTGGTTCACCCGCACGAGCAGGTCGCCGTAGCCCTGCAGGTACGTGGAGAGCCGACCGACGGTCTTGCGCAGTTGGGCTTCGTGCGAGAGGTGGTCGCCGACGGTGCCGAGCACACTCCACACCCGCACGCTCGCCGGATCGCGCCCGGCGCGATCGGCGCCCCGTCGCACCGCGGCCACGCTGCGTGCCAGTGTCTCGTCGGTGAAGTAGGTGTGCAGCACCACCGCGTCCATGTAGGCACCCGCGCGCTCCAGGGTCTGCTCGGCGAGTGCGCACAGCAGCACCGGGATGTCCTCGGAAAAGCGCGCATCCTGGTGCAGGACGGGGTACGAACCGGCCGGGCCGTCGTGGCCCATCACCACCTCGCCGTGCCACAGGCGGCGGTACACACCGACCGCGTCCTCGATCTGCGCGTTGGTGATGCGCGGCAAGGACATCACGTCGAACAGGAAGTCGAAGCCGCGTCCGAGGCCGAGACAGAACCGGCCGCCGGTGAGGCGGTGCATGGTCGTCGCCATGGTGGCGGTGGCGAGGAGATGACGGGTGTTGTGGTTGGTGGCCGCGGTTGCGATCCCGAGTTCGGTGGTGACCGCGCCGACCGCGCCCGAGAGCACGCCGGCGTCCTTCACGTTGAACCGCTCGGAGATGAACCCGGCACCCAGTCCGAGCGCCTCGCCCTCACGCGCCTCGGCGATCGCGTCGGCCGGCGTATCGGTGTGACCGGGCAGGACGTAGAAGCCGAGCTCCGGCAGCCGGGCGTCAGGCACGGTCGGCTTCGCCGTCGCGCTCGTAGCTCCAGGTGCCCTCGACCATGATCAGCCGATGCCGCCCTCCCGGTGTGTCGGAGTCGCCGCTCTCGTAGCCGGCGTCGCCTTCCCACATCGCGACCATGCGGCCTTCCTCGAACGCGATCTTGGTGATGAACCGCGGGGGATCGGTGGCGGCGGCCGCGGCCAGGGCGTCGCTCACCGTCGCGGCGCCCGCCAGGGTGTGGAGCGTCACCCATGTGGGGGGCGCGAGTTCGATCTCACCGCGGTCTCGTTGCGCGAGCGCATCACGAGGTGACATCCACTGGTGCTCGTGGATCTCGCCGTCGTCGATCGTGACCGCTCCTTCGGGCGCAGGTGCGACGAAGAACCAAGTGGAGAAGCGCTTCGGGGTCTGCGGCGGGGGAGTCCAGTGTGAGAGTGCGACGAGGGCTTCGATGTCGACCGCCAGTCCGGATTCCTCCTGCGCCTCGCGCACGGCGGCGCGTCGCGCCGCGTCGAAGTCGTGGGTCCCGTCGGAGTGGTCGTCGGCGTCCACCCTCCCGCCCGGGAACACCCACATGCCACCAAAGGCCAACTTCGAGTTGCGGCGCAGCATGAGTGTCTCGAGCCCGGCGTCGGTGTCGCGGAGCAGGATCACGGTTGCGGCCGGGATCGCTGCTCGATCATCGCTTCCACCCTGCTGGAGCCAGCGCTGGAATCGTTCCTGTTCGGTGGCCACTCGCGGACCCTATCCCCGTCTTCACAGGTTCCTCACGGGTTGGTGGTCGGACCCACACGTGGGGCGGCGTAGCGTCCCGACCCATGCCTCCTGCCCCCGTCTCGGTCCGCGACCTCTCGAAGCGTTACGGCTCGGTGCTCGCGGTCGACCACCTCGACTTCGAGGTGAAGGCCGGCCAGGTCTGCGGACTGCTCGGCCCCAACGGCGCCGGCAAGACGACCGCCCTGCGCATGCTCGTCGGGTTGGCGTGGCCGTCCGGTGGCGAGACCCGGCTGTTCGACCGGGTGGTCAAGCCCGGCTGTCCCGAGTTGCGGCGCGTCGGCACGATGATCGAACACGCGTCGTTCGTGCCCCACCTCTCCGGGATCGCGAACCTGCGGTACTACTGGGAAGCCGGCGGTGACCGCTTCGCCGACGCCGATGTCGAGGGCGCGCTGGCGGTGGCCGGACTCGGCGATGCCATCCAGCGCAAGGTGAAGACGTACTCGCAGGGCATGCGCCAGCGGCTCGGTATCGCCCGGTCGTTGCTCGGCCGCCCCGAACTCCTGGTCTTCGACGAACCCACCAACGGCCTCGACCCCCAGGAGATGCGGGCGGTCCGCACGTTGATCCACCGGGTGGCCGAGGAAGGCCGCACCGTGCTGCTCTCGAGTCACATCCTCTCCGAGATCGAACAGGTGTGTTCCCACGCCGTGGTCATGGACCGGGGAAAG
This sequence comes from Acidimicrobiia bacterium, assembly GCA_038250905.1. Classification (GTDB taxonomy): domain Bacteria; phylum Actinomycetota; class Acidimicrobiia; order IMCC26256; family JAENVU01; genus JAENVU01. The sequence continues at coordinate 3,314 of JBBSBV010000037.1, forward strand.
CTGGTCGCCACCGGCACCGTCGCCGAGCTCATCGCCTCGGGCGCGTCGGCCTACGTCGAGGTCGACGACTCGGTTCGCGCTCGCGCCGTGCTCGAGGCACTTCCCGGCGTCGAGCAGATCGTCGACGAATCACCGGGGCTCGTGGTCCGGCTGGCGGGGGCGACGCGCCCCGAGCTGGTCGCCACGCTCGTGGCCGCCGGGATCGGGGTGCAGACGGTCACCTCCCGCCACGCGCTCGAAGAGGCCTTCCTGGGTCTCGTCGGCGAGGAGACCGAGCGTCACGTCGGGAAGGGTGCATGATGCTGCGTCTCATCCGCGTCGAGCTGAGCAAGCAGCTGCGCCGCCCCCGGACCTGGGTCGCACTCGGGTTCGTGATCCTCGTGCCGATCATCATCACCATTGCGCTCAAGGCCAACCCACCGAGCCTCACCGACCGCGGTGGCGGAGGCGGCGGCGGAGGTGGCGGCGTCCGCTTCTTCTACCTTGCGGCGCAGTCCGGTCTGCTCGTGCCGATCGCGACCCTGCGCGTGATGAGCGAGTTCTTCCTCGTCGTCATCTTCTGCCTCTTCGCCGGGGACGCGATCGCCAGCGAGGCCGGTTGGGGCAACCTCCGCTTCCTGCTCACCCGACCGATCGGGCGCAGCAAGCTCGTTATGGCCAAGCTGATCGTCGCCGCGTTCTACGCCGCGCTCGCGACGGCGCTGATCCTCGCGTCCGGGTTGATCGCCGGTGGGATCGCCTTCGGTTACAAGAGCCTTTCGGTCCCCCAGCTCCACCTCTCCATGTCGGTGGGGTCCATCCTCGGCAACCTCGTCCTCGCCGGCGTGCTCGCCGCGTGGGGCATCGCCGGCGTCGCCGCGTTCGCGTTCATGCTCTCGACGATGATGGACAACTCCGCCGGGGCGATCATGGGCGGCGTCGGCCTGTACATCGTGACGTCGCTCCTGGGTGCGATCGACTCGATCGGCCCGATCCGCTACGGCTTCCCCACGTTCTACAACGGCGCGTGGGCCGAGCTCTTCCGCGGTGCGAGCTTCGGTGGCGACATGATCCGCAACGTGGTGGCGCAGATCCCCTACGTGATCGTGTTCGTCGCGATCGGCCTCTGGTGGTTCCGGCGCAAGGACGTCACTTCGTAGGTGCCGCCGGCTGCTGGGTTCGGGACGACCTAGGCTCGCATCGGTGAGCGGCGGCGGAACCACCGACCGGCAGGCCCGCTCGGATCGCCGAGCAAAGTACGGGTTGCTGATCCTGCTCACGATCGTGACCGTGCCCCTCGTGGCGCTGGTGGTGCATGCGCTCGGTCTGCACTACGACGCGAGTTCCGACATCGCCACGCTCGAACTCCGCGTGCGCGACGTCGGAACCGCACACACGCCGCTCGTCGGCGCGTACTCCCGGTTCCACTGGAATCATCCGGGTCCGTTGCTCTTCTACGCCCTCGCGCTGCCGTACCGGATCCTCGGGGCCGACGGCGCGGCGCTCCTTGCCGGCAGCGCCCTGGTCAACGGGGTCTTCGTCCTCGCGGCCGCGATCTTGGTGTGGCGACGGGGCGGCGTGGCCGGGCTGGCCCTCGGTCTGGTCGTCATCCTCACGCTGATGCGTGCGCTCGGTGGCGGTCTGCTCCAGTCCGGCTGGAACCCCTACATGGTCGTGGTCCCACTGTTCGTGCTGGTGCTCATCGTGTGGAGCATCACCTGCGGCGACCTCCTGCTTCTTCCGGCGGCCGTCGCCGTCGCCTCGTGGTCCGTGCAGACGCACATCGGTGCGGCACCGATCGCCGGGGCGGGTCTCCTCGTGGCAGTGGTGGCCGTGGGGGTGGCGACCCGCCGCGGTGCGGTCCATCGACCCCTCCGCTTGTGGGCCACCGCGACCATCGTGGGCCTGGTGCTCTGGGTGCCGCCGATCATCGATGCGACCCACGCCCACGGTGGCAACGTCGGCGACCTGTGGCACTACTGGACATCCACCCATCCGGATCTCACCGGCTGGGCGCGAGCCGGGCGAATCGTCGTGAGCAACCTCGACCTTCCGGCCCCGTGGATGACCGGCCACGAGTCCGTCTCGCCGTTCGGCGGCGGCGGGCGCGATCCCGCCAGGCACGTGCCGTGGACGTTGGTGGTGCTGATGGTTGCGATCGTGGTCGCCCGGCGGCGTCGTGACCGACCGGCGTTCGCCCTCGGGCTGCTTGCGGTCGGACTGGGTGTGGTGGCATGGATCGCGACGGCGCGAGTCGTCGGGGAGCCCTACAGCTACGTCGTCCGGTGGACCTGGCTGGTCGGGGCAACCGCATGGTTGGCGATCGGTTGGACGGCCATGGGATTGCTTCGCGACCGGGTTCACGATCAATCGGCGCGGCGCCTCGGCGTGGCCGCGTGCGGAGTCGTGGCGATTGCGCTGTCGATCGCATCCACCGCCAGCGCGGTCAACGCCGAGCCCCTGTTCTCGGACAGCTCACGACTCGTCGGCGCGGTCCGGGACGCGATGGTGGTCGCCGCGCGGCGAGCACCGAAGCCGATCCTCGTGCAATCGGCACCCGGCTTCGAATCCGAGGAAGCGACGAGTGGCGTCGCGCTCGCGCTGGCGTCCGCCGGCATCCGGTCCGGGCGACCATCGGATCTGGAATGGCAACTCGGGGCCGCGCACGTCGTGGCTCCCGCCGCCGCGCGCACCACCTGGCTCGTGGCTTCGAACGCGCAGGTCACGCCGCTGCTCGACGATCCGCGCTATCGCGAGGTGGTGGCATACGACGGACTCCGGCCGTCGGAACGCGCGGCGGACGAGCGGATTCGGGCGGCGCTCCCCAAAGCGGAGGCGGGCATCGCCGGCCTCCGCGGGTGGATCCGGGATCATCCGCGTCAATGGCAGCGCTTCAACCGGCTCGAAGCGCGTGGGGATCGGCTGTCGGTCTTCCAGGTCGAGCCCCGCTGAGCGGTGGCGGGCAGTGGACTTCCGGCTACGAGTGCGTGATGACCGAGCGGATGACCTCGCCGGCCGCCATGGCCCGGAAGGCGTCGTTCACGTCGTCGAGACCGATCTCGGCCGACACCATCGAGCCGAGGTCGAGCCGGCCGGTCTCCACCAGGTCGACGAAGCGTTGGAAGTCGGCGCGCACCTGGGCCGAGCCGTAGACACAGCCGAGCAACTTCTTCTCGCCGTAGAACAACTCGAAGCCGGGGAGGGTGACCTGTGAGTCCCACTTCGGCATGCCGACCACGACCGCGGTGCCGCCGCGCCGGGCCATCGCGTAGGCCTGCGCGATGGTCTCGGGCAGGCCGATGACCTCGAAGGAGTAGTCGGCACCGATACCGCCGGTGAGCTGCATCACCTGGGCGACCGCATCGCCCGCGCCCGGGTCGATGAGGTCGGTGGCGCCGAAGGCCTCGGCGGTCTTGCGCTTCAGTTCGACCGGATCGATCGCCAGAATGCGGCTCGCGCCCGCGATGCGAGCGCCCTGGATGACGGCCTGGCCCACGCCGCCGCAGCCGATGACGGCCACGGTCGAGCCAGGCACGATCCGCGCGGTGTTGAGCGCGGCGCCGACGCCGGTGGTGACGCCGCAGCCGATGAGTGCGAGTTGCGAGTCGGGGAGTTCGGTGTCGATTTTGACGACGTTGGCCTGGTTGCAGGTCATCTGGTCGGCGAAGGTGCCGAGTCCGGTCATGCTGATCGCGACGCTCCCGTCGGCACGGGTGGCCTTCGGGGTTCCGAACACCTCGTTGCCGAGGGTGCAGAGGTTGCTCTGACCGTGGAGGCAGAAGAAGCAGTTGCCACAGGCCGGGACGAACGACGCGATCACGTGGTCGCCGACCTTGACCCGGGTGACTTCGGGGCCGGCCCACTCGACGACGCCGGCGCCCTCGTGGCCGAGGATGCACGGCGCCGGGGTGGGCAGCGTGCCGTTGGCGGCCGAGACGTCGGAGTGGCAGACACCGCTCGCGCCGATGCGCACGATGACGTCACCCGGTCCGGGATCGAGGGGGGTGACGTCCTCGACCGAGAGTTCGAGTGTTCCGGTGAACATGGCTGCGCGCATTGACTTCCCCCTGAGGCCTGTGAATCGCGGACGGACGCTACCGGCTCGTCGCTCTCCGCGCCGTCACTCCGGTCGGTGGCCGCCCCCTCGGCGGTTACGCCGGGGGGGCGGTGGGGGCGTCCGCCTCGTGCGCACTCCGTGCGCGCACTCCGGTCGGTGGCCGCCCCCTCTGATTCGGGACGGTCATGTCGTGGGGGCGTCCGCCTCGTGCGCACTCCGTGCGCGCAGGTACGCCTTCACCATCACCGCGAACTCCTCGACGTTGTAGATGTCTTCCTCGTAGGACCACTGGTTGTTGCCGGCGTAGTCGAGTCGGGACCAGTTGACGGCCTGGTACACCTCTCCGTCGCCGAGGTCCTGCATGCGATTCCACACCGCGGCGATGACCCAGCCCTTCTCCTCGTCGATCACGTACCAGTCGGCGGGGAAGTCGGTCATCTCGTTGTTGGGGAACTCGTTCATCGTGGTCTGGATCCACGTGCGGATTGCCTCGCGACCCTCGAACTTCCCGTAGAGGTGCTCGTAGTAGACCGCGTCCTCGGTGAACAGGTCGGCCCACTCGTCCCACTGCTGGCCGCCGTTCCCGCACCGCTTCGCGGTGTCGCGGTAGTGCGCGTAGGCGGTTTCGATCTCGTCGCGTGTCCATTGGCCCATGGCTGTGAACTTACGGCGCTCGCGGACTGCCGTCGAGATTGCGCACCGGGCGGTCGAGGTCGCGCAGGATCTCGTCCGACGTTCCGATCCGGCCGGTGATCGTCGCGGCATCGGCGACGGCCAGCGCGAGGGCGGCTTCGGCCATCTGCTCGACCGGTTCGACGTGGGTTTCGGCACCGGGCATCAAGCCGAGCGCGAGCACGCCGGGGGTGGCGACGGCGGCGACCGGCGACACGACGTTGACTGCGATCCCGTGGCGGTACACCTCGGCCGCGAGGCCCGCGCTCAGGCGCTCCAGCGCGGCCTTGCTCGCGCCGTACAGCGTGGCACCGTGCTCGGCGTGGAACGGCGTGAACGGCGGGCCCACCGGCATCTCGCTGACCATGCTGGAGATGTTCACGATCCACCCGCAGCCACGGTCGCGCATGCCTGGGAGGACCGCGGTGCTGAGGCGCCAGGGCGCGTCCACGTTCACCCGGAACATCACGTCGTACCGGCGAGGACTCACCGTGTCCCACGGCAGGTAGAAACACGCGGCCGCGTTGTTCACGAGGATGTCGACCGGGCCGAGCGCGGCTTCGGTGGTGGCGACCAGACCGGTCGCGTCGAACGCGGGATCCGCCAGATCCGCAGTGATCGCGACGGCACGGCCACCGGCCGCCTCGATGCTCTCGACGGTCTGACGCAACGAGCCGTCGAGGTGGCTCACCCCCGGCTCCGCCGTGCGAGCGGTCACCGCGACCGCGGCGCCCTCCGCCGCGAACCGCTGCGCGATCGCGGCGCCGATGCCGCGGCTCGCCCCTGTGACGATTGCGACCTTCCCGTCGAGCTCACCCATCCCCCGAGACTCCCACACCCCCTCCAACTTGCGTCAGTTCTCCACCCCGGGGGTGGAGAACTGACGCAAGTTGCGTACGCTCCGGCGATGCAGGCATGGAGAGTGCACGAGCTGGGTGAGCCCGAGACGGTGTTGCAACTCGACGACATCGACGAGCCCACGCCGGGGCGGGACGAGGTGCTCGTGGAGGTGGCAGCGGCCTCACTGAACTTCCCCGACGTGCTCATGTGCCGCGGCGAGTACCAGGTGAAGCCGCCGCTGCCGTTCACGCCCGGCGCCGAGGTCAGTGGGACCGTGGTGGGGCTCGGCGAGGGTGCCGACGAGTCCTTGCTCGGCCGGCGGGTGATCGCCATTCCCACGTTCGGGCACGGCGGGTTCACCGCGCGGACCATCGCGCCGAAGTCGATGGTGTTCCCGATTCCCGACTCGCTCGGCGACGCGGCGGCGTCGGCGCTCCACGTGACCTACCAGACCGGCCATGTCGCGCTCCATCGGCGGGCCCACCTGCAACCGGGCGAGACGCTGCTCGTGCATGCAGGCGCAGGAGGTGTCGGGTCGGCCGCGATCCAACTCGGGCGGGCGGCCGGCGCGCGCGTGATCGCGACCGCGGGCGGTGCCGAAAAGGTGCAGGTGTGCAAGGACCTCGGCGCCGAACTCGTCATCGACTACCGCGCCGGCGACTTCGTCGACGCGGTGAAGGAGTTCACCGACGGTCGTGGTGCCGATGTGATCTACGACCCGGTCGGTGGCGACACCTACGACCGGTCGACCAAGTGCATCGCCTTCGAGGGCCGAATCCTGATCATCGGCTTCACCGGCGGCCGGTTCGCCGACGCGCGCACCAACCACGTGCTCATCAAGAACTACGCGGTGGTCGGCGTGCATTGGGGGCTCTACAACATGATGCTGCCGGCGTTCGTCCACGAGACCCACGCCGAACTCATGCGCCTCCACGAGGCCGGCGAGATCGCGCCGCTCATCTCCCGTGAGCTGCCGATGGCCGACGTCCCACCCGCGCTGGCGAGCCTCGCCACCCGCGGCACCTGGGGCAAACTCGTCGCCCACTGGTCGTGACATCCGAGTACGTCGTCGACGGGCGGATCGTGGCGATGCCGCGAGCGACCGCCGAGCGCCGTGCGGTCCTCGAATGGCTGGTGCAGGACTTCGAAACGGGGCGTCGCTACTCGGAGCCGATGGTCAACCTGATCGTCGGGCAGCGGCATCCCGACGCGGCGGCCTGGCGCCGCGCTTTGGTGGACGAGGGACTCATGGACCGCGACCACGGCGAGTACTGGCGCACCGACCCCGCCTGACCGAAATGCCGCCCGGGGGAGTGGCCGCGCTTGCCATGCTGGTCGACATGGTGCCGTCGATCATCCCGGATCGGGTCGAGACCCCACGTCTCGTTCTGTGCGAGTGGCAGGTGGAGGACGCGGCGGCGATGGCCGAGGCGGTCACCGACAGCATCGAGCACCTGCGGCCGTGGATGCCGTGGATCGCGTTCGAGCCGCAGACGCTCGACGCCCGCCGCGACCTGATCCGCGGTTGGGAACGGACGCGGCTCGACGGCGGTGAGGCGGTCTACGGGATCTTCCTCGACGGCCTGCCCATCGGGGGCAGCGGGTTGCATCGGCGGATCGGACCCGACGGCCTCGAGATCGGCTACTGGATACGCGAGGGCTTCACGCGTCGCGGGTTCGCGGCGGAAGCGGCGACCGCGCTGACCGACCTGGCGTTCACCGTCGACGGCATCACGCGCGTCGAGATCCGGCACGACCGGGCCAACGAGGCCAGCCGGAACGTGCCGCGTCGCCTCGGGTACGAATGCGTCCGTGAGGAGGAGCGCACGATCGAGGCGCCGGCCGAGACCGGGCTCGACTGCGTGTGGGCGACGGACCCGGTCCGGTGGGCCACGACGCGTCGAGAACGGGCCACCACGCCCGAACGCTGACCGTGGTGGCGGGAAACTGTTCGACCCGCTCGGGCCCGATCGGTCACACTCTTGACCCCTATGACCAGCCCGATCAGCTTCCGCCTCCTTCCCGAGCCCGACGTCCACGACGTCCTCCAGCGCACCCTGGAGCGGGTCAACAAGGCGTGTAACAGCGCGCGGACGCGCATCCTCGAGGGTCGCGTGACCGCCAAGTCGGAGCAGAAGTCCATCGTCAAGCAGGAGATGGACAAGTTCAAGCTGCCCGCCACCCTGTCGACCGCGGCGTCGGATCGGGTCGCCCTGAGCCTGACCAAGCAGAAGTTCGGCACGTACCAGTCGCTCGTGTTCCCGGCCGGTGCGGTCAAGTGGCCGGCGTCCGACCGGGTCAACGTGCCGACCGCCAACGGCAAGCGCACCATCCGCGTCTATCTCGACCCGAGCCGCGGCAGCCTGCGGCCCCCGCTCGAGGGCAAGCCCACCGCGCTCGTCTTTCGCAACGGTGAGTTCGACCTGGTGGACGCGACCGTCGACCCCAACGCGCCCGCGGGTCCGCCGCCGTGGGAGCGCAGTTGACACGAATCCTGCTGGTGCGCCACGGCCAGTCGACCTGGAATGCCGACGGCCGCTGGCAGGGCCGGGCCGATCCGCCGCTCTCGGACCTCGGGCGACGCCAGGCCGAGGTCGCGGCTGAGCACATCGCCGATCAGGGCCTGACCGCGGTGTGGGCGTCGCCACTCCGGCGCGCCGGCGAAACCGCGACGATCCTCGCCGCCCGCCTCGGGTTCGCCGTGCAGACCGACGTTCGACTCGAGGAACGCGACGCAGGGGAGTGGCAGGGCAGGACGCGCGCCGAGATCGAACTGGGGTGGCCCGGATTCCTCTCGGGTGGTCGCCGGCCCGACGGCTTCGAGACCGACGCCGTGTTGCACCAGCGGGCGTCGGCCGTCATGCGCGACATCGCCGCGGGCAGCGACGAACCGGTGCTCGTGGTCAGCCACGGTGGTCTGATCCGGGTGGTGGAGCAGGCGCTCGGGTCCGAACCGCACTCCGTGCCCAACCTCGGTGGCCTCGACATCCGGCGGGTCGACGGCCACATGGAGTTCACCGATCGCATCGTGCTGATCGACGCCCACGAGGTCACCGTCACCGCACCCCCCGAGGTCTGACCCGCCGGCGACCTGCGTGGTCCGGCCCGGCTCGAGATCGATCCCGCGCCCGACGGGTCGACCGCGCGCCTGGTCTGGTCCCTCGAACTCGGCAATCTCGTGCTCTCCGGTCTGGCCCGGTTCGGACGGCCCCTCATGGCGTGGGCCCACGACGTGATCGTCGCCACCGGCGTGGAGCAGTTCCGCCGCCGTCCGCTGCCATCGGTCGTTTCCGGTGCACGTCCTGCACGCTCTGGCGTGCAGGACGTGCACGAGAACGGGTGAGCGCGGCCGGCGGCGGATCTTCTAAACTCTTCGGTCCCCCGTGGTCCGGAGCCATTTGTGTCACCCAGCCGTCAAGACCCAGAAATCGTCGCCGAACAGGCGTATCTCGACGCGGTCTACGAACGGTTGGAGGCGATGAAGCACTCGGCGTCCTCGGTGGCCGAGGCGTATGCCGACGTCCGCCGCGGCGGCACGCACCAGGCCCGCCTCGAACGCGACATCGCGGTCGACACCACCAACCGGCGGCTCGCCGCCCTCGACATCGGCGACACGCCGCTCTGCTTCGGGCGGCTCGACCTCACCGACAGCAGCCGCTTCTACGTCGGCCGGCTCGGGGTCGACGACGCAGAACACACGCCGCTCGTGGTCGACTGGCGAGCGCCGGTCGCCGAGCCCTTCTATCGGGCTACCGCGGTGTCGCCGATGGATGTGGTGCGCCGTCGTCACCTGCTCACCCGCCACGGCCGGGAGGTCGTCGGGGTCGACGACGAGGTGTTCGACGCCGCGGCCGTGAACGAGGCCGGGCTCAACGTGATGGGCGAGGGTGCGCTGTTCGCGGCCCTCGAACGCGAGCGCACCGGTCGCATGGGCGACATCGTCGCCACCATCCAGGCCGAGCAGGACGAAGCCGTGCGCGCGCCCCTCCCGGGACCGCTCATCGTCTCCGGCGGTCCGGGCACCGGCAAGACCGCGGTCGCCCTCCACCGCGCCGCGTACCTCCTCTACACGCACCGGCGGCAGCTGGGTGCCAACGGTGTGCTGCTCGTCGGCCCGAGCAACGTGTTCCTCCGCTACATCGAGCAGGTCCTGCCCTCCCTCGGTGAGGACGAGGTGCAACTCGCCACGATCATCGGGCTCAAGCCCCAACTCGGACGCTTACGGCGCGAGGTCCCGGAGGTCGCCGCGGTCAAGGGTCGGGTGGAGATGGCAGCCGTCCTGCGCAAGGCCCTCGCCGACCGCCAGCGCACGCCGCGCCAGGACGTCGGGTTCAACTTCGACGGCATGCGCCTGCGGGTGTCCCGCCGCGACTGTCGCCGCATCGTGGAGCGCACCCGGCAGAAGTCGGGGAGTCACAACGAGCGCCGCCCGATCGTCGAGCGGATGCTGCTCGACCGGCTCCTCGCGCAGTACCGCAACGCGCTCGCGCGTACGCACCAGCAGATGCTCGCGATCGACGACGACGAGAACCACTACGACGCGTCGGTCGCCGGCGCGTTGTCGCGGGGCGAGTCGCCGTCACCCGAGTGGGAACGTGAAGTGCTGGGCCGGCTCCGGCGGATTCCGGAGGTGCGGACCCTGCTGGAGCGCATGTGGCCGATGCTCTCGGGTCAGGAGCTGGTGCACGACCTGTTCTCGTTCCGGGGCCTGATCCGCTCGGCCGCCGACGGTTTCATCCCGCGTGCCGACCAACTCCTGCTGGAGCGCGACCGGTCACCGAGCGTGCGCGAAGTGCCGTGGACCGACAGCGATGCGGCGCTGGTCGACGAAGCCGATGCGCTCTGCGGGCCGGTCGAGGCCGCGCGGCCGCGTCGGGCCCGCCGCCGGACCGACGCCGACCGGGCGGTGGCCGACATCGCGTCGCGCACCGTCGCCGACCTCGGGCTCGGCCAGTACATGACCGCGGCCCAACTCACCTCTCGCTTCATCGAACCCGCCGCGACCGAGTCCGGCATCCCCGCGTTGCGGACGTTCGGGCACATCCTGGTGGACGAGGCCCAGGACCTGTCCCCGATGCAGTGGCGGATGTTGGCCCGCCGCTGCCCGAGCGGTTCGGCCACGCTCGTCGGCGACTTCGGGCAGGCGTCCCGGCCCGGTGCCGCGAGCGGCTGGGACGACGTCCTCTCGCACCTCACCACGTACGACGCCCCGCGGCGCGTCGACCTCACCGTCAACTACCGCACGCCGGCCGAGATCATGGACCTCGCCAACCGGCTGCTCGCGGTGGCGGCCCCGGACATCCCGCCCACTCGGTCGGTCCGCGAGACGGGGGAGTTGCCGGAGTTCCGGCGGGTCGACGATCTCATCAGCGAGGTCTCGACCACGGCCCGCGAGTTCGCCGGTCGGCGGGGGACCACCGCGGTGATCGCGCCCGAAGCGATGCACGCGGCGATCGTCGAATCGCTGAGTGACGTCGGTGCCGCGGCCACCGGACCCGATGCGCTCGACGCGCGCGTCGGCGTCTTCGACGCGCTCGACGCGAAGGGGCTCGAGTTCGACCATGTGATCGTGGTGGAGCCGGCCCGCCTCGTCCCGCCCGACCGCGCCGGACTGCGCACCCTCTACGTGACGCTCACCCGCGCCACCCAGACCCTGCGCGTGGTCCACTCCGAACCGCTCCCCGAAGCCCTCCGCGCCTGAGGGGTCAGGGCGCAGAAGCCTCGGCGGCGCGCTTGAAGCCTTCGTTCTCGGTGGCGATGGCCTTGCTGATCGGACCCTTCGCCAGGCGGCCGATGATGGCGGCGCCGGGACCGGTGATGTCGATGCCGAGTCGGTTCCGGCAGCCGTCCGCGGTCGGCTCGATCTGGTGGGTGCCGGTCATGGTGACGGTCATCACCTTCGTGGCCCACGAGAACCCCTGCGCCGGGGTGAAAGTCTGCACCGTCCACACCGCGGGACGCTGACGCGGCTGTTTGACCCGGGCACTGCTGCCGAGGCGCAGCGGTCCCTCGTCGATGCGCTCGACGCGGGTCATGGTGGGCGTGATCTGCGGCCAGTCCTCGACCGCGACCGTCAGTCCCCACACGGTCTCGGCGGGCGCATGGATGTCGATGACGTTCTCGATGTGCATGGGGCGAGTGTACCAACTGGTACACACCTGCGCTACCCTGGATTTCGTGCCGGATGCCACTCCCGAACCGCCGCCCGAACCGCCGCCCGCCGCCCGCCAGCGGCTCCTCGACCTCGTCGTCGCGTACGTGGCCGAGCACGGGCTGAGCGGGCTCAGCCTGCGTGACCTGGCGGCCGCGATCGGGACCAGCCACCGGATGCTCAACTACCACTTCGGCTCGCGGGCGGGGCTCGTGGCCGCGATCGTGGAGGGCATGGAGTCCCAGCAACGCGCGGTGCTCGCCGAGATCGCGGAGACCGCCACCTCGCCGAGTGAAGTGCTGACCCGCCAGTGGGCCGGCCTCACCGATCCGGCGGTCCGCCCGTTCGTGCGCCTCTTCTTCGAGGTGGCCAGTCACGCGTTCCACGGGACGGCGGGCACCGAGGCGTTCCTCGACGGCCTCACCGCGCCGTGGCTCACGGTGGCCCGTGACATCGCGACCCGACTCGACATCGACATCACCGACGCCGAGATGCTCCTCGGTATCGCCGTGGTCCGCGGCCTGCTCTTCGAAGTGCTCGCCACCGACGACGTGGCCGCGCCAACCGCCGCGTTCGAACGCTTCATCGCGATGTGGGACGCCACCCGCTCCGTTGCGTAGCGACGCGGGCGGTCAGGGCAAACGCGGGAGCGCGTCGGCGTCGAGCCACGCGTGGAAGAACGTCGTGAGATCCCGGCCGGTGACCGCGTTGGTCAGCGCGACGAACTCGGCCGTCGTCGCGGTGGAGTAGCGGTACTTCGCGTTCCACTGCTTGGCGAGTTCGAAGAACTTCGCGTCGCCGATCGTGTGGCGCAACGCGTGCAGCGTGAGCGCGCCCCGTTCGTAGATCGATCCGCTGAACAGGCCGTTCGGGCCGGGATCGTGCGGGGGAGTGAGCTTCGCCCCGTCGCTGGCCCGCAGATCGATCATGGTCCGGTCGAGGTCGAACGCCGGGTCCGCGTGTGCGGCCCAGAGGTACTGCGCGTAGGTCGCCCAGCCTTCGTTGAGCCAGATGTCGGCCCAGCGTCGGATACCGACCGAGTCGCCGAACCACTGGTGCGCCAGTTCGTGCGCGACGGTCATCTCGGCATCGAGATCGGTGCCCATCATGTCGCTCCCGAATACCGACATCGACTGCGTCTCGAGTGCGTAGCCGATCTCGGGTTTCACCACGACCGCGCCATACGTCACGAACGGGTACGCGCCGAAGCGCGAACTGAAGAAGTCGATCATCGCTCCCGTCTTGGTGAACGTGCGCGCGTCGAACCTGAACGCGTCGTTCCGGAAGAAGTTTCGGATGGGTACGCCAGCCGGGCTCGTCTCGTGCTGCGCCCGCATCGGGGCGATGACCACGGTCGCGAGGTACGTCGCCATCGGCTGGCCCATCGACCAGCGCCACGTTTGGCGATGGTGGGGAACGGCTTGACGGTGCAGGGTGCCGTTGGCGGCGACCGCGACCGAGTCGGGCACGGTGACGCTCACGGCGAAGGTGGCCTTGTCGGCCGGGTGGTCGTTCGCCGGGAACCATGTGCGCGCGCCGACCGGTTCGCTCACCACGAACACGTTGCCGTTCGCGCTCCGGGTCCACCCCAACTGCCCGGCGTCGGCGGCCTTCGGTTCGCTCGGGTCGGTGATGGTGTGCGGCACGCCGTGGTACCTGACGCGGGTGGTGAACCGACGTTCCCGGACGAGCGCAACCGCGGGGTGGATCACGAGTTTGGCCCGCCGGCGGGAGAAGCGGGCCGGGTGACCGTCGACGGTGACGTCGTCGACGGTCAGACCCGAGAGGTCGAGATCGAAGCTCCGCAGTGGTCGGCCCGCAACGCTCTCGATGGTCGTCGTGGCCCGGATCTCCGGATGGGCGGGTGAGTACGAGATGTGGATGTCGTAGTGGGTGACGTCGTAGCCGCCGTTGCCCGAACTCGGGAAGTACGGATCGCCGATCGAGGCCGAGCCGGTGCGACCGCGAGTGGGCCCGGACGCACGGCTCGGACCGCTGCTGGCGCAACCGACCCCGATCAGGGCGGCCGCGAGCACGAGAGCGACGCGAGGGGTCGCGCGGCGGGCCATCGGCCAATCCTGGTGCAGGGCGGGCATCCGACCGGGGACCACCGCGTAGCCTGCGGACATGACTGTCACCTCCCCCGATCCTGCCGCTGATCTGGCCGCCGCCGATGTCGCCTGGAATCTCGAACCGCTGCTCGGGGACGGCGATGTGGACTCCCACCTCGCTGCGGCCACGAAGCTGGTGGGGGAGATCGAGGGCGCCCGCGGCACCATTGCCTCGCTCGACGCGGCCGGTCTCGCGGCGTTGATGGGCCAGGTCGCCGATCTCCAGGACCACCTCGGGCGAGCGGGGTCCTACGCCGGCCTGCGCTTCACCGTCGACACCACCGACGCCGAACGTGGTGCATTGATGCAGCGGGTCGAGGAGGAGTCGACCGCAATCGCGACCCGGGTGATCTTCTTCGAACTGGAGTGGGCTGCAGTCCCCGACGACGCGGCCGAGGCGCTCCTGGCCGACGAGCGGTTGGCGTTCTGCGCGCACTCACTCCGTTCCGCCCGTCGGTACCGGCCGCACCTCTTGTCGGAACCCGAGGAGAAGATCCTCGTGGAGAAGGACATCACCGGTGCCGGCGCGTGGTCCCGGCTGTTCAGCGAACTGACCTCCGCGATCACCCTCGACCTCGACGGCGAGACCGTCGCCCTCGAGCAAGGACTCTCACGGCTGTCGTCGCCCGACCGGGCCGAGCGCGCCGCCGCCGCGGCCGCGGTCACCGAGGGGTTGGAACCGGGGCTGCGCACGCGCGCATTCGTGTTCAATACGCTGCTCGCGGACAAGGCGTCGACCGACCGGCTGCGCTCGCACGACAGTTGGATCGCGAGTCGTAACCTCGCCAACGAAGCCAGCGACGCCTCGGTGCAGGCGCTCGTCGACGCAGTCGTCAGCCGGTACGACATCCCGCAACGCTGGTACGCGCTCAAGGCGCAATTGCTCGGTGTCGACCGACTCGCCGACTACGACCGCAACGCGAGCGTGGCCGACGCCGAAGCCGAGTTCGGTTGGAACGAAGCGCGCGAGCTGGTGCTCGACGCGTACGCGTCGTTCTCACCCCAGCTCGCAGACGTCGCGCACCGATTCTTCGACGAGTCGTGGATCGACGCGCCGATCCGTGCCGGCAAGCGCCCAGGTGCGTTCTGCGCGTACACGGTGCCGTCGCATCATCCGTACCTGCTGCTCAACTGGACGTCGAGCCGCCGTGACGTGCTCACGCTCGCCCACGAGATGGGCCACGGTCTCCACGCCTACCTGGCGCGCGAGCAGGGGATCTTCCACCAGACCACGCCCCTGACGTTGGCCGAGACCGCCTCGGTGTTCGGCGAGACGGTCACGTTCGGCCGACTTCTGGGCGAGACCACCGAGCCCAACGCGCGGCTCGCGTTGATCGCGGAGAGCCTCGAAGGTCAGATCGCCACGGTGTTCCGACAGATCGCGATGAACCGCTTCGAGGACCAGGTGCACACCCACCGGCGGGAGATCGGCGAGTTGAGCACCGACGATTTCGCCCGGCACTGGACCGAGACCCAGACCGCGATGCTCGGCGACGCGGTCGAGATCACCGAGGGCTACCACACGTGGTGGTCCTACATCCCCCACTTCATCGGCACACCCGGGTATGTCTACGCGTACGCGTACGGCCAGTTGCTCGCACTCTCGGTGTACAAGCGCTACGAGGAGGGCGGCGCCGCTTTCGTGCCCGCGTACCTCGAGTTGCTCGCGGCGGGTGGGTCCAAGTCGCCCGAGGAGTTGGGCAGGATCGTCGATTGCGATCTCGCGGATCCCGCATTCTGGGTCGGCGGCCTCGCCATCGTCGAGCAGCAACTGGAGGCCGCGGAAACCGCCGCGCTGGACGCCGGGCGCGTTTCCATTCCGGCTCCGTGAGCCTGCTGGCCGGGCAGGTCGCGGTCGTCACCGGCGGCGGGGGTGGCATCGGGCGGGCGGTGTCCGAGCGGTTTGCCGCCGAGGGCGCGCGCGTCGTCCTCGCCGAGATCGATGCGGCGCGGGCGGCCGAGACCGTCGCGGCGATCGCCGCGGCCGGCGGCAACGCGAGTGCGGTCGTCGGCGACGTCACCGATCCCGATGTCGTCACGCGACTCGCGTCGGAGGCCGGTCCGGTCGACGTCCTCGTGAACAACGTCGGGCACTACCTCGTGACCGGCAACGACTTTCTCACCCACGGTCCCGACGCATGGGACGACCTCTACGCCACCAACCTCCGTCACGTGCTGCTGTGCACCCGGGCCTTCATCGACGGCATGGTCGAGCGGGGGCGGGGGAGCATCGTCAACGTCTCGTCGGTGGAAGCGTTCCGGGCCATCCCGAACCGCCCGGTGTACAGCGCGTTCAAGGCCGCGGTCACGGGGTTCACCCGCAGCCTCGCCGTCGACGTCGGCAACTCCGGCGTGCGGGTCAACGCGATCGCCCCCGACCTCACCGAATCGATCCAGGTCCCGTACTCCGAGTGGGTGCCGGCCGACCAGGAGGATCGCATCCCGAGTTGGGTTCCGGCCGGCCGCTTCGGCACGCCCGCCGACATCGCCGGAGTGGCGTTGTTCCTCGCGTCCGATCTGGCGGCCTTCGTCACCGGCACCACCGTCCATGCCGACGGCGGGTCCCTCGCCGCCGGCGGGTGGTTCCGCCGGCCCGACGGTTCCTGGACCAATCGCCCCATCGTCGCCTGACCCGGCGGGCCACCCCCGCAGCTGCCCCCGCCCCGGAACTCACGCGGTCCGAACCGGCGCTTCACGAACCGATGACAACTCACCGCGAGGCTCGCGCCGTCGTCCGATTCGTTGGAGAAGGTCAGCCATGCAGGGTTCCGTCCGTCGCCTGTCACCCGCCGCTCGGACGATCGGGTCGCGCCGGGGTGCGGCCGTGCTCACCGTGGTCGTGCTCGGTGGAGTGCTCGCCGCCTGTTTCCCCACGGCGCCGGTCACGCCGGTGGCGACGGTGGAACGCACCCAGTTCGAGGGCTTCGACGTCGTCTCCTCGATCCCGCCGCAGCCGAAAGGTCTGGTGTTCCTGTTCCACGGCCACTACGGCAGCGCCAACTTCGCAGAGAGGGTCGAGACGGTCGACGCGCTCAACCGGCTGACCGCGCGCGGGTACGGGTATGTGAGCACCGACAGCACCGACCGCGTGAATCGACAGTGGGATCTCGGCAGCCTCTCGATGACGGCGAACCCCGATCTGGCGCGACTCGCGCGCCTGCACGCGCGTCTCGTGGCGACCCACGCGATCTCGACGACGACGCCGTTGCTCGCGATCGGGATGTCGAACGGTGGCGCGTTCACCGGCGTCTTCGTGACGGCCTTCGCGAACGCGGGATATCCGGTGCAGGCCGCGTGGATCTCGAACGCACCGGTCACCGCCGCGGTCCTCGGCGCGGGGGGACTGCGTGTGCCCACCGTGTTCACGGTCGCCGCCAACGACAGCGTGGTGAACACGCCGCGGATCACGGCGCAGCAGCATGATCTCGCGGCCTCGGGACTCCGGACCGAGCTGTACGCGCAGACCGAGTCGCCGCTGAGCGCGGTCCGCTTCCGCCGCATCCCCGGGATCGACGCAGCCGCGGCCCAGTCGATCGTCGACGCCTACGTCGCCACCGGAGCGTGGGACGCGAGTGGCAGGCGGATCGCCGCCACCGTGGCCGACGCCGAGCGACTCGCCGCGACCGTGGTGTTGCCGGCGCCGGTACGCAGTTTCTCCAACGACATCGGGAACGAGGTCACGATCACCCTCGCCGACCACGCCTTCTCCGCCACTTTCGCCGACCCCGCCGTCGCCTTCCTCGCCCGGACGCCGGCAGGGTGATTCCCGGCGTCGGTGACGAGACCGTGACGAGATCCGCTCCCGGGTGCGCACGCAGTGCAAGAATTCCGGAATCGAGCGTTTCCTCCGGCCCACAGATCGGGTGCCCGGAGGGTTCGGGCTCGGAGCCTCGGGAAGGGTGCAGCACATGAGGAACCTCCGCGTCGTCGTGCTCCTCCTGGCGTGCGTCCTGTTCACCAGTGGTTGCGACTGGTTGATGTTCGGAGGGAATCCTGGTCGGACCGGTGCGCAGTTCGAGCCCGCGTTCACCGACACGAGCGTCCCCACGCTGCAGGCGTCGAGGATGGCGTCCGTTCCGGTGACGGGGCAGGTCGTCGTCCACAAGGGTCTGGTGTTCGCAACGAGCGACGGGACTCTGACCGCGTTCGACGCCTCGACCTACGGCGTCGTGTGGGCGGCCAACCTGCCTGCGGGTTCCACCACCGGCAATGTCCCCGCGATCGACAGCGGGTCGAACACCGTGTTCGTGACGGTGGCGACCCCGACCAATCCGGTGCTGCTCGGCTTCGACGTCGACGGCGTGCGCAACTGCAACTCGTTGTCGGAGTCGTGCCAGCCCGTCTTCCGTGCGCCGCTCGGGAACGCGGCCGGCCCGGCCACACCTCCGACGATCGACGGCGGGAAGATCTTCGTCAACGGTGCCGCCACCCTGTTCGCGTTCGACGCGGCCGGGCAGACGAGTTGTGCCGCGACGGCCGGAACCCAGAACTGCACACCGTTGTGGACCGCGGCCACCGGGTTCGCGCAGGCCGGCATCGGTCCCTCGGTGGCCAACGGTGTGGTGCACGACCCGGTTCCGGGTGGCGTCGGCGCCTTCGACGCCGCGACCGGGGCCGCGAGTTGGACCGACGCCACCGCGGCGCCGGTGACCGCCACCCCGAGCGTGGCCGACACGCGGACCTTCGTCCCCGCCGGCCCCGGTATCGAGGTGTTCGCCCGCGACGGCTGTGGTGCTCCCACCTGCGCGGCGAGCTACACCCTGGCGTCCGCTGCCGCCGACCCGGTCGGCAACTTCCTCGGCACGCCGACGAGCGAAGGAACCCGCCTGTACGCCACGAATGCCAATGGCCTCCTCTACGCGTGGCCCGCGAGTGGGTGCGGGAACGTGAGTTGCCAGCCGAGCCTCGCCGCGGGGATCAACGCACCGGCCGGCGGTTCGGTGACCTACGCACAGTCGGTGGCGAGCGGAAGCGGAACCCTCTTCGTGCTCGGACGCCGGAACCGGGGCGGTACCGACCACATGATCCTCACCGCCCGCTCGTCCGAGGACCTACACCAACTCCAGGAGTGGGACCTCGGCACCGGCGACTTCGCACCCGGACTCGCGAGTCCGTCGGTCACGTTCGGCGTCGCCTACGCGCCGATCGGCGGTGCGCTCGTTGCGGTGCATCCGCCGGCCGTGCGTCCGTTGGCATCGCTGGCGATCTCACCGCTCACACTGACCCCGGGGTTCTCACCGGCCATCTTCGACTACACGATCCCCTGCGCGGCCGGGACGAACGCGGTCACCATCGACCTGACCGCGGTGGCGGGCGGGACCGTGCGCCTGACGTCGCCTGTGACGACCCAGGCCTCGCCGTCGCAGTCGGATCCGGTGAACCTCGCCGAGAACCAGGCCGCGGTCGTGGAGGCCGAGAACGCGCAAGGCCAAACCGCGCAGTACTGGCTGCGCTGCCTCCCGCACGACTTCCCGGCACTCAACGTGACACCGCACCCGGGCGCGGGCAGCCCGACACCGGGCTGGTACCTCACGGCGAACCTGCGCAACGACGGGTCGTACGCCATGGTCCTCGACACCCACGGCACGCCGGTCTGGTACAAGAAGGCGCCGGTCGGGGTCGCGCTCGACGTGAAGCCGTTCGGTCACAACCGGGTCGCGTTCGCGTCCGCCCCGACCAGTGGGTACGGCCGTACGCCGGGTGACCACTACGACGTGTACGACCTCGAGACCAACCAGATCGCGGACACGGTGTCGGCCGTCGGCTCACCCACCGATTTCCACGACATGATCGCCCTGTCCAACGGCAACCGGATGGTGCTCACGTATCCGATCCGCCACGGTGTCGACCTCACCGGTCTGGACGCCACTCCTGCGCCGGGCGCGAACTCGAACATCGCCGACTGTGAGATCCAGGAGGTGGACCCGCAGGGCCAACTCGTCTGGAAGTGGGACGCGACCGACCACGTCGATCCCGTCGCCGAGAATCAGTTCAACGGAGTGGACGTGATCAACGGCGAGAACGTGTACGACGTGTACCACTGCAACTCGATCGACGCGATCCCCGGAGGCGACGTGCTGCTGTCGATCCGGCACATGAACGCGGTGGTGCGCATCGGACGGAGCGACGGCACGATCAAGTGGAAGATGGGTGGGACGACGAACAACAAGGACAACGCGCAACACGTGACCGTCGAGAACTACCCGCAGTCGGCCACCTCGCTCCAACACGACGCGCGGTACCTGCCCAACGGGGACATCAGCGTGTTCGACAACCAGTCGGTAGGGATTGGACCCGCGCAAGGTGTGGAGTTCGCGTTGGACCTGAACGCCGGCACCGCGCATCCCGTCTTCCAGGTGGGATCACCGGAGAACAAGCAGAGTTTCGCCACGGGCGACTTCCGCCGCTTTCCGGACGGACACAGCGTGGTGTGTTGGGGCTTCACCGCCTTCGGTGGTCCGGTCCCGTTGGTGTTCAGCGAAGTGGATCCGGGCGGCAACGACGTGCTCGACGTCGGCTTCGTGAACGGCGATGCGCCCTACCGCGCCGTGAAGGCACCGCCGACCGCCTTCGACATCAACGTCCTCCGTGCCACGGCCGGCCGGTGATCATCGGGAGCGGACATCTGCTGTCGAACCGGCAGTAACCCGGACTTTCTGACGGTGCCATACTTTCCGGCCTGCGTTCGACAGGGATGAGGGTGGGGGATGAGGGGCCGGTCTGCACTGTTCGTGGTGTTGGTCATGATCTGCAGTGGTTGCTGGGCCCAGTTCCGGGGTGACGCCGCGCACACGGGGGTACAGCCGCTCGAGTTCACGGTCGGACCTGGAAACGTCGGGTCGCTCAACCCCACTTGGTCGGCGACGATCGGCGGGCTGAACCAGACCGCTCCGGTGGTCGCAGCCGGAACCGTGTTCGTCGGTTCGGACGATCACAAGTTGTACGCGTACGACGCCGCAGGCGCGAAGAACTGCGTTCCGGGATCGTGTCAGCCGATATGGACCGCGACTACCGGCAACGTGGTCTCCGCCACACCGGCCGTCGCCGGTGGAGTCGTGTACGTGGGGTCGGTCGACCACAAGGTGTATGCGTTCAGCGCGGACGGGTCCACGAACTGTTCGGGAACTCCGACGGTCTGTACGCCGCTCTGGACCGCCGCGGTCGGATATCAGATCAGCGCGGTTGCGGTCGCGAACGGCGTCGTGTTCGCGACCGCCTCGGTCGGGAAGGTCTTCGCGATCGACGCGGCCGGCGTCACCAACTGCACCGGCGCGCCGCTGGTGTGCAAACCCCTCTGGTCGACTGCCGGTGGACCGATCCTCGTGAACACCCCAGCCGTCGCGAACGGCGTCGTCTACGCGACGAGCTCCGACGCGAAGCTCTACGCCTACGACGCCGCCGGAGCGACTGCCTGTACCGGAACGACGACGAGGACCTGCAAGCCGCTCTGGTCTGCGACCGTCGGCGGTGCCGCGAACCAAGCACCGGCAGTCGCGGACGGGCACGTCTACGTCCCCGGCGGCATCGGTGGACTTCAGGCGTTCGACGCCGCCGGTACCACCAACTGTTCGGGAACGCCCAAGACGTGCACGCCCGTGTGGACTTCCGCCGGACCGAGTTACGTGGCGCCGGCGCTTGCGAGCGGCATCGTCTACGGCGATGTCGGCGGCACGCTGGCCGCGTTCGATTCCCGCGGGGTGACCAACTGCTCGGGCTCGCCGGCCGTGTGCACGCCGCTGTGGTCCGCGGCGGCGGGAACGACGACCTCTCCGGTGGTGGCCAACGGCGTGGTGTACGGCGGCGCAGACAACGGTGACCTCGGGGCGTTCGATGCGACTGGCACCACCAATTGCACCGGTACGCCCACGGTGTGCACTCCGCTCTGGACCGCCGGTGGTGTTCCCGGCAGTGGACTGGCCATCGTCAACGGGACGATCTACACCCTCTCGCAGTCGAAGATGCATGCCTACCGACCGTGTTCGAACCCGGTGGCGGCCATCGGCTGGGCGCCCTGCGAACTCCGTGACGCCTACCAACTCCCGTCGCTCACCGGCGGTCAGGGCAAGACGGTCGCGATCGTCGACGCGAACCACGATCCGAACGCGTACAGCGACCTCGCCGTCTACCGCCGCACCTTCGGACTCGAACCCTGCGACCTGGGTGGCGGCTGCTTCCGGCAGGTGAACCAACTCGGCCAGAACACGAACTACCCGCCCGCTGATCCGGGCTGGTCCGTCGAGATCTCCCTCGATCTCGACATGGTCTCGGCCGTCTGCCCGCGCTGCAAGATCCTCCTGATCGAGGCCCCCAATACGCTCAGCGACATCACCACGGCCGAGGACACGGCGGTCGCGCTCGGCGCGGACGTCATCTCGAACAGCTACGGCACCAACGAGACGTTCAACATCAACGTCAACGATGTGCACTACACCCACCCCGGTGTCCCGATCGTCGCCTCGTCCGGCGATGGCGGGTACGCCGCGGGCCCCCAATATCCGGCTGTCGTTCCCGGCGTCACCGCCGTGGGTGGCACGACCCTCGAACGCGCCGCGACACCACGGGGCTGGACCGAGTCCGTCTGGGCCGACGGCATCAACATCAACGAGGCGGGAAGCGGCTGCGCGCACTACGAAGCGAAACCGAGCTGGCAGACCGACACCGAATGCACCCAACGCACCGTCGCCGACGTCGCCGCCGTCGCCAGCAACCTTGCGGTCTACGACACGTACGGCGGACCACCCGGCTGGATCACCGTCGGGGGAACCAGCGCCTCCGCGCCCATCGTCGCCGCGATCTACGCACTCGCCCACGGCACGACGGGCGTCGCCGATCTCTACTCCCACCCCACGCTGCTCCACGACGTCACCACCGGATCGAACGGCAGCTGTAACTCGAGTTACCTCTGTACGGCCGTCCCCGGCTACGACGGCCCGACCGGGCTCGGCACGCCTTGTGGCACCCAGGCCTTCGGTCCCGCGTTCACATCACCCACCAACTGCAACACCCCGCCGCCGGTGAGCGCCGCCCTCCTCAACCCCGCCGCCCGCCTGGCGCGACCGGCGATGACAACTCCGGCCTGTCGCACCGCACCGCCCGGCGGCGTCCGCTGCCTCTCGTACGTCAGCGCCGACCACCCGACCCGGAGTCCATGAGCACGGTCGTCTCGCGCCGGTCCGTCAGCCCGGACGCCGTCGCGACGACGTCGTCTCCCTGTCGATGGAGCAGATCGCTCGGATAGTCACCCTCGGTGCGGTGAGCGGTCACACGCGGGATCGCCGACCGATTCGCAGGTACAGGAGAGGCCCAACCGGCTGCACGAAGCAGCCGAGCGCCCAGATGAGCTTCCCGCCACGAACATCTCCCGCCGGTCGACGGATCAGGTCTCGCAAGGCAGTCGTTGTGAGCACGACCTCCGCGATCGCTCCGACGACGATGGCGGTCTTCGCTGCCGGTGAGTAATCGGACCATCGCTTCCGTTGAGCCATCCGAGACCATTCCTTCGTTGAGGCCGGGCATGCCTGGACGCTGCCCGCGGGGACCACAGTGTGCTCGTTCTGGCGCGGCCTCGTCACGCCACCGAGGTCGCGGCAGTGTCCGTGTTCCCGGCATCCCGACCACTTGTCGCCTCACCAAGCCTCAGGCTCGTCAGATCGACAAGCGCTCAGGGGAGCGGGGCCTTCGCCGACCAGGCGGCACGCCACTGCAGGTGTGCGCGGACGACTCGGATCAGTAGCGGTCCATCTCGGAGCGGAACTGGTCGAGGCCCATGGACCCGAGGTTGAGTGCGTAGCGGTGCCAGTCCTTGAGTGAGAACTCGGCACCGTGGCGGGCCTTGGCGCCTTCACGGCTCTCCAGCCACACGCGTTCGCCGACCTTGTACGAGATCGCCTGGCCGGGGATGCCGAGGTACCGGTCCACCTCCGAACGCATGAACTGCTCGGCGAACATCGCGCGGTCGATCACGAACGGCAACGCGAGCGCGGGAGTCCAGCGTTCGCCCGGGTGGTACGTCTCGCCCGCGGGAATCGGCAGTTCGAGGTGCATCCCGATATCGACGATCACGCGCACCGCGCGCATCGCCTGCGCCCGGAGCATGCCGAGTTCGTAGTCGGGGTTCTCGAGGTAGCCGAGTTCGCCCATGAGCCGCTCCGCGTAGAGCGCCCACCCTTCACCGTGGCCCGACGACCACGCGAGCAGCCGTTGGAAGCGTGTGAGTTCGTCGGCGAGGTACCGCACCTGACCCACCTGGAGGTGATGACCCGGCACGCCCTCGTGGTAACAGATCGACACCTCGCCCCACAGTGGGAAGCGCGTATTCCCCATCGTCGGGTACCAGGTGCGACCGGGCCGGGCGAAGTCCTCCGACGGCCCCGTGTAGTACATCGCGGACGCGCCACCCGGCGGCGCGATCATCGCCTCGACCGTCTGCACCGGGCCGGGAATGTCGAAGTGCACGCCGTTCATCTCGGCGATGGTGCGGTCCATCAGGTCCTGCAACCACGCGCGCAGGTTGTCCTCGCCCTCGATGGCTCGGGCCGGGTCGGTATCGAGGAGTTCGATCACCTCGCCGACCGTGCCGTTGGGCAGGATGCGCGCCGCCACCTGGCCGACCGCGTGCTCGATGCGGTGCAGTTCCTCCCAACCCCACTGGTACGTCTCGCGCAGGTCGAGGTTGGTGCCGTTGAAGATGCGCGCGCCGATCGTGTACCGCTCCTCGCCGACGGCGTCGCGCTCGGTGGCGTCGGGCGCGTACTCGGAGGCGAGGTACCGGGAGAAGGAGGCCAGCGCCGCGGTGGCGCGCGCGGCCGCGGTCTGCGCGTCGGACCGCAGTGCGTCGGTACCGACACCCGAGGCGGCGAGTTTGTCAGCGAGGCCATGGAAGTAGGGATGCGTCGACGCAGGGTCGAGTCCCGCCCACACGTCGACTTGTTGGATCGCGCCGGTCACCTGCCGTTGCGCGGCGACGATGCCCTGCCGCCGTCCCTCGGTGAAGGCGGCCTCGAGACTGGAGAGACACTCCGGGACCCGCGCCATGCGGGCGACGACGGTCGACCAGTCGGCTTCGGTCACGGTCTGGAGCATGTCGAACGCCTCGCGCACGCTCTGGACCGCCGATCCGAGCACCGCGATCGACCGCAGGTGCTCACCGCGATCGTGGAGTTCGACCGACACTTCCAACCGCTCGCGGATCACGCCGGCGGCCACCCGGTCGGCATCGGAGTCGATCGTGATGGTGTCGAGCGCGTGGAGCGTGAGGCGGTCGTGGTCGGCGCGTTCGGCGGCCGCTTCGGGGGAGAAGTCGGTCAGCTCGTGGTCGTGGCCGGTGATGCCGTCGAAAGTGGCCGCCATCGGATCGAGCCGCGCGTAAGCCTCGACGTACCGGTCCGACAGCTCGTCTATTTCTCTGGTCACTGCTTCATGGGTCATCCGCTCGCGCTCCTGATGGTCATGGCTTCCGTGGGGCTCGCTGCTGACCTGCTCGCGCGCCCCAATGAGTCATCCGCTCGCGCTCCTGATGGTCATGCCCTCGGTGGGCTCGCTCCTGACCTGCGCTTCGGGGCTTGCCTATCAGACGTCGCGGGCTACCGTCGGCCCCGTGGCCGCTCAGTTCATTTTCACGATGCGCAACTTGTCCCGATTCCACCCGCCGGATCGGCAGGTGCTCGAGAACATCAACCTGTCGTTCTACCCGGGCGCCAAGATCGGTGTGCTCGGTTCCAACGGCGCGGGGAAGTCGAGCCTGCTGCGGATCATGGCGGGAGAGGACGACGGGTTCAGCGGCGAGGCGCGCCTCACCCAGGGCTTCACGGTCGGGATGCTCCACCAGGAGCCACAGCTCGACAACGCCAAGGACGTGCTCGGCAACGTGATGGACGGGGTCGGCGAGACCGCGAGTCTGTTGGAGCGTTACGACGCCGTCCTCGCGGGGTGGGCCGATCCCGACGCCGACTACGACAAGCTCGGCACCCAGCAGGCCCAGCTCGAGAAGGAAATCGAGGCCGCGGGCGCCTGGGACCTCAAGCGCACCATCGACATCGCGATGGACGCGTTGCGCCTCCCCGCCCCCGAGGCTGCGGTCGACGTGCTCTCCGGTGGTGAGCGCCGCCGCGTCGCGCTCTGCCGGCTCCTCCTCGCCCGGCCCGACCTCCTGCTCCTCGACGAGCCCACCAACCACCTCGACGCCGAGTCGGTCGCATGGTTGGAACGCTTCCTCGGCGAGTACCACGGCACCGTCGTCGCGGTCACCCACGACCGGTATTTCCTCGACAACGTCGCCGGCTGGATTCTGGAACTCGACCGCGGCAAGGGCATCCCCTGGGAGGGCAACTACTCCTCCTGGCTCGAGCAGAAGGAAGCCCGACTCGCGCAGGAGGAGAAGTCGGACCAGGCGCGCCAACGCACCCTGGCCCGTGAACTCGAGTGGATCCGCCTCGCCCCGCGCGCCCGTCAGGCCAAGGGCAAGGCTCGTCTCAACGCGTACGAAGCGTTGGTGGCCGAGGCCGAAGGCGTGGCCGAACGCGCCGAGCAACTCGTCATCGCGATTCCGGCCGGGCCGCGTCTCGGTGACGTCGTGGTGGAGGCCGAGCACCTGCGCAAGGGCTTCGGTGACCGACTCCTCATCGAGGACCTGTCGTTCACGTTGCCGCGCGGCGGCATCGTCGGTGTCATCGGTCCCAACGGCGCGGGCAAGACCACACTCTTCAAGATGATCATCGCGGCTGCGGCGAAGGCTGATGCCGAGCCGATCGACGCGCCCGATGACGGAACGTTGCGGGTCGGGCCCACGGTGCAGCTTGCGTACGTGGACCAGAGCCGTGATTCGCTCGACCCGGACAAGACCGTCTTCGAGGAGATCACAGGTGGCGCCGACCACATCGTGGTGGGTGGTCGGGAGATCCACTCGCGCGCGTACGTGGCCGGCTTCAACTTCAAGGGTTCCGACCAGCAGCAGACCGTCGGC
This sequence comes from Acidimicrobiia bacterium, assembly GCA_038250905.1. Lineage (GTDB taxonomy): Bacteria > Actinomycetota > Acidimicrobiia > IMCC26256 > JAENVU01 > JAENVU01. The sequence goes on from JBBSBV010000037.1 coordinate 30,085, forward strand.
AAGCTCTCGGGTGGTGAGCGCAACCGGCTCCATCTGGCCAAGGTGCTCACCCAGGGCGGCAACGTGCTGCTCCTCGACGAACCCACCAACGACCTCGACGTCGACACCATGCGCGCGCTCGAAGACGCGCTGCTCGCGTTCGCCGGGTGCGCGGTGGTCATCAGCCACGATCGATGGTTCCTCGACCGCATCGCCACGCACGTCCTCGCGTTCGAGGGCGACTCCGAGGTCCGCTGGTTCGAAGGCAACTTCTCCGACTACGAGGTGGAGCGCCACAAGCGCTTGGGCGCCGAAGCCGACCAACCGCACCGCATCAAGTACAAGCCGTTGGTTCGATGACCGAGCGCGGAGCGAAATGATGGAACTGGTCCCGGACAAGGTCGTCGCGGGCGGCGAAGCGCTGGCGCGCGACGCCGACGGTCGCGTCGTGCTCGTCGAAGGTGCGATCCCCGGCGAGCGGGTGAAGGTCGAGATCTTCAACGCCAAGAAGACGTTCGCGCGGGGGCGCATCCTCGAGGTGCTGGAACCGTCGCCGAACCGCGTCACGCCGCCGTGCCCGCACGTGGCCGCGGGTTGTGGTGGATGCGAGTGGCAGCACATCGACCCCACCGCGCAGTCCGGCTACCGGCGCGACATCGTGGTCGACGCGCTCACCCGCATCGCGAAGCTGCCGGACGCGGCCGGGTTGGTGCGTGACCCGGTCGTGCTGCCGGACGAGAACTTCCGGACCTCTGTGCGCGTGCTGATGGTGAAGGGTCGGCCCGCGTTCCGGCGCGCGTATTCGCACGACCCGGTCCTCGTCGACTCGTGCCTCGTGGCGCACCCGCTCATCGAGTCGCTCATCGCCGACGCCAAGTTCGACGCGGTCAAGGAAGCCGAGATCCGCTGCGGCTCCCGGACCGGCGAACGGCTCGTCATCGCCTTCCCGACCACCCGTTACCTGATCCTGCCCGACGACGTGGTCACGATCGGCGCCGACGACCTCGAAGGCGGCCGCACCGCGATGTTCGCGGAACAGGCTGCGGGCCGCCGGTGGCGTATCTCGGCCACGTCGTTCTTCCAGACCCGGGCCGATGGCGCCGACGCGCTGGCCGAGCTCGTGAAGGCCGCGGTGCCCGAGACGGCCGAAACCGTGGTCGATCTGTACTCGGGAGTCGGCCTCTTCGCGGGAACGGTCGCCACCAAGAACCGGAGCGTGATCGCGGTCGAGGGCAACCCGGCCGCGGTCAAGGACGCCCGCTACAACCTCGCCGCCGACAACGTGAAGGTCGATCGCGCCGACATCTCCCGGTGGGATCCGGTGCCGGCCGACGTTGTGATCGCAGATCCGAGCCGCGCCGGTCTCGGTGCCGAGGTCGTCGGCCACATCGCCGGCACCGACGCCAGCCGGGTGGTACTGGTCGCCTGCGACGCCGCTGCACTGGGCCGGGACGTCGGGCTGCTGGCCGCCGAGGGATACCGGCTCACCGAGGCCACTCCGGTGGACCTGTTCCCGCACACGAGTCACGTCGAGGTCGTCGCCGTACTCGATCGGTAACCGGTTCGAGGCTCGCGCTACCGTCCGCGACCAACGAAATTTGCAGGCGCAGCACGACCGCGGCCTCGCGAATCCGGACGCCGAGGAGACAACGATGGAGCCGACCGAGACGCAGCGGGTCGAGACCGACAGCATGGGGCCGATCCTCGTGGCGCGTGACCGCTACTGGGGCGCGCAGACCGAGCGGTCGCTCCACCACTTCTCCGTGGCCGGCGACCACATGCCGACCGCGGTGATCCGCTCCATGGCGGTCCTCAAGAAGGCCGCCGCGTTGGTGAACCGCGATCTCGGGAAGATGACCGACGACGTGTGCACGCCGATCGTCGGCGCGGCCGACGAGGTCATCGCCGGAACGCTCGCCGAGCACTTCCCCCTCTTCGTGTGGCAGACCGGATCCGGGACCCAGACGAACATGAACGTGAACGAGGTGATCTCGAACCGCGCGATCGAGATCACGGGTGGCGAACTCGGCTCGAAGACGCCGGTCCACCCCAACGACCACGTGAACATGTCGCAGTCGTCCAACGACACGTTCCCGACCGCCATGAACATCGCCGCGGTCGAGGAAGTGGTGCAGCGGCTGGTCCCCTCGGTGACCGCACTGCGCGACTCGCTGCACCGTCGGGCCGAGGAGTTCGCCGGCATCGTCAAGATCGGCCGGACCCACCTCCAGGATGCGGTGCCGCTCACGTTGGGCCAGGAGTTCTCCGGCTACGTGGCCCAACTCGACGCCGACCTCGTCCGGATCGACCAGGCGATGACCGGCCTCTACGACCTCGCGATCGGCGGTACCGCGGTCGGGACCGGGCTCAATACCCACCCCGAGTTCGCGGACCGCGCCGCGGCCAAGATCGCGGAGCTCACCGGGCTGCCGTTCCGGTCGGCCCCCAACAAGTTCGCCGCGCTCGCGGCCCACGACGACCTCGTCTTCGCCCACGGTGCGATCAAGACGCTCGCGGTGTCGCTCATGAAGATCGCGAACGACTTGCGGTGGCTCGGTTCCGGTCCGCGGGCCGGCCTCGGCGAGCTGTTGCTCCCGGAGAACGAGCCGGGCAGCTCGATCATGCCGGGCAAGGTGAACCCGACCCAGTCGGAGGCGCTCACGATGTGCTGCGTGCAGGTGCTCGGCAACGACGCCGCGGTCGGCACGGCCGGTTCGATGGGCAACTTCGAGCTGAACGTCTTCAAGCCGGTGATGATCTACAACTACCTGCACTCGGTGGATCTCCTCACCGACGCGTGCCGTAACTTCCGCGAGTTCTGCGTCGACGGGCTGGAGCCGAACCTCCCGCAGATCAAGAAGTACGTGGACGAGTCGTTGATGGTGGTGACCGCGCTCAACCCGGTCATCGGGTACGACAAGGCCGCGGCGATCGCGAAGAAGGCCCACCACGAGGGCACCACCTTGCGGGAGGCGGCGATGAGCCTCGGCTCGATCTCGGCCGAGGACTTCGATCGGGTCGTGCGGCCCGAGGACATGATCTCGCCGCACTGAGCACACCGCCGAGCGCCCGCGGCGGCGGCGGTTGCGCCAGACTCCGGGGATGGAGCTGGCCGGCACGCACGTCGTCATCACCGGGGGATCCCAGGGCATCGGGCTCGAGACCGCTCGGCTGATTGCGCAACGCGGCGGGCGGGTGTCGATCGTCGCGCGCACCGCATCGGCGTTGGAGGCCGCGGCCGCCGACATCGGCCCCGACGCCGCATGGGCGGCAGCCGACGTCACCGACCCCGCGGCGCTCGACGTCGCCATCGCCGGGCTGACCGCGCGGTCGGGCGAGTGCGATCTGCTGATCACCTGCGCGGGGCTTGCCCATCCGGGGTACTTCGAGGATCTCGACACCGACGTCTTCCGTTCGCAGATGGACCTCATCTACTTCGGAACGCTGCACGCGATCCGGGCCGTGCTGCCCGCGATGGTGGCCCGGGGGAGTGGTGGCCTCGTCGGCGTTTCCTCGGGCGCGGCGCTCGTGGGCGTGTTCGGATACGGCGCGTACGCACCGGCCAAGTTCGCGGTGCGCGGGCTGATGGAGACCCTGCGTGCCGAGTACGCGCACCGCGGTATCTACGTGGCGTGCGCGTTCCCGGGTGACACGCTCACGCCCGGCTTCGAGCACGAGAACACGCTGAAGCCGCCCGAGTGCACGGCGGCGTCGGCCGGGATCAAACCGAAGCCCGCGGCCGAGGTCGCGGCTGCCATCGTGGGCGGGATCGAGAAGGGTCGCAAGGTGATCACGGCCGATCCGCAGACCCTCGCGCTTGCCAAGGGTGGGGCTCCGGTGACCGCGATCGCCGAACGCCAGATGGCCGCGCAGGTCCGCAAGGTGGCCCGTCGTCACCGATCCCAACCCCTCTAGTATCCGAGGTCCGTCCCCGGCTCAGGAGCGAAATCCATGGCGATCTACGACCACCCCGTGAAGGCACTCAACGGCCAGGACGCGTCGTTGGCCGACTACCAGGGCAAGGCCGCGCTCGTCGTCAACGTCGCCTCGAAGTGCGGGCTCACCCCGCAGTACGAAGGCCTCCAAAAGCTCCAGGACATCTACGGCGACCGCGGCTTCACCGTCCTCGGCTTCCCGTGCAACCAGTTCCTCGAGCAGGAACCGGGTACCGCGGACGAGATCCAGGAGTTCTGCTCGGTCAACTACGGCGTGACGTTCCCGCTCTTCGCCAAGATCGACGTGAACGGCGACAACAAGGACGGCCTCTACGAGGAGTTGGAGCAGGCCCCCGACGTCGCCGACGGCCACACCGGCGACATCCGCTGGAACTTCGAGAAGTTCCTCCTGAGCCCCACCGGCGAGATCGTCGGCCGCTTCAGCCCCACCGTCACCCCCGAGGACCCGGCCCTCGTGAGCGCGATCGAAGCCCAACTTCCCGCCTGATCTCACCCCCCAATTTGCGTCGCAAACCGGCGACTATCGCGGGTCTGCGACGCAAGATGGGGTGCCGGTCACGGAGCGGAAAACATGAGGCTTGGGGTCGGGAATAGGCGGGGGCCGGTCAGAGTTGAGTGAGGTACCTTCAACTTTGATCGGAGCCCTCGATGGCCGAACTCGACACCCTTGCCCTGCCGGTCCTGCCCCTCACCGCGGGCGTGGTCCTGCCCCAGACCGTGGTCACCCTGACCCTCGACTCGGACGAGGCCAAGGCCGCGGTCGCCACCGCGAACGATGCGGACGGGCTGGTCCTGCTCGTCCCGCGTATCGACGATCGCTACGCCCGGGTGGGCACGGTGGCCAAGGTCGAGGAATCCGGCGAGCTGCCCAACGGCGTTCACGCCGCGATCCTGCGCGGCCTGCACCGGGCCTCGCTCGGTGCCGGGGTCGCCGGAACCGGATCCAGCCTCTGGGTGGAGGCGAACGAGATCATCGACGGCCCGCCGTCGCCCCACACCGAGGAGATCGGCCGCGAGTTGCGCGCTGTCCTCGGGGTGCTCGCCGAGGCCCGGCGCTCCCGCCGGCTCCCGGAACTGCTCCGCACCACGACCGACCCCGCCGCACTGGCCGACGGCTTCGGCTCCTGGAGCGACCTGCCGTCCGAGCGCAAGCTCGAACTGCTCGAGGCCACCGACCCCGAGCGTCGGGTGGAGATGGCACTCGGCCTCGCGCGTGACCTGCTCGCCGAGCACGAGCTGACGCAACGCATCCGTCACGAGGTCACCGACGGGATGGAGAAGCACCAACGCGAGTTCATCCTGCGTCAGCAACTCGCGGCCATCCGCAAGGAACTCGGTGACGACGACGGAGAGGACGACGTCGAGGAGTACCGCCGCCGTCTGGCCGAGGCCGAGGTGTCCGAAACCGTCCGCGACTCGATCGCCAAGGAGATCGACCGGCTCGAGCGCACCGGTGCGCAGAACCCCGAACACGGGTGGATCGTCACCTGGCTCGACACCGTGCTCGACCTCCCGTGGGGTGCCCGATCCGACGAGACGACCGGCGTCATCGAGGCGCGGGCCGTGCTCGACGCCGACCACACCGGTCTGAACGACGTGAAGGACCGGATCGTCGAGTACCTCGCGGTGCGCAAGCTACGGGCCGAGCGTGGTTTCGACGAGCACGCCGATGCCGCATCGCGGCGCGGTCACGGGCTGATCCTCGCGTTGGTCGGCCCTCCGGGCGTGGGTAAGACGTCGCTCGGCGAGTCGGTCGCGCGTGCGACCGGGCGCAAGTTCGTGCGCGTCGCCCTGGGTGGCGTGCGGGACGAGGCCGAGATCCGCGGGCATCGGCGCACCTACGTGGGTGCGTTGCCCGGACGCATCGCGCGGGCGATCAAGGAGGCCGGCACCATGAACCCGGTCATCCTGCTGGACGAGGTCGACAAGCTCGGCTCGGACTGGCGGGGCGACCCGTCGGCGGCGCTGCTCGAGGTCCTCGACCCCGCGCAGAACCACACGTTCCGCGACCACTACCTCGATCTGGACCTCGACCTCTCGGGCGTCCTGTTCCTGGCGACCGCGAACGTGGCCGACACGATCCCCGGCCCGCTGCTCGACCGCATGGAACTGGTGCGGCTCGACGGTTACACCGAGGAGGAGAAGGTCGCGATCGCCCGTGACCACCTGCTCGCCCGGCAACTGGAGCGCAACGGCTTGAACCCGGGTGAGGTCGTGGTCGACGAAGCCGCGCTGCGGACCGTCGTCACCGACTACACGCGAGAGGCCGGTGTCCGGGGCCTCGAACGGGAGTTGGGTCGGCTGCTGCGCAAGGTGGCCGCCGAGATCGCCACCGACCACTCCGAGGCGGATGCGGTGGTGGTCGACGACGCCCTGGTGCGCAAGCACCTCGGGCGGGCCCGGTTCGAGGCCGAGGAGATCTCGGACCGGACCGCGACCGCGGGCGTGGCGACCGGGCTGGCCGTGACCGGTGCCGGTGGTGACGTCTTGTTCGTCGAGGCCACCTCGCTCGACGGGGAACCGGGTCTGCAACTGACCGGCCAACTCGGCGACGTCATGAAGGAGTCGGCGCAGATCGCGCTCACCTACGTGGGCGCCCACGCCGAGGCCCTCGGGGTTTCGAGTGATGCACTCGCGCATCGCCGGTTCCACGTGCACGTGCCGGCCGGAGCGATCCCGAAGGACGGTCCGTCGGCCGGGGTCACCATGACGACCGCGATCGTCTCGGCACTCACCCGGCGGCGGGTGCGGAGCGACGTCGGGATGACCGGTGAGGTCAGCCTGGCCGGTCGGGTACTCCCGATCGGTGGCGTGAAGCAGAAGGTGCTCGCGGCGCAACGGGCCGGGCTCACCACGGTGATCCTGCCCAAGCGCAACGGGCCCGACCTCGACGACGTGCCCGAGGCGGTGCGGGACGTGATGACGTTCCACCTCGCCGACGACGTCACCGAGGTGTTGGAGTGGGCGCTCGAACCCTCCACCAACTGACCCACCCGACCCACCAACCCAAACTGCGTCGCAAACCCGCGCAAGGCGCGGGGTTGCGGCGCAAGTAGGGGGGGGGGCGTAGCGTAG
>JBBSBV010000038.1:0-35296 GCA_038250905.1 Acidimicrobiia bacterium
CGCAACGGGCACAGGCTCCATGAGCACGAACCCGCACGCCATGCGGTCACTTCGGTCGCAGCTGAGCCGAGCGAGAAGCCCCGGGACGCGTCACGGGCGGTACCGGCGGGATGGGGGGATCCCGCCGGTACCGCGCGCGGTCATGCTGCCGGCGGGACCAGCACGCAGTCGACGACGTGGATGACGCCGTTCGATGCTGGGATGTCGGTCTTGACGATGTTGCAGCCGTTGACCGTCGCTGCGCCGCTGGTGACCTTGATGTCGAGGTCTTGCCCTTCGACGGTCTTGACCATCTGGGTGGGCTGGAGATCTGCGGCCATCACCTTGCCGGGTACGACGTGGTAGGTGAGGACCTTGGTCAGCTGGGCCTTGTCGGCGAGGATCGCGTTGAGTTGATCGGTCGGAATCTTGGCGAACGCGGCGTCGGTCGGAGCGAACACCGTGAACGGTCCCGGACCCGAGAGGGTCTCGACCAAACCAGCTTTCTTCACCGCGGTCACAAGAGTGGAGAAATCAGGGTTACCACTCGCGACGACCACGATCGTCTTGCTGGCGCTCGCGGGTGCGGTGGACGTGGTGGTGTCCTTCGCGGGCTTCGAGTCGGTCTTGCTACTCGAGCTGCCACAGGCAGCCGCGGTCAATGCGACCAACGCAACTGCAGCGGCGAGGCGGACGGGGATGCGACGCATGGGATGAGCCTTTCGAGGGGGATTCGTTGCCAGGCGTTGTTTTAGCACTAAAGTCATCCCTATGCAAGTTCCCCCCTACGATCCCCCACCAATGCCCGACGATTCCGAGCTGATCGGCCTTCGAGCCGCCGCCGAGCAACTCGGCGTCCACTACATGACCGCATACCGCTACGTGCGACTCGGCACGCTTCCCGCCCGCAAGCTCGGCGGAACCTGGCAGGTGCGCCTCGACGACCTCCGCGCGCTCGCCGACCGCGAAGCACCCGAACCGGGGCCGGGCGGTATCCGCTGGGCCCCCTACCGAACCCAGCTCCGCGACCGACTCATCGCCGGCGACGAACCCGGCGCATGGTCGATCATCGAACGGGCCCTGGTCTCGGGAGCGTCCGCCCGGGATATCCACCTGGAGCTCATGGTCCCGGTCCTCCAAGACATCGGAGAGGCGTGGGCCCGCGGCGAGTCCGACATCGCTGCGGAACACCGCGCGTCGGGTGTCGCCGCCCGCCTGATCGGACGGCTCGGACCTTCGTTCGCACGTCGTGGCCGCAAGCGCGGGACCGTTGTCATCGGTGCCGCGGCCGGCGACTACCACTCCATGCCACTTGCCATCCTCGGGGACATCATCAGCGGTGAAGGCCTCGCCGTGGTCGATCTTGGCGCCAACACACCACCCGAATCATTCGTTCAAACCGCCCAACTCCACGACGACACGATCGCGATTGCGATCGGCGTCGGGTCCGACGAGAGCGTCGAGGCGGCACGGCACACCGCGACACTGCTCCACGACGAGCTCCCGGGCAGTCGTGTCTTCATCGGCGGCCCCGCGATCGCCGACGAACTCGCGGCACGAGCACTCGGTGCGGACGAATACGGAGCAACTGCGCTCGACGTCGCCGTCCGATGCGTCGAGCTCGCAGCCGGATGACGCCGAAGCGTGTGCTCGTCACCGGCGCGTCGGGATACGTGGGTGGACGGCTCGTACCGGAGTTGCTCGTGCGCGGTCACCGGGTGCGGTGCGTCGTGCGCGATCCCCGCAAACTCGACGCAGCACCGTGGCATCCCGATGTCGAGGTTGTGCGGGCCGACGTCGGTGGCGACCTCGGCGAGGCAATGGACGGCGTCGACGTCGCGGTGTTCCTCATCCACAGCATCGGTGAAGGCACCGACTGGATCGCGCGCGAACGGGCCATCGCCGACAACTTCCGACGCGCCGCCGAGCAGGCGGGTGTCCGCCGCATCATCTACCTCGGTGGACTCGGTGACGACGACGCCGACCTGAGCGCACATCTCCGCAGCCGCCATGACGTCGGCCGGGTGCTCGCAGCGGGACCGACCGAGACCGTCGAGCTGCGCGCCGCCGTCGTGATCGGTTCCGGATCGGCGAGCTTCGAGATGCTGCGCTACCTCACCGAGGTCCTGCCCGTGATGGTGACCCCAAAATGGGTGCACACGCGCTGCCAGCCCATCTCGATCCGCGACGTCCTCCGCTACCTCGTCGCGGCGGTCGAGCACCCCGATTCGCTGAGTGGGATCCTGGAGATCGGCGGGCCCGACGTGGTGTCCTACGCCGAGATGATGGCCATCTACGCGCGCGAAGCCGGCCTCACCCGGCGCCGGCTTCTCCCGGTGCCCGTGCTGACCCCCCGACTGTCGTCGCTGTGGATCGGTCTCGTCACTCCGGTCCCCGCGAGCCTGGCTCGTCCGCTCGTCGATTCACTCGTAAACACCGTCGTCGTGCACGATCACCGGGCCGAGACGCTGTTCCCGTTCGAACGAGTCCCGCTCGCACAGGCGATCCACCGGGCGATCGGACGCACGGCCGTTGGTGACATCCCCACCAAGTTCGACGACGCGTCGTCACCCGTCTGGCAGACCAACCCGACCGATCCGAGCTGGACCGGTGGAACGGAACTCACCGACGTGCGCGAAGTCGTCGTCGCTGCGGATGCCCACGACACATGGCAGGCCGTGTGCCGCATCGGCGGGGACCGCAGCTGGCACAGCGGCGAACTGCTCTGGAAAGCCCGCGGCGTCCTCGACCGGATCGCCGGCGGCCCGGGCCTCCGACGCGGCCGACGCGACCCCGAGCATCTCGCAATCGGGGAACCGGTCGACTTCTGGCGCGTCGAGGACCTCGAGACGGACCGCAGCCTCGTCCTCCACGCCGAGATGCGCCTCCCCGGCGAAGCGTGGCTCGAGTGGAGCATCGAGCCCGAGGCCTCCGGGACCCGACTCCGCCAGACCGCGAGATTCCGGCCGCGGGGTCTTCTCGGTCGCGTCTACTGGTACGCCGTCGCCCCGTTCCACCGCCTCGTGTTCCCCGGTCTCATCCGCGGAATCGCCCACGATGCGACCCGATCCGACCGCACACCCGCGCGCTGACGAGCGGCTCGACCAGTGTGATCACGGTCGCCGACGCGCGGGTTACTCAGTGGTCCCGCGTCCGTCGGGCAAGCCAGGCTCCCACCCGCTGGTCTCGCTGACCCAGGCCCAGAGCCGGCGGCGGCGGTCGGGCGTGGCGATGTACCCGAGTCCACCGTCCTCACGTTGCCCCAGGTCCTCGAACTGCACCGCACCAGCCCCCAGCTCTTCCCCTGGTGTGACTGACGGGTCCGGTCCGAGGGGGACTCGATGAACGACATGCCGGCACGCGGCGAACTCGATTCCACGGGCATCGTCGTCGTCGACCACGGTTCGCGTCGCGCCGAGTCGAACCAGCGCCACGAGGACTTCGTCGCCGAGTGGAGACCCCGCAGTGGGTACACCATCGTCGAGCCAGCGCACATGGAGCTCGCGGAGCCGTCGATCGGCACCGCCTTCGGACTCTGCGTCGCCGCCGGCGCGACGACGGTCGTCGTGGTGCCCTACTTTCTCTGGCCCGGCAACCACTGGGACCGCGACATTCTCGAGCTCGCCGCCGAAGCCGCGGCTCGCCATCCCGGCGTGCCGTTCCTCGTGACCGCACCCCTCGGGCCGCACCCCTTGCTCATGAACATCGTCGACGATCGCATCCGGTACTGCATCGCGCACGCTGCGGGTGAGGAACCCGAGTGCGCACTCTGTGCCGGCACCGGTCGTTGCCGACTGCGGTGAGCGAACGCGCGCCATGACCCTGACTCGCGTCTCACCAGGCTCGAAACCCGACTCCGTACACTTCACCAGTTTCACGATCAGCGCCTCGCGCACGCGGAAGCCGCATTCGACCAAGGCAACGCGACCTATCGAGACTTCGAACTCCTTTATCCAGAAGCTAGGAGCCTCGTCGAGCAAGCACTCAGCACAGCGATCGACGAACTGTGGCTCGGCACAAAATCCGATCCATACCAACGGCTGCCCGCGCAGTCGGCAGCCATCCTGCTCGCCAGTCCGGCCGGCAGTCGTGAAGCCGCGACCGCACGACGCGAGATCGAAGCGTGGGCAGCACTACACGTCACACCCATCTCGATGACCAGCCATCCCGACGCCATCGGATGGACGATGGCCAACCTGTTGCTCGTCCACCTCGATCGTCACGAGGCAGAGCTCCGACAACACAACGAATAGCTCCCACAGCGGACAGGACCGGACAAGACCGGACACCAACCCCGACATCAGATCCGTTCCCGATCTGACGAAATCCGTTCCCCCCGCGCGCGTCGTCCCAGGTCACCCAGGTTTTCTACATGCCCCACGAGGGCGGGCGTACCTCGAAGAAGATGGCAGAAAACCCAGTCGCTTGCTGGGATCGGGCGGATGCTCGGTGGTCTCGGGGCGTTCGAGGACGTTCGGCCCCTCCGGTGGGAGACCTCGAGGTCACCGCCATCGCGAAGGAAGGCGAGTCGGTCACCGCAGGGGACCTCTTCCGGTGATGTGCCGCCTCCTTGCTCGCGGCAGACAGAGTGAGTCCCGATCTTCGGCCAGGCTGGGGGCTCAGGCTAGGGATCGGGACTCACATCGCTGCGGCGCGGCGCGCCGGTTGGGATCAGTGGATGTTCAAGGAACCGGTCAGTGGCAACACGGGATCCGCATCGTCTGCCGCACCGGGCTGACTGTCGTAGACGACCATGCCCGTCGACGTCTGCCACACCTTGATGCGCACGAGGTCCGGGCTGCCGTCGATACCCGACACCAGGAACTCGTAGCCGGACACGCCATTGACGTTCCCGGTACCCCTGAAGAAGGTTTCGTCGCCCGCCGGAGTCACGATCAGCCAGAAGTAGCCGGTCGAGTCCAACGTGAGGCCTGCTGCGTTGAACCGGAAGGCACCGTGACCGGTGGGCACCGTGTCACCGTGCTGGTACTTCGCCAGGAAGTCGATGTGCGCGGTACCGATCACGTTGGGGTCAGTCGGGTTGTCCGGCGTGTATGCACCCGATGGTGAGTTGAAGTTGCCATTGGCCGTGACGAACGGACCGGTCGGGTCGTAGACGACCACGCTGGTGGAGACCGTGGTGGCCCCGCCGTTGTCGTCGGTGACCGTCATGGAGACGGCGTAGATCCCAACATCCGCATAGAGGTGAGATCCCGTCGCGCTGCCGGCACCGGCCGATTCGGTCATGCTCGCGGCGGACGAACCGTCGCCCCAGTCGATCATCGCTGTGTGGGTGTCGTGGGTTCCGACATCGGTGAAGCTCGCCGACGCCGACACGCTCGCGCCCACCCCCCGGATCGACGGAGTGGCGGTCAAGGCACCCACCGCTGGCGCAACGTTGCCGAACGTGACCGTGGCAACACTCACCACCGGCGGGTTGACGCCGTCGGAGACCGAGAGGGTCGCCAGCACGATCGCGTTGTCATCGCACGTGATGGTCGGGGTCAGGGTCGCCGGTCCGGTGGGGGTGCAGGTGGTACCGGCATCGGCCACTTGAGCGAAGGACCACGACTTGGTCAGCGCGTCCGAATCGTCATCGCCTGCGGTGGCAGCGAGGCTGAGGGTCGAGCCTTCCGGCCCGACGTACGGCCCACCGGCGTTCGCAGTCGGCGGCGTGTTGACGTGGATGGTGATCGTCCGCGTGGCGACGCCACCGTCACCGTCGTTGACGTCAACGGCCACCGTGTACATGCCCGGAATCGAGTACGAGTGTGTCGCCGACACCGAACCCGAGCCGCCGCTCTCCGAGACCGCGCCTACCGACGTGGTCAAGTCCCCCCAGTCGGCGGTGGAACTGTGCGTGTCGTTCACGCCGACATCGGTGAAGGATCCACCAACCGTCACGGGCTGGCCGACGATGATCGGGCCGGCAGTCGCCGCGAGCGAACCGAGCACGGGAGCGACGTTGGTCACCGCGATGCTCGAGGACGAAACCACGGGCGGGTTGACCCCGTCGCTCACGGTCAAGGTTGCACCGACCACGACGTCGTCGTTGCACAGAACGGTCGGGGTCAAGGTGGTGCTGCCCGAGTCGAGACAGGTGGTCCCGAGATCGGAGGGCCCGGGCGTGAACAGCCAGCTCTTCGTGAGCGGCAGGCTCCCGCTCGCCGAACCGAACAGCCCGATGCTCGTCCCTTCGTCGACGTTGTACGGTCCGCCGGCACTCGCGGTCGGCGGACCGACAACGGTGACGTCCGTGGTGCCGACCGACACCGTGCCGCCGTCGTCGTCGTTGACGGTGAGGGTCAAGGAGTACACGCCCGGTGTGGCGTAGATGTGCGAGGCGGTAACCGAGTGGCCGGACTCGTTGACCGTGCCGGCCGACATCGTCGTGTCACCCCACGCGATCGACGCCGTGTGCGTGTCGTGGGAACCCGCGTCGGCGAAGACCGAGCTCAGGTTCACCGATGAACCCAGCGCCACGGGTGTGGTCGGGACCGTGACCGAGGTGATCGTGGGATTGCGATTCTCGATCGTGACGTTCGCAACCGAGGTCACGGCTGGGTGGTAGCCGTCGCTCGCCGACAGCGTGGCCGTCACCAGTGCGTCGTCGTTGCACGTAATTGTCGGGGTCAGGGTGGTCGTCCCGGTGGTGGTGCAGGACGTTCCCGGGCTCAGCGGCCACGTAAAGCTCCACGACTTGGCGACAGCGTCGGAATCCGGATCGGGCGCGGTGCCGCTCAGCGCGACGGGCGACCCCTCTGCACCGACGTACGGTCCCCCGGCGTTCGGAACCGGCGGGGCGTTGTGCTTGGTGAGCACTCGCATCTGGTCGGCGCTGCTGTAGGGAGTCTGGAGCTTCACGTAGATCGTTCGGGCATCGATGATCTGGACGAAGTCGGCTGAGGTCCCGCTGCCGAAGTCGAACTCCCGCGAAGGAACGCTGCCCGGGTACACGGTCGTCGGTGACCCGAGGTAATCGCTGTTCACCAGGCGCGGGCGGGCGACGATGACGCCGAGAATGTCCTGTGAGAACGTCCACGTGCCCTCGCGGTTCGCGGTCCCCGCACAGCTCCCAAGGTTGCTGTCGAGGAAATGACTGTCCACGACGGTGCCACTCGGCACGTACGGGATCGGATTCCCTGCGTACGCCGTGTACGAGCCGGGGGTCTTGTAGTCGACCCGAACGTCGGCGCCGAGCGTGACGCCCTGCTGCTCGTCGAAGGTGAACACCTTGTCGGGCGAACAGAGGCCGGATTGCAGTACATCGGAAGGTGGACTGATCTTGATGAGCTGCCCAGTCGTCGCCGTGACGTTGGCCGAGACCGGCGACGACCCGACCAACGCGAGCATCACCGCGATCACAGTCATGAACACAGTCCATGCACGTAACGGTCGCACTGCCATGCGCCGCATCGCTGAAAGCTTCTTCATCGTCCGCCCCTTTCAGGCCTTGCTTTCGAGTCCGGGAAGAGCTGGCCCCCTTCTGCACGGTCCTGTCGCGGGAAGGTCTATGCCGATGACTGCGCGGGCCATAGAGGCGAACGGCCACGCCCGTTTGAGGGGGTTCGAACCGGGTGACGCAGTTCACGCGCTCGACCGATCGACGGCTGGCACGCGCGTGTGTACCGTCATCACTGCAAGCCGCAACGTGTCGCGATCGGTTACCCCCGACGCGACCACCCAGGATGCCTATGCAGGGAGGCAACGATGGTCGAGGCAGAACGACACGAGAGTCGCGGGTCCCCCCTCTTGGCACCGTGCGGCGCGACCGATGAACGGCAGACAGCTCACAGCAGGCTGACGCCTCGCGAGAACGAGGTGCTGCGACTCGCGTCGGCCGGACTCTCGAATCGACAGATCGCGGACGCGCTCTCCCTCAGCGATCACACCGTGCTGGGGTACCTGAAGCACGTCTTCACCAAGTTGGGCGTGCACTCGAAGCTTCAGGCGGTCATGGCGGGCATCGCCGAAGGGCTGATTCCCATGCCGACGCTCGTCTTGTCGGACGACGCCGCCGACGCCGACGATGAGGACCTCGCGTCCCGCGAGACGCAGTCAGTCGTGGCTTGGGAGCAGGGTCGCCGCAGTTCCTGACTGCGGGAACCGGTCGTCTCGCCGAATCTCCGCTGCTGAGAAGGCAACGGGAAGGAGATACTGATCGGATCGTCTTCGCACGAGGTAGCCGCTTTCGGTGGAAGCCGCGATCTCGTACCCGCGACACCAGTCGGCGCAGAAATGGTCGCGGACCTCGATGACGCTTCCCGCCGCCAGGTCGGTCGGCGGCCGCGGACTCGTACCGCCTGCCGGTGTGGAATCCGGCCTGGAGATTTCACTCGTTGGCATGAGTCCACCCCTGGGCACCGTTCTCGTTCCACCCACCGTGCGGATCGGCGTGTCCTGCGCCACGAGCTTCGGTCCGCACGGTTCAGCGTCCCGCGGTGATCGTCGCGCCACTGATGCACGTGATGCGAAGGCCACCCGATCTCCACGGGGCCGCACAACTGGTGGTGCCCGGGTTCGCGAGGTCGGGCCAGCGCCGGATGCTCCAGTTGAGGTACCACGTCCGTCCCGTGGGGCGCGCGTTCCCGAGACGGAGCGAAAAGGTTCGATCGAGGCCCGAGACGGTGACCGGGTGGCTCGCGAGGTGTTTGCGAATCGCAAGCGACCAGAGCATCTCGGGCGCCTTGCTCGCCGGGCGGACCGCGACGACGTCGCCGGGTCGGATGCGCGCGTCGAGCGCGGTGATTGGTCCGGACGGCCCCGATCGCGCCCCGATCGCCCACGCCGCGCTGGGAACGACCACGAACGCGCTCGCGATCAGCAGTGCGATACCGGCCAACCGCTGCCGGCGCAGCACCGCCTCGAACAGGAACGCGATCGCGAGCACGGGCGCCCAGGACATGAGCGTGAACGTGCGATCGAGCACGACGGGGAGTCCGAGACCGGCGACGCCGCCGACGGCGACGGGTACCACGAACAGGGCGAGCCAGACCCGAGCCAGGCACCGGTCGCGGCGCATCATGACGACGGCACCGGCGACGACCGCGGCCAACACGATCAACACATATCGCAGGTCGTAGGTCACGGAGCGGGCGACCGCGGCCGTGAGCGTGTCGAAGGTCGTTGCCGGGATCCACGACGAGTGGCCACCGCGGGCCTGCACGACGAAGTGTGGTCCCCAGGTCGCGGCCCAGAGCGCGACCGCAGCGACGACCGCGCCGCGCCACCACCAGGCGTCACGGTCGCGCCGGAGCCCGGCGACGGCAACCAGCCCGACCGCGAGGAGCAGCATCGACACATGGGTGTAGAGCCCGATCAGGACGAGCACGCCCAGCAGCGGCGCGTGGTGGCGCGCGGGACGGCGCAGCCAGTGTTCGGTCACCATCGCGATGCCGACACCGAGCACCTCGAGCTCGGCGTACATCCGCGCATCACGGCCGTGCGCGATCTGGAACGCACTGAGGGCGAACAGACCGGTCGCGATCACCGCCACCCGCCCCCGAGGCCGGAGCCAGACCGCGAGCAGCGCCACCGCCGCGATCGAGCAGATCGCCGAGGGGAACCGGAACCAGAACTCGCTCACCCCCGCCCGGCCGAGCGGTGCCCGCAGGAGGTAGTCGAGTGGTGGGTGTGAGTCGTGCGCCGTGAGGTACGTGAGGAGATTTCCGAGCGGTCGCCGACCGGCCATCGCGGTGAACGACTCGTCGTAGTTCAGCTTCTGTGCGCCGAGCGACCAGAGCCGGGTCACGGCGGCGACCACGACGAGCGCGACGAGCGTCGGGTCGAGCCAGTTCCGCCGCTCGGCGGCGCGCCCCGTCGTACTCGGAACGTCGATCGGGAGCGGCTGTGGGGTCGCGTGACGGTCGAGGGTGGCAGTCACGCGGGATCCGGTCGTTGCATTCGTTGAGCACTGAGGGTGATCACAGGGCTCTGCTCCTTCGTCGGCTGTCCCCGAACGTACGGAACAACCGGTCATCGGCCTCCCCGATGTGGGTGAGCGCTGGGCAAAACCTCTGCTGCCCGTGCACGTGCCGAGTCCGTGGCCAGCTGGGATCGGGCTGAGACGCCTCCGGACCGTTTACCGACGATTGGAACGAGGAGACCGACGCTTGACCATCTGATCCGTACCGTCGGACTCCCAGGTATGAGAGAGGCTCCCATGGCAGTCACGATGCATCGCCGTCCGATCCGGAAGCACCGTGCGGCCCGCCAAGGCCCATCCCCGGTGCCGAAGCGGGTGATCGTCGTTGTTCCCACCCACGGCGAAGGCGCCGCGATCGTCGGCGATCTCGCCCGTATGCGCGTCGCTCTGCCGGACGCGCTACTGCTGCTGGTCGACGGTGCCGAGGGGAATCGCACGGCAGAGTTCGCCCAAGGAGTCGCTCCGCACCTCGGGAACATCGCCGTGGTCGGCAAGTCCGACGCCCGCTCGAACACGGCGGACGGTGTCGCTGCCATCTACGGACTCTCGAACCACGACGTCCTCGTGCTCCGGCTCGACCGGGCCACCGGCAGCCTGAGTCAACCGCCTGCCGCGGAGGACGGGAAGAACGGCGTCGATGTCGAACTCGCAGCCGGAGCGCTCCGAGCGCGATGACATTGGCCGTGTGGCAGCGCCGGACAATGGGACGCGACATGTAGCGGAGTTGTGGCAAAGCCCAAGGGCTGTCCCAATGCCTGCATCTGCTCACCAACATCGAGGCGTGTGATCATCGGACTCTGGCAGTATGCCGGGCGATGGTTGCGACTCCCGACGCCTCGCCTCCCGAGGCCGTGCTCTCCCACATCGCGCCGGGAGCAGACGTCATCGTGCCGATCGCGAACGGGGAGCCGCGAACGCTGATCGACGTGCTCGATGGGCACGCACAGGACCTGACCCAGGTTCGGGTGCATCAGATGCACGCGCTTCACGACCACCCGTACGTGCACGGCGCCTACGGAGACCACCTCCGTCACGTCTCGTACTTCTTGTCGTCGGTGACGCGATCAGCGTTCGCAGAGGGTGGCTGTGACCTGATCCCGGTCAACTTCAGCGAGATGCCGTTGCTGCTGCGCCGCGAAGCGAAGCACCCGATCGTTCTGGCCGCCGCGTCACCGCCGGATCCGCACGGCTACGTGTCGCTCGGCACCAACGCCGACTACACGGCGCGCTTCATCGGACAGCTTCCCTTCTTCATCGAGGTCAATCCGCAGATGCCGCGCACCTTCGGGGAGAACTCGCTGCACCTGAGCCAGGTCGTCGGTTGGACCGAGGCCGACTATCCGCTCGTCGAAGTGCCGGCACCGCAACTGTCGGCCAAAGATCGCCACATCGCAGCGTTCGTGGCCGACCGCGTACCCGATGGAGCGACGATCCAGGCCGGGATCGGCGCGATTCCCAACGCGATTCTCGAGCTGTTGACGGACCATCGGGACCTTGGCCTGCACACGGAGCTGATCTCTGACGGCGTGATGGACCTGTTCGAATCGGGCGCGCTGACCGGGACCCAAAAGGTCACCCGTCCGGGAAAGCTCGTCGCGACCTTTGCGCTCGGTACTCGTCGCCTCTACGACTTCCTCGACGACAACGGCGCCGTCGAGCTCCTGCCCGTCGACTGGGTCAACGACCCGCGGGTGATCGGGCGCGAACGGTGCTTCGTTTCGATCAATGCCACCGTCGAAGTCGACCTGCTGGGCCAATGCAACTCCGAGATGATCGCCGGTCGCTACTACTCGGGGAGCGGCGGACAGACCGACTTCGCGCGGGGAGCGATGTACAGCGAGCACGGTATGGGCTTCGTCGTCCTCCACTCCACCACGAGTGACGAATCGTGCTCGCGGGTCGTGTCTCGGCTCTGTCCCGGCGCACCCGTCACGACGATGAAGAACACCGTCGACCACGTCGTCACCGAGCACGGCGTCGCCGAACTCCGGGGTCGGTCGATCGCCGAACGAGCCGACGCGCTCATTGGCATCGCGCACCCGAAGTTCCGTGAGGCGCTCGAGCGGGATGCCCACGAGCTCGGTTACCTCAGTCCGTAAGCGGGCACCACCGACACCGTGGCGCTCCGGTTCCTCGACGCGGTCCTGAAGCGCGGCCGTCGGACCAGATTTGACCGGCGAACAGATTGCGCGGTTCTATTTCCACTGCGGGCTCACCGGTCCGCCTCGGGGCAAGCACGGAACGGGTGCGTCACCGTCCGGACCGTGGTCGGGTAGGCGATTCTTCTCTTCACACATCTTCGAGCCGCGCTCGGTCACGGGGCGACGGTCGAACCGGCTGCGGCCGGAAAGGGGTACTGGCATGAACAACCAACGAGCAACGCGACGGGACGACACCACGTTGAGCGTGACGTCGCGGACAGGATGCACGGCAAGGGTCATGACACTCCGAGCCGTCGCCAGCATGGTGCTGCTGGGAGTGGTCGTGACAGGTTGCGGCAGCGGAGGATCGAGCAGCTCGAGTCTCTGCAGCGACTACGCCCAACTCGCACAGGTCAAGGGCACGGACAAGGCGACGCTCCAAAAGGCAGCTGACCTGTACCGCAAGGTCGCCGACGAAGCGCCGGCGTCGGTCCAGAGCGATCTACGCACGCTGGCCGACGACGAGGAGAAGGTCGCGGCGGGCCATGCGGCATCGGTCGACAGCAACGCGGCGGATGCCGCAGCGGGCCGGGCCGACACTGCGGTCACCGCGGAGTGCAAAGGCAAGTAGACAGGCGAGACGACTGGTGCAGGGGTGTGGACCACGTCCTGCGCCGGTGGATCGCGTTCCAGGAACGCCCGGAGCACCGCCGCGATGCGGAAGATCGCACACCCTGAGCGGTGGTCGGGTCGTTGATGCCCGGCGAGAGCGCCTTCAGTGCGACGTCGGCACACAGCAGCGATATCGCCGACGTGTGCAGCCTTGTCGCAACCGAAGTTGCTGGTACGGTCGAAGGCCGTGAGCATGACTTCATGACATGTCTTCGCATCGACGGTACTCCTGTGGGCGGAACCCGCATCCCGCTCGTTTCGGACGCCGTAACGCCATGCATGCCCGGACAACGGAACGTCCAAACCGCGGCGCCAACCTGGACTGCTGATCAGTCTTCCGAGAGTTCGTCGATCGGTTCATGAACCCGACGGCGGTGCTGGTCGCCTTCGCCGCGGTGTTACTCGCGGCGGTACTGATCTCCGGCCGGGCGCACCGCAGCATTCTTTCCACGGCCGTGCTGTTCCTCGCCGCCGGGTTCGTGCTCGGCAACGGCGGGTTCGGAGTCGTCTCGGTACGCCCGACCGACCGCGCGGTCGCCGGCCTCGCGGAGTTGGCTCTGTTCAGCGTGCTCTTCACCGACGGGATGCGCGTGCCGGCCCGCGAGCTGCGATCGGTCTACCGGTTGTCCGGCCGCGCGATCCTGCTCGGCCTTCCGATCACGCTGGTCTCGACCGCGGTGTTGGCGCATTTCGTGGCCGGGCTCCCGTGGGCGGAGTCGTTCCTGATCGGGGCCGCGCTGAGCCCGACCGATCCCGTCTTCGCCGCCGCGCTCGTGGGCCGCGACGAGGTGCCCTATCGACTCCGGCAGCTGCTCAACGTCGAAAGCGGACTCAACGACGGTCTGGCGCTTCCGGTCGTAGTGATCCTGCTCGACGTCGTGTCCAAGCACCACATCGTGCCCGCCCAGCTGATCGCCGAACTCGCCGGAGGGGTTGCCATCGGGATCGCCATCCCCTGGATCGCGGTGCGGCTCGAGCACTTGAAGGCGTTCTCGGCCACGGCGTTGTACGAACCATTGAATGCGTTCGCCATCGGTCTGCTCGTCCTGGGCGTCGCGTCGCTCGCCCACGCCAATGAGTTCCTCGCCGCCTTCGCGGCCGGGATCACCGTGGCGACGCTGAGCCCGCAGATTCGGGAGGCGTTCGATCGATTTGGGGAGCTGATCGCCGAACTCCTCAAGTTGGCCGCGATCCTGCTCTTCGGCGCACTGATCTCACCGACCTTCTTACGTGAGATCCCGGCGAGCGGATACCTGTTCGTGGTGCTCGTCCTCGTCGCGACTCGACCCATCGGACTGGCGATCGCGTTCGTCCGAGCGCACCTGAGCCGCAAGGAATGGATCGCCGCCGCGTGGTTCGGACCCAAGGGATTCGCATCCGTCATCTATGGGTTGCTCATCCTGGAATCGGGGATCACACGCCACAACGAGCTGTTTCATCTGATCGCGGCGGTGATCACGTTGTCGATCGTCGCCCATGCTTCCACCGACGTCGTCGTAGCGCGATGGTTCACCGACGCGGACCCGGCACCGTGAGTCCCGCGCCAGGAGCAGTCGTGCTCGTGATTGACCGGCTACGTTCCACTGATGGTGACAAACGAAGAGATCATGCAAGTTGTGCGCGGGAAGTTCTCCGACGGCGGACCGTTCCAACCGAGTGCAGTGGCGAGCGAGGCCGGAGCCCCGGTCGCCGATGTCACAGCAGTGCTCGACGCCGCGGTGGTGGCAGAGGAGCTGACGGTCGCGACGGAGTCCATCGACGGCAACGATACGCGGGTGTTTCGCTACGCAAAGCGGTGACCCCGCACATCAACGGCTCCCGTCGGCGAAATCGATGATCCCGACCACGTTGGTCATCGATATCGGCGGAACCGGGCTCAAGGCATCAGTCCTCGGCAGTGCCGGTGCCATGTTGACCGACCGCGTACGCATCCCCACGACCTATCCCTGCTCCCCGGAGAAGATGGTCGCGCAGCTCGAACAACTTGTTCATCCGCTCCCGCCGTTCGATCGGGTATCGGTCGGCTTTCCCGGCGTCGTACGACTCGGCGTCATCTTGTCAGCACCGCACTTCGTCACGGTCCACGGCCCCGGCAGCCCCACCGACAAGAAGTTGATCGCGGCTTGGGATCACTTCGACCTCGGCGACGCGCTCACCCGGAGCCTCGGTCGGCCCGTGCGCGTCATCAACGACGCCGACGTCCAAGGCCTCGACGTCGTCACCGGCGCCGGGGTGGAGGTCGTCATCACCTTGGGCACCGGTCTCGGCTTCTCCATCTTCGAGAACGGACGACTCGGCCCCCACCTCGAACTCGCCCAACACCTCTTCCACAAAGGCGACACCTACAACGAACGAGTAGGAAATGCCGCGCGTAAGAAGATCGGGAACCGGAAATGGAGAAAGCGGGTGCGGCGAGTGGTCGCGACGCTCGACGCGCTCGTCTTCTTCGACCACCTCTACATCGGCGGCGGCAACGCCCGCCACCTCCACACCGACAAGCTCGGACCCAAGGTCAGCATCATCGACCCGAACGCCGGCATCCTGGGTGGGCTCAAGCTCTGGGACACGCCCGTACGCTGACGGGCGGAACTTCTCTCGGGTCGGCATGGCGCTCATATCGGGTACGACAGCTCGCAGCGCACGGGGTTCGGATAGGTTCGGAGTGGCGTGATGCGCGCAGCTGCGTGCGTACTCGGGCGAGTCCCGTTGTGACCGTCGAGCCCCAGGAGGGCGAGATGCTTCGATCAGTAGCCCGGTATTCGCTTGTGGTCACAGTCGCCTTGTCCGCGGCGGCGTGCGGGAGCTCGGGATCGTCAGGCACATCCGGCGGGGCGCAACCGGCGCCCGGCGTATCGGGGTTCGTTTCGGGTCGTTTCAACACGTTGCCGACGCTCCCGAGGATGCGTGCGCTCGGACCCGAACAGCGCAACGCGGGCGTCACGACCCGGTCCTACGAGATCACCGGCTCCACCCCACACGACGCGGTATTGGCCTACGCGCAACTCCTCAGTGGTTGGCACAACCGCGTCCGGCCCCACGCCGTCGCTCGTGAGTTTCGCGGGTCATGGCTCTCGAGCGACGGATCCACGCTGCAGGTCACCGCAATCGATGCGTCGACGCTGAACACGAGCGGATCAACCGCGGTGCAGATGACCCTGCAGCTCTACTCGCCGAGCACTCCGGCATCGACCACACCGTCGAAGACCTGAGGACGTCCCATTTCGGCGTTCCCAGACGACCGCACACCGATCCTCGCGATCGGTCGATGTCCTCTGCCGCACCGAGACAGGGAGTGGAGGCGAACAGAGTCAGCCATCGCGTTGGTGACCACCTCCGACCTCCTCCGGCGCTTCCTTCATCATCTTGAGCATCGGGATGCCGCCGGTGCGGACGAACCGGGTGACGAGCGCCGCAGCGAGCAGCAGGAACGCGATGTTGAGGTAGGTGGTGTAGTTCCACGAGAAGTGGGCTTCGATGACGTGGGCATTGCGCTCGGTCGGTGTGAGGCTCGTCAGGCCGAAGAGGATTTCGATGACGTAGCCCGCGGCGACCATCGTCGCGTAGAAGGTGGCGAAGATGAACAGCATCATCTTCGTGCCGTAGTACTTGCGATAGATGATCAGCACGGGAATGACGATCAGGTCGGCGAAGATGAAGCTGACGACCCCTCCGAAGCTGATGCCACCGTTCCACAGGACCGCGGCGAGGGGCACGTTGCCGATCGAGCAGACGAAACTGATGACCGCGACGAGCGGACCGATGATTGGGCCCCACAGCTTCGCGAGCGTCGGGTGATCGACCAGAAACAGGCTTTGCCAGAAGCTGTCGGGGATCCATGCCGCGGCCGCGCCCGCGATGAAGAGGCCGCCGACGATGTCGATCCAGACGGACGCCCAGTTCATGACGAAGTACTCGCTGATCGATGTTCGCCCGGCCGGACTGAGCATCCGACGCCAGATGGAGCCATCTCCTCCGACGCTCATGTCCATCGCGGCGTGGCCTTCCATCTTCCCGGAGAGGCCCCGGTCCGCCTGCGTGCGAGCGGCTTCGAGGATCCGGGTGCGGAGGAACAACCGGAACAGGATCGCCAACAAGATGATGATGATCGGGCCGCCGATGAACTCCGCCAGCGTGAATTGCCAGCCGAGCAGGAGGGCGAGCAGAACACCCAGCTCGATGACGAGGTTGGTGCTGGCGATCTCGAACGCCATCGCCGCGGTGAAGTTGGCGCCCTTGCGGAACAATGACCGGGCGAGCGCGACGGCGGCGTAGCTGCACGACGAGCTCGCGGCGCCGAGTCCGGTGGCGATGGCCAAGCTCTTGGGCCGGTCCGTGCCCATCAAGCGGCCGATGGTGCCTTTCTTGACTATCGACTCGACGATCGCGGAGAGCAGGAACCCGAGGATCAGCGCCCAGAGGATCTCCCAACCCATCGCCGCGGCGATCGACACCGCGTGACCGAGCGCATCGGGAAGATCCACAGCGACAATGCCTACCGCTCGACTCCCCGAACCGCAAGACTCGCTCGCACGAGATCGGGTATAGGTTCGCGACTGACGGCATGGTCATGCCCACGCTGTCGATGCCGCTCCGGACCCCGGCGGTGCGTTCCGTGTCGGACTGAAGAAGGGATCTGGTATGGCCGTGCTGGTAGCCGTGGTCGTCGCGCTGGTCGTGCTGGCGATGATCGTGCTCGCAATGTCGCTTCGCATCGTCAAGCAATACGAAGCCGGCGTTCTGTTCCGGCTGGGGAGGGTCATCGGCGTCAAGGAACCGGGCCTGACGTTCATCATCCCCGCGATCGACATCATGCGCCGCGTGTCGATGCGGATCGTGACGATGCCGATCCAATCACAAGGCATCATCACCCGCGACAACGTGAGCGTCGACGTCTCCGCCGTCGCCTATTACCGGGTCGTCGACGCAACCAAGGCAGTCGTCGCGATCGAAAATGTCGCGTCCGCGATCAACCAGATCGCACAAACGACGTTACGCAAGGTCGTCGGTCAGCACACCCTCGACGAGACGCTCGCAGAGACCGACCGAATCAATGTGAACATCCGCGAGATCCTCGACGTCGCAACCGAGGATTGGGGTGTCGTCGTCACACTCGTCGAACTCAAGGACATCCAGCTTCCCGACAGCATGAAACGCGCGATGGCCCGCCAAGCCGAAGCCGAACGGGAGAAGCGCGCGAAGATCATCGCGGCCGAAGGTGAAGCGCTCGCGGCCGCCGCGCTCGGCGAGGCATCCGACACGATGATGGCGCACCCACTCGCATTGCAACTCCGCAATCTGCAAAGCCTCGTGGAGATCGGCGTCGACAAGAACACCACCGTCGTCTTCCCGGCACCCCTCATGAGCACCATCCAGGAACTCGGCGCGTTTCTGGGACGCGAAGCCGCGGCGTCTGCTTCGGTGTCGGCATCAACGCCGAGCCCACCCGCGAACGGCGCTCAGCCCGCAAGCCCCCGGTGACTCGCATCGATCCGGGAGTCGACGGTCGAGTTCGTACTGCTGCGAGCGTCACCGGGTTCGACCACGGTCAGCGGGATCCTGGGTCGAACCGGTAGCCGAACCCGCGCACCGTGATGATCCACCGCGGATCGTGCGGATCCGCTTCGATCTTGTCGCGCAGACGACGGGCGTGCTCGGTGACGGTGGCGCTCGCCTGCCACTCGGGCGACGACGCCCAGACAGCACGGAGGAGCTCGTCACGCGAAAACGCGTGGCCGGGTGATTGCGCGAGGAAGTACAACAGGTTGAACTCGGTCGGGGTCAGCGCGACGGGTCGACCACCCACGCTCGCGACGTGCGAGTCCCCATCGATCACGAGTTCACCGAAACGGAGGACCTCGGCCGACGATGTCGGGCCTTGGTGTCGCAGCGCGGCGCGCAGTCGTGCGGCGAGTTCGTCGACCTCGAACGGCTTGACGATGTAATCGTCGGCACCGAGATCGAGGCCGCGGATCCGGTCCGCCACTTCCGCCCTGCCGGTCAGCACCAGGACCGGGGCGCGGGTCGCCGCTCGTACCCGGGCCACGAGTTCGAACCCGCCGAGCGACGGAAGTCCGAGGGCGAGGAGCACCGCGTCGACCGAATGGGTCGCGAGCAGGTCGAGCACCTGGAGCCCGTCGGTGGCCTGGAGGAGCTCCGCACCGACAGGGAGTGCGTCCTTGATGCGTTCCCGCGTGTCGTCGTCATCGTCCGCGACCAGCACGCGCACGACGTTGGTCATTCCTAGTGGCAATAGCCCTCACCCCCGCCCATTTCTCTTCCTGGTTGGTGACGAGTATGTCACCAGGGTTGTCGCGTGCCAAAACAGGTGCGTTCGTTGTTCAAATCATGTGTATCTGTATAGGTGTGTCGGCTCAAGGAGCTCCGAGCACGCGCCGTTCTCCGGGGCATGGTGATCCACGACGAACCGCGAGTGCGCTCGGTATCCGCCGCCGCGGATCGCGTCCCGGACACCACGTCGATCGCGGCGGGCCGGCTCCCGCACCGGGCACGCGACCACCAGACGATCAAACCGGTACTCATCGTCGACGACGATGTCGCCATCCGGCAGCTGTACACGCTCGTGCTCACCGAAGCGGGCATCGCGACGGTCGCGGTTGCCGACGGGACGAGCGCGCTCGCCTACCTCCACGACCACGACGTGAGCATGCTGTTGCTCGAGCTGTCGATGCCGGGGATGAACGGCACCGAGGTGCTCGAGCACCTGAACGAAGACCCTCGCACGCGCGGTCTTCCGGTGATCCTCCTCCTCACCCCCCAGGACACCGCGTCCGCCGACACCGAGGACCGAGTGCGCGGGCTCGACGCCGGCGCCGACGACTACCTCGTGAAGCCGATCGACCACGCGGAGCTCGTCGCGCATGTTCGCGCGGTCCTGCGCGGGCGTGCCGGTGAGGCGGAACTCCGGCGTGTCGTCGACGCCGCCAATGACGCGTACATCGCTTGGGACGCATCCGGTTGCATCATCGAGTGGAACGCCCGGGCGACCGAGACGTTCGGGTGGGAACGACCCGAGGCGATCGGTCGGCCGTTCGCGCAGACCGTCATCGCGGAACGGCATCGGCATCAGCACGAGACGAGCGTGCGCCGCTTCTCGGAGCGGGGTGAGACTCCACTGCGCGGCGAATGGGTCGAGTTGCCGGGACTCCACCGCAATGGCCACGAGGTCTCGATCGAGATGACCATCTGGGCCGTTGTCTCTGCAGCCGGGTTCAGCTTCCATTCGCTCCTGCGTGATGTCTCCCACCGCGTCGGGCTCGAGGCCGCGTTCGAGCAGAGCGCCACGCACCGGCAGTTGAACGACGGCTCGCCGGACGTCGTGACGCTGAGCGATGCCTCCGGACTCTTCTACGTGTCACCGGCCTGCGAGACCATGCTCGGCTACGAGCCGGCGGAGTTCCTCGGCGACCTCATGATGGAGCTGTTGTTCCCGGACGACCGCGAGACGGTCAGGCGCGCGTATCTCGATGCGCTCGACAGCGGCGGCAACCTTTTCACCTCGTTTCGGATCCGGGCCAAGGACGGCCATTACGTGTGGGTCGAGGCTCGGGGCTGCGCCGTGCGCGAACACAACGGCGGAGCCGGCATCGTGCTCCGGACCATCTGGCGTGACGTGTCCGAGCACGTACTCCTCGCCCAGCAGCAGGAGCGGGCGACCGAGGTCCTCGAAGCCTCGAACACCAAACTGGCGAACACACTCGACCGCGAGCAGCACGTCGTCGAGCAGCTCAAAGCGCTGGATCGGGCGAAGTCCGATTTTGTCTCCACGGTCTCGCACGAGCTGCGCACGCCACTCACCAGCATCACGGGATACACGGAGATACTCGCCGACGAATCCGCCACCCGATTGGATGCCGACCAGCAGCGGGCCGTCGCAGTCATCGAGCGGAACTCCGTGCGCCTGTTGGCGATGATCGATGACCTGGAGATACTCAGTCGGGTCGAGTCCGGCAGCCTCAAAGTCCTCCCGACGTCGACCCGGCTGGGGCAGCTGATCGAGGCGGCCACGAACGCCGTGGCGCCGCTCGCGAGGAAGCAGGAGCTCGGACTCACCGTCGCGATACCCGGGGACCTGCCCGAGGTGCTGGCGGATCCGGTTCACATCGATCGAGTCCTCCTGAACCTCCTCTCGAACGCGATCAAGTTCACGCCGAGCGGCGGTCAGGTGGAGGTTGATGCGACCGACCTCGGCGGTCACGTGGCCGTGACGGTGCGAGACAACGGGATGGGGATACCCGAGCACGAGCAGGGCCAGCTCTTCGAGCGGTTCTCGCGGGCGCGCGCGGCGAAGGAAGCGGCCATCCAGGGCAGTGGGCTCGGTCTCTTCATCGTCGCGAACATCGTGGAACTCCACGGGGGCACCGTGTCGTTGGGCTCCTGTCCCGACCAGGGAACCGAAGTGACGTTCACGCTGCCGTGCGCGCGCGCCGAGGCGATCTCGGCGATCGAAAACCGACGGTAGGAGGTCAACATGGTCAAGGTGCTGGTGATCGACGACGACGAGGACATTTGCGAACTCGTGGTCTTCAAGCTCTCGCGCAGTGGCTTCGAGGTCCACACGGAGTCCGATGGGGAGTCGGGACTCGCGGCGGCGGCCGACCTGCTGCCCGATGTCGTGCTGCTCGACTGGATGATGCCGAAGCTCAACGGGATCGAGGTGTGCCGCCGGCTCCGGGCCGATCCTCGTACCGCGGGCATACCGGTCATCCTCCTGACGGCCAAAGCGCAGGAAGGGGACGTGCGACGCGCGTTCGCCGCGGGCGGCGACGATTACATCGCAAAGCCCTTCAGCCCGCGCGAACTCGTGAGTCGGGTCGAAGCCCTCCTGGCGCGATCAGTGGTCCGGTCGTGAACTCGGAGCGAAATCGCCGACGAATGCCGAGCATGTCCGACGTTCGGGTGGGTGCTGCGGCACCGAAAGCCGAGTTCGTCGCCGCGATCACGCACGATCTCCGCGCGGCGCTCACTGCGATCATCGGATCCTTCGAGATCTTGCTCTCCGACCGCGTCGGCGAGTTGAGCACCGAGCAGCGCGAGATCCTCGCCATGGGCAGCCGTAATACGGACCGGCTGGTCGAAGCGGTCGAACGTCTGGACGCGGGCCTACCGCGGACCTCGAGCAGCGTGGAGGTGTCATGAGCACGGTGCTCGTCGTCGACGACGATCCGGACATCCGTACCTTGATCGCATGGGATCTCAGCCAAGCCGGCCACGAGGTCCATACGGCGTGTGACGGGGAGGAGGCGGTCGAGGCGATCCTGCGGGTTCGGCCCGACGTCGTGCTCCTGGATTGGATGATGCCGAAGCTCAACGGTCTCGAGGTGTGCCGGCTCGTGCGTTCGGCGAGGGACGGTGTGGGGATACCCGTGATCTTCGTGACCGCGAAGACGCAGCGCGCCGACCTGATCGACGGCTTCATGGCCGGGGCGGACGACTACCTGACCAAGCCGTTCACTGCCGAGCAACTCACCGAACGGGTGCGGCGGGTACTCGAGGCGGTCTGACCCGCACCGACGCGCCGCACGTCGTTCACTCGCACGGTTCGAAGAGTCCCTCGAACTCGAGCTTGCCGTCGCGGACGCGGCCGTAGAGGAGCCAGTCGCCGCGGAACATGCCGTGCTCGTACGGCGAGCACGCGATATGCGTGCGCGGGCCACCGGTGGTGCTGGGCATGAACCGGATCGATTCGAGTCCGGCCTTGACGCCCGGTCCGGAGAGGATCGGGGCTCGGAAGAGGCCTTCGACGAGCACCCGCGCGGTGTCGTACGCGAGTACCGGAATCGCGTTGGGCCACATCGGCGGGTCCTCGCCGTGGGCGGCGACGAACCGATCGCGGAAACCCTGCACCCGTGGGTTGGTGGGGTCGAACTGGTCGATGCCGACCCAGCCCTCGAAGTAGTCGAAGCCTGCGAGGTACCACATGAACGCGGTGCTCATGATGCGGGGCGGGTCCCACGCCAGTTCGTCGAGCGCGCGACGCAGGAGTCCCTTTGCCGCGAGCATGCCGTAGCCCATGTAGACGAGCGCGTCGGCGTCGACCGCGCGGAGGTGCGTGAGATTGGTCGCGAGGTCGGCGGGAGACTGGGACACGGTCTCGACCGCGGCGATGCTCACGTCGTGGCGCCGGCACTCCTGGCGGAAGTATCGGAAGTACTCCTCGCCGTTCGGTGCGATCTCGCTCAACACCGCAACGCGGGAATGGCCCTGCCGTTTGAGCCACGCGACCACCAACGCCGCGTCGCCACCACAGTCGCCGTTACCGAGGCGGAAGCAGTACTCGCCTTGGAGTCGGTCCGTGCCACACCAACTGATGAGCGGCACCTCGAGTTCGTTGGCGAGCGGACCGACGGTGATCGCGTTGTCGGAGCTATACGCACCCGCGACCGCGATGCAGCCCTCACCGACGAGGTACCGGAAGCCGTCGGTGGCGTTCTTCGCCGAGCCGTGGGGCAATCCGTGCTCACCGTGGAGCACGAACTCCACCGGGCGGTCGAGCAGGCCCTGCTCGGCCGCTTCGTCGAAGGCGAGGCGGTGGATCTTGTCGTACCCGCCGCCCGGGCCGTCGAGTGCCGAGCCGAGCCAGCCGATCTTGATCGGTTCCATGTCAGTGCTCCCTCATCGGCCTCACGTTAGGACGATGATCAGGAGCCGACGGTGACGTCGCGGTCAGGTCACGTGGACCCAGGTGGCGACACTCGGCGTGCCGATCGCGTCGACCCCGTAGAGCATGTACCAACCAGGTGGCGTGAGGTTCGGGTTGGCGTCGAGCGACGCGGTGACGTCGCTGCCGGTCTGGGTGAACGGCATGTCGACCAACCGTTGGTCCGGGTCGTTGGAGTGGGTCGCCGAACCCGGCCGCACGAGTTCGACCCACTTCAGCGGTTGGTCCGACGCGAATGTGGTGGACCCGCCCCGGGTGATCGCGCGGGCTTCGTCGCCGACGGTCAGCAGCGGCCGCGGCTTGGACACGTACTTCGGAGTGAAGATCTCGATCCGCATCTCGAACCCGGTCTTGGTGTTCGATGCGTTACCCCCGAAGGTCGCGACGCGTCCGTCGGGCAGCAGCAGCGCCTCCGAGTGATAGGTCCGGCCAACCGTCGACTTAGCCGCGTCCTCCCACGTCATGGTGTCGGGATGGAAGATCTGCGCGGAGTAACGGAACGCGAAGTCGGACCGTTGATTCGCGAGGTAGGTCTCGTTGCTCCCGCCGGTCTGCAGCACCGTCCGGTCGGGCAGCGTCACCGCGCTCACGTATTGCTTCCCCTCGCTCATCGGCGGTCCGGGCACGAAGGTCGGGGTCGGCTGTTTCAGGTCGACGATCGCGGTACTGGCGGTCGCCATCACCGTGTCGTCGTTGTGCTGACCGCCGCCCATCACCATCACCTTCTGGTCCTGCGCCGGCGGCAGGAGCACCGACGCGCCCATGTCCCGGCGGTCGGGGTCGGTCAGACCGGGGATCGGCGTGAACGTGTTGGCGGTCGCGTCCCAGATGCCCGGCGGCTCACCGCCCGCGCCGAAGGTCGAGACCCCGCTGTAGAGGAACGACCCGTCGGTGAGGAGATGCAGCGCCGGATAGGTGGGGAAGAACTCGGCGGTCGTGGCCTGGGCGTTCCAGTCGCCGCCGCCGTCGTTCGCGGTGGGATCGAAGACCTGGTAGTCGCTCTGGAGCACGCGCTGGTCGTCGACTCCTGCAACGGCGATCACACTGCCGTCGCCACGATTCACGAGCGTGGGGTACCAGTGGCCTTCGGCGAGATCGGGGACCTGCACGTACTCGTGCGTGTCGACGTCGAAGCGGTACGCGTGCTTCGATCCGGCGTACTCCCCGGTTGCGTCGGGATACGCAGCGGTGCCTCCGGCGACGAGCAGGCTCCCGTCGGGGAGTGCGGTGTGGCCGGAACAGAACATGTCGTCCGGGGTCGGGATCGAGCGGAACGTGTTGGCGACGGGGTCCCACTCGGTCGTGCTGAACGTACCGGCCGCGAACGTGTTGGGATCGTTGCCCGACCCCTGGATCAGCAGCACGTTCCCGTTCTTCAGCAGTGCGGCATGGATGGCGCGGATCGGCGCCGGCGTCGAGGCGACCGACCAGTTCCCGGTGCCACACGCCGAAAGCGCGAGCGCGACGACGAGGGCCGACAGGATCAGCGCGGGGCGCACACGCCTCGACGCGCGCGACCGACCGGGTTTCGCGGTGGGTTCGATACCCGCATGGTTACCAAATCCGCATGATCCGGGCGTATTCGGATCATGAGCGAACGATGAAGTTCACCGTCCTCGGCCACGCAGTGTGGCCGCGCGTCCGGTTTCAGAGCCCGAGCGTCAAACGGGTGATGCGGTCCTTGACCGAGGTCGGCGTGAACATCTCGAAGAGGTTCAGCGCCTGGGCATCGATCCCGACGAGGTAACGCGCCCGGGGATTGCCCTCGACGGTGTCGAGGATGACCGCGGCACAGTGGGTCGCCTCCCCCATCAGCGGCTGCCACAGTCGGGTGGTCGAGAGGGTGCGGCTGTAGTTGGGGTCGAAACGCGAACCGGCGCGCTTGTCGACCTCGCGCTCGGTCTCCTCCCAGATGCCGGTGCGGAACCCACCCGGTTCGATGAGCACGACTTTGATCCCGTCACGCGCCACCTCCATCCGCAGCGCGTCCGACACGCCCTCGAGTGCGTGCTTGCAGCCCTGGTACCAGCCGGTGAGCGGCGTGGTCGTCCGGCCGTAGATCGACGACACGTTGACGATCCGACCCCACCCGCGCTCGCGCATATGCGGCACCGCGAGCCGGGCGAGCCGCATGGGACCGAGCACCATCGTCTCGAACGCGAACCGTGCCTCGTCGTCGGTGACATCCTCGATCGCGCCGGTGATCGAGAACCCGGCGTTGTTGACCAGCGCATCGGGACGGAACTCGTCGATGACACTCGATCCGGTCTCCGCGTCGGTGACATCCAGGATCGCGGTCTCCACCTCGACGCCCGCGTCACGTGCTGCCGCGTGGACGACCGCAGCTTTGGCCTCGGATCGCACCGTGCCCACCGACCGGTGCCCACGCCGCGCCGCCTCGAGCGCGGTCGCCAGCCCGATCCCCGAGTTCACGCCGGTGGTCAGGACCGTGACCCGCTGCTTCGTTCCCATGGCTCGCTCCTCGTCAACTCACCATGATGCGTCCGACATGTTGGTCGGGTCGCACCAGGATGACCGCGTCCGCGGCCAATCCCAGGGCGGTGTCCCACCAGTGCTCGGGATCCAGGAAGTCCGTGCCGAGCACGAGCCTGGTACCCGTCTCGTCGGTCGGGCGGGACGCCTCCGGTCCGGCGAGGACGATCGACTCGGTCAACGGGATCAGATCGAGCGACGAAATCCGCACCCCGTCACGTTCGATCCAACCGTGAGGGAGCCGTGCACCGGGCACACAGTGCGGGACGTACTCGCGCACCGACGAGTCGGTGGGCGGTGCGATCGGGGCGCTGCCCTCACCGAGGTCGTACTCGTATCCGAGTTGCAGCCCCAGCATGTCGAAATGCGTCGCCTGGTTCGCGATCGCCGTGTCGACGGCCGCACGCGCGTCCGCGCTCGCCAGTACGCGCTGGAGGTTGGCCGACGCGACCGCCACGTCCGGGTCGGCCCCGAGCGCGACCGGAACCTCGATGAGCTTCATCGCGTTCTCGAGACTCACGTCGGCATTGCGTTGCGCGACCGGTCGGCGTTCGGACTCGTAGGTGTCGAGCAACGAGTCGACCGCATCGCCACGCGTCACGGCCGCGAGTTTCCACGCCAGGTTGTGGGCGTCCTGCACCCCGGTGTTCAGACCGAGTCCTCCGGTCGGCGGGAAGCGGTGCGCGGCGTCGCCGACGAGGAAGGTGCGGCCGTCCCGATACCGCTCGGCGACCTGCGCGGTCATCATCCACGTCGCGGTCGCCAGCACAGTGAACGGGAGATCCGGATCGGCCAGTGCGGCGCGCACCACCGCGACCGCCCGCTCGTCGGAGAGGGACTCCCCCGATTCGGAGTCGGCCGCGACGGGATACATGTAGACCCATTCACGGTCGATGTCGTGCGCGACGAAGGTGCCGCCGCTCGCCGGATCGCAGATCCAATAGAGCACCCCGGGATCCGAGCCGACTGCGGTCCGGAAATCGGCGGCGAGGTGCACCATCGCGAAACTCTGGATCGACCGCGGGCCGATCGGCTCGATCCCCGTCCACCGACGGACCGGGCTCCCCGCACCGTCACAGGCGAGCAACCAGCGACTCGACCGTTGCGTCCGGACCGCGCCGGTGACGACGGTCGAGTCGACCCGATCGCTCGATTGGATCGCACTTTCCCAACGGTGTGAATACGCCACCGTCACACCGCGGTCCGCGAGTTCGTCTCGGAGCGCCGGTTCCAACCGGTGCTGCGACAGGTTGCGCAGCGGTGTGGGCGTGAGCGCGAGCACGTCGTCGCCCTGACGTTCGAAGGGCAGGCTGCCGATCACCTCGCCGCCGAGCTTGGTGACCCAGTGCACCGCGCCGGCGTCGGCCGGGTCCTTGGCCAGCGCCAGGATGCGATCGAGGTCGAGCCCGAGCTGGCGCCAGATCTCGAAGGTCCGGGCGTTCACCACGTGCGCGGCCGGCGACCGTTGCGGGCCGTCTCGCTGGTCGACGATCTCCACCGACAGCCCGACGCCGTGCAGCAACAACGCGGCGGTCAACCCGACGGGGCCGGCCCCGACGACGAGGACGTCGACGTCAACCGGCGGTGCCGCGCCGTCCACCACCTAGAACGCTCCTGCGTACGAACCGCCGTCGACGTGCAGGTTCTGGCCACTGATGTATCCGGCCTGCGCGCTGCAGAGAAACGCGCAGGCATCGCCGAACTCTTCGGGCCGGCCCAAACGCTTCGCGGCGATCGTCGCCGCGATCTCGGCGTACGCCGCGTCGAGCGTGATGCCCTTGATCGCGACCGCGAGCTCGGCCATCTGCCGTTGCCGGTCGGTGTCGATCCGCTCGGGCAGGAGGTTGTTGATGGTCACGTTCGCCGCCGCGACGTCGCGCGACAGCCCCTTGGCCATCGACGTCAGTCCGCTGCGGGCGGCCGACGACAACCCCATCGGGCTCAACGGCGACATCACCATGGCCGAGGTCACGTTCACGATCCGACCGAATCTCCGGTCCACCATGCCGTCGACGACGTCCCGGATCAGGAGGAGCCCGGCGAGCATGTTGGCATCGATGGCGGCGTGCCACTCGTTGCGCCCCCAGTCCTGGAACCGACCCGGCGGAGGCCCACCGTTGTTGGTCACGAGGATGTCCGGCGTCGGGCAGGCCGCGAGCAGCGCGGCGCGGGTCGCGTCGGTGCCGACATCGCCCACGACGGTCGTCACCTCGACCTCGGTCGCGGCGCGCAGTTCGGCGGCGGTCTCGTCGAGCCGGCTCGCATCGCGACCGTTGATGGTCACCGCAACGCCCTCACGGGCGAGCGACCACGCGCACGCGCGTCCGAGACCCCGGCTCGAGGCGGCCACGATCGCGGTTCTCCCCCGGATGCCGAGATCCATCAGAAGTCCAGGTCCGGCGGCGGCGGCGGTCCCCACTGGTTCAGCGAATCGAAGATCGGATGGGTTCCGGCCGGCGTGCTCGCGGTGAGCAGGTCGGAGTCGGTCCAGTGCTCCACTGTGAACCCGATCGGATC
This sequence comes from Acidimicrobiia bacterium, assembly GCA_038250905.1. Lineage (GTDB taxonomy): Bacteria > Actinomycetota > Acidimicrobiia > IMCC26256 > JAENVU01 > JAENVU01. The sequence goes on from JBBSBV010000038.1 coordinate 28,406, forward strand.
CTTCCAGTAGTCGAACACCTGCCCACCGAGGACGTGACGGCCGATCCCCCAGTACGGCCGGGCCTCGGCCGCGAGCAGGTGGTCGTGTCCGGTCATGAGGTCGTCGAAGTCCGCGACCTCCCACGCACAGTGACCCAGCTTCTGCTCGCCGGTCTCGATGATGAGGAGGGTGTGGTGATCCGCCGGGAGCGCACCGCGATCGCAGCGCATGAACCGACCGAACGGCTCCTCGGGACTCGCGATGAACACGTCGTCCGACGCGAGCAGGCCCAACGTCGACGCGTACCACTCGGTCGTCGTGGCGAGCGACGTCGTCTTGAGTGCCGCGTGACCGAACCGCTTCACCTGTGAGGCACCGGTCGGTACTCGTTGCAACTCGTCGACGCGTGCTCGGTCCGCCCCGGTGTTCAGCGCCGCGTGCACCCGGGGCACGCGCCGCGGGACGGTTTCGAGATCGGCGACCAGGTCGACGCGCCGACCGTCGGGGTCGTGAAGGTGTACAGCGACACCGCCGCCAGGCTCGGCCGTGGGAACGACCGGAACGCCGGTGGCAGCCGCCAGGCGGTCGAGATCGTCCCGGTCGGCGTTGAACGCGAGTCCGAGGAACGCCGGCTCTCCACGGTGGGTCACATGCACGTGGTGGTCGCCGTCGGTGCCCCGCATGTAGAGCGCGTCGTCGGTGCGGGCCGAACACTCCATGCCGAAGGCCGAGAGGAACGCCTCCATGACGTCGAGGTCGGGCGCCTGGAATCGGGGGAAGGCGACGTCGGGGACACGAATGATCGGTTCTGCCATGTGGCGATAGTACGACGTCAAAGTTTTGGTGTCAAACTATTTGACATCGAACTACAATGCGGGCCATGGACCTCTCGATGCTCGTCACCCAGACCGTGAACAGCTGGGAGCAGGTGCGCCCCGACCTCGACTTCACGGCCATGGGCACGTTCCTCCGGCTCGCCCAGCTCATGAAGCGCGGCCTCCCCGCGCTCGACGCCGCGCTCTCGGTCCACGGGCTGAACCTCGGCGAGTTCGACGTGCTGGCCGCGCTCCGACGCGGCGGTGAAGGCACCACGCTCACACCCACTGCGCTGGCCCGGGTGGCGATGGTCTCCCCCGGTGGCTTGACCAATCGTCTCGACCGACTCGAACGGGCCGGGCTGATCGCTCGCGATCCCGATCCGGGCGACCGGCGCGGTTCGCTTGTGACGCTGACGGCGGCAGGTCGTGACGCGGCCGACGCGGCCATCGAAGACCTCCTCGCGGCCGAGACCGCGCTCACCGCGGGCATGTCCGCCGCCGAGCGCCATCGCCTCGATCGCTCGCTCGACAAACTCCTGGCCTCGATCACCGACCTCTGACCCGTCGATCCCGAGCGCCGCTGTAGGTTCGGCCGATGGAAACACTCGCCGAACCCGCTGTATACGCCTGGCCCCAGTCGGCCGTCGCCGGGGAGCGGATCGGGATCCACGCCGCCGGGCCGCCGGTGCCGGCCACGGTCACGGTGGCCCGCATCGGCGCGCACCGCGAGGTGGTGTGGCGCGGTGAGATCGCCCTCGAGCCGCACCCGGTCCCCGACCGCGCCGCCGCCCTCGGTTGCGACTGGCCCGCCAGCACCGAGCTGACCGTCGATGCCGAATGGCGCAGCGGGTACTACGAGGTGGTGCTGCGCACCGATGCCGGTCGCTTCGCGCACGAGGCGATCGGGTTCTTCGTCGTGCGGGCCACCACTCCGAGTCCCGACCGGCCACTGCTTGCGCTCTGCACCAACACGTACAACGCGTACAACGACTTCGGCGGCCGCAACCTCTACGAGAACGGCACCCACGTGTCGTTCGCCCGCCCGATGGCCAAGGGCCTCCTCCGCAAACCCGATGGTCCCGGCGCGCGCGTCACGGTGATGAACACCCCCGACCCCGGCAACCGCGCGCACGTCCGGTACCTGCGCGAGCACCAGTTCACCCAGTGGGCGGGGTCCGCGGGCTGGCCCAACTACGAGTTGCCGTTCGTGCGCTGGGCAGAACGCAACGGCTACGAGCTCGACTACGCGATCAACGCCGACCTCGAGGATCCGGCGGCACTCGACGACCGGCGCCTGTACCTGTCGGTCGGTCACGACGAGTATTGGTCCGCGCCGATGCGCGACACCGTCGAGGCGTTCACGCGCGGAGGTGGCAACGCGCTGTTCCTCTCGGGCAACACCGCGTTCTGGCAGGTGCGGGCGGAGGACGAGGGCCGCACCATGGTCGGGTACAAGGGGCTCTACGAACGGGACCCCGTGTTCGGTACCGACCGCCGGCACCTCCTCACGTCGATGTGGTCCGACCACCTGCTCGAACGGCCGGAGAACGAGATGACCGGCGTGAGCTTCGTGCGCGGTGGCTACCACCGCATCGGGCAGGTCGTGGCGTCCGGCGCGGGCGGCTTCACGATCTACGCGCCCGAGCACTGGGTGTTCGACGGCACCGACGTCACCTACGGCGACCTCGTGGGGTCGGAGTCGGTCATCGTCGGCTACGAGTGCGACGGCTGCGACTTCGTCATGCGCAACGGCGTCCCCGTGCCCACCGGCACCGACGGCACCGCGGCCGACTTCGCGATCCTCGGGCTCGCACCGACCCAGCACTTCGACCGCACCAACGCACCCCGGCCCCCACGCGACGGTGTCCCGTCCGAGATCGAGTTCATCGCGGCCCGGGCATTCGGGACCGACGACGCGAGCGCGGTCGATGCGATCCATCACGGCCACGCCACGATGGGCATCCACGAACCCGGCGGGTTCGTCTTCACCGCCGGCACCACCGACTGGGCCTGGGGCCTCACCGGCGGGGACCCGGTCGTCGAGCGCATCACGTCCAACCTGCTCGACCGCGGCCTCGCCCGCCGAACCTCATGACTCCTACGATGCGGGAGCCCACCCAATCGCCCCTCGGAGACGCACCATGACCGCAACGATCCCGCTCGTCGACTACCTGGTTCTCGGCGACGAGCCCCATCTCGTCGCCCACGAATGCACCAATTGCGGCGCGCGGTACTTCGACCGGCGCAACGCGTGCGCCTCGTGCTTCGCCGACGACTTCAAGACCGTCGACATCGCGACCGAGGGTGAGCTGCGAGCGTTCACGATCGTCTCGTTCGCGGCGCCCGGCGTTCCGGTCCCGTTCGTCGCCGGGGTCATCGACTGCGACGGCACCAGCGTGCGCGCCAACATCATCAACACCGAACCCGACGCCGACCACGTGAGCCTCGGAATGCGCGTCCGTCTCACCACGTTCGTACTCGGTACCGATGACGACGGCACCGAGGCCATCGGCTTCGGATTCGAACCCGTCGCCTGACCCGCGTCCACCCCCCTTCGCTCATCCCTCGTGAGGAGTCACCCATGACCGAGAACATCTGGATCCTCGGGATCCACATGACCAAGTTCGGCAAGCACACCGACAAGGACACCGTCGACCTCGCGGCCGAGGCGGCCCGCGCCGCCATCGCGGACTCGGGCGCCACCATGGCCGACATGGACGTGATCGCGGCCGGTTGCCTGATGCAGCCCGGAGGCGGGATCGGCCAGCAGCTCCAGAAGCAGATCGGCCAGACCGGGGTGCCGGTCTACAACGTGTCGAACGCGTGTGCCACGGGCGCGACCGCGCTCCGTACCGCGATCATGGCGGTGAAGGCCGGTGAGGCGAAGTACGGGTTGGCCGTCGGGGTCGAGAAGTTGGCGGGCGCGGGTCTGCTGTCGGGCGGCAACCGCAAGAGCGACGCCAACACCTGGGAGCCCAAGGGCCGGTTCGGCGCGGTGGCATCGGTCGACGGTCGGATCGGCACCGACACGATGCCCGGTGTCTTCGCACAGATCGGCATGGAGTACGGCCACAAGTACGGCGGCACGAGCTTCGAACTCTTCGCCCGCATCAGCGAGAAGAACCACTCGCACTCCACGCTCAACCCGCTCGCGGCGTACACGAAGAAGATGAGCGTCGACGAGATCATGAACGACCTCATGATCGCCTACCCCAACACCCGACCGATGTGCTCGGCCAACTGCGACGGTGCCGCGGCGGCTGTCGTCGTGGGTGAGTCGACCCTGCGGACGTTGTCGCTCGAACAGCAACGGCGCGCGGTCAAGGTCTCGGCCTCGGTGCTCACGAGCGACCCGTGGCAGGAGTCGTGCCAGGTCCTGCCCGACGTCAACACGCTCACCAAGAACGCGGCCAGGCAGGCCTACGAGCAGGCCGGTATCGGACCGGACGACCTCGACCTCGTCGAACTGCACGACTGCTTCGCGACTGCCGAGTTGGTCCACTACGACAACCTCGGGCTGTGTGAGGAAGGCGGCGCGGTCGACTTCTTCAACTCCGGCGCCACGTGGCGCGACGGGCGCATGCCGGTCAACGTCTCGGGCGGGCTCGAGTCGAAGGGCCACCCGATCGCGGCGACCGGCATCGCCAACATCTGGGAGGTCTGCCACCACCTCCGCGGTGAAGCGGGCGACCGTCAGATCGAGGGCGCGAAGGTCGGCATGGCCCACGTGATCGGCCTCGGCAGCGCGTGCGGCGTGCACATCCTCGAAAAGTCCGGCCTGTAACCCTCAACTTGCGTCAGTTCCCCACCCCTGACGTGGGTTTTTGACGCAAGTTGGTGGATCGCACCACCCGAGAGGAGCATTGTGGCGGACATCGCCGGAACCTGTGACGACCGGTTCGCCGAACTCCACGACATCCTGAGCGCCAACGTCGACTCGGGTGCCGATGTCGGCGCGTCGGTGGCACTGACCATCGACGGCGAGTTCGTGGTCGACATCTGGGGCGGTTGGGTCGACGCCGAGCACTCGGCTCCGTGGGTCGAGGACACGATCACGAACGTGTGGTCCACCACCAAGACGATGGCCGCGCTCGCTGCGCTCATGGCCGTCGACCGCGGCCTGCTCGACGTCGACGCGCCGGTCGCGAAGTACTGGCCCGAGTTCGGCGCGAACGGGAAGGAGGGCGTCCTCGTCCGCCACCTGCTCTCACACACCTCCGGCGTCTCCGGGTGGGAGCAGCCCGCCGAGAACGCCGACCTGTACGACGCGGTCGCGGCGGCCGCCCGGCTCGCCGACCAGCCTCCCTGGTGGGAGCCCGGCACCGGGTCGGGCTATCACCTCCTCAGCTACGGCCACCCGATCAGCGAGTTGCTCCGCCGGGTCGACGGGCGCGGGCTCAAGCAGTTCGTGGCCGAGGAGATCGCCGGTCCACTCGAGGCCGATTTCCAGATCGGAGCAGACCCGGCCGACACCCCGCGGATCTCCGACGTGATCCCACCCACCACCATCGAGGCCACGACCTTCGACATGAATCCCGAAGGCCCGGCGATCAAGACGGTGCTCGGACCGATCATCTCCGCGGTCGAAGCGGTGACCCCCGAGTGGCGGGCCGCCGACGTCGGCGCCGCGAACGGTCACGGCAACGCGCACTCCGTCGCCCGCATCCAGCAGGTAGTGGCCAACGGCGGCGCGGTCGACGGCGTCCGCCTCCTCTCACCCGAGACCATCGACCTGATCTTCCGCGAGCAGGCTCGAGGCACCGACCTCGTACTCGGCCTACCGCTGCGCTGGGGCATCGGCTACGCGCTCCCCGACCCGGACACGTTCCACTACATCCCCGACGGGCGCATCGCGCTCTGGGGTGGGTGGGGCGGCTCGATGGTCGTCAACGATCTCGACCACCACGCGACGTTCGCGTACGTCATGAACCGCATGGAATCCCGCATCATCGGTTGCCATCGCAGCGAGGCCCTCATCGCCGCGACCTACCGCGCCCTGTCCTGACCCACGCAGACCTAGGAGTCCCCCATGACCCGACTCGGTTACCAGATCCCGAACTTCACCTACCCCGGCGTCGAGAGTGCCGGCATCTTCGACATCGTCGCGGCCCAAGCCAAGGAGGCCGACCGCAGCGGCTTCGACACCGTCATGTTGATGGACCACTTCTACCAACTGCCGATGCTCGGCGACCCCGATGCCAACATGCTCGAGTGCTACACCACGCTCGGCGCGCTCGCCCGGGAGACCACGAAGGTCCGCCTCGGCGCGCTGGTCACCGGCAACACGTACCGCAACCCGACACTGCTCGCCAAGATCATCACCGCGCTCGACGTCGTCTCCGGCGGCCGCGCGCAACTCGGTATCGGTGCCGGGTGGTTCGAGTTCGAGCACGACTCGCTCGGCTTCGAGTTCAACACCTTCACCGAGCGCTTCGAGAAGCTCGAGGAGGCGCTGCAGATCATCCTCCCGATGTTGCGCGACGAGGGACCGACACTCGACGGCAAGTACTACAAGGTCACCGACGCCATCAACCACCCGGCACCGATCTCGAAGATCCCGGTCATGATCGGCGGTAGCGGTGAGAAGAAGACGCTGCGAATGGTGGCGCAGTACGCCGACGAGTCGAACCTCACGTCGCCACCGGAGGAACTCCCGCACAAGCTCGAAGTGCTCGCCGCCCACTGCGATGCAGTGGGTCGGGACCGCTCCGAGATCACCGTGAGTCAGGCCAACAACGTGGTACTGGCACCCACCCACGAGCAGGCCTTCGAGGAGTTCGCCGACGCGCTCGCGATGCGCAACATCGACCTACGTAACGGCGACCCCGAGTTCCGCACGATGATCGAGGGCATGGTCATCCTCGGTGACCCCGACGAAGTGGGCGAGCGACTCGCGGCGATCGTTGCGCTGGGCGCCGACGGCATCACCGTCTCGGCTCCGGCCAACGGGTTCATCCCCGAGCGGGTGGAACTGCTCGGCGAGGTCGCCACGAAGGCGCTCGGCTGACGCGCCGCCCAACTTGCGTGGGCCAACCCCGCGAAAACCGCGGGTTGGGCGGAAAAATGGGGCCGCGGGGGGGGAGGGACGGGGAG
>JBBSBV010000039.1:0-34785 GCA_038250905.1 Acidimicrobiia bacterium
TACGAGGTCACGACGCTCGAGGACGTGCTCGAGACCGCGGACCTCTTCGTCACGACCACCGGCAACAAGAACATCATCACCGCCGAGCACATGGCGAAGATGAAGCACAACGCGATCGTCGGCAACATCGGTCACTTCGACAACGAGATCGACATGGCCGGACTGGCCAAGACGCCGGGGATCACGCGGATCAACATCAAGCCGCAGGTCGACGAGTGGAAATTTGCGGATGGCCACTCGATCATCATCCTGGCCGAGGGACGTCTGCTCAACCTCGGTTGCGCGACGGGTCACCCGAGCTTCGTGATGTCCAACAGCTTCACCAACCAGGTGATGGCCCAGATGGAGATCTTCGGTCACCCGAACTTCTACGAGCGCAAGGTGTACACGCTGCCCAAGCACCTCGACGAGGAAGTGGCCCGCCTCCACCTCGACAAACTGGGCGTGAAGCTCACGCGGTTGACCGACTACCAGGCGGACTACCTCGGCATCCCGGCCGACGGTCCGTACAAGCCGGATCACTACCGCTACTGAACCCGTCACCCGTTGCGTTTGTCGATCTGCCCGCTCTCCGAGCCGGTAGGTCGACAAACGCGGGTGGCATTCTCTGGCACCCGGTCGTCGCTCAGGCGGGCAGGTCCTTGCGCAGCGTGCGCTGCACGGTGATGAAGGCGTACCAGGCCGGCGCGGCGACGAGCACGATCTCGAGCGGGAGGTAGGTCTTCCGCCACGTGAGCGTGAGGATCAGCATCGCCAGCAACCACAGCGCGGTCACCGAGATGTTGATCACCCGCTTGTCCTTCACCTGCATCGGGTGGACGAACTTCACGTTGGTCAACGTGAGGATGCACAGCGCGATCGTGATCACGATGTTGAGCCACTGCGGGCTGCGCAGCAGGAAGAACGTCGGAGCCACGAGATTCCAGATGGCCGGGAACCCGCGGAACCAGTGGTCCTCGGTCATGAGTTCGGTCCGGGCGAACCACAGCACGGCGGTGAACAGGATCAGCGCCCCGAGGATCACGGTCCAGCCGTGCGGGAAGATGTGGAAGTACGCCATGAAGGCGACCGGCAACATCACGCAGGTGAGGTAGTCGACGACGAGGTCAAGGATGTTGCCGTCCATGCCGGGCAGCGCATGCGCCACGTTGACGGCGCGGGCGATGGGTCCGTCGATACCGTCGACGACCATCGCCGCGATCAGGTAGATGATCGCCGCCTGCGGGTGGCCGCGGACCACGGCCTCGAGGCCGGCGGCACCGAGCAACACGCCACTCGCGGTCAGCGCGTGGATGGCCCAGGCCAACTGCACCTGGCGGCGAGTTCCGGTCGGGCTGTCCGGTGTGGGAGTCGACATCGGCTTCGCACGTTAGTGGCCCGATCGCGATTTCGGGCGACCGCGTAGGTTGGGCGTCATGGAGCCGATCCCGCCCACGATCGAGTGGCGGGCGGGCCGCATCCGCCTGATCGACCAGCGCGCGCTTCCCGGGCGGCTGCGGTTCGTGACCTGTAGGACGGTCCCGGATCTGATCGCGGCGGTGCGGGATCTGACGGTGCGCGGCGCCCCGGCCTTGGGTGCCGCCGGCGCGTACGGGGTGGCGCTCGCCGCGAGCATCGACCCGAAGGCCCGGTCGGTTCGCGCCGCGGGACGCCGCCTCGCCCAGGCCCGCCCGACTGCCGTCAACCTCGCGTGGGGAGTGGCGCGGGCGCTGGATGCATTCGCGGCCGAGGGTCCGGCCGGCGCGCTCGTCGCGGCCGACGAGATCGCCCGCGCCGACGTCGAAGGCAATCGCCGACTCGGCGCGCACGGTGCCGCGCTGCTGCCCGATGGCGCCCGCGTGCTCACGCACTGCAACGCCGGTGCCCTGGCCTGCGTGGGCTACGGGACCGCGCTGGGGGTGGTGCGGGCGGTCCACGAGGCGGACCGGCCGATCTCGGTCTGGGTCGACGAGACCCGTCCGGTGAACCAGGGATCGCGCCTGACCGCATGGGAGTTGGATCGGATCGGGATCCCGTTCCGGATCGTGGTCGACAGCGCGGCCGGTTCGTTGTTCGCCGCCGGTGCCGTCGATGCGGTGATCGTCGGTGCGGATCGCATCGCGGCCAATGGCGACGTGGCCAACAAGATCGGCACCTACCCGCTTGCCATCCTCGCCCGCGCCCACGCGGTGCCGTTCTACGTGGCAGCACCCCGCAGCACGGTCGACCTCGCGACGCGCACCGGTACCGACATCGTGATCGAACACCGCGACGGCGACGAGGTCACCGGCCCGCGCCAGGAGCACCGAGCCCCACGCGGCGCACTCGTCCACAACCCGGCGTTCGACGTCACTCCCGCGCGCCTCGTCACCGCCGTCGTCACCGATGCCGGCGTCGTCGCCCGTCCCACCGCCCCGAAACTCCGCACCCTCCTCGAATCCCCCGACCCCCAAATCGTCTTGTGATCACATATGCGCCCCGGAGCTACCGATTCGCGCGTCGAATGCAGAATCCGAGGGGTTGGGCGGACCGACGGACACCTCGACAGCCACTCCCGAGCCGGAGCGCAGCGGAGGCGAGCCGCGAGGCAGCGAGCCTCATGAACGCATGACGGAGAGGAGCGCGAGCGAACGAGCAATCAGGCCGTGTCTCACCCCGTCGGTAGGTTCGACGGATGGTCGCGACGCTCGCCGCGCTGGTGTTCCCGTCCCGGTGTCCCGGGTGTGGGGTGCTCGCGGAGCCGTTGTGTCCGACGTGCCGGGCCAGGATCCACCCGGCACCGCGGCTGCCGGCGCCCGCGGGTCTCACGGCCCTGCACGTGCCGTTCGCGTACGAGGGGGTGGTGCGGGAACTCGTGGCGCGGGCCAAGTACCGGAATCGTCACGCTGCGCTCGGGTGGCTGGCCGAGGCGATGACGGCCACGATCGGCGACGCGGCAGCCGGGTGGGTCGAGGTGACCTGGGCGCCGACCACGGCGGCTCGGCGGCGCGCCCGCGGCTTCGACCAGGCCGAGGTGCTGGCGCGGGCGGTCGGGGCAGGGTTGCATCTCCCGGTCCGGGCGCGGTTGCGCCGGCGGACGGGGCCGTCCCAGACCGGTGCGAGTCGGGCCGATCGGGCCCTGGGGCCGAGCTTCGTACCCGTCGCGGGGCGCGGGCGCCGCGCCCCGGGAGCGGTACTGCTGGTGGACGACGTCGTCACCACGGGAGCCACGATGCGGTCGGCGGCGGCGGTGCTGCACGAGGCGGGGATTTCGGCGGTGGTCGGATCGGCGGCGGCGCGCCGTCCTTGACTTCGTGCGTAAGGTATCGACACCGAGCTGGGAGGCCGTGATGGATTCGAACCCTGTGTTCGATGTCTCGTCCCCTCGTGCCACGCGCCTCGCCGAGCTGCGAGCAGCGATCCGCTCCGGTTCCTACGCTCCCTCGGCGGACGCCGTGGCGGAGTCGCTCGTCGGCTGGATCGCCGCGCCGGAACAGTTCGAACCGCCGGTCAAGTTTCACGACGCCCCGGCCGATCGGAACAACACCGAACACCCACGACAGGTGCCCGCAAAGGAACCACGAACTCGGAGGTGACGATGGACATCCTCGTACGAGGCCGCAACGTCGAACTCGACCCTGACGTGATCGCAGTGGGGCGCCGCAAGTTGGGCCGCCTCGAACGTCTGGCTCCGGACATCCGCCGGATCGAGGTCCAGTTCTCGGAGATCAAGAATCCACGGGTCTCCGATTGTGAGCAATGCGAAGTGATCGTCCACCTCAAGGGCACGTTCGTCAAAGCCCATGCCACCGCACCGGATCTGCGGACCGCGCTCGACCGGGCGGCCGAGAAGACCGAACACCAGGTCTCCCGGCTGCACGAGAAGCGGATCGGCCGATCCCACCCGCGGCGGGAGCCGGCGAACGTGGCGCTTCCCATCGAATAGGTCGTGCGGCCCGATCCCGAGGGGGGCCGCCGGTACACTCGGCCCCGATGAGTCTGTTCGCAAAGCTGCTCAACGCGGGTGAAGGCCGAAAGCTGAAGCTCCTCCAGACGATCGCGCCGGAAGTGGCCGCGTTCGAGGCGGAGATGGAAGTCCGTTCGGACGAGGAACTGCGCGCCCTCACGGGCGTCTACAAGCACCGCTTGGACCAGGGTGAGGACCTCGACGATCTCCTCGCCGAGGCGTTCGCGACGGTGCGCGAGGCGGCCAAGCGTGTCCTCGGCCAGCGCCACTTCGACGTGCAGGTGATGGGGGGCGCGGCGCTCCATTTCGGGTGGATCGCGGAGATGAAGACCGGTGAGGGCAAGACCCTCGTCTCGACGCTGCCGGCCTACCTGAACGCGCTCGCGGGTGAGGGCGTGCACCTCGTCACCACCAACGACTACCTGGCCAAGCGCGACGCCGAGTGGATGGGGCGCGTGCACCAGTTCCTCGGACTCGAGGTGGGCGCAGTGCTCCCCGACATCGACGATCCGGAAGAGAAGCGCAAAGCGTACGCCGCCGACATCACCTACGGCACCAACAACGAGTTCGGTTTCGACTATCTCCGCGACAACATGGCCGGTTCCCGTGAGGAGCAGGGCCAGCGCTCGCACTTCTTCGCGATCGTGGACGAGGTCGACTCGATCCTCATCGACGAAGCCCGGACGCCGTTGATCATCTCGGGCCGTGCCGACGACGCGCAGGCGATGTACTTCCAGTTCGCCCGCATCGTGAAGGTGCTCCAACGGGAACGCGACTACGAGGTGGACGAGGCGAAGCGGACGGTGGTTCCCACCGAGGACGGCATCCACCGCGTCGAGGACGCACTGGGCGTCGACAACCTGTACGAGCACGTGAACCAGAACTTCGTGCACCAGTTGCAGGCCGCGCTCAAGGCCAAGGAACTCTTCAAGCCGGACGTCGACTACGTGGTCGCCGAAGGCGAGGTCAGGATCGTCGACGAGTTCACCGGCCGCATCCTCGAAGGCCGCCGGTGGAGCGACGGGCTGCACCAGGCGGTCGAAGCCAAGGAAGGCGTGCGGATCAAGGAAGAGAACCAGACGCTCGCCACCGTCACGCTGCAGAACTACTTCAAGCTCTACGAGAAGCTCGCGGGGATGACCGGTACCGCCAACACCGAGGCCGGTGAGTTCATGCACACCTACGGCCTCGAAGTGGTGAGCATCCCGACCAACCGGTCGATGGTCCGCCTCGACGAGCCCGACCTGATCTACAAGACCGAGGACGCCAAGTTCGAGGCGCTCGCGGACGACATCAAGACGAGAACCGACGTCGGCCAGCCCGTCCTCGTCGGCACCATCTCGGTCGAGCGGTCCGAGCACCTCGCCCGCCTGCTCGACAAGCGCGGGATCCCGCACGCGGTGTTGAACGCGAAGAAGCACGAAGCGGAGGCCGAGGTCGTCACCCAGGCCGGCCGGATCGGCGCGGTCACCGTGGCCACCAACATGGCCGGTCGCGGCGTCGACATCCTGCTCGGCGGCAACCCGGAGGGCCTCGCCCGTCAGGAGATGCTCGCGAGCGGGTCGACTCCCGAGGCCGAGCCCGAGCAGTACGCCGTGCTCGTCAAGCAGTTCAAGGAACAGTGCGACGAAGAAGGTGCCACCGTGCGCGAGCTCGGCGGGCTCTACGTGCTCGGCACCGAACGGCACGAGAGTCGCCGGATCGACAACCAGCTCCGAGGCCGTGCCGGCCGGCAGGGCGACCCGGGGGAGAGCCGGTTCTACCTCTCGCTCGAGGACGAGCTCATGCGGCTCTTCGCCACCGGGGCGATGAACTGGGTGATGGGGAGGGCGTTCCCGGACGATCTCCCGCTCGAGGCGAAGATGGTCACCAAGGCCATCGAACGTGCACAGCGCACCGTCGAGGATCGCAACTTCGAGATCCGCAAGGACGTGCTGAAGTACGACGAGGTGATGAACGAGCAACGCAAGGTCATCTACCGCCGTCGCCAGCAGATCATCGACGGTGGCGACCTGCGCGAAGAGTCGATCGATGCGATCGAGGGCGCGATCGACCACGTCGTGAAGGCCACGACCGGCGGCGGTGAGTTCGCCGAGGACTGGGACGTCGACGAACTGATGCTCACTGCGACCGACGTGTTCCCCCTGCGGGTCAGCCGGGAGCAGGTGGCGGAACTCAACGATCCCGAAGCGGTCTTCGAACTGCTGAACGGCGATGCCATCGCGCAGTACGAGGCCAAGGAAGCGCAGATCGGTACCGAACAACTGCGCGAGATCGAACGCCGGGTGATGCTCTCGGTGATCGACCAGCACTGGCGGGAGCATCTCTACGAGATGGACTACCTCCGCGAGGGCATCAACCTCCGGGCCATGGGCCAGCAGGACCCGCTCGCCGAGTGGCAGCGCGAAGGCTTCGACATGTTCGAGGCGATGATGGAAGGCATCAAGGACGACTTCGTCCGTTACGTCTTCCGGCTCGAAGTGGTGGCCGACGACGCCCCGAGCGTGGTCCGCAACGTCCAGTACTCGGCGGCCGAGGACCCGGTCCAGGGCCAGGGCGGCTTCGCGGCGGCTGCGGCGGCGACCCCGGTCGAGGAACTCGGTGGTGCGGCGCCGGTGGTCGAGGACGTCGCGCCCCAGCAGCCGGTGGCGGTCGAGAAGACCCCCGGGCGCAACGAACCCTGCTACTGCGGCAGCGGCAAGAAGTTCAAGCTCTGCCACGGCCGCTGAGCCCGACCCGATCCCATGCGTGATTTCTCGGACGACATCGGTGCTGTGCGCAAACGCGTGGACGAAGCGCGCGCGTACCTGCGCATCGCGGAGCAGCGTGATCGCGTGAGCGAACTCGAGACCCAGGCCGCGGACCCCGGCCTGTGGGATGACCCCGACGCGGCGCGGCAGGTGACGAGCGAACTCGCCGGCGTGCGCGACGACATCGAACTGATCGACGGTCTCACCGAGCGGGTCGATGATCTCGACACGCTCTTCGAACTCGGACGCGAGGAGTCCGACGAGAGCGTCGTGCCCGAGATCGAATCCGGTATCGAGTCGCTGCGGACCGAACTCGACAAGCTCGAGCTGCGCGCGCTGTTCACGGGTGAGCACGACGAACGCGATGCCATCTGTCAGGTGAGTTCGGGCGCGGGTGGCACCGACGCGCAGGACTGGACCCAGATGCTCCTGCGCATGTTCAGCCGGTGGGCGGAACGGCGCGGCTTCACCGTCGAGATCGACGACATCAGCGAGGGCACCGAGGCCGGGATCAGCTCCGCCACCTTCACGGTGAAGGGCCGCTACGCGTACGGCATGCTCACCGGTGAGAAGGGCGTGCACCGGCTCATCCGGATCTCGCCGTTCGACGGCAACGCTCGCCGCCAGACCGCGTTCGCGGCATTCGACGCGGTGCCCGCACTCGACGTCGCCGAGGCGCCCGAGATCGATCCGTCGGACCTGCGTATCGACACGTTCCGATCGTCGGGTGCGGGCGGTCAGCACGTCAACGTCACCGACTCCGCGATCCGGATCACCCACCTCCCGACCGGCATCGTGGTGTCGTGTCAGAACCAGCGCTCGCAGTTGCAGAACAAGACCAAGGCCATGCAGATCCTCGCGGCGCGCCTCGCCGAGAAACGGCGCCAGGATCAGCGGGCCGAACTCGAGCAGCTGTCCGGAGAGAAGCGCGGCATCGACTTCGGCAGTCAGATCCGCACCTACACGCTGCACCCGTACCAGCTGGTGAAGGACGAACGCACCCGTTACGAGACCGGGAACATCCAGGCGGTGCTCGACGGTGACCTCGACGGCCTGATCGAGGCATTCCTCCAGTGGCGGCGCAGCGGCAACTGATTGCCACGGCCGGCCGGCCCGGCTCGGTCAAACTGGCGAGACCCCTGCTGACCTGGTGGTCTGGGTCTCGTGACCCAGAATCGAGCCTGGTCCCCGATAGCCTGATGTGCTCCCATGATTCGCTTCGAGAACGTCACCATGACCTACAAGGGCGACGTCACCGCCCTCCGGGATGTCAACCTCGACGTCGGCAAAGGTGAGTTCGTCTTCCTCGTCGGCCCGTCCGGTTCCGGGAAATCGACCTTTCTCCGACTCCTGCTCCGGGACGAGACCCCCACCACGGGTCGCATCATCGTCGCGGGCCGCGATGTCACCGCCCTGTCGAAGTGGAAGGTTCCCCAACTGCGGCGCAACATCGGCTGCATCTTCCAGGACTACAAGTTGCTTCCCGGCAAGACGATCTACGAGAACGTCGCGTTCGCTTCGGACGTGATCGGTCGGCCCCAGCACGTCACCAAGTCCCAGGTACCCCAGATCCTCGATCTGGTCGGGCTCACGTCGAAGCTGGACCGCTTCCCGGACGAACTCTCCGGTGGTGAGCAACAGCGCGTTTCGATCGCGCGGGCGTTCGTCAACCGTCCGCTGATCCTGCTGGCCGACGAGCCGACCGGCAACCTGGACCCCCAGACCACGGTCGGCATCATGCGACTGCTCGATCGCATCAACCGCACCGGTACCACCGTCGTGATGGCCACGCACGACTCGCGCATCGTCGACACGATGCGTCGCCGGGTGCTCGAACTCGACCACGGTTCGCTGGTCCGAGATCAGGCGCGTGGCATCTACGGCGTCGGAAGCTGAGGAGGCACATGTTCGGACGGGCCAGTTACTTCGCGCGCGAGACCTGGGTGTCGCTGCGGCGCAACGTGTTGATGACGACCGCCGGGGTCATCACGGTCGCGGTGTCGTTGTGTGTGCTCGGCGGCGCGCTCCTGATGACGCGCCTCGTCGACCACGGCACCCAGCGCTGGAAGGACGGCGTCGAGTTCGAGATCTTCATGAAGGTGGGCGCCACCACACCGGAGACCAAGGCGGTCCAGAGCGCGCTGAACGGCGACCCCGACGTCGGCCACTACAAGTTCTTGTCGAAGCAGGACGCGTACAAGGAGTTCAAGCGCCTGTTCACCGACCAACCACAGCTGGTGTCCACCACGAGTGCGGCCGATCTCCCCGAGTCGTTCCGGGTCGCCCCGCGAAAGGCCGAGCTCACCAAGGAGGTTGCGGCCCGCTACAACAACCTGGGTGGGGTCGGCTCGGTGGAAACCGCGGACAAGTCGGTGAAGGACCTGCTCACGACGAGCCGGTGGATCCGGATCGGGTTCCTGTCGATCTTTGCGGCCCTGCTGTTCGCATCGCTGTTCCTCATCGTCAACACGATCCGCCTCGCCACGTTCGCCCGCCGGCGGGAGATCGAGGTGATGAAGCTGGTCGGAGCGTCCAATTGGTTCGTGCGCGTGCCCTTCATGCTCGAGGGGATGGTGCAGGGGGTCGTCGGCGCGCTCGTGGGCGTCGCCGCGGTCTGGGGACTGCGCAAAGTGCTCACGGACGCCATACCGTCCACCACGAATACGTTCTGGCACGGTTGGTACGTCGGGCCCTCGGATGCCTTCCAGATCAGCCTCATGGTGCTGCTCCTGGGTGCCGGTATCGGTGCCATCGGTGCTGTGGTGGGCCTCCGGCGCTTCCTCGACGTCTAGTTCCGGTCCGTCCGCCCCTTCCCCGTCCCGGGTGAAGGGTCCGCAACCAGTGTTGCTGGTGTGGTTAGCGTCAACTCCTGATGTTACGGATTCGGGTATGGGCCGTGGTCGCGGCGCCCCTGCTGGCGTTGACGATCGCGCCGGCACCGGCGGGATCGGTGGCCCGGGAGCGAGTCCACCAGGCCACGCCGGCGCCTGACTTCGAGGCCGCTTCCAACGACGAAGCCAAGGCCGTGGCCGCGGTGACCGCAGCCCGGGCCCGCCGCGCCGACCTCGAAGCCCGCGCCCACGACCTCGACGCGCGGGTCGCACGGGCCGACGCCACGATGCAATCCCGCGCCGCGGACCTCGACCGGGTCGATCGGGCCCGCCGGGCACTGGAGACGCGGATCGCCGAGAGTCGGCTGAAGTTGCAGGCGGCCCGGCGACGCAGCGGCCGCAACGCGGCGTTGCTCTACCGCCAGGCCGGGGCCAGCGCGCCGCCGGCCCTCGCGGCGCTCGGCGGCGCGAAGTCGATCCACGACGCCTCGGCCGCCCAGCAGTACCTGTCGAACGTGGGGGAGCGGGTCGCCGCCGATCTCGACGCGGTGCGCATCGCCCACCTCGATGTCGTCGACGCGCAGCACGCATTGAAGTTGCGGCGGCACACGGTGGCCGAGGCCGCACGCGCCGCGGCGACCGAAGCCGCCAGCCTGCGTACGGTCCAGGCCGAGGAACGGCGCGCGGTGGATGCCGCACGATCGGTCGAGGCCCAACTCGGTGCGGTCCTGGCCAACGCGCAGTCACGCAAGGCCGAGTTCGAACGGGCGGCCGCGGCCAACCGGGCGGCCTCGAGCGGGATCACCGACGTGTTGCACGCCCGACCCAACGGCGGGAGCACACCGGGCCGGTTCCGGTTCCCGGCCGACGGTCCCATCACCTCACCGTTCGGTGAGCGCATGCATCCGATCTTCCACACCATGCGGATGCACACCGGGATCGACATCGGTGCGGGCTACGGCTCGGCGGTGCGGGCCGGTGGTGACGGCGTGGTGGTCCTCGCCGGTCCTGCGTCCGGCTACGGCAACGCGATCGTGGTGGATCACGGTGGCGGGATCGCGACGCTCTACGGGCACCTGTCGCGCTTCGCCGTCCACGCCGGGCAGCGGGTCACGGCCGGCCAGACGATCGGCGCCGTCGGGAACACCGGCAACTCGACGGGTCCCCACCTGCACTTCGAAGTGCGGGTGCAGGGGGTCCCCGTCGATCCGATGCCGTACCTCCGTTGATGGCTCGGACTACTTCGAGGGTTGCGGAACCCAGCGCAGGTAGGGCTTCTCGGTGCGCCAGCCCTCGGGGTACTTCTCCTTCGCTGCGTCGTCGGAGACCGAGCCCGCGATGATGACGTCGTCGCCCGACTTCCAGTCGACCGGGGTCCCGACCGCGAACTTTGCCGTGAGCTGGATCGAGTCGATCACGCGCAGCAGTTCGTCGATGTTGCGTCCGGTGGTCTGGGGGTAGGTCAGGGTGAGCTTGATCTTCTTGTCGGGGCCGATGATGAAGACCGAACGGACGGTGACCTTCTCGTTCATCGACGGGTGGATCATGTCGTAGAGGGTGGCGACGTTGCGGTCGGGGTCGGCGATCAACGGGTAGTTGAGCGGGGTGCCCTTCACGTCGGCGATGTCCGGCAGCCAACCCTGGTGCGATTCGATCGAGTCGACCGACAGGCCGATGAGCTTCACGTTGCGGGCGTCGAACTCGCCCTTGCGCTTCGCCAACTCGCCGAGTTCGGTGGTGCAGATCGGTGTGAAGTCGGCGGGGTGCGAGAACAACAGACCCCAGCTGTCGCCGAGGTAGTCGTGCAGACTCACGGAACCTTCCGTGGTCTCCGCGGTGAAATCGGGGGCTTCGTCTCCGAGTCGGAGTGTCATCGCAAGTACCTCTTCGTTGAGTCGGGGTTCGTTGAGCCGGGTGTGTCGCGTCGTGGGAGTCCTAACGTCGAGCGACATTAGCGGCGGCCTCATGAAAAGTCGAGTGAAATGATCGGGAATAGGAAGGTGTCGTCCGGCACGTTCCGATCCCGACTCCGCCGGCTCGCGCTCGACCTTGCACCGCTGCGCGAACGCGACTTCCGGCTGCTGTGGACGGGCGAGATCTTCTCCGAGATCGGCTCCAACATCACGCTGGTCGCCGTCCTGCTCCAGGTCGACGCGCTCACCCACGACCCGGCCGCGGTCGGGCTGATCGGACTCGTGCAGCTCGTCCCGCTCATGTTGGCGTCGCTCTTCGGCGGGTCGTGGATCGACCGGTTCGACCGCCGCCGCCTGCTGCTCTTCGCCCAGATGGGGCAGGCAGCCGCGTCCGGACTGCTCCTCGCCGCGGCCTTCCTCACCCCGACGCCGCTCGTGTTCGTGTACCTCGGCGCTGGCCTGGTCGCCGGGCTGAGCGGGTTCTCCCTGGCCACCCGCTCCGCGATGACCCCGAGCCTGGTGCCCCCCGACCGGCTGCCCTCCGCGCTCGCCCTCAACCAGGTGATGTGGAACACCGCGCAGATCGTCGGTCCCGCCGTCGGGGGCGTCATCGTCGGAACCCTCGGCTACCGGTGGGCGTACGGGATCGACGTGCTGTCGTTCTCGGGCACGATCGGTGCCGCGTTGCTCATGACCCACCACCCGCCGATCGTCGACGACCCCGACGACGAGGTCCTGGGCTCGTGGCGGCGGCTGGGCGAAGGATTCGCGTACCTGCGGTCGAAGCGGATCCTCCAGGCCACCTTCTTCATCGATCTGGTGGCGATGATCTTCGGCATGCCCCGGGTGTTGTTCCCGGTGCTCGCCCGGACCCGCTTCGGTGCGGGTCCCGAGCTCGCCGGGCTGCTCTTTGCCGCGGTGTCGGTCGGTGCGGTGGTCGCCGCGCTGACGAGTGGCTGGGTGCACCGGGTGCGCCGCCAGGGCGCGGCGATCGTGATCGCGGTGGTGGTGTGGGGTCTCGCGATCGCCGGGTTCGGCCTCGTGGGCAACCGCGTCGTGCTCGCGTTGCTCCTCCTCGCGCTGGCCGGGGGTGCCGACGTGGTCTCGGCCGTGTTCCGCTCGACGATCCTCCAAGCGAGTGTGCCCGACAGCCTGCGGGGGCGCCTGACCGGGATCCACATCGCGGTCGTGGCCGGCGGTCCCCGACTCGGCGACCTCGAAGGCGGGCTCGTCGCGTCCGCGACGTCACCGACGTTCTCCGTCGTGTCGGGCGGACTGCTCTGCGTCGCGGGCGCGGCCGGTCTCGCGTTCGCGTTGCCCGCGTTCTGGCGTTACCGAAGTGGCGACCCGACCTAGCCATCGGAGATGCGCGCTCCGAGTTGACTCTGGTCGGCGGATGCGCTCGGATGGCGCTCGCATGGCGGGGTACACCAAGGCACCATTGGCCAAGAAGCTCGGGATCAAGGACGGCGCGACGATCGCGCTGGTCGCCGCGCCTCCGGGCTTCGACCGCGTGCTGGCGCCACTGCCCGACGACGTCGAGATCCGGACCCAGGCGCGCGGCCGTCTCGACGTCGTTGTCTTCTTCGCGACGCGTGAACGCGAGTTGGCGCGCCGGTTCCCGATCATGGCCCGCGCGTTGCAACCTGCTGGTGGCCTGTGGGTGGCGTGGCCCAAGAAGACGAGTTGTGTCGCGACGGATCTCACCTTCGATCCCGTCCAGCAGATCGGGCTCGATTACGGCCTGGTCGACAACAAGGTCTGCGCCATCGACGACACGTGGTCGGCGCTGCGGTTCGTGGTGCCGGTCGCCGAGCGCGCGGGCCGTCGCTGAACCGTGTGCGGACGATTCGTCCAGGCGAGCGCTCCGACGCTGCTCACCGAGCACTTCGACGTCGACGAGCTCGTGCTCGACGGTGTGCCCGCGCCCAGCTACAACGTCGCCCCGCGCATGGACGTGTTCACCGTGCTCGAACGGGACGGGCGCCGGCTCATGGGCCCGATGCGGTGGGGGCTCATCCCGTCGTGGGCCGACGATGTCGGGATCGGCGACCGCCTGATCAACGCCCGGGCCGAGACGCTCACCGAGAAGCCGGCGTACCGCCACGCGTTCGAACGGCGTCGGTGCATCATCCCTGCGGACGGGTTCTACGAGTGGCAGACCCTCGTGGGCGGCAAGAAGCACCCGGTGTTCATCCGGGCGCGCGACGGTGCCCCCCTTGCCTTCGCCGGGCTCGCAGAGGCCTGGCGGGACCGGAGCGTGGACGCGGGGCCGTGGATCCGGAGTTGCGCGGTCATCACGACGCGTGCCAACGCCACGCTCGCGCCGGTGCACGACCGGATGCCGGTGATGCTCCAACGGACGGACTGGGACCAATGGCTCGATCGTGAGGTCACCGAGCCCGCGGCACTCGAACCGTTGTTGGTGCCCGCGCCCGACGACCTGCTCGAGTTCTGGCCCGTGAGCACGCGGGTCAACGCGGCTCGTCACGACGATGCGAGCCTCATCGAACGCGAGGACCCGTTGACGCTGTTCGGCTGAGGCGTCGTAGTGTCGACCGCCATGGATCATCAAGAGTTCCTCGATGTCGTCGACCGCGAGGCGGCCGCGCTCGTTGCGGCGGCGCGGGCAGCGGATCTTTCGGCTGCAGTGCCGGCAACCCCCGAGTGGACGATGGCCAAGTTGGTGAAGCACACCGGGACGATCCACCGGTGGGTGCTCGGGGTCGCGGACACGCGCGCGTTCGTCAGTCCCGGCGATCTCGATCTCGAGTTGCCCGATGCGGAGGCCGACTACCCCGACTGGTTCGCAGCCGGCGCCGCGCAACTCGTCGCGACGCTGCGCGGCATCGATCCCGATGCCGACATGTGGTCGTGGGGTCCCGACCAGCACGCCCGGTTCTGGTCCCGCCGCATGGCGCACGAGACCACGATCCATCGTTGGGACGCGGAGAGTGCGGTGGGCGCGAGCGGCGCCATCGAGACCGACCTGGCGATCGACGGGATCGACGAGCGGCTCGTCAACCTGGCGGCCTCGTTGAACTCCCGGCCCGACGGTCTGCAGGCCCTGCAGGGCGGGGGCGAGTCGGTGCACCTCCACACGACCGATGGCGACGGCGAATGGCTGCTGCGGTTCACCCCTGAGGGACTCGAACTGTCACGCGAACACGCCAAGGGGGATGTTGCGGTGCGCGGCGCGGCGAGTGACCTGCTGCTGTACGTGATCGGGCGACGCGGCCTCGAAGGACTCGAGGTGTTCGGTGATGCCGCCGTGCTCGGATCGCGTGACGCGATTCGGATGTTCTGAGTTGGCCCGTCAGCTCGGGCCGCGCTCGACGTCGAGGCGGTAGATCCGGGCCGCGTTGGCGAAGAACATCGCATCGCGTTCGCTCGGCGAGAACGGGGCCGCGATCTTCTTGAGACCGTTCCACAGGACGCGGTACGACAACGACATCCGGTCCATCGGGAAGTTCGACTCGAAGATGCACCGTTCGGGACCGAAGCATTCGATCGTGTGGAGGTAGTAGCGCGCCTGCGCCGCGACGAACTCGTCCGAGGTCGGAGGGCGATCGGCGGTGTGCCAGCCGAACCCGTTGTCGGGCATCGCCATGCCGCCGATCTTCGCGACGACGTTCTCGCAGCGCGCGATCTCGGCGATGTCCTCGCGCCACTGCTCGAAGATCGCCTCGCGCTGCTCGGCGTAGTGACCCACACCGAGTGGCGTCCCGAAGTGGTCGAGCACGAGTTGGGCGTCGGGCACCGCGCGGGCGAGCGCGGCGAAGTCGCGGTTCTGATGGTGGTAGTGCCAGGTGTCGTAGGTGAGGCCGCGGTCGCCGAGACGGGCCACGCCGGTGCGGAACTCGGGCCGCGCGTACAGGCCTTCCGGCGCGCCACCGCGGATCATCAGGGCGCGCGGGTCCGGGTCTCGCGCACCGCCGTGGCGGATGCCGCGGAAGTGTCCGTGCCCCACGGCCCGATGGGTGTCGAGCACCTCGTCGAGATGGTCGAGGTCGGTGAGGTCGGCGTGGGCGACGATGCCCGCGATGAGATGATCCGGGTCGCCCATCGCGGCGGCCGCGACGAAGGCGGTCTCGCCCGTCGGTCGGAGATGGTCGGGTCCGTGGGTGAGATACCCCGCGCCGCATTCCATGAACACGGTGTGCTCGACGCGATGACCGCTCGCGACGTCGGCTGCCAGTTCGGCCATGCCGTAGGGGAGCACTCCGTCCGGTGGCCAGAGATGGTGGTGCGCGTCGATGATCCGCTGGCCGGGATCCTCCACCGGCTCGACGACCTGGTCGAGCCACTCCTGGGTCATCGGCGCGGGGCTCACACCGATCGCCTCACGGCTTGACCTTGGCGAGCGCCTGCATCGTGGCTCGGGCGGTGGGCGGGTCGGCGATGATCATCGGCGCCGGGGTGGTGACGCCGGCGTCCGCGTAGGCCCGAACGCCCTCGGCGCACTGCTCGGGTGAACCCCAGACGATGAGTTCGTCGAGGACATGATCGGGGATCACCTCGGTCGCACCGGCGCGATCACCCGCCTTCCACGCATCCCACATCGGGCGGAGCGCGTCACCGCGGCCGATCCATTCGTGGAATGCGGCGTAGACCGGCACGTTCATGTACTCCGCGATCATGCGGCGACCGATGCCGCGCACCGTGTCGCGGTCCTCCGTGGGCAGCACGAAGATCCGGGCTGCGACTTCCTTGTCGGCCCCCACGATCGGCGCGACGGTGCGCACGTCTTCGGCCGAGAGCCAGTTGACGATCGCGCCGTCAGCTTCGCGGCCGGCGAGTTTCAACATGCCTTCGCGCAGCGCGGCGACGAGGATCGTGGGTGGTTCGGGTAGCCGGATACCGAGCCGGAACCCCTTGATCGAGAACGTCTCGTAGTCCTCGGTGACCTTCTCGCCCGCAAGTGCGGCGCGCAGGAAGCGAACGGTGTCACGCACGCGCTGGTACGGATGTTCGAACGGGATGCCGTTCCAACGCTCGACGATCACGTTGCTCGACGATCCGATACCGAGCACGGCGCGCCCGGGTGCGATGTCGGCCAGGGTCGCGATCGACTGCGCCAGGAGCGCCGGGCCCCGCGTGTAGACGGGGACGATCGCCTGGCCGAGGCGCAAGGTGGGGGCCCACACCGCCGCAAGGACGAGCGGTGTGAACGCGTCGGTGCCGTTGGTCTCGGCGGACCACACGTCGGTGAATCCGAGATCGACCAACTCGCGGAACCATTCCTTGTGTTCCATGAGGGGAACCCCGGCCAGGGGAACGGTGATCCCCCAACGTTGGACGACTGCCATCAGCGTGACCTTTCCGGTGGTTGCTCGCGCCAGTTGCGCACGATCGTGGACTGACTCGCGGTGCCGAGCAGGGTGCCGTCCTGGGCCCAGAGGTGGACCAGACCGTGGCCGAAGCCGTCGGCGATCGCATGGACGCGGATGTCGGCGAGGATCCATTCGGTCGGCACCCGCCGCGCCACCCGCAGCGTGTTGTCGAGACTGTTGCCGCCCGCGCGTTTACCGAGTGCCTGCGAGATGCCCATGGGCACGTAGTCGCCGACGATCGACAGCGTGGCCGCGGAGAGTTCGAGCAGTCCCGGGAGCCGGACCCAGAGCGCGCACCGGCCGTCGCCGGGGGTGCCGTCGAGTTGGTCGAAGTTCCGCGCGTTGGCCATCCGCATGTCGATGCGGTCCATGATCGACGCGTCGGGTCGATCCATCAGTTCCCGCGGGGGACAGTCCATGGGCGGCGGCACCACGGGCCGCTCCGCCCATTCGCCGACGTGGGGCACCTCCCGATGCCCGAGCGCGGCGTTCACGGTCAGGATCTCGTCGTCGCCGACGCAGGCGACGGCCCGGGCCTGGGAGATCTGGTGACCCCGCACGACCTCGTCGACGCGGATGTCGATCACCGACGGGGGCCGCGCGTAGGACAGGTACTGACCCGTGGCCCACACCAGCGGCCGTCCCGTCACCTGCTCCAGGGCCTCCACGCAGGCGCCGAGTCCGCAACCACCGAACAGGGCGCCGAGCCCCGAACACAGCGTCGGAACGACCGGCAACCGCCAGTGGGTCGGGTCCGGAGTCGACTCCAGTCCATAGAAGGCCAATGCATCCATCGCTGGAAGTTAGAGGAAGTTGGGAATGCGGGGTGGTTGTCAGGTGTAAGAGTCGAAGTAGCGATCAGGAGGCGGAACATGAGTCGTCGCACGGTGATGGCAACAGTGGAGGCGCACAAGCAGTTGGAGGGTGCGGGGTTCGAGGTGCGGCGGCCGTTCCCGACGCCGCGGCTCTCGCTCGTCGATCCGTTCCTGCTGCTCGACGAGATGGGTCCCATGGACCTCGCGCCGGGGCAGGGGAAGGGCGCGCCCGACCATCCGCACCGCGGATTCGAGACCGTGACGTACATGATCGACGGCGCAACCGAGCACGAGGACTCTGCCGGGAACCGGGGTCGGATCGGTCCGGGGGCGGTGCAGTGGATGACCGCCGGGTCCGGGGTGATCCATTCAGAGATGCCCGCCGCCGAACTCCTGACCGACGGCGGCCGCATGCACGGATTCCAGCTGTGGGTCAACCTGCCCGCCGATCAGAAGATGATCGCCCCGCGCTACCAGGAGTTCCTCGCGGCCGAGATCCCACACGTCGAGGGCGACGGCGCGATCGTCCGGGTCGTGGCGGGCGAGTACCACGGTGTCCTCGGGCCGGTGGAGACCCATTCACCGGTGACCTACCTCCACGTGACCCTCTCCCCGGGACGGCGGATCGCCCTCGCGGTGCCGGAGACGCAGACGGCGATCGTCTACACGTTCGCCGGCGATCACGACGGCACGCTGCGGATCTACGACCAGGACGGTGACACGCTCGACGTCGTCAACACCGGCGACGTCCCGAGCGAGCACCTCGTGCTGGTCGGTGAGCCGCTCCGCGAGCCGGTCGCGCGGTACGGACCGTTCGTGATGAACACCAGCGACGAGATCGAGCAGGCCATCAGCGATTACCAGACCGGTCGCTTCGGTGAGATTTCACGAACTGGGTGATGCCTGACTCAGGCGCAATCATCGACCGCTCCCGAGCCGGAGCTTGCGGAGGCGAGCAGCCCGGGAGCGAACCCCACGCGACAGCCATCAATCAGGAGTGCGAGCGGACGGGCCATAGTGGAGTCATGGAGCTGAACACGACCGTCGTACTCGAAGGGCTCAGGTTCCCGGAAGGCCCGCGGTGGCATGGCGAGCGGTTGGTGTTCTCGGATCAGCACGCGGCCACGGTGTGGTCCATGTCGGTTGCCGGCGAACTCACCAAGGTCGTCGACGTCCCGCAGCGCCCGTCGGGGCTGGGATGGGATCCGCAGGGGCGGATGCTCGTCGTCTCGATGGACGATCGGCGGCTCCTGCGGTTCGACGGGTCGTCCCTCACCGAGATCGCGGATCTGAGTGCCCTCGCCACGTGGCACGCCAACGACATGGTCGTCGACGCCATGGGCCGCGCCTACGTCGGGAACTTCGGGTTCGATCTCGATGCCGGGGTCGCACCCGTCGGCGCCGCGCTGGTGCGAGTCGATCCCGACGGGTCGATGCACGTGGCCGCCGCCGATCTCCGGTTCCCCAACGGGACGGTCATCACTCCCGACGGGCGGACGCTCGTCATCGGTGAGAGCTATGCGGGTGCGCTCACCGCCTTCGACGTGGCCCCCGACGGCACGCTCGGCAACCGGCGGACGTGGGCGAAGCTCGACGGCGCGGTGCCGGACGGCATCTGTCTCGACGCCGAGGGTGCGATCTGGTCGGCGTGCCCGCTCACCGGTCGGGTCCTCCGGGTGCTCGAAGGTGGTGACGTGACCGACGTCGTCACCGTCGAGCGGCGCGGCGCCTACGCGTGCATGCTCGGCGGTCCCGACCGCACCACACTGTTCGTCTGTACCGCCGACGCGAGCAATCCGGCCGAAACCGGGAATCTGCGGGGCGCGATCGAGGTGTGCGAGGTCTCGGTCCCCGGCGCGGGCCTTCCCTAGCCGCGAGCTTCCGAACGCCCGTAGCGGACGAGGCGCAGCAACTCGGAGCTACAGGTCCCGGGCCGGGTGTCGTACGCGAGGAGCGCGACGTACCGGTGACGCGGTCCGCGAATGGTGGTCACCCGGTGCAGGCTGTTGCGCCCTTCGAAGAACATCAAGGTTCCCGGCATCATCGGCACGGTGGTCACCGGTCGAGTCCCGTCGTTCGCCAACACCCCGGCGACGTCGTCGTAGTGCTCGTCGTCCGCACTGCGCAGGGGCGGGGACACATTCGAAGTCGCCGCCGCCGGCGTCGCTCGACTGCAACGCGATCGAGACGACGAAGTCGGTCTGGTCGAAGTGCCACGCCAGTTCGTCGCCGTCGGCCATCGACGCGACGTTGAGGGCGCCGAGCGCGTCGTCGTAGCGGTACAGCCGGTCCCGACCGAGCGCGAGCGCGATGAACCGCAACAGTCCATCCCACTCGTAGAGCGCGCGGAGTTCCGACGCCGGGCCGAAGTCGTCGTAGGGGATGGCGGTCAACGCACTCCGGCCGTCGGTCATGCGGGGATGGTCGGACGGCCAGCCGGGAGCCGGGAGTTCGAGGTAGGGCGTCGCGTCCAGGTCCTGATGGTGCGCGCCATCGGCCAAGCGTGCGCTCTCGGCGACCATGGCATCGACGGCGGCGGGCCGGAGGAAGCCGGGCACGATCGCGACCCCGGTCGCGTGGAGATGCTCACGGCACCCGTGCGCCAGCGCGACGGTGCGGGGATCGGTGAGGTCGTCGATGGGATGCCGGTCGAGGTCGACGAGGTTGGTGGGAACGCCTGGTCGGCCCGTCTGCTCCCACTCCTGACGGTCATGCCGCAGGTGGGGCTCGCTCCCGGGCTGCTCGCGGTGCTCGGTCGCCACCGCGAAATCGTAGAAGCTGGCAAGCTGCGGGCCATGACCACCAATCGCCGCATCCTGCTCGCCGCTCGACCCCAAGGACTCGTCACCGAGGACTGCCTCGATCGGGTCGAGGAGCCGGTCCCGACCCCCGCCGAGGGTGAGGTCCTGCTGCAGGTCCGCTCGTTGTCCGTCGACCCGACCAACCGCGTGTGGATGCGCGAGGAGGACTCCTATCTCCCGGCGGTGGAGATCGGGGCCGTGGTCCGGGCCGCGGGTCTCGCCCAGGTGGTCGAGTCCCGGCGCGACGGCTTCGCGGTCGGCGACCTGGTCCTCGGGATGCCCGGCTGGCAGGACTACTGGCTGCTCACCGAGGGGGAAATGGCCAACGTGATCCCACCCGGGCTCGAGATCAACGACCTGCTGTCGATCTACGGCAGCACCGGGGTCACCGCGTGGTTCGGCGTCGAGGACGTGTGTGCACTGGAGGCCGGCGACGCGTTCGTCGTCTCCGGCGCGGCCGGGGGAGTGGGATCGGTCGCGGGGCAGCTCGCGAAGCTCAAGGGCGCAGGAATCGTGGTCGGCATCGCGGGCAGCGACGACAAGTGCCGGTGGGTAGTCGACGAGCTCGGGTTCGACGCGTGCATCAACTACAAGACCGAAGCCGTCGCCGCACGTCTGGTCGAACTGTGCCCGGACGGCATCGACGTGTACTTCGACAACGTGGGTGGCGAGATCCTCGACGCGGTCCTCGCGAACCTGGCCATCGGCGCGCGCATCGCGGTGTGCGGCGCGATCTCGACGTACAACACCGATCAGCCCGCCGGCATTCACAACACCGCGAACCTGATCATGAAGCGGGCGCGGATGGAGGGGTTCCTGATCCTCGACTACGTCGACCGGTTCATGGAGGCGATCCTCGGGCTTGCCCCGCTCGTCGGCGAGGGCAAGCTCAAGTACGCGGTCGAGGAGGTGGACGGGCTCGAGCACGCGCCCGAGACTCTGAACCGCCTCTTCACCGGCGACCACACCGGCAAGCTCGTCCTCAAAGTATCTGAGCCGGTCTCATTGCCCGTCCGCTCACGCTCCTGATGGATGGTGCCGGCGTGGGGTTCGCTCCCGGGCTGCTCGCTCCGCAGGCTCCGCTCGGGTGCGGGCAAGCGCGGGATCCGGGGGTCGGAGCCGAGAATCAGCTCCGCACGGGCAGGCCGTCGTTGCGGACGGCGAGGAACGTTCCCGACTGCACGACGATGCTGCGCCAGCGGTCGATCGTCTGGTACGGCAGCGGGCCAGGCTTGCGTGCCGATCCGGATCGGTGGACGCCACCGAACCCGTCGACGACGACGTAGCCCTTGCCGTCCGGCCAGACGGTCAGGTCTCGCGCGATGTTCCAGCCGAAGTAGGTGCCCTTGTACTGCGGGGCACCGCCGAGGGCCCAGACCTTGCCGAAGCCGTCGAGCATGTAGGCGCCGCCGCCCGGCCGGTAGGAGATCGCCTTCGCGATGTCCCAGCCGGGCCAGTAGGGCAGACCCGAGACCTTGGGTGCCGAACCGTAGCGATGGAAGCCGCCGAAGCCGTCGAGGACGGCGAAGCCTTTGCCGTCGGGTGCG
This sequence comes from Acidimicrobiia bacterium, assembly GCA_038250905.1. Classification (GTDB taxonomy): domain Bacteria; phylum Actinomycetota; class Acidimicrobiia; order IMCC26256; family JAENVU01; genus JAENVU01. Next base: position 21,916 of record JBBSBV010000039.1, read on the forward strand.
ACCGTGATGCTCCGGGCGATGTCGAAGCCGAACCACGGCCCGCCGACGTTGGCCAGCGTGAACAACGCGGAGCCGTAGCGATGGACACCGCCGAGGGAGTCGAGGATCACGTAACCGTTGCCGTCGGGCATGGCGGCGATGTCGCGGGCGTAGTCACCGGGGAAGTGCGGGTACCCGTAGGCCGGCGCACCTTCGTACGAGAGGACGGTGCCGTCGCCCTGCAGGACCCAGAAACCACCCTGCGCTCGTGCCGCGATACCGCGGCCGTGGGAATCGAACGCGAGGAGGGGACTCGGTCCCGGGGGCGCGTCGCCGTCCATGAACACCTCGGCGACGTACATCTGGCCTCCGCCGTAGGCGATGCCGACCCCGATCCAGTGGAACGCGGGGTCGACCATGTTCTCGTAGTGCGGTGGGGAGTTGATCAGCGCCTGGTGGATCGAACCGAGGTCCGGGCCGCGACCGATGTTCTCGCCGAGCTTGCGCCAGCCGACGGTGACCCCGTCAGGCAGATTGGAGTGGCAGAGACAGCCCGTGTCCGCCATGTGTTGGGCCCACGCCTCGGCCTTGGCCGTGAGGACCGGGTGCGTCGCGACCGCACCGAGACCGTGCTGGCTGCGCAGGATGTTGACGCGGTTCGCCAGGTCCGCCTCGGCACCGGGATCGGACGCCTGGGCGGATTGTCCCGGGTTGAGTGCAAGGACCATCGTGGCCGCGATCAGGATGGTCGCGAGCTTTCGTCGCATGAGTGCATTCCCTCCACTGCCAGGCGATTCCCGGTCGCTGGCGTTCAGCCGTAACCAGGGGAATCGACGCGCAGGCAGTCAGACTTGAGTACGACGGGGCTCCGCTCCCCGTCGTGGGTCATATGACCCTAGCGACTGAGGTGGCGCCGAGGGTGGTTTGTCGGAGCCGGACGACCCATGTCACGCCGCGAACCGCCCATTTGGGTCGAGGCTCGACCACGGTACGTGGCAGTTCGGGCGTACGGGGTGGTGCGGCTCGCGGTCAGGCCGACGCGGGTTTGGCCCAGTCCGGGGTCGGGACGCCGTCGTGGCGGATCCGGTACCAGACCATGAGTCCGCCGATCGGCCCGAGGAGGATCACGGCGACCGTGTACTTCCACGACCATTTCATTTCGGGGGTGATCATGATCGTCATGGCACAGAACGTGAGCCAGACCATCCCGTGGATCGATCCGGTGATCGCGCGACCGGCCGTGTTGGGCACGATGATCCAGAACGTGAAGAGGATCACGTAGGTCACGGACTCGACGAAGGCGGTCACCGACAACGCGCGGGCCTTGCGCTCCAACTCGGTGGTCGGGTCGTCGGCGTAATCGGGCACCGCGCGAGCGTAGGACGCAAACGGGGCCGACACGAGATCGGGCAACTCGGGGTCGCGCCGGTCCGAGACCTGCGAGCATGCCCGACCATGGACGTCGTGCTCGAGGCCCGGGGGCTGGTGAAGGACTACCGCCGGTCGCGTGCGGTCGACGGTCTCGATCTCATCGTCCATGCCGGCGAGCGGGTCGCCCTGCTCGGGCCCAACGGCGCGGGGAAGACCACGACCCTCCTGATGCTCCTCGGCGTGGTCACGCCCGACGCGGGTTCGGTGCACGTGGGGGGCCGACCGATCGCGGGTGACCGTTCACACGCGGCGGAGGAGGTCGGGTTCGCGGCGGGCTATCTGCCGCTGGCGGAACGGCTGCGGGTGCGCGAGTACCTGCGGCTCTACGGGAACCTCTACGGCCTCGCTCATCCCGAGGCGGCGATCGAAGCCGGCTTGGCGAGGTTCCGTGTCGAACACCTCGCCGACGCGATGGGCACCGAGTTGTCGTCGGGCCAACGGACGCTCGTCGGCATCGTCCGCGCGACGCTGCACCGGCCCCGGCTCCTGGTGCTCGACGAGCCGACCGCGTCGCTCGACCCCGACGTCTCGCGGCGCGTACGTGAAGGGTTGCGGGCGATCTGCGACGAGGACGGCACCGCGCTCGTGGTGACGTCACACGACATGGCCGAGGTCGAACGTCTCTGCGAGCGCGTGGTGTTCATCTCGGGTGGCCGGGTCGTCGCGGACGGCACACCCACCGAAGTCGCCGACCGCTTCGGCCACTCCGATCTGGAGGGCGTCTTCCTGCACCTCGCCGACGAACGGACCGGTGGACCACCGACGACGGCGGAGTCGGGACGGTGACCGTGACCGCGCCGCGTCCCGAGCGGCTCCACGGGGTGGCGTTGACGTGGCTCCGCATGCGCGCGGTGGCCCGCCGGCACGCCTACGTGCTGCTCCGGAGCCCGCACCGCCTGTTCGACGTCACGTTGTGGCCCTTGGTGGACGTCCTGCTCTTCGGCGCGCTCGCCACCTACGTGGCGCGCGGGCATCCGACCGCGGGTGGGAAGGCCGCGGGCTACCTCATCGCCGGGATCGTCCTCTGGCACGTCGTGTACCAATCACAGATCTCGGTGAGCACCGGCCTGCTGGAAGAGGCGTGGAGCCGGAATCTCCTGAACCTGATGGTCACCCCGTTGCGGGAGGTCGAATACGTCGGCGGTGTCGCGCTGTTCGGCATGTTCAAACTCGCCATGGGGGTCGGGGTCGTCGCACTCGGCGCGCTGGTCTTCTATTCCTTCGACGTGTCGACGCTCGGATTCGGCCTCGTGCCCATCGCCGGCATCCTGCTGCTCGTGGGCTGGACGATCGCCCTGTTCGTGATCGGTGTGGTCCTGCGCTTCGGTGCCGGCGCCGAGGCTCTGGCCTGGGGTGTGATGTTCGTCGTGATGCCGCTCTCGGGCATCTTCTATCCGATCGATTCGCTCCCGACGGTGCTCCAACCGGTCGCGCAGGCGCTGCCCACCACCCACGCGTTCGCCGCGTTGCGGGGCTTGGTCGACGGCCACCAACTCGCGTGGAGCCAACTCGGCATTGCCGCGGCCGAGACGGTGGTTCTCGCCGTGCTCGCGTGCTGGTTCCTCGTCCGCATGCTCCGCATCTTCCGTCGCCGCGGATTGATCACCCGCTTCACCTGACGATTGCTCGTTCGCTCGCGCTCCTCCTTGATGGCTCGTCTGCTCATGCTCCTGATGGACGGCGGTTCGCGGGGTTCGCTCCCGAGCTGCTCGCTCCGCAGGCTCCGCTCGGTGCGGGTTGCCTGGGGCAGTGTCTGAGGAACTGTCAATCGCAATGCGCTCCCGAACCGGAGCGAGATACGAGCCATAGAGTCCTCGGATGGGAAGACTGCGAATCGGGACCCTGGGCGCGGCGCGGATAGCGCCGGCGGCGTTGATCAAGCCGGCGCGGGTGGTCGAAGGTGTCGAGGTGGTGGCGGTGGCGGCGCGGGATCGGGACCGGGCGCAGAAGTTCGCCACCAAGCACCGCATCCCCCGCGTCGTCGACTCGTACGAGGCGCTGATCGCCGATCCCGAGATCGACGCGATCTACAACCCGCTCCCGAACGGGCTCCACGGGGTGTGGACCACGGCGGCGCTCGCGGCCGGCAAGCACGTGTTGTGCGAGAAGCCGTTCACCGCCAACGCCGCCGAGGCGCGCGAGGTCGCGGCGGCCGCCGAGGCCAGTGGGCTCGTGGTGATGGAGGCGTTCCACTATCGGTACCACCCGGTCGCGCAGCGGATGGTCGACATCGTCCGCAGTGGTGAGATCGGCGCGCTCCGTCATGTCGAGAGTTCGATGTGCATCCCGTTGCCGCTGCCGAAGGACATCCGGTACCGCCTCGATCTCGCGGGCGGCGCCACGATGGACACCGGCTGTTATGCGGTCCACATGAACCGGCTCGTCGCCGGCGCGGAGCCCGAGGTGGTCTCGGCCACAGCCCGGCTCGCACGACCGGGTGTCGACCGGTGGATGCAGGCCCAGCTGCAGTACCCGAACGGTGTGACCGGCACGATGACCACCGCGCTCTGGTCGAGTACTCCGCTGAAGGTGTCGGTGCGGGCGGTCGGCGAGCTCGGCGAACTGCGGGTGTTCAACCCGACCGGTCCGCAGATGGGGTACCGGATGACGGTCCGGACCGGCGGGACCAAGCGGCGGATCCGGGTCGAGGGGGCGAAGAAGGCGACCTACGCCTACCAGCTCGAGGGGTTCGTGGCCGCGGTCCGTGACGGTGGCCCCGTGCTGACGCCACCTTCGGATGCGATCGCGAACATGACCGTGATCGATGCGATCTATCGGGCTGCAGGTCTCGCGCCGCGCGAGCCATCAATGCGCGCGGCCTGACCGGCACGCGCGAGGATCCCGACATGGATCTCCGGAAGTTCGCGTTGTACGTCGCTCGGTCCCGGGTCGGGATGGGGCTGGTGATGATGGCGTCGCCCAAGGTGGCGTTCGGGCCGATCTACGGCGCGGGGGCGAGCGAGCCGGCCGCCGCTGCGGTCGCCCGCATGATGGGCGCCCGGGAGGCCGTGCTCGGCGCCGGTGCCGCGATCGCGATCGGTGAGCGCAGCGGCGGCGAGAACTGGATCTCGATGATCGCGGTCGCCGACGGTGTCGACGCGCTGGTCAACCTCGGATCGCGCCGCCTCGGCTGGCGGGGCAAGGTCCTCGGTGTGCTCGCAGCCGCGTCATCGGCGGCGCATCTCGTCCTCGCCAAACGCCTCGCGGCATCCTGATTGCTCGTCCGCTCACACTCCTGACGGACGGCGGTTCGTGGGGTTCGCTCCCGAGCTGCTCGCCTCCGCAAGCTCCGGCTCGGGGCGCCAGAACACGAGGCGACTACGCGTTGATGCTGCTCCCCGCAGCCGCCGGCTCGCCGACGATGCCGTGCACGGCGTCGACCACGCTCTCGCGGCTGCGGCGGGCCGACGCCAGTGCCTCGGTGGGTTCCCGGAACCAAGCCAGGCTGGCCCGGGTGTGTCGGAACCGCACCCACCGCGTACGCCACGCGATCCAGGCGAGCCCACCGACCGGTCCGGCGAGCGCCGCCACTGCGGCGCCCTTGCCGCCGAAGCGGCGATAGGCCCGGACCGACTCCCAGGTCCAGATCACGGGGAAGAACACGAAGCCGACGAGACCTTTGGCGGTCGCCTTCCACGCCGGATGCTCCACCCGGTTACCGGCGAGCCGCGCCAGCAGCACCACGGGTCCGTCGAGCACCACGCCCACGACCGCGAACGGCGCGAGCACTGCGCTGACCACGCCGAGGCGGATGAGTCGGAGTCGTAAGCGCGCCGGGTAGAGGCGGGGGACCGCGTGGGGGTTGGTCACCCCGAGGACGGCGAGGTCGGCGAGGTGCGTGTCGACCGCGCGTTCGAGGTTCCGGAACTCTTCCGACTCCTCGCCGCCTCGGTTGGCGATCACGGTGGCCAGGGCGCGGTGGAGCGCGGAGCGGTCCGCGAACGCGTGCTCATAGGGAATCAGATCGCCGTCGCCGTCGATCGCGATCGCGGCGGCGTGGTCCACCACCATCGCCTCGCGCCAGGTGGCGTGGTTCAGCGTGATGTCGTGCAGGCGGTGGGTGAGCACCTCGGTGACCGCGCGCACGGTCGCAACCGGATCCGACCGGTAGCGAGCGACCCACTGGTCCATCTCGATCGGCTTGCCGATGTGGATCGCGGCCTGCGAACGGAACCGGCCCTTGTCGGCGTACACGATGCCGACCGGAACGATCGAGAGGTGCTCCACGCCGTCGGCGGCGGCGTTCAACGCGATGCGGGCGGCGCCGGTCTTGAGCGGCACGATGCGCGGCTCCCGGTGCACGTGACCCTCGGGGAAGATCGCGATCTGCTCCCGGGCTTCGAGGACCGCGGTGCTCGCCGCGAATGCTTCACGGTTGTCGCCGGTGTCGCCGTCGGACTTCCGGTTGATGGGCACCACGCCGGCCAGCTTGAACAACAGGCGGGCCGGTGGGTACTTCCAGAGTGAACTCGCGGCCAGGAAACGCGGCAGGATCCCGAGGCGACCCACGATGATGATCGGATCCGCCAGGCCGTTGCTGTGGTTGCTGGCGATGATCGCGGGCGATCCCGTCGGCAACCGGCTTCCGCCCGTCACGTCGACCCGGCGGTAGAACACGGCGGTGATGATCCACGCGAGGTGCTTGAGGAATCGGTAGGACCGCGGCGTCGTCGGACTGAACTTCTCTGCCACGGCCGTGACCGTACTTGGCGGATCGCCGCTACTGCACGGTGGTGACGGCGACGGCCATGAGGCGATCGCCGTTGCCGGCGTCCCGCACCTCCACGCGCACCAGCTCGCCGTCGGCGCGCGAGCCGTACGGGAACGCGGTCGCGGTCACGGGCCCGATCCGGCCGGGGCTGAGATAGTGCAGGACCGTGTCGGTGGTGGCTGCGGCCCCGGTTGCGTGGCGACCGGCGAGGTCAACGAGGGCGGCGGTGACCCCGCCGTGCAGGATTCCCCAGGGATTGCGGAGTTGTTCGGTGATGGCGAGGGTCAACTGGTTCGGTCCGGCGGCCGTCGCCCCGAGGAAGTCGTCGAGGTGCGGCATGGTCGCGGTGTCGACCTCCGGGGCCCGCAGGATCAGCGGCCGCTCGTAGACCGGCGGGCCGCCCTCGGGCGCCAGGACGGCCGACGTGAGGGTGCCGGTGGCGACGAGCGCGTCGGCCCCGTCCGCGTCGTGTTGGCCCGTGTCGGTGATGCGGATTTCGGTGACCGTTGCGCGACGACCGGCGCGCAACACGTGTGACTCGAGACCCAATGGCCCGGTCGCGTGGCGGTCGACCGCCCGCAGCATCAGATTGGTGGAGACGACCCAGCCGGGGAGTGCTGCGAGGCCGCCGCACAGTCCGCCGATACTGTCGGCGAGCGTGAGCAAGGCGCCCATGGCGATGCCGCCGTCGGCCGACCGCACGAACGCCGCCGCCGGCGCAGTGCCGACCAATCGGGCGGTTCCTGGTTGCGGCGTTCCGACCTCCTCCATCGTCAGGCCGAGGAAGCGGGCGATGGATCGTCCCGCGTCGGCATTGTCGAAGCCGTTCACGCGACCTCGACTCCGCGAGCGCGGACGATCGTGCACAGCCGGTCGGCGGCACCGGCGTCGAGCAACTCGACGTCGACGGTCCCACCCGCGGGCAACGTGTCGATCACGGTCGCGCGCGAGGTGACCGGCCCCACCTTGGCGAGCGCGATGTAGGTGACCTGCAGATCCACAATGTCGATGTGGCGCCCGGCTGCCGCGGTCAGGGCTCGTCCGGCGGCGGCCGCGGCGGTCATGGCCATGATCCCGCCCTGGACTGCGCCCAGCGTGTTGCGCACGTAGTCGGTCAGCGGGAGGGTCACGTGGCCCGAGGCCGGATCGACGTCGGTCACCCCGGTGGCGAACTCGATCGGGGACCGGAACCCGGATCCGGGAATCGCCATCGTCATGTGGGTGACGTCACCGGATCCGTCGATCACGGGGTTGCCCTCGCGCCGAGGCAGGATCGCGAAGCTCATGGTGGCGAGCCCGAGATCGGCACCGGTCTCGGTGGTGAGGTCGACCTCGATCACCACGGTGGTGCGGCCCTTGCGCAATACCTGACCGCGGGCCTGCGCCCGCTGTACGCCGGGCCGCGGCAGCAGGTGGAGCGTGAGGTCGGCGGTCGCGATCCAGTCGGGCCGGGCCGCCGTAGCCGCGAGGCCGCCGCCGACCGCATCGACCAGGGTGGCGAGCGCGCCCGGATGGGTGAGTCCGGTCACGCCGCGGGTGTGCTCGTCGACCGCGATCCAGCCGTGCGCGGTGACCCCGTCGCCCCCCGCCGACTCGAGCGCGAGGTCGCGTAATACGTGACGTTCCGGTGGATAGTCCCCGAAGATCGGGGTGGGCGCGGACGTCGGCGGGCTGGTCACGGGCCAGACCGTACCGGCCGCGCACGACCGGCCGATCCCGCATCCGGCGCGCGACGATGGTGAAGTGAGCACCTCCACCCGCGGTCGACTGCTCGTCGCGTCACCGGATCTCGACGAGTCGAGCTTCCGGCGTTCGGTCGTGCTGATGCTGACCCACGATGCCGACGGCGCGTTGGGGTTGGTGCTCAATCGCCCGGTCGACCTCCCGATGGCCGAAATCTTCCCGGACTGGGTCGAGGTCGCCGCGCCTCCTGCGTGCATGTATTTCGGGGGCCCGGTCGAACCGGAGGCCGCGCTCGGTCTCGGTGAGGGCCCGACCGACCGGGAGCAGATGATCGTGGGCCTGATCGGTGCGGTGAACCTCGAGGGTCGGCCGGAGGACTACCGCGCGGTACGGATCTTCGCCGGCTACTCGGGCTGGGGCCCGGGTCAGCTCGACAGCGAGATCGCGCGCGGCGACTGGATCGTGGTGGACGCCCTCGTGCAGGACGTGAACGGGACCGCACCATCGACGCTGTGGCGTGACGTACTGCGCCGGCAGAAGGGGCGGGTCTCGATCTTCGCAACCGCGCCCGACGACGCGTCGCTCAACTGAGCAGACCGCGTCCGGTCACCAGCGGGAGGTCGAGCGTCGAGATCACGCCCGCCGGCGCGGCACACACGGCGGGAATCGCATTGAGAATCCGCATCCCGGTGGCGACGAGACCGCCGGTGTTGTGGTCGCCGTCCTCACCCATCATCTCGAAGTCGAGGGTGTAGGTGGGTGACCCGCTGATCGTGATGCGGTAACCGCCCGAGCCGCTCGGCTGGGGCCAGTCGGGCGCGGCGTCGGGATGCATGCGGGTGACGTGCTCCACGATGATCGCGGGCCGGCCCCGGACGTAGCCCTGGACCTCGAAGCGCAGTCCTGCCATGGTCCCCTCGGCGATCCGGCCGACCGCCGTGTCGTAGTCGTGCGGTGCGGCCCATTTCTCGACCACCTCGCGGATCTCTTCGATCTCCTCGCCGAGCCCGGCCGCGATCATGTGCAGGACGCCGCCCCAGGCGAACGTGAGGGCGCCGGGGATGAGGAGCAACGGCGTGTTGTCGAGCGGCGTACCGAAGCCCATGGTGTCGAACAACACCTCGGGCTGCATGTAGGTGGAGTAGTCGAGGTTCTCCACCACGCGGATCGAGTCGATCCGCTCCGAGAACCCGCTCGCCACGAGCGGGAGCAGGTCGTTGGCGAACCCGGGGTCGATGCCCGAGGTGATGCAGGTGGTGTCACCGGCCTGGCACGCGGCCTCCAGTTGACGGACCCAGCCCTTCGGCGCGGTCGGCGGGTACAGGAGGGAGACGACCGAGGTCGAGACCACGTTCTTGCCGGCCTCGAGGAAGCGGCACATGTCGGCGACCGCCTCGCCCGGGCGCAGATCGCCGGTGGCGGTGTAACAGACCACGTCGGCATCGAGCGCGAGCAAAGCCGAGGCGTCGTTGGTGGCGATGATCCCGGTCGGCGTGTCGAGGCCCGCGAGTTCGGCGGCGTCCTTCCCGGTCTTGTCGGGCGAGTGCACCCACAGGCCGACGAGTTCGAGGTCGGGATGGTGCACGATCCCGCGCAGGGTTTGCAGACCGACATTGCCGGTGGACCACTGGATCACTCGATGTGTCATGGCGGCGGACGGTAGCTGCTGGCTTCGCCGGCGTGCCCGTAACGAATCGGCGCGATGGGAGACAATGGCGGAGTCGAAAGGATTTCCCCATGGTGTTCCGCTCCCGCAACTCCGACAAGACCGCGATCGTCGATCCGGCGAACGCGCTCTCGGGCCGGCCCGACGCGATGTCGTTGTCCGACAAGCACTTCGTCAACTTCCACCAGCTGCGCGGTCCGTATCCCGAAGGGCTCGAGACCGCGATGTTCGCCCTCGGGTGCTTCTGGGGTGCCGAGCGCATCTTCTGGCAGATCCCGGGCGTGTACACCACCGCCGTCGGCTACACCGCGGGTTCCACGCCCAACCCCTCCTACGAAGAGGTGTGTAGCGGCCGGACCGGACACACCGAAGCCGTCCTCGTGGTGTTCGACCCGACCGTCGTCTTGTACGACGCGTTGCTCCGCACGTTCTGGGAAGGGCACGACCCCACCCAGGGCATGCGCCAGGGCAACGACATCGGCACGCAGTACCGCTCGGGGATCTACACGTACTCCGACGCCCAGCAGGCCGCAGCCGTCGCGTCACGGACGATGTTCCAGGACCGGCTCACCGCGGCCGGGTACGGCGAGATCACGACCGAGATCCTGCCGGCGCCCGAGTTCTACTTCGCCGAGGAGTACCACCAGCAGTACCTGGCGAAGAACCCGGGCGGTTATTGCGGCCTCGGCGGTACGGGTGTCGCGTGCCCCGCAGGCGTGGTCGGCGCCTGACCCGGATTCTGGGTCGGGTGTGGTTCGTCGCATCCGCGATCTGTCGACCGACCGCCAGGGGCGGGCGGTCGTCAACCGGCCTTGGCCTCGGAGCCTGGTCCGCGTTCGTAGACCCCGCTCATGAGCGGGCTCGAGAGGATGAAGTCGGCAGTGGCGCGGTTGCACGCGATCGGACAGTCGTAGACCACGGCGATACGGAGCAGCGCCTTCACGTCGACATCGTGGGGTTGGGACTCGAGCGGGTCCCAGAAGAACACCACGCAGTCGAGCCGACCTTCGGCGATCCCCGCACCCACCTGCTGGTCACCGCCGTACGGGCCGCTCAGGAACCGGGTGACCGGCAACCCGAGCGCCTCGGACACGAGCAGCCCGGTGGTGCCGGTCGCGTACAACTCGTGAGCGGCGAGGGTGTCGCGGTTGGCGAGCGTCCACTCCAACATGTCCGGCTTGCGATTGTCGTGCGCGATCAGGGCGAGGCGCTTCCGGGGTCTCGTGGTGAACGTGGCGTACGGAATCGTCGTCATGCCCGCGAGGGTAAGGGTCACGGCCTCGCGCGTCGGGCCCGTTCGCGTGCTGTTCGCACACTCGTCACACGGCTGTCGCGCGGCGCGTGTCAGGCGTCACGAACGAGCGGTTCGAGTGCGGTGATGTAGTCGACGAGACACGACGCGATCTCGAACGCGAGTCCAGGTTTGGCGAGGTCGGGGTCGAGCCAGGTCTCGGAGATGCGCCGCCAGTGGTCGGCCCGACCGAGGAAGGGCGCGACCTCGGCGCCTTTGCCGATCTCCTTGCGCCACCGCTTCTCGTGGACGACGAGGCGGGCGATCACCGCGTCGTTGTCCGCCACCTTCGGGTGCTCGGAGTGGAAACCGACCTCGAGGGCGAGCATGCGCGCCGCCGGGACGTCCCGTGCGCCGACGACCTGGGCCTCGTAGTGCTCCTTCGTCGGCTTCTCGGTGCCGAACCACACCTTGATTCCGTAGCGATGCGCGCGCAGGTACATCGGGCCGAGATCCGGCGAGAGGATCCCGCGCAGCGCGTCGCCCACGTCTTCGAAGAGCATCGACTCCATTGGGCACAGCATGCCCGCGTCCGGGCCTCGGCTGCCTGGTCGTCACGAGTGTGACCGGATCAGAGTGCAATGAGGACGAGGCTGGCGACGGCGAGGCCGAGCCCGATCATTCGGAAGCGGTCGATCTTCTCGTGGCCCAGCGCCCGGGCCAGGATGACGGTGACCGCGGGATAGAGGTTGGCGACCGGGGCCACCACGCTGAGGAGGCCCTGGCGCACGGCGACGAGTAGCAGCGCGTTCGCACCGGCATCGGTGACACCCGAGAGGGTGACGAGCGGCGCCGCGTCGCGCGAGACCAGGAGCGGCCGCCGCATCGCGCCGAGCGCCACGAGCAGGACGACCACCGGCGTTGCCCGGGCCGCGACTGCAGTCCAGAGGCCGGCGCCGTCGGAGGTCTCGGAGATGAGGATGAGGTAGAAGCCGAACCCGACCGCGGCCCCGAGTCCGCACCGGGTCTCGGTCGCGCGGTCCATGCGGGAGGTGTCGGTCGGCTCGGCGGCGGATCCCGCGACCACCCCGATGGCGACCAGCGCGAGCACGATCCCGACCAGCGCGACGGCACCGGGTTGCTCGCCGCTCGCGAGGCCCCAACCCACCTGGAGGACCGCGGCGCCGACCGCGCTGATCGGCGCGACGACGCTCGCCCGCCCCTCGGCGAGGCCGCGATACAGCAGCGCCAGCCCGGCGACGCCGAGGATCCCGGCGATCGACCCGAGGACGAGGTCCCGTCCGGTGGGCGAACCGGGGGTCACCAGCGCGAGTACGACGAGCAGGACGAGGCAGATGGTCTCGGTGCCGAGCAACACCGCGCTGATCGGCGCCCGCGCGGATGCCATACCCCCCGAGAAGTCGCCCGTGCCCCAGGCGCATGCCGCCAACAACCCCAGCAAGATCGCCACGAGGGGCGACCGTAGCCGTCACCTTCGCCCGAACCGCCGCGCATTGTCGGCAACTGCGTGTCCGTTTGCCGCACCCGAGCGGAGCGAACAGGTCAGCAGCGAGCCCCACGTCAGGCATGACGATCAGGAGCGCGAGCGGACGGCCCGAAGAGACGTGCGAGCGGACGACCATCGGAGGCGGGAGTGTCACACCCTTGTGGGAGAATGATTCCAGGTACTTCCCCTGCTGCCGGGACCTGTTCGGGACTTCGCGGCCTCGCGCTTCGGCGCCGTACAACCGAGTCGTTGTCGTGAAGGGAGGTTCCTGTGGTCGCGGTTGCTGTCGCCGATACGACCGACATCGCGTGCCTACGCGATGTGGTCGACGGGCTGGTGGGCACCGACCCGGGTGACCTCTCGGATGTGGCGTTGGCCGACGAGTTGATCGACTTGCGGGCGCAGGCAGATCGGATCGAGGCCCAGTTCGCGCGGTTGGTGTGGGTGGCGCATCAGCGGGGGATCGGCGCGGTGGATGGTGCGGCGTCGACGGCGGCGTGGTTGTCGCGCCGGACTGGGATCCGCCAGGGTGAGGCCCGCGCGGCGATCGAAGCCGGCTCCGCAGGTGAAGTTCTCGCCGATACCTCGAAGGCGTGGTTGGACGGTTCGATCTCGGGGGGTGCGGCCCGCACGATCCTCGGTGCCCGGGTCGAGGGTCACGA